>JAIELX010000006.1 GCA_019752635.1 Candidatus Obscuribacterales bacterium | reverse complement strand
GGGATGCTAATGTCATTCGCTGCCTCTTCATCCTTCCCCCAAGCTTTGTTGCTAAGGGGTGCGATTTTAATTGAGGCAACGGCCCCTGTCCGGGTGCGATTTATTCTGAGGCAATGCGGAGTTTTTCTGACCAATCTCTAAGCCGCCCTCGGAAGCGACTTCGCCCCGTCTTCCACTTTGCATCCGGCGCTTATCCGGAGCCCTAATACTTTCTCGCGGTCTCGGATAAGCGAACGCCGCTCACGCCGGCCCAACCCAATGTCAAGTCCGGGCGGCACGTTTTCAACGTCGCTACAATATGTATTGTCGAGGCAACTCGACAACGTCGGTGTTTCGTTGCGAGTAACCCATGCTTTCATCTTCGATTAAGATCAGCATTTCCAAAGAGAGTTCGGTCCCGGTGCGCGATCAACTTATCGAACAAATTGGATTGCAAATCGCATCCGGTACACTGAAAGCAAAAGACAAACTTCCCAGCATTCGAGCGCTGGCACAAAGACTCGGTATTCATCACAGCACAGTGACATCCGCGTACAATCATCTGGCGGACGCCGGTCTGCTGGACATCCGGCAAGGAAGCGGAGTGCGCGTGGCCGGACGCGGCACGGAAGACACAATAAAAGAAGCATCGCTCGAGCAACTCTTTCGCCAATTTTTAGCACGAGCATCCGAGTCCGGAATGTCGCGCGACGAAGTAAAAGAGACTGTTGCAAGGCTCCTTGCCGCCAAGAAAGTAGAAAGAATTCTCGTCGTCGATCGCAATGTGGATTTTCATCCCATTTTGATCTCGGAACTCCAACCACATTTTGACTTGCCAATCGAACCCATAACAGCAGAACAGTTACGCACTAAACAAGAGTTACTTCCCGACTCGTTGTTAGTCACCAGTTTCTATCACGTGTTTCCGTTGCAAGCTCTGCCGATCGATCCAACTAGATTTATAGTTTGTACGGTGGAACCAGGCAGCGAAGAACTCGGCGCCATCACCTCGCTTAAGTCGGGTAGCATCGCTGCTTTCGTTTCGGTTAGCAACACGCTGCTGAGAATGGCAACGAACATGACGGCGGCTCTTCGCGGAGAAGAAGTTGCCGTGCGCACTCTGCTACTGAGCGAACAGACGGAGATCAGCTATCTCATGAAACACGCTGACACTGTCATCTGCGATAGACCAAGCGAAAAAACCGTTAGAGAGCTGGCAGGCAAAGTGCCCGTCCATGCGTTTCGACTCTACTCGCCATCCACAATAGAGTTGATCAAGAACAGATTGGCGAAGTGGGGCTAAAGACTACGCCATGGAATCGCGAACCGGCGTAAACCCTGGCATTAAGCCATTGGTAGTGAACAGCAACTGTTTGATATAGTCCTTATCACCGTTGCCACCATTGAGCAAACGATAGATTGTGAACAGCTGCGGCGTTGTGACTACACTCAATTTTTTCTTGGCTGCGCTTTCCGAGAAGTCGCGACTCAATGGCGGTCTTTGCTCCGGCGAAAGGCTCGGGCTTTGTTGCAGAACCAAAATACCTTTCGGCTCGTATGTAAACTGGCACCAAACGACCGCCTGTTGATTGACTAAAGCCTCAAGCTCGGTCATAGGAGGCTCCTTGCCGCAACAGACCACGCGCAATACAGCCTCAACTTTTCCGTCATGCTTCAACGTCATTTCCATATGATTGGAATTTGACCAATCCGTCTTCCAGCCGATGGAAGTAAAAACTTCCTTGATCCGACTCGTCAATGCATCACCTTCGTCGCACAACAGGTCGGCACTGAACATTCCACCGTTGGCAATACGTGTTTCCAAATCATGCAAATCTCTTTGCGCCTTTTCGATGAAAGCAAGCATCCGCTCTCTTTCCTCGTTCAATTTCGCTACTTCCGGAGGAATAAACTGCTTGCTCCATTCAGGATAAGCACCTCTCATACCGGCAGGTTCAGTAATCGGCCCGGCTGCGGGACCGTTCCGCCAAGCTTCCTTGCTTTGCTCCGACAACTGACTTCTCTCTGAAGTCGGAGGCGCATACTTAACGATTAAATCCGGCTGCGGCGCAGTTTCACAGTCACTTTCCGCATCGTGCTCTTTCGCCGGCGCAATCAAAGAATCCAGCGCCGATTCGGTCGAACCATGGTTACCGGTTGACTTGAGCGCAAACGTATAACGAGACATGCCAGCACTGACAACGTCGCCATTTGCCAGCTTACGCGGTGTGCTGATCGGGCTACCGTTCAGAAAGGTCCCGTTTCGGCTACCGCAGTCTTCTATAAAGTATTCGTCGCCCCAAACTCGAATCTGGAAGTGATACCGTGACAAGCTGCGATCCCCGGCAATTACGATGTCATTGGTAACATCGCGTCCGACTTTGCAGACAGGCGCCAACACAGGAAGGGGCTTCCCGGTGACAGTGTCTACCAGGGCCACCGGCACTTCGTCTTCCGCCGGCATCTCCGGATTGAGAGTCAATCCTTCTTCGGCTAGCAAAGCCTCAAGGTCAAGACCTGTGACAGTGCAGTAGGGACAGGTGCTCGAGGAGAATTCCTTACCGCACCGCTTGCACTTACTGTGGAGGGAGTTGGTCATCGGTTGTTGCCGGGCCTCGAATCCGCCTATAGTTAAGTGATCCTATCCCCAATCAGGAAATAATTAAACCCCGCGTGAGCTTCGGCGGCGAGGATGCAAAAAATCTTGAATAGAAGTGTCGAAAAATTCCGCCCCCCGGATATTACTATTCAGAACCCTGGTCGATGCGCTCCGCTTAAGCGATTTCAGATCGGGTTCTAAATCATACGAAGGAGGGACATTCCCTGCCAGTCCCTCCTTCGTATCACTATTATTAGACTTCCGGCAAGAGCCAGAGTCACAATGAGCGCATTGTCCTCAAAGTGATCAGCTTTTAGTCCTTCCAGCTCTAGAGCGCCGACGCCGTCAGCCAGCCCGCATTGCTTGACAATAACCGGCTCTCCAATCTGCGGTATAACAGTGTTGGCTTGTCGGGGAACGCTAACATGACTGCTGAAAGAAAGCCCGTAAACTGGTTCGGCAAAATTTTCGAACCAACGATCGACTTTTACGCACTGCTACTCTCACAAGCTGACAAAACGCTAGAAGGCATGCAAGCCATGGAGCAGTGGTTGCTCACCGGCGGAGGAAATCGCTGTCAAAATGTGAGAGACCTCGAAGAAGAAGCAGACCAGCTGAAAATTGATTTGGAAAGGAAACTCGTTGATTCGTTCGTTACTCCATTCGACCGTGAAGACATTTTTGAAATTTCCGCATGCCTGGACGAAGTAATAAACTCCGCGAAAGCAATCGTGCGAGAGGTCGAAGCATTCGAGGTACTGCCGCAGCGAAACCCCGAACTGCTGGACATGGCCGAGCTGTTGGCGCAAGGCACATTCTACCTCCGCGATTCCATTGAATCGTTAAAGACCGATTTGAAAGATGCGGCATCGAAAGCACTCTTAGCTCGCAAATCCGAAAACAAGTTTGCAAAAGTCTATCGACGCAGCATGCAAGATTTACTCCATCAGGAAGACATCAAGCTGATCTTGAGAGTCACCGAAGTGTATAGACAAATGATGCAAGCATCAGAACGAATCGATCGAGTAGGCGAAAAGTTACTCCATGTCATTGTAAAAATGAGCTGACAAAGAAGAGGAAGCAGCTGCGGTGGCGGATTGGTTACTTGCATACATCGTCATCGGGTTAGCCTTACTCTTTGCTTACACGAACGGAGTTCAGGACGGTAGCTCCGTTACGGCCGGTGTCATTTCATGCCGAGCGCTATCGCCGGCACACGCAGTTTTACTGGTGGCACTTTGCGAGCTGCTTGGTGCCCTGTTCGGTGGATCAGCAGTAGCAAAAATGGTCGGTTCCGTGACCACGCTGCCACCATCATTAGAACTCCTGCAAGTGCTTGTTGCAACACTGCTGACTGCAACGCTGTGGAACTATGTCATAAAACTTTTGAAGTTTCCGTCCAGTTCCACACACGCCCTATTCGGTGCGTTCCTGGGCGCAGCAATGGCCGCTGGAGGCCCGGGCGCAATAGACGGAGGCACGTACTCGCTTCTACACCCCACGGGTATGGCCAGAGCAATAGTAAGCCTGATCGGCTCTCCTGTAGCGGGATTCGTGGCAGGCTACGCCATGCTCGGACTGACCAACCTGGCGTTACTTCGGGCCACAACAAAAGCCAATAAAGTGTTGCAGGTTTTGCAAATACTGGCGCTTTGCGTACTGGCATTCGGCCACGGCTCCAATGACCCTCAAAAAGCGATGGGAATTATAATGCTTGCTCTTAAGAGCGCACACCTGACGGACAGTACCGAAATTCCATTATGGGCACGAGCCAGCTCAGGAATAGCAATTTCCCTCGGTGTTATTGCCACAGCGCCTGGAATTGTGCGACGCGTAGGCAAGATTTACAAACTTAAAATCGTTCACGGCTTCGCCCTTGAAGTAGCAGCCGGCGCAATTTTGCTCATCAGCTCCTTAAGCGGTTTTCCGGTCTCCACGTCCCAAATAGTCTCGTCTACCGTGATGGGCATCGGCAGTAACGAGCGCGTCAAAGACGTACACTGGCTGGTGGCTCGCGATATTTTGGTCTCGTGGTTCCTCACAATTCCCTGCACAAGCCTGGTTGCGGCATTAGTTTACCAGCTGGCGTTTCGTTGGCTGGTTCAGTCCGGCACTTGATGCTAATATGAGCATTACTGCACATCCTTTTTAGGCGCTCCGGCTCCTCTCCGCTCGAGTTACAGCTTGTCCAAACGGGGTTGCGGAAGCTTAGCATTGCTCGTTCTGCAAAGAGGAACAGGAAACATGACCGAAAGCACTTCCGAGTCCAAGAAAAGAGATACCTTTTCCGATTTGGAATTACACATCCAAAGATTGTTCACCAATGAAGGCGCGGCCCGGAACACTGCGGACCAAGTGCTGACGGCCCTTGGTGAAGCGGCGCAACGACTACCGGGACAACTCGGCACAGCACTAAAGATGATGGGTGAATTCGTACAAGAATTCACCAACGTGAAAGGCGTACAAATTCAACTACAGTCATTTCGCGTCCTCGACTTGCAGATCGAAACTTTGAGAGAGGCTGACGTACCAATCAAGCAAGGCCTACCCGTCGGAAGAATCGACTCAATGCACTTGGGCGAAAAAATCCACTTTCAAGTTGGAGTCGGTGAAGGCGTAAAAGATCTGCACATGACTATCATTCAAGGCATGAGCTTGATCATCGACCTCGGATTCCTCGGAAAACAAACCGTGCCGGTTCAAGGGAGCGCCAAAGTAACCCGCGACGCGAAAGGCGAACTTGTAGTAGTAGCAACTACCCGTATTCCCGGAATTGAATTGCCTGTTTCGGTGAATGTACCGCTACGAAACATAGTTGACGAAATTCGCAAGCAGAGAAAGTAACTAGCGACGCTTCGAAATCAGAGCGTCTATAAAGTCACCCTCACTTCCATCGACACCAAACTCCGCTACTACGTCCGGATAGATTCCACGTCCGTTTATGCTCGCTCCACCCGGCAAGAGGAAGCGAGCCATGGCAATCTTGACCGAGCATCCCGGATCAAGCCTCCACGTTCCCTGAACAACACCTTTACCGAAGGTCTTGCTTCCGATCAGCCGCGCCTTACGAACATCCCTCAAAGCACCCGCAAGCATTTCCGACGCAGACCGAGTACCGTCATTCACCAGCACTATCAACGGCCGGGTTCCGGCCAGATTCATGACGCGGGGCTCGCGCGACTCGACTCTGTTTACTATTCGAACCAACTCAGTGGATTCAACCGAGATCTCTTCATGATACTCAGTGCCCGCCTGGCGCCCGTGAATACTTACGAATTTGCCTTGATCAACCAATAAAGAGAAACACAACAGCGCCTGATCTACGTAGCCTCCTTTATTGTCCCTCAAGTCTAGGATGTAGGATTTAGCAGCCGACAATTCTCCCAATGCGAATTGCAACTCCTCTGCCACGTGACGAGAAGAAAACGTCTTGATGCAGATGTATCCGTAGGACTTATCGAGCATTTCAAAGCTAACAACGTTGCGTTCGTCGTCACCGACCGACCGCGTCTGAGTCTCACTCACCCCACGAAAGTAAGTATATTGATCGTCGAGCACCCCTAGCATTTGGCTGACTGCGCGCTCAAGATCGCGCTCGGCCGACAACTTACCATCGTATTTGCGCTGCCATAGACTCCAGTTACCTAGCCGCTCCGGAAACATCGTGTTGTCTTTCACAAGTTCCCAGACGCGACGATAGGCAGTTTCCAAACTCGCAGCAGTTGCAGAGTCCGTCGATTTTCCAGCGAGACTTGAACAGTGCGTATACTTCTTGGCGGTCGGCTCTGGAGCGCTATCCTCCGCGCCCTCTCTCAAACCTGCTGCTGCGGCCGATCCCTGAAGCAAATACCCGCAGGAAAGCAGGAGGATTAGCAATACGCAGCAAGGCGACGATCTAAGTTTCTGTTGGGAGCGCAGCTGCACGAACATGGCGATACCTGGACTGCACTCTGCCCGGGTATCGGAATTGTCTGAATTAGGAACCAATGCGTTGGCTTTGGCGCGCGTCTTTCGAACACGAACCAACAGATCACGCTCACTAAAACCTAGTCAGAGAGCATAGAAAGGAAAATGTCAAGTGTTTTTATTATTACGTAAAATCGCACTTTTGACAAGCGCTATTTTATGCGCAAGAACAACTCCGGCTATTTCCCGAGCCGGTAAAGCATTGGAATCACTAAATAAACACCCGCGCGTCTTATCGGAGGTAAGCAGTTGCAGCAGCACAAAGGACAAGAAGAAATGGAATCATAAATAGCATCGTTTGCGTGCGCATCTTGCCATTTGCTGACCCTGTAAGAACTTTCAGAGTCGCCTCCAGCTCCGCCACCCGGTTCTCTAGATAGGTATTCTTATGCATCAACTGCGAGACTTCGCCTTCCAAGTTAGCTAAGCGCGGCAGCAAGCCGTTCTCATCCAAAGCATCAAATACGGTGCAGGATTCTTCCGATGCTGAATCGGCAGGAACCGGCACCGCAATAGCCTCGCTACCGGGCGACACGACTGCATCAAGCAGTGTTTCCAGATTTTCGACAGCCGGAGGTTCAACGGTTGGAGCCTGCTCGACGGTCACAGAAGATCCAACTTCAGCGACGGGAGACTGCCCGAGCGCGCCTTCCGCGACAGCTTCCCGCTCATCAGTGTACAAACGAGCCAATAGCGCGTTAAACAACGCTTCCTGCTCGGAAGTCCACTCCTCTTCTTCAGGTACCGGCTGCTCGTCTGCCGGCGGAATCGAGAAGTCCAAGGACTCCTCTACAGGCTTTTTGGTCTTTGCCTCTTTATGCTTGCTCTTGTTTTTCTTCTTCTTTCGCTTTTTGGCCTTGCCCGGAGTCTCGATTTCCACTTCGGTTACAGCAATCGATTCGGCCGGCAACTCAATTTCAATTTCGGGCAATGCGATCATTTCTGGCTGCGCTTCTACTGGCGGAGCGGGGAAATTCTCGGCAGCAGGTTCGGCAACTTTAGAGCTAGCAATTGCTTCAAAGAAATCCTCAGGAACGCCCGACGGAAAGACCTTCCATTTGAGCTTTTTCTTGCGTCCAGTCTCAACTTGAACCGCAGGTAAGCGACCTTCCTCAATCAAAGTTCTCAGAGTTTTCTTCGAGTAGCCGTACACATACGCAGCTTCCTGAAGAGTCAATCCGGCATCAAAAGGATCGCTGGATTCAGCTTCGTCTGAAACTAATGCACTACCGGCCGGTGCATCCCCGAACAATACTGCGGCTGGCTCGCTCTGGTGACAATCGCGCGAATCGTCCGTGAGAACGAGCGTTTCCGCCTCTCCCTGCGTCATTTGTTCCGAAGCCATGGGCAGCACCCTCATCTAGCAAACAAGAAACAATCAATTATGTTTATTCCTGATAAGAATGTCGAACCCGATAAATCGACCCAAAAGCAGCCAATCGCACTCATTCCAAGAGCACCAATCCATACGCGAAAGATACACAACACGCACCGCGCCCAATACAAAACCGCCCCGGCGAACTTTTTTTGCAAGAAATCTCTAATATGCCGAATGACAGTTGAATCAAACGCCTTTCAAGAGAAGATTCCGCAAAACCAACGTCACCGGATAGAAAGATTAGGATAACCGCGAAAGGGGCATTCTATATGGGCGCACAGGCTAAGATCAGAGAACAGGAGCGTTTGATGACTCGACCGACAAAGGCTACCGCAGCTCTGATTGTGGCGATTCTCACTCAATCGTTACTTTACCGAGTATCAGCCGAAGAAGCACTGCTTCCGAACTCGACAACACCGCCGCCAACCGCCGTAGAGATTCCAGGTACGGCCTCGCAAGCACCAAATGCGCCAAAGCCGAAAGTGATTCAGAGCGATCACCTCACTGCGGAACAAGTAGCGATCAGGAATGAAGCAATCAAGCTGAACAACGACGGACTTCAGATGAGCCAACAAGGCGACTATAGAGGCGCCATCAAGAAATTCGATCAAGCCCTGCAAAAGGATCCGGACGTCGCAATTCCATACCTCAACCGAGCCCTGGCGAAGATCTACTTGAAAGAACTGGACGGCGCCATAGCCGATTGCGACAAGCTCGTCGCGCTCGGCGAATCAAACCTGCTGGCAGAGGCTTATTGCAACAGGGGCCTCGCGAAGGTGCACAAGGGTGACAATCAAGCCGCCCTGGCCGACCTCGACAAAGCATTGGAGCTGAAACCAAAATGGCCGGACGCACTGGTGAACCGTTCACTGGCCAGATTTAAATCCGGCGACAAAAAAGGCGCAATGGCCGACTTGGACGCAACACTGGCAATCGATCCCAACAACAAAATGGCTAAGCAGAACAAGTCGATCATGGGGAGCAACGCGCAGGCAATTGTCGGTCTAACAGAAACACACGTATCAGAAAAGGAAGTTACGAACAAGCGCAAGCGCCCTGCAACAGCCAAGCCTTTGCCCACCGGTGCAAAGAAACCGATACGCAAAGGTTAATTTCTCGATAACCGTCATTCAATTACCAGACTCGCGGCTGTTATAGCGTCTGTTATGGCCGCTGCAGTCTTATGCGCACCAAGAGATCGTTCAGCGCTTCGTGTGCTGTCGGACGCTCGGGAAGCCGGCTTGCTTGGTGAGCATCCTCCAGCAGCGCCATCAAGCGATCAAATTCCTGTTTGTAAAACGTCAGGTCGGGCAGCTCGAGAACGCCGTGTTCCTCACCACTCATTTTTAACTCTACAAGCTCATCGATGTAGCTCAGCCTGAACTCTTTGTTGAGCGAGACCAGATTGGCCTCAATCACTCCCGCACGCATTAGATGAATGCCGGTCAATAGGACTCTAAAAACATAGAGCAAAGGCTTTACTTGCTTCGGTTTAGTCTTTTCAAATAACGCCCACTGCGTTTTTGCAAAGCCGTTATAGTGATAAACATGATATCGGGTAATGCACTGCGGCCCGATTTCTGCTTTTAGCTCCGCGTGTTCCTGCGATGTGCGCACCACAAGCGGTGAATACAGTTGTTCCAATACGTATCCATTCTTCTTTAGCATCAGCGAAAAAAACTTTTTGATGTCGTGCGTTACCAAATCAATTTCCAATCCGCCTTTAAGGTGCGAAATCTCAATTGTTTCTCTAGGCTGAGTGAGCTGAATAACATCCTTAACCGGTAAAATGTGAGCTCCACGCAAGTCGAAATCAGAGTTCGGAGAAGGAAAGCCGTAAAGATGCGCACCACTAATAGTGGCGAACAAGAGCGGATATGGCAGCGCCTCAGCTTCATCCAATAACGTCTTGTCAATATCCAAGTTAGCGGTCACCAGTCATCTCCCTTCTCGCCTCGATGAGAAATTCGTTCACAGCTTCATAGTCCGGCCGTTCCGGCAACAACGTATTTTTGTACGCTTCATCGAATCGCATATGCAGCTCCAGCCGCCAGGTGTTAACCTGATCCCAGGTCATCAGACCGTTTCTGATCGCCAGCAGATCGTCACGATGTTCATCCACACGCACAGGAACAAACCCGTCAGCAAGAATAGTGATTCCAGATAGCAACAAGCGAATCAGATGCATTGCATGCTTCCACTTTATCTCACCGCGGGCGCGCAAATCCTGCTCCAGTTTTTTGAACTGCGACAGAACATAGCCGTTGTAAGTCTGATAAGCCAACTGAGACAGAAACATCTGCCGCATGGAGATCAGCCTTTGCGCCAGCGCAGTTTGATACTCAACAAGAGGCGAGTAAAGACATTCCAGAACATTGGGATTGGATTTCAACGCCAGAACAAGAAATTTTTGCATCTCCCAATAACACTCATCGGTTTCGGGAGTATCAAGTTGCTCGGGAACCCCGAATAAAGACCAATGCAAATTTGCCGGCGGAAGATAAATACCGCGACGATCAGTATCCGAAATTTCAGTTTCAAGCCCGTAGGCACGAGATCCGACGACGCACTTGTAAATGACAAAGTCGTGCAGATGGTCAAACGCACGCGGTTCGCCCCAACCGTCCGTTTGCAACTGCTTCAAAATGGAAATCTCATGACGGCGCAGCGGAAACTCCGAGCCGTCAAGAAATCTAATCAAGTACGAATGCGAACCGTCCAGCGGAATCTTCACCACGGTGCCCACAGCACCCTGCGGCCGGCGAACTTCACCGTCCTTCGCGACTATATCAATCCGGCTGACCACTCTTGTCCCCACAGGGAGAAGCAAATGGGGGACAACCGGCGAGGGCTTCGATTCAAAGTCAGTCGTAGCAAGAACCTCCGAGCGGCACTAATACCTTCTACCCGGAGAGATAGCAGCAAGCTACACTACTATCTTGACGCCCGCTTGTTTAGTTGCGGAAGGGCGGATCACTCGGATCTCTTCCCCGTGAGCAATAGCTCAAGCAGAATGTGGAACGATTCCTCGTCCATGCAGTTGCCGTGTTCCAGCGCATGACGCAGGAAACGACGCTCCTCTTTGCTCACCTCTCCATCGGCCATGATCTGGCGACGAAGAACGCGGGCGCTGTACTTGGTGATCGGTTCGTTATCAGCGAGCATGGGCTCATAACCTGACTGGCTTGTCTGATGTTGTAGATTCATTTGGTCGTTTCCCTCCGCAATACGGAGCGTAGTGTTTGATAGACGTACAGACACATAACCCTGGTCAGGAGTTCCCCTAAAGAGGAGTCGACACCCCGGAATTTGCATTGTCTTAACTTTCGGCCCCTTCAAATATGCTTTCGTCCGCTAAGGCTCTATTCAAGGGCGCTGCAAACGACAGTCGACCGCAGGGGAGCCGGCTGTCGTTTGCGATGACGGCCGTTGTGACGCTCTTCGGCAGAAGTTGCATTACCAGCTTGTTACATCAAACGGATATGTGACTCTAAATAGAGTACTATGCTTCCTTTACAGCGATTTTAGAGGGAGCTTACGATGATAGAGCGCAGCACCTTGATGGAAATGTTTCAGTTAGTCGAAAGTCAAGGACTTTCAACCAAGCAGGAACTTCTATGGGGTTACTTTTTCATCGATAAAGATCCCGAGAAGCTTCAAGCAATGGTTCCGGAACTAGAAGCAGCCGGCTACAACATCGTGGACCTCTACGAACCAGGGGAAGGCCCGGAGGAGGACGACGAAGAAGAGTGCGATGAGCATCATGACCACGGCTGTGACCATGAGCATAAGCACGAACACAAGCATGAAGCTGGCGCGAGTGCTTGCGACCACGAGCACGGACATAGCCACAAGCATGAATGCGGACTCGAGCACGAACATAAACACGAGCACAAACATGAATGCGGACACGAGCACAAGCACGAACACAAGCATGAAACCGGCCACGAGCATAGTCACGAACACAAACATGAATGCGGGCACGGGCACGAACACGAACATGAGGGCGGTCACGAGCACGGGGCCGAGTGCGGTCATGAGCACGAACACGAGAGCCACGACGAACATTGCGACCACGAACATGATGAAGATGAAGACGATGAATACTATTGCCTTCACATAGAAAAAGCAGAACAACATAGCATAGATTCACTGGATGCCCGCAACAAAGAATTTGCAGCGCTGGCATTAAAATACGGAATCGAAGGTTACGACGGCATGGATGTCGGACCAGTAGATGGCGACGATTTTGAAGCCGACGATCAGCATGAACACGGTGCCGGCTGCAACCACTAACCGGAACGCAAAACATAAAAGGAGGAACGCACAATGATTGAGCGCGCAACTCTGATCGAGATGTTCGCAACGTTGAAGGACAACGGATTGAATGCGAGCGAAGACTTGCTGTGGGGCTACTACTTCACGGATCCGGATCCAGAGCAGTTGCAGGCGCTTGTACCAGCGCTAGAGAGTCGCGGCTATCGCTTTATCGATTTATTCGAAGCAGAGATTGACGAGGAAGTCTCAAGTCAATCAGTGCACTACCTTCACGTCGAGAAGGTCGAGCGCCACAACATTGACTCCCTTGATGCACGCAACAAGGAGATGGAGTTATTAGCGGAACAGTACGGTGTCGCGAAGTATGATGGAATGGACGCCGGTCCATTAACTGCAGAATCTATCGCTTTGTCACCAGACCTCAACTAAGCTAAGGTCTCCGAACCGCAACCAGCAGCACCGCCTGCTCGCGACGCAATCAGTTTCTCAATCTCGGTACGAGTCGGAAGCGAAGGTTCCGCGCCCAAAGTCGTGGTAGCCAATGCGCCTGCGGCGCAACCGGCAACCATCGCCTCGTCCATCGTAGCACCGCGAGACAATGCTGCAACAAGTGCACCACAGAAAGCATCACCAGCAGCAGTGGTATCGACTACGGGTACTTCGAAAGCGGGACACACCGATGGAATTTTACCTTCTTCGAGCAGCAGTGCGCCCATCTCGCCCATTGTGATTATGACCTTTCCGACCCCCTTTGACTGAAGCGCCCTGGCAGCATCGATCGCGCTCATCAGGTCGACTACCGGAATGCCCGTCAATAACTCTGCTTCGGTTTGATTCGGCACAATCAAATCCAACAAAGACCAGAGTTCTTCAGGCAATGCACCACCAATCGGCGCCGGGGCCGGATTCAGTATCACAATAGAACTTTCTTTGCGCCCAAGCCGTGCAGCCGCCAGAACAGTCTCAATAGGGATCTCCAGCTGCATCAATAAGAACTTCGATTCAGCGATTACTTCACGCGCGGCCTCGATATTCTCAGCGGATAAGCGGCTGTTTGCTTGCGGAGCAATACAGATACTATTGTCGCCATCGGCATCGACCAATATATCCGCAATACCGGTGCTGAGTTCTTCATCCCGGGAAAGATAACGGCAATCCACCGAGGTAGTCTTCAATTTATGCTCGATAGTATCGCCGAAGTGATCGCGACCGACACGCCCGATCATCGAGACAATTCCGCCGGCACGCGCCGCGGCAAGGGCCTGGTTATTACCCTTACCACCGACGAAGGTGGCGAACTCGGAACCGATGATCGTTTCTCCTTTCTGCGGACGCCTCGGCACCCGCATTACGAGATCGCAACTCAAGCTACCTACAACGCAAATCTTTTCAAGCCGATGCTGCATGATCCGACAACCTATGCTAAAAATTCCGATAGCAAACGATGGAAGTGGTGCGGTCCTTTTTCATCGTTGGGCGAATAGCGCCCTCGATCATAGAAACGCGAAGTCACACCTTTCTGAACAAGCTCAATGATGTTCTCATCCTCACGCTCCACTTTATCCGTGTTAGCGCCGGCACCACCACCAAGTTTAGACTCATCCCAAACATAGGTGTAATAGCTAATCCTCGTGCGGTCTACCGCCAGCGGTACCACCACGTTGACAGAGATTCCCCATGGATAGAAATTGAACATCATATTCGGAAAGAACCAGTAATAGAATGCGGCGATGTTCTTACCATAGTCCGGTGCCGATTTAGGCATATCGAAAGCATCCGCCGGATTACTCGCCACGCCGATTTGCAAGTTCGAATACCGATGAAGCTCAGTCGAGTAGTCCTTAGGATCGAGTATCGCAGCCAACGCCGGATGCACGAACGGAATGTGAAATCCTTCCAGGAAGTTTTCACAGTAAAGCGCCCAGTTTGCTTTAGCTAAATAGTCTTGCGACAGGTGAGGCTGAAATAAAGCCTTCTCAAACGGCATCCAGTCAAGACGGCTTTTCATATCGCCAATCAGTTCATCCAGCTCAAACGCGGGATTAACCCCTGCGAACAGGAACTTCTTCCATTCGCCGAAAGGAACTTGCGGCAGGCAATCAGACTTGGACGGAAAACCAACAGCCCCCTCAAACCCGGGAGTAGACAGAAACTGCCCGTCCAGCCCGAAACGACGACCATGATACCGGCACCGCATTGATTGGGTGTGGCATTCGCCCTCTACCAACAACGCGCCCCTGTGAGTGCAAACGTTCGAAACGCAATTGATTTTATCTTGAGTATCGCGAGTGAAAACAATTCTCTCGTCCAAGTATCCCGGCAGAATTTCCGCAGGAACGACGTGCCCGGGTACCGTTAGACGATCGGCATCACAAACGAACTGCCAGCTCCGCGCGAATATCTTCTCGCGCGCTTCCTCAAAATACTGCTGCTCCCTGTAGAATTTTGCCGGCAAAGTTTGAGCGCGGCGAATATCCGAATCGATCATGTCGCTCACACTGCTCACGTCCGTTGGCATTTGTCTCTCCCCCTCAACGCACACAGGGCCGATAATTGGGCGATTCTAGCCGCAGGACGCCCTTTCTGCAAGGTAATACTGCTAATTTCGACACGTTGGAGCCCCCGGGCTTAACAGCCCCCGGACGGACTGCAGCTAGGACTTCCGAGTGGATTTTGCCGTATTCTTCCGCCCCGCCTCTGTTTTTAGTGCAACTTGCTTTTGCTTGGGTGACGCCACAGCAGGAACAACCGGCTTCCGCTTATCCGTCTTGCCCGACGCAGCGCGTTCATCGAGGCGGTTCTTTTTCATCGACGCGGGCAAGTGCAGGACCGGACGCTGACTGAAGTCAGGCAGCACTGATGGATTTTCCTTGATTGACTGCAGCGCAAGCTCGATACTCTTGTCCAGCTGAGGATCGCGCCCCTTAGAATAGTCCTGGGGAGTCATATCCACGTCATAATCAGGATCGGTACCGTAATTTTCCACACTCCAGCCGACATCCTTGAACCAGAATGAGAACTCAGGTTGAGTAGTTACAGTGCCGTCCGCCAGAGTATGTCTGGGCCAGATGCCGATGACACCGCCCCAAGTGCGCTTGCCAACCAGGGGGCCTAGTTTGTAGAGCTTGAAGCAATGGCTGAAGATATCGCCATCGGAACCAGCGAACTGATTGGTCAACGCCACCAACGGGCCTGATACCGACTCCGCCGGGTACGGCTGCGGCTCGCCCCAGCGAGAAACGTCATAACCAACTCGTTTGCGAGCTAGCTTTTCAAGCAACAGTGCAGAAACATGGCCCCCGCCGTTGTAGCGCACATCCACAATCAGAGCATCGTGGTGATATTCGCTCAGATAACTGCGGTGGAACTCAGCGTAGCCGTTCGGTCCCATGTCAGGAATATGAACGTAGCCGATTTTGCCCTTGCTCTTCTCGTGAACGTAACGACGATTAGCTTCGACCCACGCACGATAACGCAAATAGCGTTCACCACGGATGGTGCGAACAGTGACAGTTCGCGAGCCAATCTTTGATTTGATCGTCAATTGAACATGGCGATCGCCACACTTCAACAAAAGCTCATCCACTGTCAGCTCTTCACTTACAGCTCGCCCGTGAACAGCGACAATTAGATCACCGGGTTCAATATTGAGTCCGGCTTCCGCAAGCGGCGAATCACAATGTCGATCCCATGAGTCTCCTCGCAGGATTCGATCGATGCGATAGCCCTTTTGTTTGGAATCCCAGGAGAGATCAGCTCCGAGAAATCCCTTGTAATAGTTTCGCGGAGAACGATGATCACCGCCATACTCGTAAGCATGTGACGTTCCCAACTCACCCTGCATTTCCCAAATCAGATCGGACAATTCATAGCGTGTTCTAATCCGCGGCAACAACAAAGCGTATCTTTCGAAAACGAGGTCCCAGTCTACTCCGGACATGCGCTCGTCCCAAAAATGTTCGTACTGCAGGCGCCATGCTTCTCGATACATCTGAGTCCATTCCTTGCGCGGCTCAACCAGCACATTGGAACGAGACAAATCAATCCATCCCCCCGCTCGACCACCTTCGTTAGACTTCGCTGCTTGCGCATCAATTACGCGCAGGCGATCCTTGCAGCGGTAAACCAAAGTTTGATAGTCAATGCTGAGCTTGATCGCATGCACATCCGTATACAACGTAGTCAGCTTCTGCTCATCGAGATCATAAACTCGCAGATTGCCATAGGTTTCATAGTCATGCCGACTTGAATCGCGCGGAATGCCTCGAATGGGATAGGCAGTGTAGAGAACTTTGCCTTTTGTCGCGACCAATTGGGAGTAACGCCCCTCATCGACCGGAAACGAGATCATGCGATCCTGAATACCATCAAAATCAATTTCGATTCCAGACGGTTTCTTCTCCGGCACGACTTCGCGCGCACTCACTTTCAAACGATCAGACGAAGCCTTGCGCTTATCCGGCTTAGTCTTAACATCCTTGCTCGATTTTGCGTCCTTATCCTTTTTGCCGGACTTATTCTCTTCTTTCGCCGGCTCTTTCGACTCTGCGGGCTTGGCGCCACCGCCGCCTTTCTTAACGAAAGGCTTTTCCTGCGGAGCAAATGGAGAGGGAACATCCTTGCGCAAAGTTATTGCGTAAGGACGCATCGACATCGGAAACGCCAGGTCAAATTCCTGCGTATCGTAAATAGGGTTAAGCTCGCGATTCGACAGGAAGTACAAATACTTACCCTCGGGATCAAATGCAGGGCTAAAGTCGCTCCTCAAAGCGCGAGTCACGTCATGAATCTTTCCTGTTGCGGCTTCCAACACGCGAATAATGCGAATGTCTTGACGCGGTGACCACGAGTAGGCAAGCCATCGTCCATCGGCCGACCAGACAGGATGTCCGATGCGATCAGCGGGGCTCTTATCGACGACTTGAGTTTTGTGTGTTTTCAAATCCAGCAACATCAGCTCATGGCGATGATTGGTCAACGCCAGCACATCATCTTTAGGAGACGGATTCAATTCCAGTACGCGCCCAATATCCTTTTCGCTAACATAGGCCGGCGGCTGAGACTGATCGGCATGATGCAATTCAATGCGTTCAAAACGGTCGCGATCGTTAACAACAACAAATCGCTTTCCGTCCATCAACCATTCCATCAAACGATGACGAACTTCACTACCACTACCGTACTGAACAACCGGTCCTTCAAAAAACGACAGTGACAACGGTTGCCCGCGAGAAATAACGCCCAGCGCATGACCATCCGGATGAATGGAATAGTGCTCCAAGTAATAGCCGACATCCACGAACTTCCGCGCTGCCTGCGGCGCAGGAGACGGCGTTTTAACATCTACAACGTGCGATTTATCCGTCGCAGGATCAAGTTTGAAGATGCGACCGCCGGCGGTATAAACGATAAACTCGCCGTCTGTTGACGGAAAGCGCACAAAATACTCGGTATGATCGGTGTGACGATGTAGATCCGTTCCATCAGCCTTGCAAGACCAGATGTTACCCATGCCATCATGATCGCTCAGGAAATAGACACGATCCCGAATCCACATCGGCGAAACTAAGTTACCCGCCAAGTCGATCAAGCGACGAAACTCACCGTTTCCTCGCGTATCAACCCACAACTCCCCCGCCGTGCCGCCTCGGTAGCGCTTCCAGCGCGCCGGATCGCTGGCGTTACGCCCGAGCGCCACCCGCCCCTTCTTATCGATGCTAATCGATTGACCATGCCCGATGTTAAGAGGCCGAACCTTTCCGGTCTCGGCAGACACTGCATAGACTTCGGAATGTCGGGCAAACGGGGCCCGAAAATCGGACGTAAAGAGAATCTCGGTGCCGTCGGTAGTCCAACCCAGCACTAGGCACTGATAACCGGCTACATATGTCAGTCGGCGAGGAACACCGCCTTCGGCGGGCATTACGAAAACTTCCGGATCGCCTTCATCTCGACTGGCGAAGGCGATCGCAGAGCCATCCGGCGAAAGCTTCGGAGTCCAGCACTCACCTGCTCCGGTGGTAAGCCTTCTAGCGACACCCCCCTCGGCCGACACCGACCATAACTCATCCTCACAGATAAATACGATTTGGTCGCCGCTAAGAGTAGCGTACCGATAGTAGCCTTCGCTCGACATGCTTAACCAACTCCCGACGCCAAGACGCCATTGCTGAATTTGAGACACGAGGAGTAATTATGCGTCCTTTCGATATTATTCAGATATCCGCAGACATTAATCTTATGCTTTCGTGACACGAAAGGCTTGCCAATTCAAGCACTCAAGCTGATCCCCGGCAATAGTTCCGGGTTGAACAGCGCAAAAATCGGCGTCTACAATTCTGGAGATTTGGAGACAGGGGCGAGCGGTTCAAGCGCCGGAGCCCCGCCAGTCCGCTTAGCGATCGATAAAGTCTTTCGGCGCCATTACCAGCAATGCCTGCTGATCAATCGAGAGACGCAACGGAGTCGCAGCTGTTAGCTCGCCGTCAATGTCAACATCCTGAACAGTGTCAGTACGGCAGACTACTTCGTGGGCGGAAAGTATCTTCACTGGCGCGTATGCCGCCGGCCTTCCTTGCACCAATCCAAACCAAAGACGCAAGAGATCGTATTTCTTCTCGGAATCAACGACGCACACTCGCAATCGGCGATCATCAGCAGACGCAGACGCCGCTATTTTGTTAACACCAAAGAAGGCACCGTTCGCAACTATTATCTGCCGCGTGCGAAATGTTTTTACTTCGCCGTCCAGCTCCAGCTGAGCAGTAAAGGGACGGTTTGAGATGATCTCCTTGAACGCGGACAGTAAGTACGCTACAACCCCAAGTCGCCGCTTCCAAATATTGGAAGTTCTGTGCACCACCAGGGCGTTGAACCCGATTGAGACAATATTGGCAAAATGGTCGCCGTTTGCGACCCCAAGATCCACGTCAACGACTTTGCCGTTTACGATGGTGTCAATCGCGCCTTCCAGCGAAAGTGGAATTCCTATCGTTCTGGCGAAGCTATTGCCCGTGCCGAGAGGGAGCAGCCCAAGAACAACATTACGCTTAGCAAGGTAATCGACTACGGAACTAATAGTGCCGTCGCCGCCACCAATAATGATCAATTTAGCTCCACCCTCGACAGCATGCTGAACAACCTCCGGCAAACGACACGGATCTTTGATCGCATATGAGCCAGTCAGCGTGTAACCCGCAGCCACGAGACGCTTTCTGGCAGCGCGAAACCAGAGAGTTCCGCGTCGAGCTCTGGCGTTGACGATCAAAGCAGCGGTTTTCTGCTCGGCGATTAAATCGCCGATATCTTGTTTGCGTTGAGTCCGAGTTACAAGATCATCCATTTTCAAAACACCAGGCTGTGAAAAACGATCGACCGACACTGGCACGCCATTCCGTCATACGCCTTAGGACGCCAGAGTTTTGAAATTGTTTCTGTTGTGGCGCTTGCGACGCAAACGCCTTATGATTGTTAGGGCTCAATCGTGGCAATCACTTGACTCCCAATTCACCCGACAAACGAAGCATTCTTGTAAAGTCTCTGACGGTAGGGACTTTTCTGATCGTATCGGGACTGTTAATCGGATTAGCTCCTGAACGAATATTTGACTGGCTCGACTGTCCTGCACTTTTTGCATGCAGAACAGCGAATAACCACGCGGTACTCATCGGACCGGATTGGTCGTTGAGCGCAGCGCGCAACGTCACCGCACTCGGTAGCGTGTTGGTGCTCTCGACTGTGGCAATAACAATAACGGGATTGCTCATGGTCAGTCGACTTTTTGCAAGTGCTGCAATCTACGCAGCGGTATCAATCACTTCGTTAGCTGCAATGTCCTACGCAAAATTGTTTTTTTCACGAAACCGCCCGGTCGAGATTCCGGCACTAGATCAGGTCTCGGGTTTCAGTTTTCCCAGCGGTCACGCCATGATGTCAGCGACGATGTATCTGACACTGTTGTTCTTGCTTGAGGAATACTTGACGCGTCCACAAAAGATCTACGTAGGCTTCGCACTGACATTCCTGGTTCTAGCAATCGGTGTTTCGCGAATCATACTGGGAGTGCATTACCCCAGCGACGTTATCGCAGGCTGGTTATGCGGCTTCGGATCAGCGATCTGCTGGCGCGGCGTCATTCGCAGCAATAGAAAGTCATCAGCAATAAGCGGGGGAGGGGGATAGACTGCCGATCCGACACCCGGAAAGGAAGCCCCCCGGCTAGACAACTTTCTGCAAAAAGCTGTAGCGATAAACTATCCACTGAAAGTGCCGCAAACGAAAACGATGGAATCCATATTCCTTCATCTCGCGATAAGAATCGGTGAACTTCCAACCCATTTTGTTCATGCGATAGATAGCGATCAACATTCCGGTGCGATCGGCTCCATGCATGCAATGCAAAAAGACGGGATGATTTTGTTCATTTTCCACTATGTCGAAAAAACGCTGCAAAACGGCGCGATTGGGCAGCGTCCAATAATTCAGCGGTATGCTGATAAACTCCATCCCGGAGCGCTCCACGGCGGCGCGCTCCGCCGCGACAGTCTTTTCTCCCCATCGAAGACACACCACCGTTTGCACACCGCAGCCGGCCAGATTGGCAATATCGTCTCCGGTGGGCTGGCCGCCTCTGAAAAGCGATGGCGTAACCACGCCAAAATTTCGAATCAGCTGCAGTGGAGTCAATGTGTCCATTGGCAATCCGCCCTGAGAGTCGCCCGTGCCGTAAGACACGAACGAGGCCGCCTTAGTTCCGCCACGCACCGAAACACCCCAAAAGCCGGAACGAACGGAATTATCTGCGTTAGCCCCCCCGGGGGGCTAACGCAGATAATTCGCCATCAGCATAACGATCAGATTTACTTTCTTGTGTACTTCATGATCAATAGGTGGTGTCTCGGGAACTTACGCAAAAGTTTTTCCCAGTGGCCCTTTTCGTAGTCTTTGGGATCGAACCCCGGGGCCATGGTAGTTCCCAGCAACGCAACACTGCCCCCCGGTTTGACGAACGAGGCTTGCCACGTGCCACGCCTAACCACATGCTGGATCTTCTGACCGGCGCGCAGGTCGCGGCCTAGAACCGTTGTGCGCAATTCGCCTTCAGGATTGATCTCAAGAAGTTCAACCGGATCACCACAATAGAAATGATAAATCTCATCAGTCGGCAAACAATGAAACTCGGAAAACTCGCCAACCTTGAGCAGATAGAAAATGCACGAACCAAAGGCCTTGTCCCGAGCATAACGCTGAGGCAGTGCATCGGCGCTAACCACTTCATCAGAATAATAGGTCCGCGTGAAATAACCGCCTTCCACCGGAAGAGGCTCCAGACCGAGTAACTCGATCAACTCCTCGGCTGAATAATTTTCGTTATTCAAATGCGTTGTCGCATCGTTTGTCATTGGCGGATGCTCCCCCGGAAAGCCTGCCGCACCTCGCTTTGCCCGAAGTCAGTTGAGCAGTGTCCCGGCTACCAGCCGAGGATGTAGGCAAACATTAGTGGTGCAACAATGGACGCGTCCGATTCTATCACAAACCGAGGCGTTTCTTCATCGAGCTTACCCCAAGTGATCTTCTCGTTCGGAACGGCGCCACTGTATGAGCCGTAGGACGTTGTGCTGTCTGAGATCTGACAGAAGTACCCCCAGTACCGTGCAGGCTCTTGCAAATCCTGATGAATAAGCGGAACGACGCAGATCGGAAAGTCTCCAGCAATGCCGCCGCCGATTTGAAAGAATCCGATCGATTCGTCCTTACTGCTTTGCTTGTACCAGTCGATCAAGTGAGCCATCTGCTCGACACCGGACTTGTAGATCTGAAATGTCGACAACTCTTTGGTGTAGACGTGGGAAACGAATATGTTGCCCAGCGTCGAATCTTCCCACCCCGGAGTGTAAATCGGGAGATTCTTCTCAGCGGCAGCCACCATCCAGGAATTCTTCGGATCAATCTGATAGGAAGAGGCGATAACACCACTGCGAATCAATTCATACATGTACTCGTAAGGGAAATAGCGCTTGCCTTCTTTGTCCGCTTTGCGCCACAGATCCAGAATTTGATGTTCTATAGCCCGGATTGCATGATCTTCAGGAATGCAAGTATCAGTGACTCGATTCAACCCCTTGTCGCGCAACTCCATCTCTTCGCGCGACGATAGCTCGCGGTAATTCGGTACGCGCACGTAATGATTATGTGCAACCAGGTTAAAGATGTCCTCTTCAAGATTGGCACCAGTGCAGGTAATAGCGTGCACTTTGTCTTGCCGAATCATCTCAGCAAACGACAACCCGATCTCGGCAGTACTCATCGCACCGGCCAATGTCACCATCATCTTGCCACCTTTGTCCAGGTGCGCGTTGTAAGCGTCAGCCGCGTCGACGGTTACCGCGGCATTAAAATGCCGAAAGTGGTGCCTCATGAATTCTCTGATTGCCACTCTAGTTTCCTCCTGCCGGTAACGAGAACCACCTGCAGCGCCCCGGTTAACCCGGAGCTTGCTAAGCGGTAGCTTTTGAAGAGACGAAATAATACCGGAAATTGACAGGGATTAAGCGTTAAGGCTTTCTTTTTCTCTGTGTGCCTGCAAGATCTTTACGAAGGAGCGACTCTCAAACTTATCCAAATTGAGCCCGTGCGCCACCAACAGGGAATCACTGAAAGCCCCGCAGGAAAGTCCACGCAAGAAGAAGTTGAGCATACCTTGACCTGTCGCGGCATCGTCAAAACTGCTGCCAGAAAGTGTTGCCTGAGCGGCCTTGCCAAGGAACGCTTTGAAACGCGCGGCAGCATCGGGTAGATTTCTCAAAAAAAAATGAAAGACCACCCCGTAACGTATGGGAATCTGAGCGGGGTGCAAATCCCAACCTTGATAAAATCCCTGCGACAAAGAACGTTCAATGTCCCGCGCGGATAGCCGCCACGCCTTGTGCACGGAGGACCTGTTCTCCAGTTCCTGTTCACGGGTCAACTCACCGGCGCCTTTCACCGGCTTGTGGGGCTCCGTCGGAATTACGGTGGTTGCACCGTCGGAGAGCCACACACCTGTGCCGGACAGGCAAGATTTGATGATGGTACGAGCGAAGTCGCATTGTGGATGAGACAAGCTCTGTTCGGCCAGAACTACATCACAAGCGGCCGTGTAATCATAGGCCCCAAAATGGACCCCTCGACAGCGCCCTCGACCGGCCGCCACCAGAGGCGCCACCATTAGCCGCCCGGTGGAATCGACAATTGAATGAGGACTTTCAATCATCAGCTCCGTTTTCAAAATTCCTTCCGGCAGAACAAGCTTACGTTCCAGGCTTTCAACCACATCGATGAAACACTCCACCTGAGCGATGCTCACAGGCTTAGGCAACGTAATGACGAAACCTGAGGGAAGCTGCTTGTCCGACAGCTGTGTCAATCGAGTCAAGAATAAATCCAACGTTCGAATACTGCGATCTGCCGTCTGCGTGGCTAACGACTTTACTCGTATTCCGGAAAACGCCGAGAGAAGATTGCTCTCCATCGCCGCGACAAAGGCGTCCGCAGCGGCGACGGCATCGCGATCCTCTTCTTCATCCGTTCGAATTCCGTAGCCATCCTCGAAGTCAACCCGATAGTCTTCAACCGGATCGGCAGTCACTTTCCCCAGAACAGCGGCGTGAAGCGCGTCCGCCAATCGCGAATCACATCGTTCCAAAGACAACGCTTCTACAAGCTGCTGAGGATCTTTCGCGTGCTTCTGAAAAGACTGCAGTGCAAGTGCGCCCACTTTCTGAACCGTTTCCTTCCGAAACAGATGGGCTCCGCCATATACGGTGTGAACAGGCTGCCTTGCCGTCGACTCTCCGGGATACAGTTCGCCGTGACGGTGATTCGCATTGCTCAACTTCGAGAGAACAAGCTCAATGGTCTCACCGGAAAGTGTAAGGTTCGACATTGAATACTCGCTCAGCTGCCGCGATAAGTAGAATAGCCGAACGGGCTTAGCAAAAGCGGAACATGATAGTGCTGATCAACCTTTTCGATCACAAACGTCACTTCAACGTATGGATAAAACCCCGCCGTACCGCAAGACGTAAAATAAACACCGGTGTCAAACCTCATTTGGTATGTGCCCGGAACCAACGGCTCGTTCACGGATAAAAGATCGGTTATCCGCCCATCCTTGTTTGTCACGCCATGACCGAGCATTTTCCACTGTTGCTCGTGCAGAATACTAATAACAATTGGCAGTCCGGCCGCGGGCTTGCCGGAGGCGGTATCTAGGACATGCGTGGTTACAGGGCTGACGGCTGACATAATTTCTCCAATCTGAGTTTTGTAATTTTCGCATGCTCTTTGGCAGCAACTTGCAGCTCGTGTTCGGGATCATTGTTCATACGTTCTTTGAGCAGACGCAACATTTCATCAGCGCTCTTTCCGGTTGCACATACTATGAATATAAATCCAAATTTCTGCTCATACGCCAGATTGAGGTCTCGCAGTTCAAGAAGAACATTGTCACTTGCCTGCTCAACGCTGGACTGCTCACTTTTCGACCAGGCGGATGAAAGTGAGAATTTCGCTTTCAAGCCGGCAAGATCGCCAATGCGCGGATGATGATTGAAGCCCTCAAGCACATCTGCATGCGGCAACTGGTGCCAGACTCTCTCAGCGGCAGCAAACAGCGCATCGGGGTCCTCAAATGGACGCGCCCGCATCATCTCTTCGACCCAAGCCTTCGAGCCGTTGCACTTGAGCAACAGATCTGCTGCCTCCGCTGCGGAAAAGTTGTTTAGCGCTGTGATACTCAATGGTGGCGTCTGCGACTGTGGCACCACGACGGTCACCTCTTCAACGAAGCTGACTGCGCAGCGGCACTAGCGTTTTCACGGGACCGATGCAACGTTCCATTCAGCCGCAAACGACTGACACCGCCATCGGGAGCAATACTCAATCGAACGTGCGTCCAGGGCCCCTTATTGGCAATCTCCTTTTCAAAGTAGTGACGGTGGTCAGCCTTCAATTTGGTCTCCGCCAAAACTGGCGACCATTCAAATTGGTTCCAGTTCAGAACGTCTATTTCGGCATTTGGCTCATAACAAGCGTCTATCCAGCAGCGATCGGGATAGTTCCCCTTAAAGTGATTAGTGTCGATTTCAATTTTCTGCAACGACCCGGCGTGTCCGAGCTTTACAATCGCCCAGTCATGTCCGGGACCGCGTCTGCGTCGCGTCTCCCATCCGTCGCCCATGTTAAGCGCTCTTCCCGGAGAGATCATATTGTCTTTGTTGCCAAAGAACATATCGCTGCACGCAGGTACTTTGCCTCCATGTTCGATTGCCGCAAGATCCAAAACATCGGAATCTTTGAAGCGAGCCCAATCAGGTGCCGGCTCACCATGAACACGAAAGCGCGCGACTCCTCCGTCGGGAAAAATATTCAGCCTCAGGTGGGTCCAACGTTGTGTACTTGCTACGGCGAATATATTTTGCGATCCCGGCTTCAACGCCACACGAGAAAGCACTTCGGTCCACGGTAAATCAGCTTTTTCCCAGTCGACTCTCGCTTTACCTTCATCGAGCGCTAGAGCATCGATAGAAGCGTACGCCGGATTGTTGCCGAGAAAGTGATTGGTATCGATATCAACACCGCGGATGACTCCGGGAACACCCAGTTGAAGCACGCACCAATCATGCCCGGGAACGCGCTTGCGCCTTGTCTCCCATCCATCCATCCACTTACCTTGCTCAGTATATTTATCAGCGATAAACACGCCTCTGCCTGTCTTGATCAAATTTTCCTTCGCAGCAAAAAACTCATCGTTCGCGTAAAGCACTTTGCCGCCGACTCGTTCGGACGCGAGATCCACAGTTCCGGTAAATGCTGCTGCATCGGTGGGAGATGGCTTTTCCATTTTATTTCTTTCCTTGTACTTTCTGCCGAAGTAATTGTTCGCCCGTTGGCGTAATTGTCAACTTGCCGCCTTCATAAACTGTTCGTCCGCGGACAAAAGTTCGTTCCACCACGCCCTTGAGTGAGCGCCCTTCGTAAGGAGTAACCTTGTGTTTATGCTGAATGATATCGGTGTTGATCACGAATTCTTTGTCGGGACTAAACGCGACAATGTCTGCGTCATAACCGATAGCGATTTTCCCTTTGCGCTCGGATAACCCGAGAAACTTCGCCGGTTTTTCGCTCATCCATTCGCTTACTTGCGCAAGGCTGATTCCCTGCTTTTTAGCCTGGGTCCATATTACCGGAAGGCCAAATTGCAAAGACGAAATTCCGCCCCACGCTTTTTGCAGGTCACCGGCTTCCACGTATTTCAGGTGAGGCGTGCAGGGAGAGTGGTCGGAAACCACAAAGTCGATGAGCCCGGCGCGCAGACCGCGCCATAATTTCTGGCGATTCTCATCTTCGCGAATCGGCGGCGCGCATTTGAAGCGTGTATCGCCATCGGGGATTTCTTCCGAGAAAAACGTCAAATAGTGAGGACAGGACTCCACCGAAAACGGTAGTCCGTCTTTCTTGGCGATGGAAATGGAATGCAGCGCATCAGAAGATGAAAGGTGGACAATGTGCACCGGACAAACGAACTGGCGGCACAGCCGAATCATGAGTTCGACGGCCTCATTTTCCCAGTGTCGAGGACGCGACGCCAAAAATGACTGGTATGAACGTGCATCGGTCCAGGCCGGAGGATCCTGGCCGCATTCAAGTTCGGCATGCACCAGCAACGGCATTTTATGCCTGGCAAGAATGGGCATAGCTTCAGCGAGATCTTTCTCGGTAACATTCGGAAATTCATCAATGCCGGAATGCGTGAGAAAACACTTGAACCCGACCACTCCCGCATCAATCATCGCCTCGAGCTCACCGGCATTTCCAGGTACAACGCCACCATAGAAGGCGCAGTCTACCCATAGCTTGTCAGTTGTTTCGGGCAGCTTTGCTTGCAGAGCCTTAAGTGAAGTTGTTACGGGATCGCAGTTGAGCGGCATATCCGCAATCGTCGTGATACCACCGGCAGCAGCAGCTTTCGTAGCAGTTTCAAATCCTTCCCACTCAGTTCGACCCGGCTCATTTACATGTACATGGCTGTCGATCAAGCCTGGCATCAAAACGCAATCGCTCAAATCAACCACCTGGCAGTCGGGATGCGCCAACTCCGGCGAAATGATATCGGCAATGCGTCCCTCTTTGATTACGACAACAGCTTCGCGCATCCCCTCAGAAGTGACTATTCTGGGGCTGTA
The DNA here is from genome assembly GCA_019752635.1 of Candidatus Obscuribacterales bacterium. GTDB lineage: Bacteria > Cyanobacteriota > Vampirovibrionia > Obscuribacterales > Obscuribacteraceae > JAKFUT01. Next base: position 46,603 of record JAIELX010000006.1, on the reverse strand, counting down.
AAGCCCAAACCCCATGTTGTCGTCTCTCACTTTAATACTCCTGTTTGAAGAGGCACCCTGCAGTAGAGCGCCGAATTCACTCGCACAGCGCCTTCCGGGCACCAGCGGTGCCGGTATTTTCGCATATAGACGCATACCAACAGGTATATCCAAGAGGCACGTTATCTATTTTTCATCACCACTCCATTCGTGGTACAGTGAATCAGTGCTAGCGACAATTAAGAGCGTGCCATGTTCTCGTTTGTATTTCGTGTAATCACCTTTGCCGGTTCTGCCGCCATCTTCGGCTATCTGACCCGTGAGTTTCTGCGCCGTCGCGCAGAGCTGGAAGAGACGGAACACAAGAATTTGCCCGCAGTAGCCGATAAGAGAGAAACATACGACACCGTTGACGTGGAAGTTGTTACGGAAGACGACTAAAAGTGGAGAACATATGCCGCCGGAAATCTACGTAAGTACAGACGTTGAAGCCGACGGTAAGATCCCCGGCATCAATTCGATGCTTAGCTTCGGTTCGGCCGCGTACACGGCCGACAAGGAACTGCTCGGGACTTTTTACGCAAACCTCTACATTCTGCCTGATGCAGTTGCCGACGAAGACACCATGAACTGGTGGAAGGAGCAGCCCGAAGCCCTGGCTGCCTGCCGGCAAAACTTGCAAGAACCACAAAGTGCCATGCTGAAGTATCTGGAATGGCTTAAGGCTCTTCCGGGCAAACCGGTGTTCGTCGGCTTTCCGGCGGCATACGATTTCATGTTCGTTTACTGGTACCTGATCAAATTCACCGGTCAAAGCCCGTTCTCACACTCAGCATTGGACATCAAGACATACGCAATGTGCCTTACCGGTAATGAGTACCGCAAGTCGAGCAAAGCAAATCTACCGAAAGAGTGGTTTATCGACCTCCCGGCTCACACGCATAACGCGCTGGACGACGCAGTCGAACAGGGTGCCTTATTTTGCAATATGCTGCGTTGGCGCAAAGAACGTGAGCGCCAACCTATCGCGTAGGGTACTTACTTGCACCGGTTACGTTCAGAACATTGTTAATAGCGCAAATAAATGCCAAACACAAAAATGGCGTAACGAAAACAATTCGTGCCAGAAGGAAAAGTACTCGCACGCCGTTCTCCGATCGCCGCTTACAGGCTGAATACTAACACGATAGCCCATGCAAGTCTCGCCACGAGTCAACGCGAAACTTCGAAGGAAGCTTATCAATTTGCCGTTACGCCGATGCCACTGTTTGCACTAACGGCTCCGGTTTGTCCTATATAATTGGAGCGCTCCAATAGGTATGCGCGATGACAACGTTTACATCGGTACCCTGCCCGCTCTGTCCAACACCCGACAACACCGTCGTCGAATCAGCGACACCCCGTTGTCAACACCGCATACCGCAGCAGATCGATGCGCGCAAAGAACTTGACGACTGGCTCGATGATTGCAGGTTGTTCGGCTCACGAGTCTGCCTGGTTTGCCGTCGCTATTTTCCAGCCGACACTCACACCTGTTCTTACGATGGAACCGTTCTGCGTGAAGGGTCGGTACGGGAGCGCACAGCACCATTGATCGAACGGCGATTGCAACTAACATCCTACCTTGGCGCCGGCTCGATCACCGAAGTTTACGGCGGCACCGATCTGCAAAACGGCTCCGGGATAGCGTTTAAAGTGCTGCGCCGAGCACTGGCTCACGATGCAAAAGTTTCCAGCGCATTTCTGGAAGAGGCAGTCCGCGGTCGCTCGCTAACGCACCCGCACATTGCCGGAGTCTTTCACTGCGGCGTGCTTCCAAACGGACGCCCTTACGCGGTCACGGAGTATTTGCCCAACTATCGATCACTAATGACGATTGTAAAAGAGTCTGCCGAGCCCGATTATATGCGACTGCTCAAGATTATGAATGCGGCATGCACGGCAATACTTTACGCACACGGCAAGGGCATTTTGCACCTCCACCCCTCCACGTCGAACATTGCCGTGTGCGGCTCACAAAACGATGGCGGAGAACTGGCAAAGGTTTGCGACTTTGGTGTCGTTGAAAAACTTTTCAGACACCTTCCTGTCGACCAACACGCATCGCGAACAACGGGAATTTTTGGTACACCACTGGTGATATCACCTGAATACTCGCGCGGCGAACCAGCGACTGAGAAAAGTGATGTTTATGGTTTGGCAAGTTCCCTATACAGCGCCATTGCGCGACGTCCTGCGTTTCAGAAGGACTCTGCGTTGGGAACAGTGCTGGCGCATCTCCAGGAAGAAGCACCGCCGTTTGAAGCGCATCTCAACGTTCCCTCGAGGCTTTCTGAGTTGATTTTCGCGGCGCTCGCCAAAGATCCAACACAGCGGCCGTCACTAACCCATTTCAGAGCCGCACTGCAAGTAATTCTGAACGACCTGTAAGAACTTGGCTTCAAGGTTTTGCGTTCCTGTCTTGTCGAAGTGTCCGGATCAACTAAGTTACTATCGTTTTCAGAACTAAAAATTTGGACTCTGCAAATCCGATTTAACTGTAGACTATTGCAATGGCTCTCGACGATGAATTGGAAGAACGCCTCAAACTACGGCTGTCCAAAGCCATAGGGCACCTGAATCACGTCTACAAAATGGTGGACGACCGACGCTACTGCGTTGACATTCTTCATCAGCTCAAAGCCGTTCAATCAGCATTAGATAAATCAGCTGAAATAATGCTAAAGCAGCATCTCAATACCTGCGTAGTTGAGGCTGTACAGAACAACGATGCGGACCGCGTAATGGAAGAGCTATGGCAATTGTTGCGCAAGAGCTCTCAAGAACAAGAAGAGCCGACGGTCACCAAGAAATGTTGCTAAGCCCTCCCGGGGGATAGGTACGGTCGAAGGTTATATGGCTGTACTATATTTGTCTCTTCCTACGAGGCGACGGCTTTGCAACCTTGTTGCATCGAATCTTTGAGGGAAACCATCATTCAAGCTCTGCCGGTCCTGGCGGCATTTTTTGCTATAGTCCTCTGCCAACTGAAAAAGCTGAGAGTATTGCTTAAAGTGCGATCACGTGCCAAGGCACCAGATCCCCCCACCAGGGATGCAGCTTGCGGATGCTCCCCTTCTAATGCATCCTTAGATAGAGAAGTTTGTAACTGACACCACAAAAGTGTGCCACTACCCCTGGTGACAAGGATCGCGACCATGAAAAAACTGACACTGCTGCTTACAGGTATGAGCCTTCTTGCCATACCCGGAGCTTCCGCTCACCACGGGCATGAACATCACGAAACGCCTGCGCCGGTCGCCGTCGCTCCACCTCCGCCTCCGGCTCCACCGCCGCCACCCCCGGTAGCGATCGAACCGCCACGCCCCGTCATGAACGTGCAGTTCAACTTGCCTGTCATTGCCCCCAACATGCTAACACCAACCGATATGACCGGCATCGGTGGCAGCCTTGGCTACGCCCGCGGCTTGAAAAACCAGCTGGTTAGACCCGGCGGAAAACCGCAATCAGCACCCTTGATCGCGCGCGACAATCGATTTGACTTTGGCAGCGACTGGATTCCGTTTGCCGGAGTCGAACTAGAAGCTGCGCAAACTAGCGCTCCGGCTGCGGAGTCGAAGAACTCATCGGCAAAACACTCTGTCAAGATTGAAAAATGGGTTGCCACTGCCAAATCGCGAATACCGTTTTTCACGGCGACATCCGGGGCCGCCTATGTCAATACAGCAGATAACCTGACGCTGAAATCCGGTGCTGTCATTGTGCGAGCGGGCAGCGAACCGATTACCGTTAACATAGTCCACAACGGCCAAAATCTAACCGTAAAAATTAGCAGCGACGCACTCGCGCTCATTTCAAACTTCGACGACAAACCAATTGTCGTCAATCTAACCGATCGATGCTGCGGCGCAGTTGTCGTGACAACAGAAGGTGAGAAATCTCAAGATCTGCGATTATCCCTTGGCGTAGGGGAGATGTTTGAGATCCACCAGGTCTGCGACAAACCATTCACCACCTATCTCGCCTCAAAAGTCATTAGCAACAAAGCAGCAGGAAACGGGCTCAGTTATCAGCTGACACGCTGCCATTATCTGTCAGTAATTCGGCGATTCAACCTCGACAAGTCCCTTCAAAAGAATGACCTCAGTCGCGTACTGAAAACTGCAGCAGCCCTGGCACATGTCAACCCTGGCAGCCACAACTAAATCCTCCGTCTTGAACAGGCGCATCACTTCGCTGCGCGGTCGCATGGTGCACTCAATACACTACGTGTCCTAAGCCAAGCGGACTCTCAGCTAGTTCAAAAATATCAAGACGCAGGTCTTCAAAAGTAACCGTACCATCTAAGGCGCGATAGACATTCTTGTACCCGAAGTCTGGATCGGCGCAAGACAGCGTCACACCCAGACCGGCCAGAGACTGTTCCTTAAGTTGAAGCGGCATCGGCACTACGACCTCAAAGTCGCGAACTCCGGAACCGGACTTCAAAACACGCGGAGTCCAGGCAGACTTATAAACCGAGCTAACAGCATTTTTACCGGCAAATGATCCGGCAATAGCCACGGAGCCGGTAACGCTTTCGTCGCTGCTGCGAATCTTTCCACGCAATCGAACAAGCACCGGTCCGCACCCGCTTCCGGTCACCGGCGCACTGAGCTTAACGTCACAAACGCTGCCGCGTTTGGCGTCCAGCTCCGCAGACGCCAGTGGCGAGGACGAAATTATTCGGGTGTGAGCGGTTGACTCAGTTTGACCGCCGTCATCAACCGCCGCCCCTGCGTGTCGCGCCCGTGCGATTGGCTCAGGCGCTACAAGTACGGCAATGTTAGTGGCACCGGTTTGCCTACCGACTGTCGATTGCGACAAGTCCGTATCGCTCCAGTTGATACTGCTTGCCCTTACTTTAGTTTCATAGCGCGTGTCTGTCAGTCCTTCAACATTTTCGACACCGTAGAAACACTTTTCCCACGAATAAACATCAACGCTCGGAATAATTCGCTCGCGGTTGTTTTGCTTATAACTTCCGAATACAGTAAGCGGAACGTCCGCAGAATTACTGATTTCAACTTCCAGTTGCATGTCTTGCGAGCCAGTCTCCATGGCTCTGCGGCAAGCAGCGGTTACCAATTCCTGCGGGATCAGGACCAGGCACCACTGCCGCAAATCAATGTTCCCCAGTCCAGCAGCAGCGGACAACATGTCCCACTGCCGTTCCCCCTCACGTTGATAAACGCCGGGAGAAACTTCCAACACCCGCTCGAAAGACTCAGCCAGAGACATCCCCGCAATGACCGGCTGATCCTTCAAACTGATTCCGTTAACCCTTACCGATAGTCCGTCGGCAAATTGATGCACGCCGAGCGAATCAAACATCACGTAGACATCCCCGCGCACCAAACGCCCATCGCGGACGGGAATGCTGAGCACTTGTCGTAACGGCGGGTGTGAAAAGTCCAGGTTGGCAGACCACTCATACCAGCGACCGTTTGCTCTCGCAGGGAAACACAAAGCCGGCGCGACCAGAACAGCAAAAATGATTGTTTGCCACCGCGCCGCCCTCACATAACCGGAGTTTGGCAGCAGGGAAACAGCGGCGGCTGTCACGGCAAGAAGTGCCAGAGACCTGAATGCGGCAACAATCCACAACGTCGCCACAGGCGTGATTCCCGGAAAGACAGCAGCGGACAGCGGCACCAGAGGCAACCAGAGCAGCGCCATCAGAGCGGCCAGTGAAACAACTAGAGAACTTGCTCTCGAGCGCGTCACCGCGGAGCGAAACAATTCAAAGACAGCAACCAGGCCGGCACCCGCAAATACAATCACTTCCGGCATCGCGGTCAGATTGTAGCGCGGCACCGTAATGAAAAGGAAATAAATACAATGGAAAGCAAATAGCGCCACGACAAAAGAGCGAGCATAAATGCTAGCGCGATCAATAACAGGGGCATCTGATCCTATTCGACAAAAGGTGCAAAAGATCAGTCCCAATGCGCCGCACAACAGAATCGCCTGATGGAACACAACTTGGCCGGCGTGATTGATCGGTCCAACAGGTGTTTTAAAGTCGTTCCACGGGAACTTGAACAATCGTGCCGGTTTGTCCAGAAGCAGCTTGCTCCATCGCTCCGGACTCTTACTTACAGCCTCTTTGAACAACTGCGGAAAACTACGCGACTCCACACCACGTCCATCGGGATACGGATAAGACAGCCAACCGCCGATGTCAACGTTATTGCCTACGAAAAAATTATAGCGCCCGACACGATCGACAACGAGACCTCCACCACCGAAAGCAAGCTTTTGGAAGCCGAGCCAGGGCAGCGCCGGAACGCAAAAACCTGCCGCAAAAACAACTAACGCCATTGCAGAATTGGCAACGAACGCGCGCGAAATTTGTCCCTTCTTTCGACTCACCACTGTAAGAGGCAACATTGCCAGAGTCACTACGGCCATTACCGATCGGGTCAGCTGCAGCGATCCTGCCAGTGCGCCGCTAAGAAAAACCACTGGCAGCGCATTACCACCGTTGCGAAAACTCCTCGCCACCAACCAAATAAGACCTGACAGCAGGACACACGCAAATGACTCCGAGTACAAGCGTCCGGAATTAACAATAAAGCCGGGATAAAGCGCCGCAATCACTCCAGCGGCAACCCCGGCACGTCGCCCGAAGCAATAGAACCCGATCAGTGTTATGAACACGCACATTAACGCCGACATCATCGATTGGCCGACGAGCAAATGCGGCCACGCTGCATAGTCGGGCAGCGCTGTCGCCCCGGTCAACACCATGCTCAACGCCAGGTAGGCGGGGAAGATAGGACCGGAGATTGCAAAATCTTTCATTCCCGCAAACGCACGTTCCACGTTTTGCGCAGCGACAGCGGAACCACTACCGGTCAAACAGGCAATGCAATCACCCCAAAAGGTCGCGGGAGCCTGCGCCAGAGAAACCAGCGCATGAGCGTTTTGAATGTATTCATAGGCGTCGCAAGCAGCAAAGTTGTTGGTGTGCGGCAGCCACAAATTGAATGAAAGGCGCAGCAAAAAAGCTACGGAAAAGATAAGCACCAGTACCGAAACAGCGATACCAGCCGAATCTCGTCGCCCATCTGCTCCAACACCTGCGGACGACGCCTCTTTAGCGGGAATAGAGACCGCCATACTAGGGCTCTCCACTTTTAGTCCTGCCACCCGAAGCAGAACAACCAATCGCCGCCAAGACATCGCCAATCGGGTCTTCCTTCCTGCAATCCACTTTAGACTGCAGCCAAGCCACAACCTTCGGAGGTTGGTCGTGCCTACGAACCCCAACCAGCGCGTAGAATTTTCTTACAACCAGCAAGCAGAGCTTTCCGAGGAAAAGCTTCGGTCTATGTGCAGCAGAATGCCACCAATAACTAAGGCGAAAGCGCCACGATTCCTGAAACAACAGGTTGTAGAGCATGCGATCAAAACAATAGAGCATGACGGCTGCGTCCGGTGTTGCCTGCTCGGCATCTCTCAAATACAACGTCTTGCGACTCGATTTGAAGCGTTCTTGTGCCAATTGATACAGCTCAACCGTTTCCTGAGCAATTTGCTTGCGCTGAAACTTATCCAACACCCGTTGCCTGGCGTTAGTTTCAAGACGCTGACGCTCCGCATCATTATTCAGAAGCGCAACTATCGCGTCGGCTAGCGCCACGGCATCTTTGGGAGGCACAATTACGCCCGACTCACCATCCACAATGTACTCTCGGGTGCCACCGGCCGAGGTGCCTATTACCGCACGACCGCAAGACATTGCTTCTAAACAGGTATAAGGAGAATTATCGTACAACGACGGTACAACACTGAGGTCCGCGGAACGATAATAAGACGGCAACTGCGTCAAAGGAATTCGCGGAATAAAAGTAACGTTTTCCGTGCAACCGGCTCGCGCAAGTATAGCCTTCAAATCCGCCAGTACCGAACGCTGCCCCCCGGAAGCATTCACCGTATCGTCGCCGATAACGATGAAGTGCGCCTGAGGGCAGCGCTTCACCACTTGCGGTACAGCTTCGATTAGGTACTGAATTCCTTTTCGCTCTTCCAGTCGTCCGACGAACAAAACGTTCTTCCGCTCCGACATTGCGATGGCTCTCTCCCCTTCGGGACTGAATTCCCGGGGATCAATCGGATTGCGAACTATGTGTATGTTTGAAAGTGGATAGTTTAAGTCCGCAGCCACAAACTCAGCCAGATCCGTGCTTGGTGATGTAAGAACATCGCCGCTTGTCATGGCAATCCGCTCCAACATCGCGACAAACATGTGGTCGAATGTCGCAGCTGCGTTGTGCAAATTCTCCGCTATAAACTTAGAGTGAGGGGTGTAGAGTCGAATCACCATGGGCACCACACGCAGCGCCGAAGCGTAAATGGATTCAGCCAACAACTCAGGTGAATCAGCAACATCGAACGGTCGTGCACTGTGTAGTTGCTGGAACTTTCGCCACAACGCCAACGTAGTCAAAAGCACGTAGCGACTGTAAGGCATGCACCGATTAACCTTATCCAATCCACCCGGAATGCCGAAGGGCAAAACTCGGTGCACCTTGATGCCGTCATCATCTGTCTGCCGTTCGTGCTCCTTCGCTAACGCTACTACTTCAACTTCATGGCCAAGTTCCTTGAGACCATGAGCCAGGTGACGTGCAAACGTGGCAATGCCGCCGAAGCCGGTCTCGGGCGGGTACTCTCTTGAAATTAGACAGATGCGCATAAATTCCCGCTAAGCAAGCCACAGAGCATACACTTTGAGTAACAGCACATTTTAGCGTTGCTACTTGTAATCTGTTTGAGATTCGTTTTACTTGCCCCTAGAAGCTGCCGTACCAGGCTCTTTACCGTGCCAAAGTGTAAACATTCCGGCACAAGTTCCCAAGCAAGAGATATTATTGAACCCTTGGTGGCGGCGGCGCCTGCCATACTGTCGCCGCTGCACTGATAGTGGACGCATCAATAATGAAGCGGGTCTTACTTACCGTTCATAAGTTTTTTCCCGAGCACAAAGCGGGAACGGAGGTTCTGACGCTCAAAGTAGCGCAAGAACTCCAGCATCGTGGTTATGAAGTGCAAGTGCTTACCGCCGATCCGCCGGATACTGACGCTCGACACGCAGTAGGACCAACGTCTCAAGACTACGAATTTCAGGGAGTGAAAGTTCATTCGCTTGGTGAATCCCTGCGTTTGCAGGGATATACCTTTGAGCATGAGTTCGTTCACCCCGCAATCGGCCTGCACGCAGAGGAGCTGATTAAAACATTTCGCCCGGATCTGATGCACGTTTTTCACGCTCAAAACCTTTCCGCGTCTATCTTGGATGCAGCTTCGCGGCAGAACGTGCCAACAGTTTTTTCAGCAACCGATTTCTGGTTTGTGTGTCCAATAGTGCAACTTAAGCTTCCCGACGGCAGCGTCTGCAGGGGACCCGGACCCGGTGGTCGCAAATGCCTAACCTGCTACACCCCGCATCTGATCCCACCCAAACCCGAGCTACTCGATGCGGTGGGCGCGCGCTTCCCTATCGCAGCCAAGGCTCTGGACATGGCCGGTCCGCTCAAAGGCGTGGCCGGAGACATTCTGCACGCTGGCTACAGCCGGGCAAAGTGGCCGGCCGCATCGGCAGCAACCCTCAAGCGCCCCGAAGTTCTTCGAGAAGCCGCAAACAGTTTTAAGGCAATTATGGTGCCTACGCGCTTGATGCGCGATATTTTCGTGGAGAATGGCATCAATGAAAAACTAATCAGTCTTGTGCCTTTCGGCATTGATACGGCACCGCTGGAGATTCATCGCTGCAAGGAACCAAGTACAACCCTGCGAATCGGATTCATTGGAACTCTCTTTGAGCACAAAGGTCCGGATCTATTAATAGATGCATTCAACGCGTTGCCGACCAACGCCGACGCCATTTTGAAAATCTACGGCAACCCGGAACAGTTTCCGGAATTCGGTCAGAAGCTACTTAAGCAAGCGGCTTCAGGGGCGAATGCGGCAAAGATTGAATTTTGCGGTACATTTGCCAACGAAAAACTTGGCGCAGTACTTCAACAACTAGATGTTCTGGTCGTGCCTTCTCGCTGGTATGAAAACACGCCGCTAGTAATTCAGTCGGCGCTAGCCACTGCCACGCCGCTTGTCGCTACAAATCTAGGTGGCATGGCTGAATTGATTCACCATGAAGTCAACGGTTTGCTATTTGAGTTAAACAGCGTAAACTCGCTGCGTGAACAGCTACACAGACTATTGACCGACCGCTCCTTGTTGCTGCAATTACGCGACAATATAAAACCCGAGCGAACCGTTCCGCAAATGGTAGATGACATCGAGGCGGTATATAACAATGTACTCGGTACCAACAATTGCTCTGATGCAGGTGATTGCGTACCGCATATGACGGCAAGATAAAAGGCATTTTCATGAAGGCACTGATTATTGGCGGTAACGGATTCATCGGCACAAATCTGGCTGATGCACTGCTGGAAGCGGGTCACAAAGTCACCAGCTTTGACCGCTACCCCAGTCGTTATCGCAAACCTGATTCGCGAATCAATTATGTCTACGGTGACTTTGCCAACCATGGCGAAGTTGATTCTGCAGTAAAAGGAATGGATTGGGTATTTCACTTAGCGTACACAACCCTGCCGGCAACCTCCAACGAAGACCCTCTATTCGACGTGCGATCGAACGTGCTGGACAGCTTGCAGCTACTTCAATCCGCGTGCCAGTACAGCGTCAAGAAGCTAATTTTCATATCATCCGGCGGCACCGTATATGGTGTACCGCAAGCCCTCCCCATCGCAGAAGATCATCCTACGGAACCAATCTGCTCCTACGGAATTACCAAACTCGCTATCGAAAAGTACCTGCACATGTATTACAGGCTCCACAATCTGGACTACATAGTTGCTCGCCTATCGAATCCCTACGGGGAATTACAAAATCCGGCCGCGAAGCAAGGAGCGGTAGCAGTGTTTCTCGGAAACGTCCGGCAAGGAAAGTCAATCAATATATGGGGAGACGGCGAAGTCGTTCGTGACTACATTTATATCCGCGATGCCGCTAAGGCATTAGTAATGGCGGCGGAATACTGCCCGTCCGAGAACGAGCCGCGAGTGTTCAACATCGGAAAAGGGCAGGGATTCTCGCTCAACGAGATAGTCAAATGCATCAAGGCCGTGGCGGACCAACCGGTCGAAGTCAAATATCACTCTGCACGCAGCGCCGACGTGCCGTCGAATGTATTGGACGTGGAGAGAGCTAAGCAATATCTTAACTGGGAACCCGAAACCCAACTGGAAGAGGGAATTAAGAAAACTTGGGATTGGCTAAAGCAGATTAACTTGAACTAAAACAACCCCAAACATCACGGTCTCGGCATTTTGCCATCTCTAAAATTCGCTCATGCTGTTACGGTACACCCTTACTGCGGTTGACCGAAACACATGTTAGGAAGGACAATCTGGTGTTGTTGAGAGATATCGATCCGTTTAGGTAATGACCCTGCAACGCCACCAGGCTAGAAATGGTACAGGCGCGGCAGGAGCCTCAGGGAGCAACCGGAATACATGACTTGCGACCTTTCAATTGTTGTAGCCGTCTATAACGAACACCCGAAGAATCTGGTGTTGCTGTTGGAGCGGCTCTATCAAGTGTTTTCGCCGTTGAAAATTTCGTACGAAGTGGTCTTCGTGAACGACGGCAGTCGTGCCGAAACCAGCAATGCCTTGCTGCAACTAGCTAAAGAAGTCGACAACGTTAAGCTTGTCGTTCTCTCAAGAAACTTTGGTCAACAGGCAGCCATTTCGGCAGGTCTCGACCATACGGCAGGTCGTGCCGTCGTCAACATCGATTCGGACTTGCAAGATCCACCGGAGCTCATTCCCGAGATGCTCAAGTACTGGCGCGCCGGTTACGACGTGGTCTACGCTCAAAGGTCAAGTCGCCGAGATAGACTGACCAAAAGACTGTCAGCCTACTTGTTCTATCGTTTGCTCGGAGCCGTGTCCAGCATTCAAATCCCCTGGGACACCGGCGATTTCCGCCTGATGGACAGGCGTGTCATTGAAGCATTGAACAAAATGCCCGAAAAGACCCGATTCTTGCGCGGGCAAATTCCTTGGCTCGGATTTCGACAAATCGGCATTGCGATTGACCGCGGCGCCCGCGAAGTCGGCGAGAGCACTTACACTCTGAAGAAGTTACTTTCTCTGGCGACGGACGGACTACTTGCGTTCAGCTCCGCGCCTCTTCTGATGTTACCGGCAGTCGGTCTGACTTTCCTCACCGTTGGAATAGTCGGTCTGATTACATGGGCGGTAATACACTCGTCCCTTCCGTCCACCCCCGACACTCTGTTGGCAGTGGGTTCGATCGGCTCTCTGTTCACCGGCGTACAAATTTTTTGTGCAGGAATGATCGGCATTTACTTGTCCAAAGTTCTCGATGAAGTAAGAGGAAGACCGACCTATATCGTGGCGGATTTCATTACGCCTGAAACTCGACAACAAATCGGCAGCAGAACTCTAAATCAGGAGTTCACCGATTTTCCGGCAATGTTGCTCGAAAAATCTGAGGGTGAAGAGCAACGGACTAGAATCCCGGACACGGTGACATGAACGTTGGTACCCAACAATTGACCAAAGTAACATCCGATAGCAGTCTGCTGATGGAAAAACCGACAGAGGCGCCCTCCGCAAAACCATCAGCCCTTTCAATCGCGCTAGACACCCTTTGTGTACTGATACTACTAACGGTGCTGGGCGCCAGTTTCAGCAAGACGATTTTCGCAGGTCAATCAGTATCGCGACTGGCATTGACTGCAGAGTGGGACGCACTCTTTCATGCCTTTCGCACCGGCAACTCAACCCTGTACGATCCTTCTCTGATTCAACTTTTCGGGCCTCAATATTTTCTAGTCGGCAAGTTCCTTCAACAAGGGCTCCTGCCATTGTGGAATCCTTATAACGGATTCGGCTGCCCGTTGGTCGCAGACATTCAAGCGCATGTATTCTCTCCGCTGCGCATCTTCTTCAATTTCGCACCAAGCATTCAGGCATGGAACCACATACTGATCGGCGAACTAGTACTGTGCGCGGTCAGCACCTTTGTTCTAGCTCGCTACCTCAAACTTGGACGCGTATGTTCGCTTCTATCAGCTGCGCTTTATACATTTTGCCCTTATACCATGTGGTATCTGGAGTTAAATATCGGCACGGCAACCTGCATATTCCCTCTGACGTTCCTTCTGTTCGCCCGAGCGGCTAAGCTACGAACAAAGGCTTCCTCCATCGTCGCCGGATTGGGCTGCGCACTGCTGATCCTCTGCGGACATCCGGAGTCGGCCTTCTTCGGAATTGCTATGGGCAGCTTTTTAATGATGTGCCTGATGTTGCTCGACCCGCGGTTGACCTCCGGGCAAATTTCACGTTTGCTCAACTTCCGCAAAGGTCTTACCTTAATAGGTTTCACGACTGTCGCCGTCACGGCACCGGCGCTATTTCCCTTCGTGGAATATTTACTGAACAGCGACACTTACAAATACGTATCGGTTAGCTCTGCACACGTTCCCTGGCCCGGCGTAATTCAACATTGCTTGAATCCCTCCTCCGGAGCGGCTAGCCCTTACTTGGGAATAGTCGCTGCGATTTGCCTGCCATTGGCGGTGTTTGCTTTCAGAAAGAAATCGACCTATCGCACCGAAGTAGTTTCAGTTCTAATCACCGCCGTTGTCGGGTTTCTGCTGGTCACTCAGTTGGGACAGCTTGAGCCTTTATTCTCGCAACCGCCGCTGACCACCATCGTCACGCGTTACTGCCTGCCCGTGCTGCTGTTGACAATATCTCTGCTTGCCGGTTTCGGATTGTCCGAACTGTTCTCCTTGAACGCCGACACTACGGATACAAAGACTGAGAAGGAAACCGCTGATCCGCTGCCGGTTCCGCAAAAGAAGGGACTCTTCTCCAGGATTCCCAAAAAGCTCTCGACGCTCGCAATTGCAATTCTAATTTCGATAGCTTTGCCCTGGCTCCTAAGAGACTTAAGCGATTGGATGAAGGCATGCACGTACGACATAATGCTCCCTGCGCCGGCATTCAACGCTATTGCGTGGAGGCGCGATGCTATTTGTGCATTGGTGGTCCTCGCGCTTGCTGTCGCCGGCTGGGTCCTGCGCAAACGTATCCCCGGGTCGGTTTTTGCAATACTAGTGCTCATTCCCGCATTCGTTAGCGTAGCCTCAGTGTCAAAGGCATCGCTACCGCCACAACAAACTTTCGCTTATCCGGAAGTAGCACCCTTGGCAAGCTTACGCGATCCCAAATTCCGTTGTCTTGCCACCGGCAATCACTTGTTCCGTCCCTCGGTGAACGCTGTCTACGGCGTGCCCGACGTCGGAGTGCACAACCCGATGTTTCCGAAGAGATACATGAAGTTCATAAAGGAATGCGGAGCAGAACTCGATTTGTTCAATCAATATTTCGACACCGCGATGAACAGTCCGCTGCTGGCAGTTGGCTCTGCAAAATACGTACTCTCGCAACTGCCAGTTAATCGCGCCGGGGCGCCAATGCCGGCGGTGACGGATCTCGTTTCCGCCAACAAGCCAATTGTGTTCAACAACGAAGTCACACTTGAGCATCTAGCGTTCTGGTCCGCCGGCACTGCAGGCGGTGGCACCATGACATGGCGCGTCTCGGCTGATGCGGCAGCGCGATATAGCTACGCACTGGTTTTGTTCGATTCGAAGCAACAAGTTCTCTGGTTCGGTGATCAAAAGAAACTGCCCTTGCCAGGGACCAACAAAGGCATCGAAGCATTTTCAATTCCTGTCGGCTCCGCAGTGCTGAAGACCAACGAAGAAGTGGTACTAGGCATTCAATTATACGACCGGGCGAACAATCGCTTCCTGACACCATCAACCGGCGCAATGCAGGACACCACTGTAATTCTTTCCCGATTCAGGCCCTTGTCGCCGTCAGCGACAGAAGCATACACGCTGCCATTGCTGGCAGAATACCCCAACCACGTACGCTTGTATGAGATTCCCGGCGCACTTCCGCGAGCCTATGTCGCATACACGAGCAAAACAGTGAAAACCGAAGCCGAAGCGCTGGCTTACATTCAATCGCCTCAATTCCGCCCGGGAGAAGAGGTTGTACTTGAAGTCGAAACCGGGTCGAATACATCGGCAACGCCTGCGCGGTCGGCTGCGGTCAAATTGAACGAAGCAAGCATTGAACAGAGAGGTCCCAACGAAGTCGTAACGCGTTTCAGCGCCACTGCCCCGGGGTTCCTTGTTTTGAACGATGTGTTCTATCCCGGCTGGAAAGCCTTCCTTGATGGCAAGGAAACCACCATCCTTCGGGCAAACTATCTATTCCGCGCCATCGCGGTTCCCGAGGGACAACACACGGTGCAATTCCGCTACGAACCATTATCGCTAATGGCAGGTCTGGCAGTTCTACTGCTCTTCCTGTCAGGTGTCGGAATCGCTGCTATCAAGTTAGCAATCACGAAGAAGAGATAATCGTGCTGTTCCTTGATCGTTTTTTCAAGATCACTGAAAGAGGAAGCACGATAAAGACTGAGCTGATCGGCGGTGCCACCACGTTCGTAACGATGGCTTATATCATAGTGGTCAACCCTGCGATCCTAAGCTTCGCAGGGTTTCCTTTAGAGCCGATGACGATCGCCACAATTCTGACGGCTGTGTTTGGTTGCCTGGCAATGGCACTGTACGCAAACTTGCCTCTTGCCGTCGCACCCTACATGGGCGAAAACGCATTCATAGCGTTCGGATTGGCCGCACTGGGGATAACCTGGCAACAGCGGCTAGGAGCAGTGTTTGTCAGCGGACTTCTTTTTGCATTGCTTGCCATTTTGCACATCAGACCCTGGCTCGCAAATTCAATTTCATTCAGTCTGAAGCAAAGTTTTGCAGCCGGCATTGGATTGTTCTTGACCTTTATCGGACTTTATCAAACCGGTATCATTCGCAGTGGCGCCCAAGGCATGAAACCGGAAGCCTTAACTCTTCCATCCGGGCTGTTGCGCAGTCCGGATGTGCCCGTCACTCTCGGCAATTTCCACGATCCACAAGTAATGCCGCAGGTACTCTTGACGATTTTCGGATTTGTTCTCATAGCGTCCCTCATGCAACGCAAAGTCACAGGCGCCATTCTCATCGGCATGGTTGTGACTGGCGGAATCGGGATCTGCTTAGGATTGGGACAACCACCAACGAAAGTATTCGACCTCCCGTTTCAAGGTGCGTACACGCTGGCGCCGCTTGCGCTCCAAATGGATGTAGTCGGCGTCTTGAAACTTTCATTTCTCCCGATATTGCTGACACTTTTTCTGATGAGCTTTCTGGACACGCTAGGAACTCTGGTCGGTGTCGGCTCTGCCGGCGACATGCTGGACAAGGACGGAAACTTTCCAGAAGTGGAAAAGCCAATGATGGTCGATGCCGTAACTTGCACGTTCAGCGCCATGATTGGTTCGTCCACCGCTGGCGCCTTCATCGAGTCTGCGGCAGGCGTCAAGGAAGGCGCAAGGACAGGTCTGGCCGCGTTAATAGTAGGACTATTGTTTACACTTTCACTCTTCTTCATCCCCCTGGTCGAACCTTTCCAGCACCTGCGATTCGCTTACGCACCAGCCCTTATCGCCGTGGGACTGTTGATGATCGGCTCCATGAGAAAGATCGATCTGGATGATCTAACAGAGGCCGTTCCGGCGTTCGCAACTATAGTCATGATGATCTTCAGCTACAACATTGCAAACGGGCTGACAGCAGGGCTTATTCTGCATCCGCTGATGAAGCTGCTTGCAGGGCGAGCGGCGGAGATTCATCCCGGATCGTATGTTCTGGCCTCCCTCTGCCTCATCTATTACTGTTTCGGACTACCGCACTGAGGCCTCTTCGGTGAAACAACTTCCGATAGCGTCAAATGGAATCATAGCGCTGATAATGTGGTTCCTTTTGGTACCAGTTACCTGCACGAGCTTATCGGGATGTGCCGGATGTACACGGACGAGCGTTCCCGCCAATGTATCCATTCAGATCAGCGATCCCACATTTCTACGCCTGGCCGAGGTTACCTCACAAATTGATTTAAAAGCAAGCGGGACGTTGCGCCCGGGCCGATACTCGTTTCGCCACGTCCCGTTAGTGGTGCCGGCAGACACCTCATTTACATTGACACTGAGCCTCCCGGTCAAGGATGCCACCACTCTCGATGTCAGATCCGCTGCAGGTAAGTTAACTACGAGCCGCACCATCTCCATTTCGTCCATTCCCGTACCGCAAGACCTCGAGATCAGCGGCGGTAAAGCTACTGCTGATGTAGACTTCGGGCGAACACTTGCTGCATTTCTCATTGACCTCTTTCAGAAAAAAGAATCAAAACTCAACACCAATATGCAAGATGTTGTTCGCACTCTGCAGGTTGACAAAGCAGACTTTCGACTGCGCCCCGACAGCTCTATTGATTTGAAAACAATCAAAGCTAACATCTCCGAAGGCTCAACTATTACATTAAGCGATCTCAAGTGCGACGAACGCTTTAACTACCGTGGCGATTGCTCCATGCGGATCAATCTCAAATCGCTTGCCGTGCAATCAAAAGACGTGGCTCCCCAAACCTCGAACGACGCAGTCGGAAACCACGTGCAGCTCACCGCCGCAGCAACCAAACTCGCGATGAACTTTGATATAGCACGCAATAACGATGCACTAACACTAAAGTGGAAAGCTCCCGGCGACAAAGCAAAATCAGTGATCTCCCTTGCGGATTTTCAGTGCGCTGCAGGCAACGGAACAATTTTTGGCGCGCACTGCGATCTGCAGATAGGTAGCTGTTCTCTCACAAAACGAATCGACGAAGAACCAGTCGATATAAAGCTCGATGGATTGCTGCGTCTGTCGGAGGCAGCTTTAATCAGCAAATCTCCACAGCGCAGAATCAGAGCGGCACTGCCAGGACGTACAGCGGTCAAGGTGTCGATAAATCGCGATCAGAAGAGCTCTTCATGGCAAATTCTGTCCCCAAATGAAATGAGCGCGCGCAATCTTGAGTGGCAAATTCACAGGAAGAATGGCACGGTACAGATCGAATTGGCTTCCGCCAATACAAGCGCCATTTCCCTGAGCAGCGGGAAAGGTCTGTCAGTGAGCCTCAAACAGGGCAAGCTAGTGCCCACAAAGCTAACGTGGCAATCGAACGGACGGACTATTTCGGCCAGGCTCCGGGACTCGGCAATAGTCTTGCCGAACGACGTGCATTTTGACGTCAATAGCATCGGTAGCGTTCAAGCCGAAGAGATTAAACTCTGGTTGCAGGCACCACTGGTAGAGCTGCGAAAAGATAAGCAAACATTACAACTGCACAATCTTCAAGGCGATGTCGTTTTGACAGCCGCAAACGACCAAATCGAACTGAAGAGTCGCCTCAGTATGAGGGTGAACAGCTCCCCCCCAATAAGCCTGGACGAGATTCCGCTAACGATTGAATCTGTTCAGCTCACCGCGACGAAGAACGGCATAGATGCGACACTGCAAAACTGCAAGATTACAATGCCGACCACTACTCTTGCGCAAGCCGTCCGAAGCAACTTGCCGGCGCAGAGATCAATCGCTGTTAGTAAGCCTGTGTTGCAAAATCGAAGATGGCGCTATCGCAACATGAATCTAACAAATGTGACACTGACCCGTCCAATACTGTCAAAGCTTGAGTTTGAAGAGGACAATATTGTCGATATCGACGGCGCCGCGGAGATTTCCGCAAAAGGCACCGTCGAGCGCTTTCAACTAGGTCTTAGTCCATCCGATAGTGGTGGACCCCGCGGATGGATTGAACATCCCTGGTCCGCTCAAGGACATGTCGACGGAAGCGGTCGCGTGAATTACCACATAATCACCGGCAGCAGTTTGGCGGATACCAAACTAGCCTACGATTTGAATTTAAAAATGAAAGTCCCGGAGAATCTAAGCGTCGATTGGAGCCAGGTGGCAGGAGACATCCCTGCAAAGGCAGAGCTAGCACTGCTGGGAGCAGTATTGAAACATGCGGCATTGTTTGACGCCGCTGACGGCATTCCGGTCAAGTCCTCCGGTACGGTCCCTTTGTTCAAAAACGCCGATCCACGACTCAAGAAACTAAAAGTTGCGAAGTTCAAAACTACCGTGAAGAAAGACACTCTAACGATTTTGTTCTCCGCACAATCAAATTTGTAGCTTCAGACTTCGTAACTGTTGCAGGAGTTCGGACCGCAGTTCGTGCTATGAAACTACTATTGACTTCTGCGTCGTTGGTATCGCTCTCAGTGTTACATCTTCGTCCTTACAGATTGTTCGCTCTCTCATTGCTCATGGCGGCCGGCCTCAGCATGAACA
Source organism: Candidatus Obscuribacterales bacterium (assembly GCA_019752635.1). Classification (GTDB taxonomy): domain Bacteria; phylum Cyanobacteriota; class Vampirovibrionia; order Obscuribacterales; family Obscuribacteraceae; genus JAKFUT01. The sequence goes on along the minus strand of JAIELX010000006.1, from coordinate 27,207 downwards.
ACTTAGCTGGCGCCTCAGTCACTGAGCAACCGCTTACACTGCAAGGAAACGGTGCCGCCGTACACGCAGTGAAATGGGAAGATCCGATTGTCAAAACGCAAGCAGTCCTGGTCGCCATTCATGGCGGCGTTCAAAACGCCAGAAACTATACGGCCTTTGCGAAAGAGTTGGCCGGAAAGGGCATCATCACCTATTCGATAGACCTGCGCGGGCATGGCGAATGGTTGATCCAAAGTAAAACTCGCTCGGAGCTCAATTACAACGCGAGCACCCGAGATGTTGTATCTTTGGCCGGGCAACTACGCGCCGAACACCCGGAGTTGCCAATTTTTTGTATCGGTGAAAGTCTTGGAGCATCGACAGCACTGAATGCTTCCGTTCTGCAGCCTAAGCTTTTTGATGGTTTGATTCTGGTGAGCCCCGGTACCAGTCCATCAGGAATACACGTTAAACCGATTCTGGCATCAGTCATTCAAGGCATCGGTTCATTGGGCACGAACATCAGCCTGCTGCCCCATATAACCGAGATTTCGGAAGACCAACGAAGCTGCGATGAAATGATAAACGACCAGCGCACTCGTAGATCCGCCAATGTTGGCGAACTGCTTCACATGGCCAAGTTTGTGCGTAACAACAAAGCTCTAGCACCAAAGCTTGATCCGGGAACGCCCTTGTTGGTAATGTACGGCGATAAAGATCAAATCTGCAGCCCGGCGTCTATTACGAGACTATATGGCGACTTTCGCAGTGCGGACAAATCAATTGAAGTAATCGCGGGGTGCGGGCACCTGCTCGTCACCACGAAATATCTGAAGCCGCACATTGTGGCCATAGTAGCCGACTGGTTGGCCGGGCATGCAAACGGTACCCGGAAAGCAATGACGATTAGTTCAAGCGCGCACCTGCACGAGCTTGAATCGGAATAACTTTGCCATACGCTTTACCGCTATTTCCAGCCCTGCTGCTTTGCCAATTTAACGCAGCCCGTTGCTGAAGCGCCACCCGAGTTTGTCCCTTCTCGCGGATCCATTCCGAAATCATAGCGAGCAGGTAGGGTTTAGTTTGCGAGGTTTCAACCAGAAGGTGACCTTGATCCTTGAGCACAACCAACTCCTTATCAAGACAACTGATCTTCGCGAAGAGTCTCTTCACCGCTCGACTGCTACACAACTTGTCCTTGGAACCCGTAACAATCAGAATCGGCATCAAAGGACCCAATCTTCTTGCCGCACGCTTGCCGGAATAATTGAATCGCAGACTCTTAGCGATTTCCCGAATTGACTGCCTGTCGCGACCGAGCGGATCGTCCAGGTGTTCCTTCACGGCAGCCGGGTCTGACCCGAGCCTGGTCTTAAAGTAAGGCTTGAGATTGATTTTGCTAGCCGGATTCACAGCTATCTGCAGCGCGTTGAGGGTCATTCGAGGGGACAGCCACAACCCGGGCGCAGCGAAAGGGCTGACGGCAATAATGCCGTCGGAACACTGCGGATACTGTACGGACGCCAAAATAGCCATGTTGGCACCAAGACTCTCGCCAAGACAATAAATTGGAGTTGTTGGATACGCGCCGCGCAAACGAGTCAGCACCTGGCCTACATCTGCCAATGATTGCTCATATTGAAAGGTTCGATCTTTCTTCGAGCCAAACCCCGCGTGGTACCACTTACCGTAACCGCGCATGTCCAGCGAAACTGTTAAGTAGTCGCGAGCCGCCAAGTTCGTGCCCAGCGCATTGTAGGACCGGCCATGAAGACACCCCCCGTGCAACGCAACAACAATCGCTTTCGGCGGCACGTTACTGTTCGCCTGCCACGCATAAATCGGTAACTTAAGGTCGGCAAAAATCTCGCCTGGTGACTTCGCGCACGGAGCCGCTACTACTGCACCCTGCGTCACAACGAATGTGAAACAAGTGCATAAAATCAATCGAGCGTTAAACAACCACTTGGACATACTTCAATTTTCCGCATCATATCTACCTATGGGCTACGACGAACCATGTGCGGCACATGGTTCCCATTCGCTTCCAATCGGAGCTGACCAGCAGTAAAATGGAAATGCCGGCAGGTTATAAGCTATTGATGATAATCGCTGCTGCAATGTTGATTGGCACCGAGCACTTTGCCTCCACCACAGTCCGGGCAGCAATCGCCAAGAACGAAGTGGCGCAGCCAGCCACCGGGCTTAGAAGCAGAAGCGTCCGTACGCTTAGGCTGCGGGCTGACAGCACCGGGCGACACACCACCGGTAGTGGCACTGACAGCCGGCGCCGGTGAACCAACATTTGGTCGTAATGCCGGAATCGATCCAAGAACCGCACCGGCATCCTTCTTTGCCAATTCAATTGGTGCAACATCGCGGACACTCTGTCCGGGAACAGCTTTGGGAGCCAGTTTGCCGGCAGGCTCCATCTCACGAGAAGGCTCTCTTACCGGCACCTTTGCTGAAGGCTTCGCTTCTGCCGGTTTATCCTGCACATAAACCAAATGATTAAGCACTGCAGCGTTGGTAGTCTCAGCAATCGCAGAACACCTCACCGGTGCATCATATGACCAGGAAATTGTGGTCAGCTTGTCGGGCTGCAGCTTTAACTCAAACGACACGGAGAACGACGGATACTCTTCGCCCTGAACTTTGGATTTGGCAATAGCTGTTAAGCGTCCCTTGCGACTATCCGAACTATAAACTTGCCACCCATAGGGCTGGTAACTAATTTGCGAATCCGTCAAAGCGAACTCAATCGCGTTCAGGCATTCGGAAATAGAAAGTTTGGAAACGAAAGTATCGCCTGGAAGCATTTCATCCTCAGTTTGTAAAAGCCTTGACCATCCGGGCTCCAGATTAGTTTAGTACCACGCCGCATACTATTATCGCCTACTACAGGCACCAGTTGTTTACCAAACAGCAGTAAGTTCGGCCAGCACGCGCTGCATATTATGAATCGTAGTTGTCACATTGCCGTCTACCGCCGCCCGAGGCACTATGGAAGCTGTAAACCTACGCGAATGGACTTTCTTATGGATTTCGAGCAAAGAACGAACAACGCAGCCAAGGAAGGTCCGGCGCTGTCGATTAATGACATTTATTCTTCGCTCAAAGACTCGCGCGACATTCTCCCTCCCGACCAAGACGAAGAACTGTTGCAGCGAGCACGGGATTACGACCGGCACTTCACTGAGCTCGATCAAAACAGAGACCAGTATCTCTCTGCGCGCGAGTTAAACGACTCGCTCACAAATTTCACTTTGAGCAAAGAAGCGATTCACTTCGTCATGTCTTGCCGACGACAATTTAAAAGTGTCGCCGAGGTTCATGATGACGCAAATCAATCCGGTATCGGCCGAACCGACCTGGGGAAACTTATCAACCTGGCCAGATCATATCGAGCGATTGAAGCTCAAGAAGGTGTTACCGCCCAACGCTTCGACGAAGTTGACAAAGACAAGAACGGAAAATGTTCGCGCAGCGAAATTGACCAGGCGAAGTCCGACGCAAGTCTCAGTTTCGGTACACGGACACTCTTTTCAAACATTTTAGAAAACTACGAATCTATAGCGGGCTATTCCTCCAAAGACCAGTCCGGCCTGACTTTCGACCAACTGAAAAAGTACTACGAAGGTGACTTTTCAATTGCGGTGGCGTTCGCCCAAGGCCTGCCAATAGACTTTAGAATGGCGGGAAGCCCCGCGACGGACAAAGACGGTCGTCGCATCCCTCTGTACGCAAACACTCGAAATCCATTAAGCAGTATCGTGCCTGACATTTGCCTGCAACCAGACGTCGCCGGCGGTAACTGCAAGTTCGTAGCTTCGATGAAATCAATGGCCAGCGTAAATCCGGCAGCTATTCAACGCATGATTCGAGATAACGGCAACGATACTTACACCGTTACTTTTCCCGGCGCTGCAGACCGACCGGTGACGGTCACCACGCCCACCAGCTGTGACCTCACACTGATGTTTTCCTACTCAAAAACAGACAGCCTCTGGCCCTATGTACTGCAAAAGGCCTATGGTCGCCTCAACAATCCAGACGATCCCAACGATTACACCGGAGCAATGTAAGGAACTCCGAAGGATCACGCCCTGGCGGTTCTTACTGAGAGCAATCGTGCAACGAATCATTGGCTTCCTGTCACCTCGCTTGACGGCATCGCAAAGAAACTCGAGGAGACACTGCAGGGCGGAAGACCAGTTTTCGCAGGAACACCGCCAGACGTGCCGAAAGCACCGCCCACCGCATTCACTAGGCAGCATGCCTATGGTGTTCTCGCCATTGAACGAGACCCGACAGACGCGGGCAACAGCCAAATAACAATCCAAAGCACCTATGGTGAACTCGACAGGGTCAAAGGCTACGAACCGTTGGGCGACGGTCGATATAAACTTAGTATTCGCGACTTCAATAAGGAATTTGCCCGTGTCGTCTGCGCAGAAGCTCCCAGACCTCGCAATTCTCTATATAACTGGATGGATTGCATGGACGAACGCGATGATGTCCTTGAAACGATGGTCACCTCAATAGGCGCCACTGCCGCCTTCACCGGCGCGCTTACTATGCGCAAAACTGGCGCGGTAGGTTTGGGTGCCTGGTCTGCTTCAGAGCTTGTGCGAGACGGATTGACCGCTTACCGCGCAGAAGACCGGAGCGTGCGCTGGAAATACACGGCAGGCGCTGCGGCTGACGCGGTGATGCTGGGCGGATTCGGCAGCCGCCTCTTGCCTTCCAACAAGTACGGATTGGCCGTCGCCGGAGCCGGCTTCGTTACACGCTGGGCGATCGAGAAGTTCATGTAGAACTTCCCAATCGCGACAATTTCGAGCAATTGGGATAGCATGGAGACATCTCATTTTGCTGGAGGAGCTATGAGGCGCCACGTTTCGGCCACGCTGGCCATTTTGATGATAGCTTGCGCCCAAACGTGCTCCGCTGAACCGGCGCGAGTTTCGGGCGGAGGAAATGTATCGGCGGCGGCGTTCATCTCCAAACCACTGATTGGCACCATTTTTTTTGATCCTGACAAGACGCGAGAGTTCGGTCTTACAGAAGACTCGAGCCCCGAATGGCGTGAATGGTACCGTCAGGCATTGCGTAAACTGTCGACCGGTTTCAAACGCAACTGGCCTGAGGGCCTGGCGGGATTTCAGATAAATTTTGACGGCAAGAAGCACGTCTACACAGCCACGTTGTGCTCTCCCAAAGAGTTTCCGCGAGTAGAAGAACTTGAGCACGGCAAAGCCCTTCTCACTTCATTGGAAGAGCTGGCCGGGAACTTGAAACCACCACCATCACTCAAAAACATTTCTCTCTATCTAGTAGCAGACGGACGAGTGCACGCCGTGACCATGTGGACTGATGATGCCGCACTGGCGCGACGCGAAAGCCACTACACCACAGAGCAACTTCTGGCAGTTCCCCTTGACACGATAGAACAATCGATCAAAGACTGTTTGCAAGATACCAGCCCTGAGCTAATCGGGGAGCTTGAGCTGAGCGGCGCCGATCTGGCACGGCCGGTGATCAATCGCATGAGAGACCCCCGACCCGAATGGAGAAATTGGTACACAAACCTGTTTGCTTATTTTGGCAAAACTCTGAAGTCTATCACTGTGCCACGCTTGGATTTTGATGTAACCATTGGCGCTGATGGCACCGTCACCGCCAAAGACTTGGAAGGAGAAACTGATCGGACGACAGCCACTGTTAAGTTGGCAAAAGCAACAGCGAAACTGCTCTCGGGGGGTCCATTTGCCGAGTTGCGCTTTCCCGCAGGCACGAAACTCAAGTCCATCAATGCAACGGTAGCAAAGGAGGATAGTGAGCTCGTGCTCTATGCTCACGATCAATTCTTGGCTGAGTACAGGGCACGACTCACAGCGGCGGAGATGAAATTGAACGAGCGACAATCGAGGCGCAACGAGGCCCGCGTGCCACCACATATAGTGCAATCCAAACGTGTCCACCATCAACCCGGGGATAGCTTCTACACCTACACCCTGGAAGACCGGTAGTTCTATGAGAAAACCGCTTCGCGGCAGAAGCTCAAGCAAAAGCGGTTCCATTGGTTGGTAATACACCAGGGCTTACGGTGTTCAAGCAGCTGTTCCGGGTCGACGCGGCTTCCAGTTAAGAACGCAAACACCGTCTTTGCACACCGTCGGAGCGATATCGGTGGTTTTATTCACCGTGCGTTTCATCTCAACGGACTTCGAAGCACTGTCATTGCTTGGTTTAACTTCTTCTTTTACTATGCTGTTCATGTTCTTTTCCCCGGACAGCCCGAACAAAGGGCTGTCATAGAATCATTACGACAAACACTTGAAAATTAGATTCAGCCGCCAGGCAAACAATCTTTCTTTGATAAGCGGGACTCGAAGTTTCTTATCGAATCACCATTCATGCTGTAACAGACCGTGATACCACTCTAGAAGTTCCTGTTGAAACATAAAAGTAGCATGAGACTTTTCCTAATTCCCCCGATTGTCTCGTAAACAGGAGAACTACAGCGCCACGCAAAATACGGAACTAGTGTTTTCCGAGCGTTGCCGATTGCAATTTCTCAGGGGCAAATCGCCGCCAACGCTTGCGCCACCAACTCTTTGAGGAGCCATAAATAAATGTCGGATATCTACAAAAGCGGAGCGGGCCGAGTTTGCTTGTTTACCAAAATGGAAGATTTTTGCTCGCATCCGGAATGCACAATCGGTAAAACGATTGCACAGGCACAACCGGCCAAAGCCTTTTCCCGCGGGGGTATGCTGGCCTCGCTCAATGAACGCGCCACCTATTACGAGTATCGCGAAAAAGTAGTGATGCAAAAACAAAATCAACAACGACAAACGCGTGATGACAAGAATCGCTAACACTACCTCTAACGAGGGATGCTAACGGTGAACAGCAAAGCGCAGCTCGAGCGGAGAGGGGCCGCAAGAGCGTAGCGACGCTGTCACGCGCGAAGGCGACGAGGCTCGCCGAGGGAGCCGGAGCGCTTACAATAGAACTACTTCCACTCCATTCTTGTCGATGATAGCCAATTGTTCAATGCAGCGGCCGAACGCTTGTTGAATTGCCTATTCACTTGCAATCGCTCGATCATTCTATTTATAGAAGACTGCCCGGCCGGAATTTTGTGAGCCTTGAAGAACTGCTCAACGCTGGCAATCTGCGCATCATCAACGAACTGATCGGCGGAACCGGCCAAACCGGCTTGCATATGGTCGGTAAACCGTTTCGAAATTGCTGGCCAGTTTCGCTGAATGAAACTCCAAGCAACGGACCTACCGTCAACACTGCGCAGAACTCCTGCGATTAACCATATTCCATCCTGAGGACGAACAGGAGGTTTCATCGCCATTTCCAACACCCTGTTTCGTAGCGCCGGCTCACGAAAGGTCGCTAAAGCAAAGAGATTGCGCTTTTCGATTTCAGGAGTTTTTGCCGTGCGCCAGAGTTTTGCTATCTGTTCGAATTCGCTCTGCTTGCCGTTGTAAGCAACCACGGTTGTGACGGCATCAACAAGATCCGCAGGGACGCTATCGGGAGACTGGAGATACTCCGCGAACAGGCGGCGCGACTCTTTCACTATTGCGGCATCGCCGCCAATAGTGCCTAGAACTTGAACAATGCGACCGCGCAACATCTTAGTCTTGTCCGACTCGTTGGCAGCGGGAACCCAGCCCAAGCGCACTTGAGTCGGGCGCAACAGACTTTGAACAAACCTCTCGTAAGCGGGCCGATTGCTGCTCTGAACAAACAAATTCAAGTATCGAAGCTGATCGAGAATGGAGTCCCAAACATCTGGATCGGTCTCATTTCTTGAAGCGATCACAACCGAGAGATAGCTCTCCAGCGAACTTCGACCGGATAAGCAAAGCGCATACTGATCGCCCACCAGTGCTAGTCGTTCAAGCGCATTCAAGCGCTGCGGCAACTGCGGTAGCAGTTTTTGCAACAACGGCGGCGAGTAGGAAACACGGTAATAACCATAGCCGCCCGCATTAGCGGTGAACTCCGCCTTGTCGTTGAGTTGTAGATCCTCGCTACGGGTCTCGAGCAAAAAGGTGTTATCTGCCTTGGCGAGATCGCCTTCAGCGGCTTTATTGAGAAAGCGCAATGAGACCGGCACATGCCAAAGTTCTGAAGCCGCTGACCTTTGAGGACGCAACCAGAAACGCTCTTGCGTCAGCTTCAGTTTTCCGTTGGCCTCAGCAACACTGATGACCGGATAGCCGCCTTGATTAGCCCAAGCCGACATCATTGAACCGACTGGTTTTCCGGAAGCCTCTTGCAGAGAATTCCAAAGATCGGCCGTGGTGGCATTGTTGTAAGAAAATGCTTTCAAATAGCGATGGATACCTTCGCGGAAATTTTCCTCGCCTGTAAAAGCTTCCAGCATGCGTAAGATACTGGCACCCTTTTCGTAGGTGATTTCATCGAACATCTGTTGAGCGTCGGCGGGATCGTTGACAGTGGCATGGATAGCACGTGTGGCACGGGTAGCATCGGTGCGCATGGCGGCCTGGCGTTCTTCTCCAAACGTGGTCATATAGTCCCATTCCGGAATAACTGCAGCGACAGTTTTGATGGCCATCCATGTAGCAAATGCTTCGTTCAACCACAAATCATCCCACCATTTCATGGTGACAAGATCGCCGAACCACATATGTGCCAGCTCATGCGCAATGACCGAAGCCATGGCCTGACGCGATCGCAGTGACGCCGACTTCGGATCGACAAGCAATAAGCTCTCTCTGAAAGTGACAGCCCCGGGATTCTCCATCGCTCCGGCGTCAAAATCCGGAATTGCTATCAGATCCAACTTCTTCCAGGGGTAGGGAATCTTGAAGTAGGAGTTTTGAAATGGCAAAACTTTAGCGGCGATATCTCGACCGTAATTACCCAGAACAGGATTCCGTCCGGCGCACCAAACTCTTACGGGCACGCCGTCCGCCATGACCGGCTCAGTCGCCTTAAAATCCCCCACTACCAGCGCAATCAAATACGTCGACATTCGCGGTGTTGCTTCAAACCGCACAATCTTCTTGTTCAGCTGAGAATCGACCCACTCACGCTCAACCGGCGCATTCGAGATCGCCACCAGATTCGGTGCGATTCTGGCAGTAACACGAAAGCGCGCTTTCATCTCAGGCTCGTCAAAGCAAGGGAACATGCGACGCGCGTCAGTCGGTTCCATTTGCGTCACGGCCATATATGCGGTTTTGCCTGCAGCATTCTTATATGTTGATCGATAAAAGCCCCGAAGCTTATCATTCAACGAACCTTTGAACTGCAAGCTCAACACGTAACTGCCCGGCTTCACTTCGGCAGGAAACGAAACAACGGCTCGCTCGGTCTTCGCATTGAGTGCCACTACGCCCTTTGTCTTCACCTTCCCATGCTGAAGAACCGCGCTAATCAAATCCAGGTTCACTGCATTGAGATACAGTTGTCTGGTTGCTGATTTGACTCTGCATTCAATTAAGACCGTACCGTCAAACGTCGCCTTATCCAGGTCCGGAGTCACTTCCAAGTCGTAAGCATCTGGAACCACTGTTTGAGGCAACTTGTACGGGTGTACCGACACGGCCGGCTTCGCAGATACAGAGTGCTGAGTACCCCCATAAGACGGACAGCGGAGCCCAAAGCTTAGAGCCAACAAAGTGCAGAATGCGGGCGTAACTAGACAAGACAAAACGCGACCAGACATTTCAACCCTCCGCTGAGTTCCAACGCAAGATGAAATAGTAGCGTCAAGTCGAAGTTTTTTGGTCTATTTAAAGATGTTCAGTTCGCCCGTTCGAGTCGGTCGCGGCAATTCGCCAGTGCGAGCAAGTTTGCGAAACTCACCGCTGCGCTTCATATCAGCCCCGAACTCAACAATCTGGCCGTTGGACAGGAACTTCACTATTTCTTGCCCGCCCGGTCCGGTTATCCGCTGAAAGGTGGTACCGTCGTCACAGGCGACAACCGTGCGCTTGCTTCCGTCCGGTGCGCTCATTACAGCACCCACCTTGAGCACATTTTTGTCTGCGGTGGAGAAACTGATATCAAGCATGCAATCAGGCGATTTGAAAGCCTCGAGGTATCCACGCTGATTGAGCCACCGCGAACTATCGCTGTTTTCTTCCAACACCTGGTTGACTCGGGTGAGCGGCGAAACAGAAGTATCCTTCACCGAAACGTACTTGTTGAATGCGGCAGCCTGCTCGGTTCGCTCGGTCGGCAGCTCCACGCGCTGCATCAAGGGCGTTTCGGCGGAACGGGTAAATTCCTGCGGAATAGTGGTGACTTGTATATCCATGCCAGGCAGCAATTTAGACGTTACACCGTCCGTACGCTGCAAGTCGGCCAATATTCCATTGCTGATCGCCCAGCTGGCTTTCTCAGCTTCCAATGCGTCTTCGTCATCCCAGCTTTTAAGCAGCTCACGCGACTGCGCGGACACTGCTCGAGAGCCGTCTCCAAGAGGCCAAACCGACATTAATCGACCCCAAACTTACTGATTTTGCCAACTACACGCTAAACACACAACACGTTTAAAGAGAAACTGCGGGAATGAACCGCTACACTGCCCCTTCAAAGCCCTTGGCTGATATTGTGGGCTCTGCCTCAATCAATGTCAAGCACAATTAATGCTTCTGTTCCAGCTCCGCGAACATCTTCACGGGCACACGGGTCTCTTTTGCTCGAGCCTTGGCCTCGCGTGCGGCAGCTATTAATTTACCGGGATCCTGAGTATCTTCGGGGGCGCTGGCGATCCCCCCGGCTAACAGAAGCCGATGCGAAGGTCCCGGACATAGCGGGGCGGCGTAAAGTACTTCCGCCACACGATTACCGACAGTGCGTGCGACGCGCGATGAAGCGCCGGGCAAAAGAAGCGCAAAGTCGAAAGTTTCATAATGGGCAATAATGTCGAACGGTCGTTTCAGCGGTTCCAATCGCGCGCAAATCTCTCGCAGAGCGGGCAACGGCAATGGCTGCGGCGCCTCGCCATAGCTCAGTCTCGCCTCGAAGATGATTACCGAAAGCGGCATGGCAAGCACAACGGCTTTGGAAAACTCTTGCTCCAGAAAGAAGAGAAATGCCGGATACGTAAACATGCCGGTCTCACCGCGGACCAGAGAGCGAAGCACTTGCTGAATCTGGGAACGGTCGATATCGGCCGCAGCTAGACCGACAGCTCTTCCGGCATTGGGCGACGTTTCGGAAACACCGGCAAGCCCACAGCTGACAAGGTTGAACAGTATCGGAATCCACTCGATACGAGCCATCGGTCGGCGCTGCAGAATGTCCTGTAGTCGACTGCGATTATCAATCAGGTCGTAAAAGCCCTTCTGAGCCCCAAGATCCAGCGGAGCTCCTTTCGACAAGCGGGCCTTGAATTCATCGGCGGTCATCGTCAGGTCTTTCTTGAACAGGTACGATTCAGGCGTAAGCCCCTGCCCCTGCAAGAATTTCTTCTGGTCGAGCAAGGTGATGCCTTCCATGATCATGGAATCAAGTCGGCGTTTCACCGTGCGCTCTTCTGAGGATTCTTCCGGGTAGAACGAAAAATCGCCCTCCTCCCAGCACATGATTTCGACGATTGCCTGATCGCCAATGCTCTCGGCTGTTGTCGAGTGCACAGGCAAGCCATCGACAAAGAAGACCTGGGCGCCATTGCCCTTGTCGAACAAGTGAAGGCGGCCATTCATCTTGCTCATTTGAATTGATTGCACCAGGGTCGGGAGCTGCATGTTCTCCAATCGACCTTGCAAACTGACTTTCGAATCCGAAGGGGCCGAAGTAACAGGGAACTGCCCGCTGGTTAACGCAGGCTTGCTTGCTGGCGAGCCCATAGTCGAACCCGCCATCGAGTTGCCCGCGATGGCGGAACCGGAAGTGCCGGTTGAAACCAGATCGTCCGGTACGGATTGAAAGAGAAGGCTATGCACAAGTGCCAGGTCTCGGCTTGGGTGTCGCCACAAAGGCTCGGTCGTTTCGCCTTCGAAAAGCGACCACACCGGTTCATTGTTGCCTGAGCAGGCGATTGAGAGAATGTAGGCAATGCTACTGGCGCTACCCCAGGGCAGTTCTACTACCTGATTTTGACGCTTGTTGGCTTCGCCCAGCGCAAACGTCAGATCTTGCACGGTCGGCATCCCCTGCTGTTTAGGCAGTCGATGCGGAGCTGATGGTTGTTGCTGTGGTACTTTTGGACGGTACATCGGTCCGATAATGTGCTGGTCTTCTGGAAACCGGTGCGCGACGAGAATTTGAGTAATTCTAACATCGGGGCTTTTCAGCACCGGACAAGAACTCTTTGCCACGCCGGGCGTAAATCAAGCACATATTGAATGTATAAACGAGTAAGTTTAATGCGGAAACTCGAGATTTCGCATTTATCCGGTCGCTTGGATACGAGAAACAGCAGTGAGTATTTAGCAAAACGCGCTGCATCGAGTTTTGATGCAGCGCGTCGGTTGTTACTATTAAACCGGGCTTAGGGGTACAAACCACGAAGCTTTTTAGCTTCCGCCAGCCGACCGATGCCTATTCTCAACGCCGACATGCGCGGGCGCATCCCGGACTTGGTGGTCATTTCGAATACTTGATCGCAAGCGCGGCCCATAATTTGTTCAAGCTTCTGGTTCACTTCGTCTTCCGACCAGAACAAGTGCATCAAACCTTGAACCCATTCGAAATAACTTACAGTTACACCACCGGCATTGGCCAGGATGTCCGGAACAACCAGGATCCCCTTCTCGTGCAGAATCTGGTCCGCCTCCGGACTGGTCGGTCCGTTGGCTCCTTCGACAACAATTTTGCAACGCAAGCGATCGGCATTCTGCCCTGTGATTTGGTGTCCTAAAGCGGCAGGAATCAACACATCGCAGGGGAGCTCCAGCAAATCGGTATTGCTGACTTCTTCCGAATGAGCAAACCCGGCGACTTTACCCATCTCCAGCAGATAAGCCTGCAGACGAGGAATATCGAGTCCGTCTTTGTTGTAAATACCGCCATAGACATCGGAAACAGCGACAATTTTAAAACCGGAATCATGCAGCAAGCGAGCGGCAATCGCACCGACATTGCCGAAGCCCTGTACTACTACGGTCGGAGCAGATGTCTTCATTCCTATATGCGCAACTGCTCGCTTGACGCAGTAGGCGACACCACGACCGGTAGCTTCGTGTCGACCGAGCGAACCGCCGATTGAGATCGGCTTACCTGTCACAACAGAGGGAACAGTATGCCCGACGTTGATACTGTAGGTGTCCATAATCCATGCCATGGTCTGCTCGTTGGTATACATGTCCGGAGCAGGAATGTCCTTGTCGGGACCAATAATGTTGATGATTTCGGAAGTGTACCGCCTGGTCATCCGCTCTTTTTCAGCCAGCGACAATTCCCACGGCGAGCAGCGAATTCCGCCTTTGGCTCCGCCATACGGCAGCCCCATCAGGGCGCACTTCCAGGTCATCAAGGTCGCCAGCGCCGAAACTTCGCCCAGGCTCACCTCCGGATGGAAACGAATACCCCCTTTGGCGGGTCCAAGGGTCACGTCGTGATGAACGCGATATCCGGTGAAGGTCTTCACTGAACCATTGTCCATACGAACCGGTACAGTTACGATGAGCGATCGCTTTGGATAACGAAGCCTTTCATGAAGTTCCGGATCAAGTCCCATTTCCAGGGCGATTTCATCAAGCTGCTGTTGAACCATGAGGAACTGTTCGGTCTCACACTCCATTGTGGGCCGCTCAACAGTCTTCGCCAAAATCATAAGACCTCCTCAGTGCGCCGTATCGCTACGGTCTCGACAAGTACGTATCAGATTGCCTATTAAGGGTACACAGTATGTTACACGAGATATTCGGGAAGGATACGTGTAGCGCGCTAAGGTATCCGGTTAAGTTTTTTTCGAGCCACCACATTCAGTGGTTTTAATGAGTGTACTCCGCTATCATGTTGCACCTGAGCTGCGGACGTCAGTGACAGACGTCCGATCCCCTCGCGGAGCCTGCGCGTGCCAAGCGAACACAACGCCGCCGACCCCATAAAACCATCGGCCGAAGACGCCACGCCGGCGACATCAGTGCCACCAGGTCCCGATGATTCGGGACAATCCTACCCGTTCTATCCGGGCGAAACTGCCGCAACCGCGCAACTACCACAACAGAGTTTATTCAAGAAACTTTTGGTTTCTTTCGCAATATGGGATGTTCTTCTACTTTTCATTCCGGTTGCGTTCTACGCCGAACACAATCACATGCCGATCCTGACATTCTTCTCCAGCTGCGCGGGCATAATCCCGCTTGCCGGATGGATGGGAAAAGCAACTGAACACCTGGCGGACAAAGTCGGAGACGCCCTTGGCGGTCTGCTCAATGCGACGTTCGGGAACGCGTGCGAATTCATTATCGCCCTTGCCGCACTTCGCGCCGGACCGGCTTACTACGACATAGTCAAAGCCTCGATCACCGGTTCCATCATCGGTAACGTCTTGTTGGTCTTGGGCGCAAGCATGGTCGCCGGCGGAATCAAGTTTCCGGTGCAAACATTCAATCGCACCAGTGCAATGACCTCGGCAACATTGCTTGCTCTGGCGGCGGTGAGCTTAATCGTACCTGCGGTCTTTCACCACTTCAGCAGAGCAACGAACAACGAAGACGAGCTTGCCCTGGGTATCTCCCTTGTGCTCTTCAGTGTTTATGTTCTCAGCCTAATCTTCAGTCTGCGCACGCATAAGCATCTGCACACTCGCCCGGAAGAACACACCACGGTGGTCGACGACGCACTGGGAACTAAGGGCTGGAGCATCGGTCAAAGCATAGCCGTTCTTTTAGTCGCGACCGTGCTTGTGGCATTTCTTTCAGAACTTCTGGTTCACACCGTCGACATGTGCGCCGAACAATTGGGAATGAACAAGGTCTTCATCGGTGTTGTTCTGGTAGCAATTATCGGCAACGCTGCAGAACACAGCACCGCCATTTTCATGGCAATGAAAGACAAGATGGACCTGGCAATAAACATCGCCCTGGGTTCCGGCGCGCAAATTGCACTGCTGGTTGCTCCGGCACTGGTGTTTATCAGTTTTCTGTCGGGTAAACCCATGGACCTTCGCTTCACCGAGTTCGAAGTATTGTCCGTGGTGGCATCCGTAATCGTGCTGCAATATGTTGCCAGCGACGGCGAATGCAACTGGCTGGAGGGCGTGCAACTACTGGCAGTATACGCCATTCTCAGCACCGCCTTCTTTTTCATGGCGCCCTGATGATTGCTGGATTAAGGTTCCATCTCGACCGCGAACTGCTACTTGCGAGCCATGTAGTTTAGAAGGGTCCGCCCGGTGGAACGAAGCATACGGGTAAACAGGATCAGCGGGGCATGCACTATCAAACGCAGGGTTCCTCTGCCGGGGATCAACCACCTAAACCGTCGCGACCAGCGAGCGGCTCCAGCTTGTCGGAAATTCCCGTTGTCTTATTCGTGTTTTTGATCGGGCTGCTTTTTCCAATGATAGACCTGGCTGTCATTGCCTATCGCACCTCCTATCTGCATTCGGCGGCGCACAACGCCGCTCACAGCGCCGCCCGCGCTCAGACATTCATGGCCAATGGCTCAAAGGGTGAGCTTTCCGCGATAAACATCGCCAAACGTGATGCCTTGGCCACCAAATCCAATGGCGCCGGTGGCGTCAATTTCACCGATCAAGACGTGAAGGTTACCATTATCGGTACACCGATTAAAGCAGGAAAACCGGAGATTCGCAGCACTGCACCACTAACCGACATTTCAACCAAAGACTACATGTTTCAAATTGAGGTAACCGTCGACGGGCGAGTGGAACCGCTCGTTGTTCTAAGCGAAAGCTTTTTCGGCAAGGTGCAGGGTTTGACAGTGCCAATCCAGCTGCAGTCTACATACAAAGAGTTTTGCGAACATCCTAGCGGTTTGTCCAAGTAGGCCGGCGGAGATAACACGATGAGAATAACCCCCGAAGTTATCCGTACTCAACGCCGCAAATGCGGCTCAAGCATCATCGAACTCGGAGGCATGGGATTCATTATCTCCGTGATGGCAGTCATATGCGTCAACGTCGGAATTCTGGTTTTTGCAGCATGGATGAATGACGCGGCCTGCCGCGATGCAACTCGTGCGGCATCGCAACAATCAAGCGCGGAGAATGCACAAGCAGCCGCAATTCTCGCAGCCAAACAATTCGGCGCCGACACCGCAATTATAGGACATCCAGTTGTTTTGCTCGACGCGGCAAGCTTCAAGTACGAAACCTTTCCCGATGACGAAGGCAAACCGCAACACGACAAAGGTCCAAGAGTTTCGGTGACAACGAGACTAAACACAAAAATGCCGTGCCCCTTCATCTTCAACGGTACTCAGTTTACAGACGTGCTCGTGTTTACCCAAACCTACACTTACCCGCTGCTCAATCCTGATTACAAAGACACGGGCGACGATGACATCGACCCGGCGCTGGCAACGCAAGAAGAAGACTCGGTCGGCACGGAAAGCGCTGCAGCCGACGCAGACGGGGCCGATGAGGACAGCTAAGTGGATTACCAAACGAAAAACGATCGAACCAGACAGCTGCGATATCACTCGGGCGCCACCATGCTGGTCATTATGATGGCGGCCGTAACCATTCTCCTTCCCATTGGTTTGTTCGCCTTTGAAGTAGCGCGCATGCAAATGGCTCAGAAACAGCTGCGATCAGCAACTGATGCCGCAGCTCTAGCCGCCTCAGCCTACCTGGCCAATGTCACAGGATCACGCTCCGCAGCAAGGCCGGCGGCAAAACAACTGGCACTGGACTTTTTCAAACAAAACATCGTGATGAGTGATTTTCTAAGCCAATCGACACTGACCACAACAGCAGCAACGGATAATCCTGCG
The DNA here is from genome assembly GCA_019752635.1 of Candidatus Obscuribacterales bacterium. GTDB lineage: Bacteria > Cyanobacteriota > Vampirovibrionia > Obscuribacterales > Obscuribacteraceae > JAKFUT01. Next base: position 10,311 of record JAIELX010000006.1, on the reverse strand, counting down.
ACTCTACACGGCGCCCTGCAAGTCGATGTCGATGATACCACCGGTAGGGTCCGCGCCACCGCTGCGTACGGATTGAGACCTGCTTTCGGCAATTTTCTGGGTTTGAGCACCGAAACTGTAAGAACAAAGTCTCTGGCTGGCTATAACGGTCTGGAGGGCGACATAGTGTTGGCGGTTGATATTTCCGACTCTATGACCATTGCATCCGACAGCAAAGTCGTGAAGCGCACCTACAACTCCACTTCGAAAACGACCACCTATGCTATCGTGCGAAGCAGCACCGCTCCGTCCCATTTGGGAAGACGCGGAGCGGCAAATGCTATTCCCAATCCGGACACAACAGACTTTAGCAAGTCCGACATTATGAATAAGTTCAGCGGCATGCCGAGTGCCGTAAAGACAGCAGCATTGGTTGAAGCGAAGCGAGGCAATCTCGAAAATGCGGCGATATTCGCATCCAGCAACGCCGACAAGGGCATACTCAAAGCCTTCGTGACCCCGGGGCCAGGGTACAAATCCGGATATCAAAAGTTGTCGATGCAAAAGGTTCTTCCTTTGTACGAAGCAAAATCAGCACTGACAGATTTCATGGCCCAGCTCAAGGACGACGGAGACGCTCATGTCGGGCTGATCACATTCGGCGGAAGAGAATCGACCGGGGCCGATTGCAAGGACGATTTCCAAACGTATGCCGATCATCATTATCCTCACGTCAACCTGAGCAAGGCGGATCCGAAGAAACAACTTGTCGTCGATTCCATTGCGCCTAGTTTGACATTTAACGGCACTGATACCAAAGGCGCGATGCAAGCGTCTATCAATATGCTTGAGGGCGGCGAACATCGGCCCGAAGTCGAAAAAACCATCATTTTACTCACTGACGGAATTCCCACGACAGGAAGCCCAAAACCATTAGCAAAACTAGCAGGTGAAAAAGGCATTCGCCTGTTCGCCATCGGATTTTTCAAAACAGCGTACGCGCGAGAAGCTGGTCCAAAAACGCTGAAGGGAATGGTTGCCGCATGCGGCAACGGAAGCAAAATGTATTACGCACCGGATTTGCCGACGCTTCAAGATGTCCTGGCGCAGATATCACACGGCACACTAGCTTTGCTGAATGAAGACTAGATGATTCCTTACAGGCGCTCCGGCTCGTCGGCAAGCCTCCTTGCCTCCGTGCGATCACCGCGTCGCTACGCTATAATTACCACTATCATGCCGGAACTCCCCGAAGTAGAAACAGTCCGCAGAGGCTTGCTCCGCCGCTTACCGGGGCAACGAATCGTGCGCGTTCAGGTACACAGAACCGAGAGCGTGGCCGTGCCGACCGCGCGTACTTTCGCGTCAAAATTGAAAGAACAGAAATTTCTAGATGTAAGACGAAGAGGAAAGTATTTATTGCTCGATCTTGACCGTGGCACGTTGATAGTGCATCTGCGCATGTCGGGCCGTCTGCTGATACTGCCTCAGAAGCAAGAGGACCAGGATGCGCTGCAACGCAAATCGGACAAGGGCAGAATGCTCACCCCCTATGAGCGAATCCGATTCACCTTAAGCAGAGACCTTTTGATTTTTGACGACATGCGCGTATTTGGACGGGCCTGGTTCTTACCTGAGGGCCAATCAGAAGATGAGATTTCAGGTATAGCCACATTGGGTCCTGAGCCACTAGAGGGGCTTGAGAGCGACTATCTGCGCGAAAAGTTCGCCAAGAAAACACAGCCTATAAAAACAGCACTGTTGGACCAAACAATTATTGCTGGAATCGGAAACATCTACGCGGACGAAATACTGCATTTGTCCGGCATCGATCCGCGACGGTTCGCCTCCTCGCTTACGATCAAAGAGTTGATGCGCGTTGCCGATCACTCGAAACAAGTACTTGAGCAAGCTATCGTTGCCGGAGGATCGAGCATTCGCGACTACACGAACAGCGATGGAGTTAACGGAAACTATCAAGCAGAAGCGTATGTCTACGGTCGCAAAGGACAACAGTGCCGACAATGCAAAGCGGCGGTCGAACGTGTAAAGATCAATGGACGCTCATCGCACTATTGCCCGCGCTGTCAAAAATAGTCCCACCATGGTATGCGGTGGCGTATTCGGTGCTCTAAGCGTCTAATTTGTAGCCGACGCCGTGAACCGTGCTAATCAAAGATTGATTGCCGGCCGTATCTATCTTCTGCCGCAATCTTTTGATATAGGTACGAATGGTTTCCGGCGACGCATCGGAATCGGAGGACCAAACGCGATCAAGCAAAGCTTCGGCACTAAAGACCTGGTTCGGATGACGCATAAAGAATTCCAACAGGGCGAACTCTTTAGGTAACAATTGAACATCGGTACCATCGCGGCTGACGCGGAAGGTAGACGGTTCAAGAACCACGTTCTTAGCTCTCAAGATATTACCGGAAACCGCTTGAGGACGGCGAAGCAGCGCACGCACTCGAGCAGAGACCTCCTGCACATCGAACGGCTTAGTCAAGTAATCGTCAGCACCAGCGTCAAGCGCGAACACCTTCTCTTGAGTTTGCTTCTTTGCTGTCAGCATTAAGATCGGGGTGGCACCACCGGCAGCGCGGAACTGCTTACAGACTTCCACGCCCAACATTCCCGGGAGCATCCAGTCCAAGATAATGACGTCGTACTTGTAGAACTTGAGATGCTCAAGCGCTTCCGCACCATCGCCAATGACTTCCACGAGATGATGCTCGTGAGTCAAATAAGCTTTGATGGGCTCCGCTAACGTCGGCTCGTCTTCTACTATCAATATCTTCGCCATGGCTTTGTCAGTTTAAACCAAGCAGCCAAAAATTTCCCCCTTGAAAAACATCCTCGGCGAGACTGTTTAAACAGGCCGGACACCTTGTCATCCGGCGGCATCATTCATCAACCATTCTTTCCCCACCGCCGTCCCTCAATTCGGATGGCTCAACTTCTTGTTGAAACGGCGCCGCCCCCTCGGGCACAGAGCCCGATGACGCGACGCTCTTCTCAAGAGCAATCCACATCGCTTCTTCCTCTGCATCAATCTGATGCGGCATGGCAATAGGAGCCGGATTATGAGGAGGCAACAATGTGACGGACTTTGCCCCGCCACCACGAGAATCGCTTGCATTAAAGGACTGAATCATCGACGGCGACAGCAAAACTTTGATCGTAAAGCATCCCAACAATGTGCCCCACGGCATTTGAAAACAATTGATCGCCGACATGACCATCACGAAAGTGCGATGCTTTCTCAGCTGCAAACAGCGCCCGGCATACAAAGTCAGACCGCCGTATACCCAACCGCCCAGCAACAAAGCGGTGCCAAGTCCGGCAAACAAGTAACCCATAAACTGAGCACCGATCTCCGCAGATGAGCCCTTCAGTTCAGGCGTCATCGCCATGGCGATGCCCATGAGAATATGAAAGAGAAAGATGCATGACCCGAGAAGCGTAAAGCCACCCAGTACATAATGAAATATCGCCAGTAGCCGCACATGCTCTTCTTCGATTGCACGCCGCACTAGAGCATTCGTCGGAACATCCGGCGCCGGTATAAAGTCGACTCTATCGTCAGGACTTGGCATAAGGGGTGACCAGCTCTAGTTTCCGGATGTCTCCCCGGCATAATGCATTACCTGCTCGTTACCTTCCGGGTCTGAATACAGGTTCAATACCATGATTGTATATACCGGCTCATCCGGCTTGGGCGGTTGCGCGGGAAAGAACTTTAATCGCCCCAAACCTTGCACTATTTCGGAGAAGGACTCAGCCGGCACCACCACGGCACTGGTCATATTGCCATTGGCATAGGCATCTATAACCGTGCGAATAATTGCATCCGAAGCAGCATGCGCCTCTCCTGTCGAAGCGTTATCCTTATGCTTTACTCGAATTACCAAATGCTCGCCTGGCTTCAGTCCAAAACCATGATCGCGCCTACATCCTATCAATTGACTCTCGCGATACCAGAGATCTTCATAATGCGTTCTCTTCGTTGCGTCTACTTTTGAGCCTTTGTGATAGAACACTTTGATACGAGTGAGGTCCGTAAACTTGGAACCGGGAAACTCAAGCCGTCCTTTGACTGGTTCGGTCTCGAGATCAATAGTCCAATCATACGTTTTCTTGAATCCCTGCGCCGCAGCACCCGCAATGACGAGGCAAGACAGTAACAGACAAACGGTTGCGTTCCTCACTCTATTCATTCAGGAAATACTCTCCCGAGTTGGAATTTCGCCCCAGATTCTCCCATCCGGCAGTCTCTTCAAAAGTGGCATCGAATGGTACCGTAAGCCCGGGGATCTTGCCGGGCAATGTCGAACCAAGTACCAACGGCGAAATTTTCGCCTTAACGGCTAATACAATCTGCACATTGACCGGCGCGTTTGCGCCATCCGGCAACCAATCTTTCGGAACACTGCCGGGCCGCTCCACCGTTACGAATTTGTCCACAGAACCCACCTTGCTTATTCGCAAAGAGACCTTAATTGAATCGGCCGTCACGCCGCCGACTCCGTCTAGTCGCTTTTCCAGCGTTCCGTCAGTAGAGGCTTTTACTGCTTCGCTAAATTTTTCGGACAGCGAGAGCCTCTTTATCGTATCTTTTACAATCGCCTGAGCCAATCCTGTCCGCATGGGCACCGCCGACAAATTAACAAGCGGAACCAGAACAAGAACAATCAACACCGAAAAGGCTGCGGCGAACTCAACTTGATTTTGACCTTTGCAGCTTCGACTGAAAAGCCTGAACAGCACGCTAACCACGTTGCACTGGGTGCTCCCGGAACAGATCCATAATCTGCCTGTAGCATATCACGCTAGGGTCCGAAGGGGCTCTTTTTAAGCGCTCCGGCGTCTCGGCAAGCCTCGCCACCTCCGCGCGTAGACAACGGCCGCTCCGCTCTTGCGGCTCCTCGCCGCTCGAGCTGCGCTTATCCGAGACGCTTGCGGCGCCTCGGCAAGCCTCGTTCGCCTCCGCGCGTAGACAACAGCGCTAAGCTCTTGCGGCTCCTCGCCGCTCAAGCTATGCTGAGTCTTATTCTTCTAGGGACGGAACACTCAAGGAGACTCGAAGTATGCATTTAGGGCTGCGCCCGGCAAAAGGCAACATGATGATGATTATGATCATGATTGCCGCTGTAATTATCGTTGCGGTGCTGGTAGTAATGACGGTGCACTTTGTGTTTTTCGCCGAGAAACGAGTCCAAGGAGAGTCTGATGATATCGCTCTGAGACTTGCCCGACAGTTGAATCAAAATGATAATGCCGGTTTTTTGAACAACATCGTTTGCTACTCCCGCGAGAGTGTGTTCAACAGCCGCAAAACATACAACACAATCAAGGAACGAGCCGAACAACTAGAACCGTTGGCTCGACAACTATCAACGGACGCCAGAGACGGGGCGCTGTTGGTCGAACAGGAGAGGCAAGCACTGTCCAGACACACGCTGGCGGAACTGCGCAAAAATATTGAAGACGCTTCGAAGGAAGGGCGCGCGTCCGTCACCCTGCCCTGGGCAAGCTACGCACAGCCGGAAATCAAAACTGTTGAAATCGGTTACATCAAAAACGTGGAGTCAAATGTCACCGGTCCGGTCGGCAACGACGAACTTCTTTCCTTCGATAAGTCTGCGGACAATTTAACCCAAGCAGACTTTTACAAGGCTAACAGAAACCTGGCTCTGCCAGACGCCGATTCCGATCTCACGTTCAAACTGTCATCCTTGCCGGCGCCAATCAAAGATACTATTTCGCCGCCACGACTTGCAGGCCCCGGGGCTTTTAAAATGGAATACGATCTGGTTAAGGGTGGCAGTTTTGTTAGCCCTACGCCGCAGTACCTTCCCAGCGCCGCACGTATCGGCGTGGTGAGCACGGTGAAAGTTTCGATCGGGAAAGAAAATCAAAATACAGTGCCGGTCTGGTCTACAGGAGTCGCTTGCGGAGCCGGTCCGCCACCATGATCGGTGACATTGGCTTTGCCCGTGCGCAAAGCTAATGTCACCGGCGTTTCAGCAAATATCTGCTTACCAGACGCAACTGGCGCGATAACGGCAGCAGCGGTACTGGCAAGCGTAGATACTCCCAGTCGCGCAGGGTTGGTTCAAAGAGCTCTGCGCCAATCATGCGAGCGGCCGCCAGCGGGTTATCTTGCAGCGAAACAAGGAGCAACCGCGCCGGTGTGTCGCCCAGCCCACTGCCGTTAAGCACCTTATCCATGAGTGCTGATGCCTTCGCTTGCAATTTTGTCTCTTTTGCAAGCAACTCACAAATCCGCTCCGGTATTTCGACGCCGGGACAACAAGAAACGACTTGCAAAACAAAAAGTACAAACCTGTAGTAACCCGCTTTTCGGGCAAACTCTATCAACCGATCATAGTCGAAGTCATCATTTGCCGTTAACGACGCCAGATCGGCTATCCATCGCAGCTTTGTCCAGCCATGTTTGGCTGCATGCATCGCCAAATACAAGAAGTTTGTCGGTGCCGAAGGAACGTTGAACTCGATGCCACCATGTTTAAGTTGCACCATTGAGTCCCATACAGAGTCATCCCCAATTGAGAATGTCGATTCTTTCATCAATCTCCAGTGCAAGTCGACCGCAATACCAGAGCCAGGATGAACTAGCGTCATTTCCGAACCAACCTCAAGCACTTCCTTGCAAGCGAGGTCTTCCCACGTCGCTTTCTTGGCGCTCTCGATCACCGTCGGACAATATCCTCTTTTCCTCAACAAATCCTGGAATTCACGCAACTGCTCCTTCCGCACCAAAACGTCCAGATCACCGCAGTGGCGAAGGCCGGTATCGTGATAAGCAAGCAGGGCCAACGTCGGGCCTTTCACGTGCAAGAGTGAGATTGCCTGACTCGCGGCAGCGTTAGTTATCGCGATCAACTCTCTAAACAGGTCCGCGTTTAACCGCGCCGAACTACTGGAAGATCCGCGAAGACGCATGGATACTTCCGCTGGTAAAGTAAGCCAAGGCGCTCCTAGAAGCCAACTCAGGCTCTCCAGCATCCGGTGTTTCTTCGCTAGAGAAAAGAGAGTTTCGTAGTTGACCTGAGCCTTTGTCAGCGCACGAAGATGCTCCGAATGAACAGCGCGATTCGTCACCCGACAAGCATAGAGCAGTATCTGTACTTCCGGAGTTTGCTGATGAAGCCAATCCATTCGGGATCGGCCAGCTTCAGTCACCGATTGCCGACTCATTGACTACCGTTACCCTTCACATCGGCTGTCCGTTACTCGCCAGCAGAACCACTCTTGCAAAAATCCTGCGCCAGGTGTGTACGAGATTTGCGCAAACTAGATCATTCTGGACTTTGATGTCCACGGCAAACTCAAACTGCAATCATATAGCACAGCCGGCAGAATTGCTTAGCCAACGTTGAGCTTCTTCTCCGGTTTAATAGAAGACGTGTCCACCTTGCGTAAACCACTCAGCTGAAGCAAGGCCAAACACAGGAAAAGCGGGCCTTGCAGCAGATAGCGTCGCCACAGTCGAGCCGGTTCTTTGTACAGACGCCATGTCCACTCGATACAAAGCTGTTTAAAAAGCGCGGGCGGCTCACAGATTAAGCCAGCCTCATAGTCGAAGGCGCTTCCGAGCCCGATCATTGCACATCGTAAGTGTCTGTTCTCGTATATCCATGTCTCTTGTAGCGGTGAGCCCAATCCGACAAAAACTATACTGGCTCCACTATCCTTGATCAGTTGGGCATCTGCGGCAGCTTCGTCGTCCGTGAGGATTCTGTAACGCCCCGGTCTTGTTCCGCTCACCTTCAGTCCAGGGTATCGCGTCGGCAATTGACTTTCCAGTAGAGCCAACGTGTCTGCACGACCACCGAACAGATATACCGACACCCCCTTCTGTGCGGCTTGCTTAAGGACAGCTTTCATAAGATCATGTCCGCGAATTCGTGACACCAAATCTTTCTGTTTACTTAGCAACCAGGCCATAGCAAATACAGGAGATCCATCAGCTAATTTGGCGTCGAGAGAATTAACCCGGTAACGAAATTCCTGGTCTCTGACTGCAGCCACAATACTATGCATAGCCATAGGCGCGATACCGAGACTTTCTCGTTTAGAGGCGGAGTCCAATACAAGCTCCGTTACCTGTTCAATGGAACAAAGATCGATTAAAACGCCCAGTACGTTTGCGGTTTGCATTCTGCCGTCGTCATTTCGTGAAGGCGCCACCCTAAATTGTACCACCAGTGTTGAGACGACAGATTTGGCGCGATCTGTTCATCCGACCTCAGTTTGATCACTACTCTGCAATTCATCGGGACGGACGAATAGCGGTCGACTCCGCGAGAATCTTAATACAACCAGCGCTGCGAGCGCCGTCGGGTCCGCGCACACAGTTATCGACTCTAGCGCTTACTCCCTCACGAAGATTTCTGCTGGTTGCGCAAGAAATTGACGAGACTCGTCGCCCCAACCACCGCTTGCGAAAGCCTCGATCAGCACTATTGATGCTATCGGCCAGCATTGACATCGTCAAAGACTCAGCGATTTATTATAGTATCCAACAATTTGCGCACCGAATTAAATGGCGTAAGCATAATCACACAGTTCGTCCAACTCGACCTAAGCCCTTCGGCGAATTATAATAAAGACCTTGAACCAGCAGATATGAGAGCTGACCGCAAAAGAGTTCCCGGCGCCGAAAAGGTATTTCAAGTATTGTCAAATTTTTGGCAAAGAGAAAGAGAGTACTCGGCGAACCTTCACGCACCGGTCCGAAAAAGGAATGGTTTACACAAAACGAGTTGTATTCCTGTGCAAAATGTTGCCGCACTACAGGCGGCCATTTTTTGAGAAACTCAGATCAAGACTTGCCGAGATAGGAATTGAAGTGCAAGTGATTTACGGTCAGGGTCGCGAGGCCGATCAAAAGAAGCAAGACTTAGTCGATCTTAGCTGGGGAAAATTTGTGCCGAACAACACAATCCCCTTCTGTAATAAGGAGCTGATCTGGCAACCAGTATTAGGCGACGCTCTCAAGGCAGATCTGATTATTGTTGAGCAAGCAAACTCACTGTTGGTCAATTACTGTTTGCAGATATTACAAACATTTGGCGCAGCAAAAATGGCATTCTGGGGGCACGGGAAAAACTTTCAAGCACAACCATCCGACCGTTTTTCTGAACATCTAAAGCGGTTTGTCGCCACTAAAGTATGGTGGTGGTTTGCTTACACTGAAAGCACAAAAGTAATAGTGAGCGAACTAGGCTTTCCTCCCGGACGAATCACAGTAGTACAAAACGCCATAGACACGATCGAACTGCTGAAATTAAGCGAAGCCACTACGGAGGAAGATTGCCGCGAATTTCGGCAAAAATTAGAAGTGTCGGACAACACCTGCGTCTATTGTGGCGGTCTGTACAAAGAAAAACGACTAGAGTTTCTAGTGGAAGCGGCCTGCAGTATTCACCAAGCCATTCCTGATTTCAACCTATTGATAATCGGTTCCGGTCCCGATCGCGAATTTGTCGTTGAAGCGGCTAGAAAGTATTCATGGATAAAATATCTCGGACCGCTTTTTGGCGCGGAGAAAGTGAAAGCATACCGCGCATCAAAGCTCGCATTGATGCCAGGCTTGGTAGGACTTGTCATTCTGGACTCGTTCGCCCTTCAAGTCCCGTTGATCACCACAAACGTATCGTTTCATAGTCCCGAGATCGCTTACCTTGAAAATGAGGTAAACGGAATTATGACTACCGACTGCGTCACCGATTTTGCCGCTCGAGTGGTTGAGCTGTTAACGAACAATGAGGAACTGGCAAAGCTGCGGCACGGAGCGAAAGAAGCACAATCAAAATATACGCTCGAAGTCATGGTGGAGAATTTTGCCAGAGGTATCAGTGAGTCCCTGTGCGTTGAATGAGTCATAGCGCTCGGACAACCAGACACATATGCCGTTTCTCACCAAAAGCGGATGCCTATTCGCCTTTTCGGACCTGCAACTCGGTTTCATCGGCTAGTGGTTGCGGTTCAGAGCGGTACTCCAACAAACCAATTCCAAACGCGTCTTGGTCTGAATTTTCCACTAGCTCCCAACTGAGAAACCCATTCTTCACTTCTCTCCAAAAAATCGGCACGCCACCGGCCCATTTGTCCGTTTTTAGACCTTTTCTGGCACCGTAGTCGGGCACGATATCGTGAAATGCAACGATAGCTCCTTCTCGTAGAAATTGGCGATAGGCTTCGAAATCCGCCTTCACCCCATCATATCCATGGTCTCCATCAATAAACAAAAGATCAAGCTTTTGACCTTGCAAGTTCCTTTCAACCAGAGCCAGGATCTGTTGA
>JAIELX010000095.1 GCA_019752635.1 Candidatus Obscuribacterales bacterium | reverse complement strand
TTTCTTTGCGCCAATGGAAATTGGTGGTAGTAAAGCATTGAGTTCATTAGCCTGACCCCGCGATTTTGGGCGGACTTTTGAGGCATCGTTGCAAGGATTTGCTTTGCTGCTTCCATGTGCTGAAGCGCCGCTTCCTTACCGGGAGACAACTGAATGAGCGCGTTGATTAGTATCGTTTGCGCCTGGTTGTGGCGGCCCGGTTTTTTTCGCAGCTCCGTCATCATTTGCTGTGCTTGCTGATAGGCTGCTTGTTTGTTCGGCATCCGCAACCAGTTGATTCGTCTGATTTCCAAGGTATCGGGAGCCAATCGGCCCAGGTACATCTCTCTGAGCGAGATTAGCCTGGTTGTCGCTTCTTGCCCTATGTTCTCCGGCGCAGCTTCTGTCAGTTTGTAATACAATGCTGCTTGGTGCGGATGGTCGGGGCCAAGCTCCTTCTCCTCCTCTGCTAGCAGTTCCAGAGCTTTGCTCGCCAATTCGGGATCCGGGGACTGCCACGTCGCCCTTAGCAGCTGATTTTCCTTTGCGAGTAGCTCTTGTGAAGGCGGGGGGAGTTTTGCGTCGTAAAACCGCGAAGGATAATCGGTGGAGTCGAGCTGTTCAATCACCGACGGTGGCATCTTGAAGTCTTTGATGGACGGCGCACAGGCGCATAATGCAATGGACGATAAAATTGTCGTCCAGTACAATTTGGCCGCTAGGCTGGCTTGTTCAGTCATCCCGGGTTACATTTTCCTGCAGCAAGCAGCGAAAGCTTGTGCTCGAGGGTAAGTCTATTGAAGACACCTCTAGGTTATGCCCGCCGGTGCGTCGATCCAAAATTGAAAACAAAATACTGGTTGTGGTGGCGATTCCTCTGGTTGCCGGCATTGCGTTTGCTGGTGCTTTGCTCATTATTCTGCAGCAGGCCGAAAGGGCTTCTTTGAGAGAAAGCTCGGCCCGTCAGGCGGCTGACACCTTTTGGCATCTGACTGTCAATGCGGCAAGTGTATCGACTGTTCTTGGCGGATTTCTTCCTGAGGCAGACATTGATCGCTCTTTAGTCAAATCGGAACGCGAGGCTGCTCGCGAGCTGGCGAAGCTTGAGGACCTGTGTCGTGAGTCACCTGTTCTTCTCAATTATGTCAAGGCAGAGAAAGCGAAGCTGACTGAGTATTTTGCACTCTGTCGAGAGTATCTTCGGCTGCAAATGTTTGGTAAGGGACTGGCGCCGCTGCGCATGATCGAATTGAAGTCGACGTTGCTACCCCTAATGGTCGAAATTTCAAATGACTCTCACCACTTTCAGGAACTTGTGCTGGCCGATCTACATAGAGGCCATCACCGCGCCGACATCTATCATTCAGCGGCGCGTTGGGTCGTGTTCGCAGGAATACTCAGCAGTGTGTTGGTGTCGGTTCTGATGGGGCAAATTCTGTCGAGACAAATTTCGTCGCGCTTGGCTTTGCTTGCTGATAACAGCAAGAGGCTAGCACTGGGAGACGACCTGTCCGCGCCTGTGGTGACTCAGGATGCTGATCAAATCACAGCGCTTGATGAGCATTTCAGGCGTATGGCCGAAGATATGAAAGCCGCCATGAACGCAGAGAAGGAGCTGATTGAAACAGCACCGGATGTGGTGTTCAGTGTATCGCACCAATTGCTCATTCTTACGATTAACAAAACTGCCGAGAAATTGTGGCGCTATTCTTGTCAGGACATACTCGGAACCAGGCTTAGCGAAGTTTGCCGCACTGCTTCAGGGGCGTCGCTGTCGACCTGGTTTGACGACGCGAAGAAACTGTCAAGCGACTGTTCATTTGAGGCCGTCGTGCGGACGAAGGATGAGCAAGAGATTGAGACTTTGTTGTCTGTGAGATGGGTGAAGGAAGAAGAGCGGTTTTTCTGCGTTGCTCATGATATTGGCGACCGCAAGAATGCCGAAAGAATCGTCCGCCGCAGTGAGGAACGACTGACCTTGCTCATGGACAAGATGCCGGTGGCGCTTATCTTGTTCGATGCTGCGGGACGAATCATTCAAGCTAACTGCGGAGCGCACAAACTATTCGGTGTTCCGCAAGATAAGTTAGTGCAGGAACATGTTTCCGGATTGTTTCCTCCAGAGCAATTTTCTGTTGGTATTGAGTTTCTCGAAGCATTCAGGATGCTGATTGGCGGAAGTGTCACCTCTGTGCCGGTGCTTACGGCCAGTGGTGATGTCCGGCGCGCCGAAGCGTCTCTGGACGAGATATTCTTTGCCGGGAGCAAGTGTTTTCTTCTGATTTTGTTTGATGTTACCGATAAGCATTCGCTACAGATTCTCCGGCGGGACCTTGTGTCGATGATTGCCCACGACATTGCCACCCCGCTCACGACCATCAATGTTGTACTGGAATTGTTGACAGAGGGCATGCTGGGCGATGTGGATGATGCGAGACGCGAAGAGTTGGTCACCGCAGGGAAAGAGATCTCTGCTTGCACTAAAACCCTCCGTAGCTTGCTGTCGGTAGAGAAGTTTCGGGAAACAGACCTGTCTGCCAGGTCCGTTATAAGTTTGCAGTCAATCGTTCTTGATATTGTTGAAACCTTGCAGTCAAAGTTAGAGTACTTTGACATTAATCTAAAGACGGAGATGTTGACTGAGCCGCTTATGGTGATTGTTCATCAAGAACGATTGGTCGAGGCCGTTGCCGGGTTGATTTCTTGGCTCATCGGTTTTGTTCCTTTTGGATGCGATATCCGTTGCTGCGTGGTTGAAGCCGTTGGCTCCGGTGAAGTGAAGTTTTCGTTCCCGTTTATAGATACAGTCGGATTTGCTCCGTCTGAGCGCTTCGAACACGGGTTGCATCTGGTTATTGCACAGTCTTTGATGCAAGGGTGCGGCGGGGTGCTGGACCTTCAGTCCGAATCGCTTCTGTTCCGGTTGCCGCTTGTGGCGCCCCTTGACGTGATATCCAGCTCTGAATAGTTTTTCGCTCGAGGTTTGCAGAGTCGTGCTGAAAATAAATGCACCATGTCTAGTACGCGCTGATTGCACTTTCGCGTCCCGATCCAGCAAATGGATTGGGGTCGCGATCTATGTAGGTTGTTAGGACTACGCTGGTTATTGTCTTGCGCACGCCTGGTACTTTGCGGATTCTATCCAGAAGTGCTGATAGCGATTCAGAGTCCGGCGTGCGAACTTTTGCCAGCAGACATTCTTCGCCCGCCACCGAATGTAGCTCTTCGATCTCCGTCATGCCTTTCAATTCGCATACCATTTCACCGCAAGTCATGCCTTCGGTGGTTATTCGAATGAACGCACAGAGCTTGAGCCCGAGCTTCGCTGTGTCCATCTTTATGCCGTAGGACGCTATCACCCCTGTTTGCTCAAGTTTCTTCACTCGCGCATGCACCGCAGGAGCGGATAACTTCAATAATTCAGCCAGGTCGGAGTACTTTTGCTTCGAATCTTCCGATAGCGCGGCCAGAATTTTTAAGTCCAACTCGTCATGAGCCATGGTGTCATCACCTTATATGCTGAATCCTATTCACAAGTTTACCAGATTAGTCGATTTGTCTTCGTGCTCGTATAGAATTAGGGCATGAATTGTTAATGCCTAATCTGGTTAAGGTGAAAAGGAGGGCTGTTATGGCTAATACCAATTTCAGCTTAGTTCCCTCGTCGCGAAACGTCTTCATTGCTTTTGCGATTCTATATGTAGTCTGGGGTTCAACATATTTGGCGATCAAAATCGCCATCGACACAATGCCCGCTCTGTTGATGGGCTCCGTGCGATTCTTAATTGCAGGCACCGGCCTCTATTGTTTTCTCCTTGCGAAGGAGCGCGTGCAGCCCACGCTCAAGCAGTGGTGCTCTGCAGCAGTCATTGGTTTTATGTTGCTGGCCGTGGGAAATGGCGGTGTGATTCTTGCTGAGAAATCCATCCCTACGGGTATGGCGTCACTGCTTGGTGCCGTGACACCGATGTTGATTGCACTTATGGAAAGCTTTCCACGTTTTGACTTAGACAAGCGCAAGCTGGCAGGGCTGGCAATTGGTACTTTGGGCATAGCGTGTCTTGTCGGACCGGCGGAAATTCTTGCTAGTGGAAACTCGACATTGCAGGGGGTGTTATTGCTTCTGATGGCTTGCGTGAGTTGGTCTGTCGGATCAATCTATGCACGCTCGGCGGAGCGTCCGCAGTCCACGTTGCTGTTTGTTGCTATGCAGATGATCTGTGGCGGCTTGGCTCTGGGCGCAGTTTCGCTGGGCGTAGGCGAGCACGTTAACTTCAACCCTCAATCAGTTTCCGGGCAGTCGCTTCTGGCGCTTCTCTACTTGATAGTGTTCGGCTCTCTGCTGGGCTACGGTGCTTATGTTTGGCTATTGCAGCACGTAAACGCTACTCGTGTTTCGACATATGCATATGTGAATCCTGTTGTTGCCGTTATTCTGGGGTGGGGGTTTGCAGGAGAGGCGCTCGGGATGCAGACTTTGGTTGCCGGACTCGCAATCTTAGCGGCTGTTTGGCTGATTAACTCAAAGGCGCCGCGCGAAATGCCGGCGAAACAGATGATTTTGGAGACCTGCGCGAAAACGGAGCGTTGCACGCACTGCGCCGCTGAGGCCTGATTCAATTTGAAAACTTGATTATTGTAATGAGGGGATTTGCTACCGCGAATCCCCTCTCCGTTGCCATGTACTGTTACGCATAAGCGTTACCGGTCGCCCCGCCGAGTTTGGTCCGAGCGACGGTGCCCTCTAGGCTTAAGCGACGAATGCATCTAGTAAGCGATGCAGGCTGAAAGGTGTGAGACAATAGATACGTCCATCAGCCTGCGAGCACACGACGAATGAGCGCTCCGACCGAGCAGAAGAAGAAACCGTTGTTTGCCAATTTGTTTGAGCACGGCAGGCAGATATTGCAGATGGCCTTCTATTTCTTTTGTTGTTTGGCTGCGGCGGAGACGTTTCGCTGCGCTACGCTGCTCGAGACCAAACATGAGAATCACTTCCTTACCGCGTATGCCGCCGCTGCAATAACAGCCTTGATTCTCGGGAAATGCGTTTTTCTGCTTGATCGAGTTCATTTGACAAAGATCCTTGATCACAAGCCGTTGGCGATCGTAGTCTTATATAAGACTGTGACCTTCACTGTCTTTACCAACGTCATTCTCACCATTCATCATTTCATTCGCCACCATTCATTTGGGGACAATGACGGCGATTCGTTGAAGTTTATTGTTTTGTTTGCGACGCATCAACTCATATTGGTTATTGCTTTTGCGCTGTTCTTTTCTGCAAGGGAGTTAGACCATGTATTAGGTGATGGTATTATCGCGAAGCATTTTTTCGGAAACAGACAACCGAGTAACACAGCGCCAATTGAACTGAACAACATAGCGGACGGGCCAAGCAGTGTACATGCACCGACTACTACCATCAAATCCTAATCAACCGACGAGTGGGATGCGAAGTCGCCCCTGCGGTGAGGTCTTTCACCTGCCGGGAATATTGCTGCTGCAGGATGTTTGCAAGCGGGCCTTCAAGGCGTTTGTTGATATTCAAAAGGCTGCGCTGGACGACAAAATACTTGTAGCACCTCTTTCACGGTGATTGCTCTATCACAAATGTATCCCGCAAAGCGGGCTTTCATCACAGGCGCGGGCCAGGGCCTTGGGCTGGCATTTGCAATGGCGTTGGCACGCGATAACTGGAAGCTTGGCTTAACGGATGTGAATGAGCCGGGGCTAAAATCTGCTGCGGATGCTGTTAGTAAGGCTGGCGGCGATGTATCCACTTACTTGTTCGACGTGTCCAGCTACGAAGATTTTGGCGCCGCCGTAAATTCCTTTGTCGGTAAATTTGGCGGCATCGATGTTGGAATAAACAATGCCGGCATCGGTTGTAGCGGAAAACTGCAGGACCTTCCTATCGAGACATTCCAGAAGGTTATTGATATCAACCTTATGGGAGTCGTCTACGGTTGCTATCTTTTCGTACCGCTCATGTGCGCGCAAAAGTGCGGTCATATTTTAAACGTGGCCAGTGCCGCCGGCTTTGTGTCTGCGCCTCGGATGTCCGCATACAACACTTCCAAGGCCGGAGTCGTGGCCTTGAGCGAAACGTTGCGCGCGGAATTGGCAGCGGATAACGTGCTTGTATCGGTGTTAATGCCGACGTTCATTCGCACCAATGTTGGACGGAACTCCGTGGGGCGAGAGGATGATGTGCGCCATGCCCGAATGTTAGTGGAAGAATCCACTCTTGAGGCAGATAGAGTAATCGAAGAAACGTTGGCTCGGATGTCGGCGCGCGAATTATACATAGTGTTGCCGCTCGAGGCGCAGTTCTTGTGGCGCTTCAAGCGATTGTTCCCCGATAGTTTTGGACGGTTTATCGGCAAAGAAGTTCAGCGGAAAATCGATAGGCTCGATCGTAAGTCGTCGGAC
The DNA here is from genome assembly GCA_019752635.1 of Candidatus Obscuribacterales bacterium. Taxonomy (GTDB): domain Bacteria; phylum Cyanobacteriota; class Vampirovibrionia; order Obscuribacterales; family Obscuribacteraceae; genus JAKFUT01. The sequence continues at coordinate 70,308 of JAIELX010000095.1, read as the reverse complement.
TCTTAGTCTATTTCTGCAGGAACTTTCGCCTCATGCTTACCGGGGCCTTGCAGTGGAGTCGCGTTTCGGATGGTCTTGCTAATCAAGTCTTTTTCAGGCATCAAATACTTATCGACAATCGGTAGTATCCACGACATGCTCTTTGCCAGTCTAACTTTGCGCAAAACTTCCATCGGATCAACCAGGTGCGTGTGAGGAAATGGCTGCCCGAGCCGTTCGAGCAACTCGCCCAGAGGGTGATTTAGCTTCCGCTGAAGCAAAATCAAATCCGCCAGCAGATCAGACGCCGGGGTTAGCAATGGACCAAACCCATAGCGCGCTTGCGCCCAGCCATATGGATAGAGCTGCTTATGATGCGGTGCAACCATACCCCACCGGACCTTTACAACTGAGCCTTCTATGTCGATAATGCCGTTTTCCAAAAATGGAATAGAGACTTTGTATCCCGTACCGCAAACAATCATGTCAATCTCTTCCGCCTTGCCGTCGGCGAACTCAACTTTCTTTCCGTCGAAGCGTTTTATGTCTGGATGAGGCTGTATGCGACCGTGCTTGAGGTAATGCAAGAGTTCGCTATTGATCGTGGGATGATGATCGAAAATTCGGTGATCCGGTTTTGGCAACCCGTACTTTGCATAGTCGCCGACGACAATTTTGATAAGAATGCCCAGGTAGATTCGTTGCATCCAAACTGGCATTGGTGTGTTGAGCATATCAGCCGTTGGTATTCCGTAAAAGGTTTTCGGCAAGAACCAGTAGCCGCGTCTTATGCTCAGATGCGCACTTGCGCTAACGCGCGCCGCTTCGGAAACGATATCGCACGACGAGTTGCCGCCTCCGATCACCAGCACTCTCTTTCCCGCAAGCTGAGATGGTTCTTTGTAGTCCTTTGAGTGGATTAGTTCTCCGGTGAATTCACCTGGATATTCCGGCCATCGACGGTCCCAGTGGTGCCCGTTGCAGATGATCACACCTTCGTATCGGTGCGTCTGGCCGGTGTTCAAGGTGATGTCCCAACCAGTATCGTTTGGCACTGAGCGTATCGACTCGACGGTCGTGTTGAAGGTGATCTTTTCCGTGAGCCCGAAATGCTGCGCGTAGTTACACAAATAGTCCAGCATCTGCGTAGCTCCGGGAAAATCCGGATAGTGCTCAGGCATCGGAAAGTCTGGAAACTCTGTTGTCTTTTTCGAGGAGATGATGTGAGCGGCGGGATACACTCCATGGCGCCAGTTGCCCCCGACCGCCTCGGCAGACTCGAAATGGTCGTATTCGATCTGCTTTTGCATCAACGCTCGCGCTGCGCTGATGCCGACTGGTCCGGCACCAATGATCGCGATTTTTTGCTCAGTTGGGGTGATCAACTATTGTGTTCCGAAGTTTCGCATCGGTGCCCGGTCCGGGACATTGCTCACTCCCCGGAGCCCTTCCGGCGGCCCTGCTGTCGCATTATAGCCTGCTGGCGAAGCTTTGCGCGTAATTGTCTTGTTTCTTGTTAATCGTGGGCGTGCTCGACTGTAAACAGCGCTACCGTCCGGGCATCGGAGGAGGCGTCGCTTATGAAATGATCGCGTGGTGCGCCTGACGGTCCGCAATCCTCGACCTCTCCTGTTCTCAAATCTACTAGCTGCACGCGTTCATTGATGCAGACCGCCCTGCTGTCGTTGAGGAGGTGCACATGTGTGTTCTTGGTCGCGTTGATCTCGGCTAGTGTCCAACTGTGCACCGCTCCCGAATCCAAATCCACAAAGCGTGTCAGAAGTGCCCTGGATATTTTTCGAACGATTAGCTCGCTAAGAATCTCGGTGTCGGTAGCAGTCAAGGCTGGCAAAAGTTCATGGATCGAGGATTCATCAGGGACGCCAGTTATGAGCGTCAAACAGATGCAGGTATCGCCTTGAATGGAAGACCCGGATGGCGGCAATAGAGTATCGTGACCGTCATAGACTTCGCGCTGTTGATAAACAATAGGCAATGGAACCTTTTGCTTATCCGACTCCTGCGATGGCGCGAAATCGTACACACGTACTTCGCAGGGTAGCGCCCGTACACAACCAAAGGTGACCAGCCGATTTGCGCTACTAGTCAAAATGTAATCGGTGGGGCAGAAGTCGACCATCGTTTCGGGTGAGTACTCATGCAGCAAACTACCAGATGCACAGTGGACCAGCTGCACACCCGGAAATTTGGATGCCGAGACGAATAGCACTTCTACTCCGTTTGGAAGCGTCGCGAAAGCGGTCCGCGATGCTCCTTCATGCAAGGTCGTGGAGTAGCTGCAGTAACCTGTGTGGACCTCATAAAGGCTTGCTTCTATCGTGGCCGATTCGTCTACTGCGAATAATTTACACTCCAGTACTAAGAATCTGCCTGAGGGGGAAAGAAGTATGCGCAGCAGTTCGGAGCCCCTGCGACCGTGAACTGCTGTAGGTTTGAAGCGCGCGATACTCACTGGCCTGGTATCGATTACGTCGAACACTTGAACGTTGCCGTCGATGCCGATGGTAGCCAGATGGTTGTCCTGCAGTGAATGTTCAACCACGTTCTTTACCAGAAAGAAGGGCTCATCGGGCTGTGCAAGCAGGCAGAGCCACAAATCCTGTCCGTGCATAACGGCCAGGTATTTGTTGTCTGCTATGGAAATGGCGCTGTGCGTTGAGACCGTCGCTTTCGGACTGGTATAGTTCAACAGTTGCATGATTTTTGTTCTCTCGAGTGCTAAGTGAGCAGACGTGTGCAGTCCGTTGCAGGATTCCATTGGAGTCGCTTCTTCGCGATTCTTTTCTGTGCTAATTGCAATTGCTCTTTGTCCCGCATTTGAGCGTGAGTTTGCTATTATGGAGCAACCATGAGTACTGCCACTAATTTGCAACATATCGCGCTTACAGATACCGTCTCATTTGTACGTTCCGCTGTGGCGTCCGGTGCTTCACTCCTCGACGCCGGGTGTGGCGACGGCACGGTGGCAGCTGCGCTGCAACAAGCGGGCTATCTTGTAACTGCCATCGACCGCAATCCCGAATCGATTGCCAATGCTCGTTCGGCAGGTGTAAATGCGGAGCAGTCCGATTTCTTGGACTACGCTAGTGACGAACGGTTTGACGTGGTTTTCCTGGCACGATCGCTTCATCACATGCATCCAATAGAGCGAGCGGTATCCAAGATTGTCGAACTGTTAAAACCTGATGGGTTGGTGCTTCTGGAAGAGTTTGGCGTTGAGTTGATGGATACGAAATCGGCGCTATGGTTTTACGGGGTCAAGTCTGTTTTGGAAGCAGATGATCCTGAAGGGCATCCGAAGCAGCTCTGTCAGGCTCATCACCCGGGCGGCACAGGAGACCACGCGCATGGTGGCAGTGATGGTCACGGTGGCCGGTCTCACGGACCCGGTCTGGAGCATGGTGCCATTCCTCATGATCTTGTTGGCAGTTGGAACGAGCATCATCTAGGCAAACATGATGTCATTGCCTCGAGCTCAATGTTGAAGGCGCTTGCCGAAGCTAAGCTGGAAGTGTTGCAGCAAAGCTATGTACCGTATCTCTATCGCTACTTTGTAGATTCTGTATCTGCCGAGAAGTTGGATGCAATTTTTCGATGGGAAGCTCGCCTCTGCGGGCTTGGGTTGGTGACTCCGATCGGATTGAGAGTGGTGGCGCGCCGCCAGCGCTGAAGATTTCATCATAAAAGAATCCCCTGCATGGCTGAAAGCCGACACAGGGGATTCTTTGCAATTACAGGCTCGCTTCCGGGTTAGCCGTGGTTGACCTTGGCTTGTACGCGTGTGAAGCGTTTGAGTACGAACTCGGGATCGGTCAAGCTTGCGTTGCCTGCGGGATTACCACCGGTAACGTGGAAGTCCGAGAATCCGGCATTTTGATTTACGTAGACGTTGCCGGTCAAATTGAACGACACTGGAGTACCCACTTCCGCCATTTTTTCGGCGATGCTTTCCATCACTTTGTTGTCTACCGTGTAGGCACCGCAATTAATGGCGCCGTGTTCGCGAGCGCTGCCGGACGCTAGTTCGACGCTCTGATTTGTATCTTCTGTCGCGATAACAAATGCTATCGGTCCGAACATCTCGCGCTCATAAGTTGCTCGTGCGCTTGCCGGCAGCTCGATTATTATCGGGCTTGCCGAGCGAATGTTGGGAAACTCGGGGTTTTGAACCGGAGCACTTTCAAGCAAGGTCTTTCCACCCAGCGCTGAAGCTTCTGAAATACGCTTATGAGTAGCTTCACTTTGGATGGCGCCGACAACTGCCGGACCTGCTTTCGGGTGAGTGACAAGTCCTTTTACAGCGTCAACAATTGCTTTTGCTACTTCCTCGAAAGGAACGTGTTTGTCACCAGCTTTGATACCGCCTTTCGGAATGAAAAAGTTCTGTGGAGCGGTGCACATTTGGCCGCTATACAGACTGATGCTGAACGCAACGTTTTGGGCCATGGCGCCCAGGTCGGCAACGCTATCAATGATAATGCTGTTGACACCGGCTTTTTCGGTGAAGGAGACCTTTCCCGGTAGCGATTCGATGTATTGTCCGAAGCTGCTGCTGCCGGTGAAGTCAATTATTTTGACCGCAGGGTTTTCAGCGAGTTCCTTTGTAATTAGCTTCTTTTCGGTGTCCGGTGCCAGCATTACCAGGTCTGCGTTGAACCCGTTTTCGACAAGCACTTCCTGGATATGAGCAACAACAATCGCGATTGGATAAATTGCTTTCGGGTGCGGCTTAACTATGACCGGATTGCCCGTGATCAAGCTGGCGTACAACCCCGGAACTGTGTTCCAGATTGGGAAGGTGGCACAACCAATTGCCAGGCTGACGCCCTTAGGAACGGTTGTGAAAAACTTTTCGAGAGTCAGGTTCACTTTTCCGGCTGGTTTTGTCCATGTGAGCTTTTCCGGGAAGCGTGTCAATTCCTGATAACCCAGTGCTATGGCTTCCAGTGCGCGATCTGCCGCGTGCGGTCCGCTGGCCTGAAAGCTCATCATGTACGATTGTCCAGTGGTGTGCATTGTGCTGAAAGCTACTTCGTAAAAGCTACCTTTCACACGCTCAAGGCTTTCGAGCAAAACGCCGGCGCGAGTCTTCGCATCGGTCTTGCGCCAGTCGCTCCATGCGGCTTGCACAGCGGTAATATACTTGCCTGCTTCTGAAAATGCCGGATAGCTGATTGAGAGCTTCTGCATCGTGAACGGGCTTTCTTCGTCGCTCGTGATCCAGGTGTCATGCGTTTGTTTAAGTCTGTCGAATTTTGCACCGGGTTGCAGCTCATAGAGCTTCTTCTGATCGGCTTCGGCCGTTTCGCCGTATACCTGGGGTGAAGGCATTTCGGGATACTGGGCATAGAATTCGCGCTTGTGAACCGCTTCGATTGCGCGTTCAATTGTTCCTTGATGCTTATCGAACAGAGTGCGGTTTTGTTTAACCGGGGCGTATAAATTCATGGCAAAATCTCGATGAGTAGTGACATTCACCGCCATCGGCATCGATGGCTGTTATATAAATCAGTGAGTAAATTATAGCCGCCATTGGCTTCTACAGCGCAGATTAACGGGCTCTACTGTTCGTTGTGGTTGGCCGCCTTTGACATTTTTCGACGCTCGTTTTTGCTGCGCAGCGCGCGAGAACAGGCGGCCGCCCGGGTAAGCATGGATGAAAAGATACTGGTTGAGCTGCGAGTATGAAATCGAATGTTTTTATTATTTTCCACGGTTGCACAAGTGGAAAGTTCTGGTCCGTTACTGGTGGTTTCTGACAGTCGTCGTTTTTTTCGCATTTAAGCGTGCCTTATGAAGCGTGCGATGGACAACTGATAGCCTCCAGATATGATGCAGCTATTTTGCCCGGCCGCCTGGATCATTTTCCAGTCACGATTGCCGAATCAATGGCTGCCGGGAAATTTGTACTTGGTGTCATCAGCCAACAATATTGCTCAGTACGTTCGAGAAGCAGGTGCGGGACTGGTGTTTGCTCCGAACGTCGAGTCGCTGACTCAGACCCGTTAATGTGAAATTCAGTGACACTCTGAAACAATTTTCGCAGAGCCTTCATTTGCCGGCGTGTTTGCTGATGCTGTTAGTACGTGCCTTTCCGTACTTATCAAAGTGTACGTTCAATTCGCATGTTTTAGAATCGATCAACTTTAATGTGCACAACCGAACTTTTCACTTCTTCAATTCGTTTGTACACGTATAAGTCTCACCCGTTGCAAGAAGAATTCGCAGGGAGCTCTTCCTTTGGAGCATTTCTGGCAAACAAGTAGTAACTAAGAAGCCCTGAAGCTCAGGTAGTCCACTGTCGCTAATGTCGGCGATATCGCTGGCGACTCGTTACCGGGAGGTACGACTGTGTCTATGACTAGTAAAATGAAGGCACTCTGGATATCGTTGCTGCTCTTGACGGCGATGGTCAACGCGCCCAATTGCCTAGCTAAAGAGAGTTCCGCCTCTTCATCAACTCTGTCTCCAGCGTTTTCGCTGGATGACGTCGGAATGACTCCGTGGGGACCTATAGCGCCAGGGAGCATCGGTCGACCGCGTGTAGCGCTGGCCCTCGGTGGTGGTGGGCTGCGTGGTGCTGCACACGTTGGAGTCCTGCGCGTGCTTAGGCGCGAGGGCATACCGATTGACTGCATCACCGGCTGCAGTATCGGCTCTGTTGTTGGTGGGTTGTACTGCGCCGGCATGCCGCTCGAAACTATTGAAGCGAAATTGCTCAGCGGGCAGATTCAAAGGGCTTACGCGCCGATTTGGGTTCGCAGTCCTTTACTGCAACCTATTGCACTTGCGGTGGCTACGATTCGCCGACAACCGGGGCTATCCAACGCCTCCAGGTTTGCTAAATATCTGGATAAGCAGCTCGCACCGTATAACCGGCGGGTCGAGAATGTGAATCCGCGCTTTTGTGCACTCGCCAATAATTTGATTGACGGGCAGCCATATCAGATGCTGACAGGAAACCTGGCCAGCGCGATCGCGGTAAGTTCCGCTTTGCCGCCTGTGATCAAGCCGGTTCATACCGAATTGGGAGATTTCATCGACGGTGGTTTGCGCGCAAACGTCCCTACGACCGCAGCCCGAAATTTTGATCCCGCGATTGTAATCGGGGTGTCCGTCACGCAGAATATTCAGCCGACCACCCATAAGAAGGTGCGTACGATTAAAGGTGTTGCGGATCGGATGACTGTCATGGGGGCTTCCGTGATCGATACCTATCACTCGCAACTTGCCGACATAACCATTGGTCCCGACTGCAACGGCATTAGTATCTTTTCCACCAAAAGGAGTGATGTTGTAAAAGCAATTCAGGCGGGTGAATGCGCGGCTGAGGCCGCATTGCCGGCAATTCGAAGACAGTTGCAAAAACACGGCATGACGCCTGCCAATGCATACAACCTGCCAGCCGGCGTTCGGCCGATTGGAGTTGTCCCCGCTCCCAACCCGCTTTAGACAGCAAAAGTTTATCGATCATCCCACAAACATCTATCGATCTTTCGATACTCTCGGTGTGGTCCCCGACGGACCTGAACCCGGCAATCGTCGACCACGGTACGTGGTTGAAGGTTGCCGGGCGGGAGAGACTTCAGGTGGATCTTATTGCACTGCCGGGCGCGGACGCAGCAGGTCGAATAAGGCCTGCGGTCCCGGCTTGGTTATGTTAGCGGCAGCCCGTTCGACTGCTAAAGTCGTGCAGCGTGACAGGCTGGAACCACTAGCCAGCGCACCGAGGACGGTACCGCAGAAGACATCGCCGGCACCGGTTGGATCTATCTCTGTTACATGCACGGCTGACACATCCATGCTTCCGCTATGAGTAAGGAGTGTCGCTCCGCGGTGCCCTCGCGTAATGAATCGTACTTGTGGCAAGTTCGGTACCGCTGCATCGCGCGTTCCACCGAAAATCGCAGTGGCTTCGTTCTCGTTCATGAAAAAGAAATCGCATCCAGCCATGACTTCTTTTACTACGTCGGTTTCGTTGTACGCGAGTTTTGCGTAGGTTCCTGCCGAGAGGCGGCAGTCGGACCGCTGTTTGATAAAGGACGCAAACTCTAGTTGCTTCGCCGCCGAGCTCAGCGCCCCGATATGAATCAGGGCGTACTGATTTAAATCTGCAGGTAACACATCTGGTGTCAGCTGTGATTCTGCAGCCCAGGAGGCGCTTCTTAGCGTCGCCCGATCATTGCCGTGCTGAACTATCTCCAGGTGCGGCATCTCGTTCTCTTCTACGCCGGGACCAATCCAGTCGAGATGGTTATACAATTCGGCAAAGGTTTTGACTGTTGGAGCGGTTCGTGGCGAGAGCAAGGTGCAATCGGCGCCCGTCGCGCGCACCGCAAGGGCCGTGTACAGTCCGGCACCGCCCGGGGTCGCCACCGTCAGATTACTTGGCTCAAGATGAAGTGTGTCGTAAGAGGCACATCCGATAATCAGAACTTTAGACATTTGTCAGCCTCTGGTTTGAAGTTGGCTGCCAGTTCCTAGAACTGCCAATTCCGCACTGTAGAGTCTACATGCGGGTGCTCCCTAACCACAAGTGCCTGCAAGCAGGTGCCGCTCCTGACTGAGCTTTGCAGTCCGACTTTTCGTAGACAGTTGCGGGCAAACCGGGCTCCGCAGCCAGGGTCAAAATCCGCTTAACGCGGTGGGCAAAAGCCGAGGCAGGGGATGGGGGCGCTGATATAATGGTTCGCGTGTCAATCATCAACATCGCTGCCTATAAGTTTGTCTCGGTTCCTGACCCGGAGGCATGGGTCCCGCTGTTGAAAGAGCGCTGCGTGCAGCTGGCGCTCAAAGGGACCATAGTGTTGGCGCAAGAGGGCATCAATCTCTTTCTAGCCGGGTCTCGTGACTCCATTGATTCGTTCCTGTCTTACTTGAGGGGAGATGTACTTTTCGAAGCTCGCTTCGCAGAGCTTGACGTGAAGGAAAGTGTGTCTGAGAATCAGCCTTTCCGCAAAATGGTCGTACGCGTCGCGAAAGAAATAATCACGATGCGGCATCCAACGATTCGTCCTGCAGATGCTAGAGCTTCTGCGGTGGAACCCGCGACTCTCCGTCAGTGGCTCGATCAGGGGCATGATGACCAAGGTCGCGCAATTGTCTTGCTAGATACGCGCAATGCGTTCGAAGTAGAAATTGGTACTTTTAAAAACGCGAAAAGTTTTGATATTGAAAAATTCAGTCAGTTTCCCGATGTTATTCGCGAGCTGGCGGAGGATGCAAGCGCACCGCTAGCGAACAAAACTGTTGTGTCATTTTGTACGGGTGGAATTCGCTGCGAGAAGGCCGCGCTGTACATGCAGGACATTGGGCTTGCGAACGTGTTTCAGTTACAGGGCGGAATTCTTCGCTACTTCGAAGAGGTTGGGGGCGCCCACTGGCAGGGCGAGTGTTTCGTTTTTGACGAACGAGTCGCTCTCGATCCGCAGTTGCAGCCGACAACTAACGAATACGTGCGCAATCAGGAACGCTAGAAGCGAAACGGCTACGGGCACCACTTTCGTGCTGTCCGCAAGCCGACTCGTCGGACGATTCTTCTATGCCAGAGCTAGAGGGCGCGCAGATTGTTGCGTCACTGCATTCTTGCCGTTCACCCCGCTTACTCCGCCGCCGGGATGCGTTGCCGCCCCGCACAGATAAAGTTGGGCGATCGGGGTCTTGTAGTGGGCAAATCCAGGTATCGGTCGCAAGTAGAACGCTTGTGCCAGGTTCTGTTCGCCGCCATAGAGTTGACCTTCAGTCAGGTTGAACTTAGTTTCAAAATCCTTAGCCGTGGTTACGGATGAGTGCTTAACGAGGGCTTTTATCTCGGGTGCGAACTGGCTCAATCTATTGAGTGTAATCTCCACCAGATTGGCAGAGTCGCACTTTACGTCGTACGGTGCAAATTGGAACCAAACTGACATTACGTGCGAACCCGCTGGCGCAAGTCCGGGATCGGCTATGCTCGGAATCGTAACTTCCAAATAGGGATTCTCCGATACGCTTCCATACTTGGCGCTGTCATAACCACGTTCCAGGTATGCCACGCTCGGACTTAATACCAGCGTGCCAGTCAAAGCATCTTTGCCGACGTTTGTGAACTCGGGCAATTCGCTCAGTGCGAAATTGATGCGAGCGACCGAACCCTTGTAGCGTGTTACCTTCACCGAGCGGTTGAACTCGGGATCGAGCTCCGGAGGTGATACCAGTTTTGTGAATGTGTAACAGGCGTCGTAGTCTGAGAATACGGCGTTGGAATCTATTGCCTCGCCGTTACTCAGTTGGGCACCGGTTGCCGTGCCATCCGTTATCGTGACTTTCACGTCGCCGACTCCGGTTCTTATCTCCGCGCCCGCAGCTTTCGCGGCCGATGCCGTTGCCTGGCTTATCGCGCCGACGCCGCCTTTGGCTGTGGCGCGGAAATAGGCGTCCCCGATAGCAAGGTGGTGCAGTAAGTTGAAAGTGGTCGAGCCTGCAAATGAACCCCTGGTGACACCACGGATGGCGACACTTGCGAGAAGACCCTTCAGTTCCGCATTCTCAAACCATTCGTCAAGTAACTCCCTTATAGGCATAACCAACAGGCGCATTACTTCCGTGGTTTCTCGCCGCCCATAGCCCTTTAGCTTTCCGACGAGCGAAGATAGCATTACCGCTTCGGGTTCAGCGGGTGGATGTTGCTGTGGTGGAGTTGATTGATAGACTGCGGATAAGAAGTCTGCTGCCAGATCCAACAGTGCCATAAACTTTTCGTAGCGCGTTGCATCTGCCGGTGCGAATCCGCGAATAACTTCGGCTGCGGCTTTACGGTCTTTCGGGAGTGTGAAACTGCGTCCGTCCGGAAGCAAGCTCGTGACGCTGTTCCGTTCGACGACGGCGAGCCCGTGCTGACTCAAATTCAGCTCTTTGGCTATCGCAGGATTGATTTGCCCGCTGAGGAAGCTGACATCGCCATGATATCCGCTGGCGAACTCTTCCGTGCTCACCGCGCCGCCAATGTACTTCGACGGTTCGAGGACCAGTACGCGTTGCTTTGCTTTTGCCAGGTAGGCTGCGGCGACCAGCGCATTTGGAGAGGAGCCGATAATGATGGTGTCGTATTTGCTCATGGTCGATCCTCTAGTATGGCCAATGCTGCATTGCGTCCGGGGGCCCCCGTGATGCAACCTCCCGGGTGGGTACTGCTGCCGCACATGTAGAGATTGCGAACGGGTGTTCGGTAGTTCGACCATTGCGGCGACGGTCGCAGGAAGAACAATTGTTGAAGCGCTAACTCACCGTGAAAAATGTGACCGGACGTGAGTCCGAATGTCTTCTCTAAATCCCACGGCGTCATGATGTGTTTGTGCAGAATGAGGCTTCTTAAGTTCGGTGCGTATTCAGCGAGTGTGTCGATTACAACTTCCAGGAATTGCGCTTTCTTCTCTTCGTTCCAGCCACCTTCCAGATCCGAGGCTGCATACTGCACGAAGATCGACATTACGTGTTTGCCGGGCGGTGCCATTCCCGGGTCTAACAATGAAGGAATCAATGCATCCATAAATGGCCTGCGAGACCAGCCACCATATTTGGCGTCATCATAAGCGCGTTCGACATAATCGATGCTTGGTGCGATTTCAATCGAACCACGCAGCAAGGCTTCCTTTCCTTTGGGGAGCGCCGTGAACTCCGGTAGTCCGTCCAGCGCAAGATTGACTTTGCAAGCCGCGCTGGCGATACGGTAGCGCTTGATGTCGTTCACGAAGTCTTCGGGCAAGTGCTTGCTTTCTACAAGGTTCAGAAATGTTCGTTTGGCGTCCGCGTTGGAAACGACGATGTCGGAGGTGAACTCTTCACCGCTTTCGAGCACGACGCCTTTCGCTGCGCCGTCTTTGATGAGTATATTCGCAACTGGAGCGTTGAGCTTGATTTCTACTCCAGCTTCGCGGGCCGCGCTGGCAATCGCCTGGCTCAGTGCGCCTGTGCCACCGCGGGCGAAGCCCCAGGCACGGAACACGCCATCCACTTCACCGACGTAGTGGTGCAGCAGAACATAGCCCGAGCCCGGCGAACGCGGTCCGATGAACGAGCCGATAATACCGCTTGTGCACTTGGTGCCCTTCAGTGCCGGAGACTCGAACCATTCGTCCAGAAAGTCGGCCGCGCTCATGGTCATTAGGCGAGAGAGCAGATAGAAGTCGTCGGGGCGCAGTTGGTTGAGCACGCCGCGCACGCGCGCCATAGTCTCTAAATCCTTCGGCGACACGGATGTAGGATCCGGCGGAATGAGGTCGAGCAGCGGTTTGATTGCAAGAGCGAGTCGGCGCATCGTCCGCGAGTACTCATCATATGCTTCCGCATCGCGCTTTGAGTGACGCGATATTTCGTACTTTGTTGCATCGTGGTCCGGCCAGTCGGCTAGATAATTACCGTCCGGCAGGGGAACGAAAGTACTTTCCAGCGGCATGATTTCCAGCCCGTGGCGAGCCAGTTCCAAGTCCTGGATTACATCCGGCCGAAGCAGGCTGATCAGATAGGATGCGATCAGGTACTTGAACCCGGGAAAAATTTCCTCGGTAATAGTGGCTCCGCCGACGGTGTGGCGCCTCTCCAGCACGAGCACTTTCTTGCCCGCTTTCGCTAGATAAGCGGCGTTGACTAAGCCGTTATGTCCCCCACCGATAATGATGGCATCGTATTGATTGGTGTTCATAGCGTATCTTTCTTCCGTGGCGGGCTGAAAAACGGGAGACCGGTTGTTTTCGCATTGAACGATCGCTTGTAGCGATCGACGGTAAGTTCAATTTGAACGATGGTGCCTGGTTGAGCATGTTGCGGTTGCAAATGCGCCAGCGAAATGTATTTCTTGAGCGTTGGCGACCAGACGCCGCTGGTTGCGTACCCGACTTGCTCGCCATTGAGCCGCAGCGGAATTACCTCACGCCAGGCAATGAAGGGATAAGGTACCGTTAACCCGAGTTCATGGTGTTGCCGCTCGAACTCTTTGTGGTCGATTTCCAAGCCGACAAGCACTGTGACCGAGCCGCGGTTTTTCTCTTCCATTAGTGCCTTGCGGCCGATGAAATTGCCTTTCTTCCAGCTGATTGCCCAGTTGAGCCCGAGTTCCAAGGGCGTAGACGCTTGCGCATCGGTCATCGCCTTGTTTACCGGAGTGTAGTCTATGTCGAGCATGATCAGCCCGGCTTCGATTCGCGCCTGGTCCAGAGCCCATATTCCAGCGGGTTGCAATGCGAACGATTGACCAGCTTGAATTATTACATCCCAGATCTTTTCGGCGTCTTTTGCGTCTACCCAGACTTCGAAACCGAGATCGCCCGTGTACCCCGTGCGCGAAATCATTACAGGCACGCCGGCTATATCGGTGTTCAAAAACTGGTAATACTTGAGCTGCCCCAGTGGGGCGTCGGTCAAAGTCATGAGCAATTCGCGGGACTTCGGCCCTTGCAGGGCAAGCGTGCCCACTTCCTCAGAAACGTCTTCAATTTGCACGTCCATCCCGATGGCATTGTCCTGAAGCCATCTGAGGTTTGGTTCGGCAGAGGTCATTCTGTAATGGTTCTCACCTAAATGGGCAATCGTACCGTCATCCAGCACCTTGCCGCGGGAGTCGCACCATGGCGTGTAGAGCATGCCGCCGACCGGGCACTTGCTCACATCGCGCGTAACCAGTCGATTGAGGAACTTGAGCGAATCAGTTCCCTTGATTTGGTACTTGCACAGCGGGGATACATCTATCAGTACGCATGCGTTGCGCAGAGCCAGGTACTCGCGATCGTGGGTCATTTGGTATGAGCTGGCAACTGTGTGACCAGCCCATCTCCGCCACTGGTCAGCTTGCATCAGCGCTGAAGTGCGTGAATGAAAGGGCGTCTTTTTCAGCATCGTTCCTCGGCATAATTGGTGGAGCGGCCCGTCGTACACAAGGCTACAAGGGCAGCCAAGTATCTTTCAAGTGTATATCTCTCAGCTGGGAGGACTATGGGCTATTGATGATACGGATTAATCAGGACTCTGCCCGGGGACCCGGGCCTGGGAGGATTCGCCCAATGCTGGTATAAAGTCCATGGCAAAACGTTACCGAGCCCTTCACAAGCGGCTCGATTTTGAGGAGACAAGGTTCTGTGGATGAGAGAGAAGTAAAAGGGGGCGCATTGGCATCGCCAGTGACTGTCGGGGCGGTCGCGGGGGGCGATCCTTGCGGGCTGATTTTGCGGGAGAAGAGTCCGCTCAATCTGGAGTCTCGACCGGAGCACCTCGAAACGTTCATCACGGAGAACAACAAGTTCTATGTCCGAAATCACTTTCCTGTGCCTGAGTTGGACCTGTCAGGCTGGAAACTGACGCTCGAAGGCTGTGTGGAACGCACTGTCGATTTAAGTTATGACGAGCTCTTGCGGTTGCCGTCCCGGACCGTGGCGTTCACTATGGAGTGCGCCGGGAACAGTCGAACTTTTCTCAACGGTGCCAAGGGGCTTCAATGGGCGGCTGGTGCGCTTGGAACGGCGCAATGGACCGGCGTGCCGCTGTTTGAGGTGCTGAAGATTTGCGGAGTGAGCAGTGATGCTGTTGAGGTTGTTTTTGAAGGAGCCGATAGCGGCATCCCGACAGACGATCCTTCGATCAAGGAGGCGATCAGTTTCTCTCGCAGCTTGTCGATGGAAGAGGCGATGAGCCCGGATGTGTTGCTCGCCTACAAAATGAATGGCGAACCGTTATCCGCCTTGCATGGATTCCCTGTGCGTCTCGTTGTGCCAGGCTTCTATGGAATGGCTTCGGTTAAGTGGCTCCAACGAATCGCGGTTGCCAATCGCCGCTTTCACGGGTACTATCAAACAGTCGACTATGCTTTCTTGAATTCGGAAGACGCTGAGGGTGCGCGGCGGCCAATCAAAAGTTTGCAAGTGAAATCGATGCTGATTCATCCACATGAAAGCGAATCTATCGTGCGCGATAGTAGATACCGCCTTTATGGAGCCGCCTGGAGTGCAGGCGAGATTGCAAAGGTTGACGTCAGTTGTGACGAAGGGAAGAGTTGGCACGCGGCGAAGCTGCTTGGCGAGAGTGTCTCTAACTGTTGGCGATTCTTTGAATTTGACTGGGTGGCACCGTCGCAACCGGGCGTGTGCACATTGTTGACGCGAGCAACAGACGCCGCCGGCAATTGCCAGCCCTTTGAGCATGATGACAACTGCGGTTCTTACGTGATCAATTTCGTCACGTCGGTGCACGTAAACATCGAATAGCGCCTGTTCCTTTTTTGCCTCTTCCGGTCATCCTTCCGTTCAGGATCTTCTGCGTTTGCTGCGCTAAAATTCAGGGACCTAAAAACGGTGGGAACGAACATGGAATTTAGACAATTAGGTCACTCCGGGTTGAAAGTTCCAGTGTTGAGCTTTGGAACCGGTACCTTTGGCGGCAAGGGTGAGCTTTTCAAGGACTGGGGCTCCACGGACGTAGCTGAAGCTACGAAGTTGCTCGATATCTGCTTAGAGGCGGGATGCAATTTCTTCGATACAGCCGATGTTTACTCGCAGGGCGTATCCGAAGAAATACTCGGGAAAGCTATTGGTACCAAGCGAGATCAAGTGCTGATTTCGACCAAAGCCACTTTTCGAACCGGACCGGGGCACAATGATTTGGGCTCATCTCGCCACCATTTGATCAAGGCTTGCGAAGCGAGTTTGCGCCGCCTGAATACTGATTACATCGACGTTTATCATCTGCACGGATTCGATGCAATTACTCCAATTGAAGAGGTACTTAGCACGCTTGATGATTTGGTCAGGAGCGGTAAGATTCGCTACATAGCCTGTTCCAACTTCTCCGGCTGGCATCTTATGAAATCGCTTGATGTATCGCGTCGATATGGATGGGCGCGTTACGTCGCGCATCAGGCGTACTACTCGTTGATCGGGCGGGAGTTTGAGTGGGAGCTGATGCCGCTTGCTGTCGATCAGAATGTCGGGACCATGGTCTGGAGTCCTCTGGGCTGGGGCCGCTTGACCGGCAAGATTCGTCGCGGTCAACCGTTGCCGAAGGACAGCCGATTGCACAACACCGCAGAGTACGGACCGCCCGTTGATGATGAGTACCTCTACAAAGTTGTAGATGCACTCGATGAAGTGGCGAAGGAAACTGGTAAGTCTGTTCCGCAGATTGCGTTGAATTGGTTGTTGCAACGTCCGAGCGTAGCCAATGTAGTAATTGGCGCGCGAAATGAGGAACAGTTGCGAGCGAACTTGGCGGCGGCCAGCTTTAACCTCACTGCCGAGCAAGTGAGAAAGCTGGATGACGCCAGTGATTTGACGCCCATCTACCCGTATTGGCATCAGCGACAATTCGTAGAGAGAAATCCACTTCCGGTGCGATGCCCCGAGGCTCCGTCCGTTTTCCCTCGTGAAAAAGTTGCTGCCGGTAAGTAGTCGCCTTTAACATCATCTCGGGACCAGCGGCGGTGCGTTACTCGTTTTCTTCGCTCTGCTGGACCGTTATCCTATGGTCCGCATCCACCCGGTCCGTCCTTGTAACCAAAAGTCCATTACGCGCAGTGCGTAGTGGCTTTTGGGTTTCGACGGTAAAGTTGAACGCCGGATGTATGCCTTTGCTGGTTCCGATGCGGCAGATGGTTTTGAAAGCAATCGCGACTGTTCGCGAAGTCTAGAACGGTTTCTAAACTGATCGGTTTTTGCTCATTGCGTGTGTTCCTGCTGTTTCAATAGGAGAAGTCGCACTTGATGAAAAGGAACTGAATCATGACAGAGCAGCACAATTCCGCCGCGCAAGAGAAAATTGACAATGAGAAAACCGGACGCTTGGCCGGCGCCGGCGCAGGCGTTGTTGCGGGGGCGCAGGTGGGCACGGTGCTATTGCCGATACCGATAGTGGGGACATTTACCGGGGCGCTCGTCGGCGGTGTTATCGGAAGCAAGATTGGGAAGCGAGTTGGCTCAAAACTGTTGAACACCTTGAACTCTGTGGAGCGCGATGTCTGTGATGCTCCGAGTCCCAAACAAGATTTGTCCAAAGAGTTGGAGCGCCTTGTAAAATTGCGTGAGCAGGGCGTCTTGGATGAGGCTGAGTTTCGCGCTGCAAAAGCCAGGCTTCTCGGGCTTTAGCCAGCCCGGCCGGTAGTTCGAGTGCGACGCCTGCCCGCTTTTAAGATTGGCTTCGCTCCATGTAATATGGAATCATGGGCAGGCTTACTAAGTTCATTGTAGGAGCGTCGGTTGGACTATCTTTCTGCTTCCCGCAGATGGTAGTTCGTGCCGGCTCGGAAAAACCGCCCTCCGGGCAGGGGTTAGTCAAAATGGAGCCGAAGTTCGACAATCGCACTGCTGAAGTGCGAGCGGCGGGGCTTGAGGTGACGCGGAGCCGATCGCCTTCGGAGATCAAGCTAACTGGTGGAGTCGAAGAAGAAAATCTTGCACTGCAATGGGACGATTGGCACAATGCTTTTGCAAATGCCGTCGCGGCGCTCATGATTCAGGAGTTTTCGCCCGCGCTTAGCTTGAGGCGCGGTCTCAGGTGTTGGTACCGATATGAAGTTACCTCGGATAAGCGCATCAAGCTAATCGAGATAACCAAGAGCTCCGGCAACATTTGGTTTGACCAACTTGTTCGGCGGTCCGTGCAAAAGCTGGAAGGCAACGACGTCCTGACCTTTCCGCAGGGCTCTATGCGAACTGAAGTCTCATCTGAGTTGTCCATCAAACTCGGCGGTGCCTCGAGGGGCGCCTTGCGATTGGGCGACGTGGAATATCGCAAGTTTGAACCGGCCAAGAATTAGTTTGATCGAGCCTCAATCGCAGTGTCGGGGTTCTCACTAAATACACCGTCCACCCCTAGCTCATAGTAGAGCGCATACTCTGCGAGCGCGTCTCCGTAGCAGGACTTGGCCTCGGTCTTGTCCGGGCTTGTGCGTTGTAGATTTTTCGGCAAGAATTCATTTTCATTGCGAAATGTCCAGGGGTGCACGACCAGTCCAGCTTTGTGTGCATCGTCCACCAGTGAGGTCCGTGTTTTTGAGTTACCGGACTTGTCCTGTGGAAAAATCAAGTGTTTGTCGGGACCGATGCCGCTTGCATAGGTCTTAATTTCAGCAAGACCTGCGGGTTTTGTCATGTCGGAGAAACTTAGTGTGGTTTTGTCCAGAATCGCATCATAAGGCTGACCTTCATCGGCGATCAACTGAACCAGATTTATTCTGGTAAGTCGCTTCAACCGTTTCAAAGTTGACGGTTCAAAACATTGAATGAAGATTGGTGCGGTCGCCTCGAAGAAACCGTTCAGATGCAGTCCCTCCACAAGCGGTGTCTCCATTGGCAGGCCAATACTCTGAAAGTATGCCGGGTGTTTGGCTTCAGGGTAAACACCGATTTGACGATGCAGCTCGGCTGTTTTACGCTTTGCTAAATCGATAACTTCTTGAAACGTGGGGATGGAAAAACGATCGTCGTACATTGTGTTGTTTTGACGCAGTTTTGGCATTCGTTCTCTAGCTCGCAGCGTCTTGATTTCGGCGAGAGTGAAGTCCTCGCTGAACCAACCTTCTTGAGATTTTCCGTCGACAGTCTTCTTCGTTTTGCGATTGGCAAACTCCGGATGATTCGCTACATCGGTAGTTTGCGAGAGCTCATTGTCGTGGCGGGCCACTAGGGCTCCGTCTTTGGTTGCCACCAGATCAGGTTCTATGAAATCTGCGCCAAGATTGATTGCCAGTTCGTAAGCCGCCAGGGTATGTTCCGGTCTGTAACCGCTGGCTCCGCGATGGGCGATTATGATGGGCTTTCGAAAACTAGTCTCATCGCCAGGCTGGACGGCTTTTGCTTGACCTTCCCGTGGTTTCGGTGCCGATTCTTCCGCGTAGATCGGTTGTGAAGCCGAAACGGTTGCAAACAGAGCTGCAAAAATGCTAACTGAGCGCATGTCTCATCCTATGTGTGACCAAAGTCTTGAAATGGTACCACATAGTCGCTCTCGGCCTGTCTGTGCTGCGAGCATTATCGTTCTAGGACCATTTCGCGGCGCTGCTCTGGTGACCGGCGATGGTCAAATTGTTGCTCCCTGCGCTTCATACCTAACCGCGGGCGGAACGGTGTGTCCTCGCCCGCGGTGGCATAGTTCTCTTGATTAATTAGAATACGTCTAGTTGGATCAATGGTTCTCTGTCTTTGAGCACGACTGCCGCTGGCATCTGATCCCAGTAAGGGCTTCCCATTGGCTGGATAGTGAATCCGCTTCGCACTACTGCACCGCCGCTGGTGGCGCCGTACGTAAAGCTGCTTGAATGAATGAAGTTCGGGTTGTATCCGGCATACGGGCTGTAATACGGCCAGTTGCAATAATCTCTGAACAATTGAGCATTGGCTGCTGTTGCTGCGCCACCTACGATGACGCCCGCTAAAAGTAATCCGGCAAAAAGTTTTTTCATGGCTCACCTCAAAGAAACTTGAGTTTCAGTTGGTGAGACGGCATTTCGAAAAAATTGGTTTCAAGCTGATCTGCAATTCGATTGTGCTGTACAGGTTTCGGGCTGACTTTCGTTGGAATTCCGCGTGTACAGTCCGGAAATTTTGTACTCAAGGGTTTTGACTCGGATTCAAAACTGCTTCACTGGTAACGCTTTAGAGTAACGCCGCGATTCTAGTAGCAGTGTCTTTTCACCTGTTGCTAGTGCGCCCGCCGCTGGAAATGAAACAAATATGTAGAAAAGCGCAGTTGTCAAGGGCGGGTGCTATTTTGATATCTCGCGCTGTTTTCATTGGGGGGAACACGGGGTTATGGTTTTCGAAGTTGCCGACGAGGTTGGGTTGCGGCAGTTTAAGTCCGCGATATATGTGTTTCCGGGTGTTGCTGCGCTGGGGACATTGCCGACGGTAATTGCGACCGCGTGCGACAGATCGCCTCTTCATGCACAGTTACCGCTTGTCTGCGGCGCTCTCGCTCTTCCAATCGCCTTTTGGGTCGGGACATACTTATTCTGCACGTTTCTGGATCGTTTGGTAATCCGGGTTCATGTCAGTTCAGCCGGCTTGCTCATCGGAACGCTCGCCGGAAACAAGGCCATTGCGCGGAAGAACATTTTGAAAGTTCAATCGATTCGCTTTGGCGCGGTGCCCGTGTATAAGGTGACCACTAGCCAGGGCAAGTTCGATATCTCGGGACATAAAGATGATCGCGGGCTGCTCATCAAAGAATTACGCTCACTTCTGCGGATGTCCTCGGATGAGCACGTTTATGAATCCTCGAGGATCTTTCCGTACGTTTATAGCTTTCTTCCACTCGTGATGGGGTTCTTTATACTCACGGCTTCTATTTGGGACAGTCTAAAAATCAGTGACTATAGTTTTACGCCTGTCCCGGGATTGGTTGCATGGTTGCTTTACTGTTGGTTCTGCGCCTATTCCGTTTGTTATCGTGTGCACAGAAAAGGTGATCGATTCATTCTTTCAACTTTGCTGCGAACAATTGTGCTACGTTCTGGAGACAACGTAAGGTTTGATCCCTCCTGGCAAACAGTGAAGTGTGATCAGGGACGTTTTTTTATTCCATCCTTCATGAGTGATCTTGACTTGTGCAATCAAGACCTCAAAAAATTGGCCGGCATAGAGTTGCCGGTGGCATGCGAAGCCTGCGAGGAGCAACCGATAATCATGCTCGGAAGCAAGATTCGACCGGAACGCAAGAAGCTTGGATGGTGGTAACTGCAAGCTACTTGCGGGTGCCTGCCATCGAATCGACGCCCGGTTCAACGCAAAGGTAGCGATAAGAAAGCGACAGTCCGGCAACGAACATTGCTGCTGCGATGTAAGCCGGAAGCAGGTGAATGAAGCTTGTGTAGCCAATGGCAAAATGGATTCCCAGCGTCGACAAAAAGCCCGGGAGTCCACCAATCAGAAACATCCACCAGAGCCAACCTTCGCCTTGGCGATAGCCATGAAGAGCGGATACAAGAACCGCTATTCCCGCTGTTACCAGTGCCCCTCCGAATCCCGCTCGGTCATGAGCTATTGTTGGTAGCAGATGGCTGTTGTGGCAAAGAAGCTGCTCTGCGGTTGTTTTCATGAACATCAAATCTTCTGGAACAAATACTGTTGACGTCCCAACTTTGCAGATCGTCAAGCCGGCGAGAATCAACCCCGTTCCTATGCAGATGAACCAGAACTGTCCTTGCAAGCTGTTGGACCAAGCCTTGGTGTTCCGCGTATTGCTGGAACGCATAGGGGCGAAATTTGGTGGTCGAATCAGCGCCCAGACAAAAAATGGCACCAGAAGTAGTGTCGCCAGCGCATGCAGCGGATCCAGGTAATGGAACCCGAGGAAGAGCAAAAAACTTGCAAAGCCGAAGGCACTGGAAGTACACGCGGCAATGTATGCCCAATGCTGACCTGTGCGAGCGCCAAAACAGGAAAGAACAAAAAACAGAATGCCGCACGACATGCCCGCGCCTGCATAAGTTACGCGATCGTGCGACATAAACGGGAGCAAATTGGCGTTGAGCGAGATTAGTGCAGTGCGAGTTGTGCCCAGGAATTGCTCATCGTAAGGAAGGATCACTGTTGTAAGTGCTACTGTTATTGCACTCGAGCCGGTGATAATTAAACCTGCTCCGATGAGGGCGATGCCGAGCCATCCGTTGCTGAACACCGATGATATTGAATACGGTGCTAGAGACGATTTATTGCTCTGTGCTGCAGCGAATTGCTGCGCGGTGATTAGCTCGTTGATTCGCTTGGGCAAACCGGGCCCCGAAAATACCAGACCGCTGTAAAGTGAAACCATGTCTGCTCCGGCTTCCAGCAGATTTGTCGCGTCAATGGGTTCGATTACGCCACCGCTAGCGATCAAGAAAAGGTTCGGATAATCTCGGCGCAAGTGTTTCACCAGATCGAGCGTTGTATCTGCTGATGGACGTCCGTACATGCGCTTGCCCCCGGATCTGGTGCCGCCAGTGATGGAAAGTGCATTCAGATCGACATTTTTCATGCATCGGATAATTCGAGCGACGTGCTCGGAGTTCGTATCCGGCGAAACGGCCACGATTACCTTCTGCCTTCCGCGCGAGGCTTGTTGAAGATACTCTGAGAATTCCTGATCCTGCCACTCAAGCACGCTCCATCTTGTGTCTATCACCAATGCCGTTATCCACTCCGGCAGTTTTTGTTGAGCTACAGAGAGTTCGTTGAGAGCGTCCGCGACCGCAGTGTTCGTTCGATGCGCGAATCTAATAAAAACGGGTACGGATGTTTTCTTAAGCTTCCTCAGATCTAGCGAAAGCGCATCGAGACCGCCATTGACAGGATTATCGTCCGTCGTTATGGACATGCTTCTTATATCTTTCAAGAGATATTGTTCGGGCATTGCGTCAACTGTGAGGGGGCCGATCTCAATAAATCCAAACCCGAATCGCTCGAACGCGCGAAGGTGATTCTTGTTTTCGCAAAGACCTGCACCTAGTCCGATCCGCCCGGGAAAGCGGACTCCAATCCCTTCGAATGCCAACGTTGGTGACGGTGACATGTGACCCATGAAGTCGATTATGTTCGGACCGCCGGGCAAAGCTCCCATGGTGGCAACGCCATTGAGGATTACGCGCTTGGAAAGATTGGCCGGCAGCGCAAAAAGAAGCGGTTTGAAAAGTACGTTATAAGACCAGTCCGGCATGATGTTACGATGAAGTGCGGCGCCTTAGTCTAACGCAAAAACTGAGATCTCGAAATCAATCCCTAAGGATGAATTACGAGTCATCGCTCTTTCGTCGTGTGTCTTTGTGGGAAAGTGAATGAGTCGAGCTGCTCCACCCCCCCCTCCCCAAGAAACTTCTTTCCGGAAGATCGGGGGGGGGGGGGGCAGTACTTTGTTTCATTCGTATCTTAGCTCTGTGCTAGATTTGTTAGCGCCCGTTTGTTAGCGCCCGTTTGTTAGCGCCCGCGATTTATGTTATCGGCGGTTTTTGTTCCAAGGTATTGGAGTCCTGCCAGTGTGGTGCGCTTGTCTTCAATTTCTTGTGCGGATGATTGCGCTACCCTTATTGCTTCTGTCGCAAGTCTTGCGAGTGGATTTGACGGCAATTCGCTTTCCTCCGCAGGAGGGGTGAGTTGTCCACTCCAAAATCGTGAACTGAAGTTTCCATCTTTGTCAACGCTGAAGAATCGCGGCGCTCCCGTGGTTAACTCGATGCCTCCTTGCGCGTCAAATGTTACTTGGACTCCCGCTTTTCGGAAGTCTTCCGATACACGTTCTTGAATTGCGCTAGCTGCAGTTAGATCGCCCCTCCGGCGTATCTCGTCGATGGCGCGCAGCCCGCGAGCAATCTCGGCTGGATCGCCTGCGAGAATCGCATGCTCTAGCTGTTTGACTGATTTCTTTTCTAACCTGCTTAAGCCTGAAGCTTCTACTGCTTCATCCAACTTTTCCGCAGCTCGCTCTAGCGCCAGGTGTTCCATTACCGCGGCTGCGAGGGCGCTTCCTGCGGCTTCTACTGCATCCCCGAACTCATCTTCTACATCTGTTTCTTCACATTCAAAACTATCTTCACAGTCGTACATTTGCCTTCTCCTGGTTTCCGCGAGGGTTCCTATACCGATACGCAACTGGACTGTAGCAGGTGCTGAGTAACAGCTGGGTTACTTGGGGGGAGGGGGACGTGCCGGGGCGCTCCATCACAGGCGAGGCGGGCAAGTCTCATGCGAGCGGTAGAGAATAGATGCCATTGTATGTGGTGCTTCGAATTTGATCTCAAAGCAATGTTCGCCAGACACTTTTCTTGTCTGGCGAACATTGTTTTTCGTTGTTGTGCGAGCTTTTTATTAGCTGGCAACTTTTTTGAGATTGTCAATTCTCTGTTTTTGCAGAGTAGGTTCGTAACTGAAAGTCGCCGCGCGTCCTGGTTGGGAAACTGTCGACAATGAGCCAGTTGGAGTCGTGATTTCGACGCCGGTATCAGGATTACGACCGACTCCGCGGTGTTTGCGCACTAAATGGAAGCCTGCTTCTTCCGGATAGCCGTAGCCTATCGATCCACCATCTTTGTAGCGTGCTTCTTGGGGCTTGTATGTTTCAACTTGACCGCCGGGGCGAACTACTGTGAGTGTGTTGTCTGCCGCTACAATGAATTGGTTGCCGGCGGTATCACGCACAACCATCGAACCATCGGTGTTTTGGGTGTAATTGAAGCCGTTCTTCAGCTCAACTTTCTCTTGCCCGGTCTTGGAGAATTGGACTTCTCCACTTACGGTTCCTATTCGCCCAATCCGATTGTGAATTCCATCTTCCATGCGGTCGAGCGGACCGGGGCAGAACGGAGGTTTCTCAAGCAGCTGTGCTTGTACCTTCTTGTCGGCAATCTTGTCCCAGCCCTCTGCTGCTGCATTGGCTATGCCGTCTTCTGCGTCGCCATCTTCTTCGCCTTCTTCCGTATCTTCGCAAATGTCGATGTCTTCTTCTTCGTTTTCATAATCTTCCATTGTTCTAGCTCCCTCGGAGAAAATCCCTGGTCCCTTGGATACATGTTCGCAAGAATGTGATGAAAGTCGAAGGTACGAAGCACCCTAAGTTTGCTGTTGAATTATGCAGTTGAGACGATCCTCAGCTGGAAGCGCCAACGAACAGTCAAGTTCGTCAGCGCTCTATAGTCGGTGATTATGTGTTCGCCGTTAGCAGCCTTAGTGATTGGCTTGCGGATCGTATTCCATCACAAGTTGACGAGTGAGGTTGGAGCGCTCGTATTTGCTTGAGCTTGGCATTGGGTGGCAGAAAACAAAAAGTTCAATGTCTGATCCGTGTTCTTTGCACCATTGTTGGAAGTCTTGTCTAATTGATGGCGCTTGTGCCGTGAAATTGTCGGCATCGCCGAAGTAGAGGACTGTGTGGGCCTTCGGCTTTCCCTCTGCGTCGCGTTTGTACGTGATCGCGTAGATTCCGGGACCAGCCTCCGGACGCCATTCGTTTAGCGTTCCTTCAGATCTGAACGTCATTTTTTGCCGTTTTCCAAAAGTAACGGTAGTACCCAAAGCACTCATAAATTTCAGACCCTCCTTCGGCTGTTGTAGCGGCGGACTCGCGTCCGCCGCTACAGTTGTTTGATTTACCAATAGCGATTGTCGGAGCTGCGTTCACGCGGCTCCGATACAGCGACGTGAATCTTTCGACCACCGAAATCGGTGCTGTCGAGTCCGCGAATGGCGTCTTGCGCGCATTCCTGGCTTTTCATCTCGACGAAGCCAAAACCGCGACTTCTGCCGCTTTCACGGTCAACCGCAACGCGTGCGGAAACAACGGAGCCGAACTCCGCGAAGAGTTGCGACAGTTCACTGTCATCGGTAGTGAAAGAAAGATTTCGGACAAATAGTTTGCTTTGCATAAAAATAGACCTTAGATAAATGGAAAACGCACTGCCAGGAACAAACCTGAACAGCGGAAAATGTCATTGGGGCAAAACTGATCGCAAACGCACAATACGGGGTCCGTTGTACAACCGGACTCTACATATTTTGCAGGAACGTGGCTTTGCAAACACAACCTTCGGCGTATACTCGAAGTTGAGCAAGAGCCTGACTAGATTCACTTATATCATTGCACATAGCTAGGGAAGATACCTTAACTATGTACTGAAACTCCTGTAAATCCTGATCCCTATGAAGAATCAAACCTTTACAAAGTAAATCGCGCCGGCGCGAAAGTGATTAGTTTTCCGCGCCTCTTGGTCTTAAGTTGTCTTTGCGCGGCTCAGGGCTTCTTTCTAATGTATGAGAGACTCGGTCGAGACATATCGTGGAGCCGAGATTTACTTTGCCCTTCTATCGACGCTACCCCAATCATAAATGTCAACGAATTCGTAGGCTGCTCGATATCCTCTTGCCACAGGTGGTGAACCGGTGGATTTTGTGATCTTCATCTTTGTGAGTTCTCGTGCGACGCCGTCGTTATCGATATCGTTGAAAGCCAATCTCAATATCGGAATAGCATGCTCTTTCTTGAGTTCATTGTTGATCTGTTCGGCTCTTTTGAGCACGCTGAATCGGTCTTCTTGCGAGAGTAGCGCCGTTACGTTGTTGAGGGCATGAGCCGCTTCAACACCGGAGTTTCCAGCGTCGCTTGTATCCTGATAGTAGTTTCTGAAGGTCTGATTCTCATGCAACAAGTGATTGAAGCGTACTGCCATTTGCTCCAACTTATGGTTTTCTAGCGGTTTAGACTTGGGTAAATAGCCATTACGTTCCTTAAACAGAAGCGAGTCGCTAACGGTTCCGTTGTCGATGTAAACGGCTTTGATTCGTTCTCTTTCCGCGGACAGGTAAACGTCCGGCAATGGCGAGTCCTTGCTCGTTTTCACCAACTTGCTCGCGAGTTGCGAGAATTCCTTATCACTGCAGCGCAAATATTCTTCCATCAACATTACTGTTGCGGCGGGCACGTCTTTAATCGCTTCCGAATAGATCTTTTCCTCAGGATTTTGCGTGTGAACTGTGTCTGTCATGTCGGTCTCCGTCCGCCTGCACGCCCTCACTTTTAGGGCTGCTTCTGTCGAAGAGTTTGGCACAAGTATGTTGCTCATTTGTCCCCGTCTAAACGAGCGGACTATTTGGCTTTTTGATCAACAGCTTGCGCTGTTTTGGTGAACAGAGAATAACAGTCGCTCCGTATCCATAGCTTCTTACTCGCTATACCGCATCGGTTGATCCATTCGGACCAAATCGATGGAGGGGGCGAGCCTCTCTATGTGCAGCTCGGGCGGAAAACCCGACGTTGAAGTCTGCTCACCATTGAGTCTCCGTTTTGGTATGATGGCAATAGTTGCGCGAGTATCGAGAAGTGAGTAATCAGCTTCCGTCTTTCCCAAACCAGCAAAATACGACGATGTGGCTTGACGATTCGGAGCTGAAGAGTCTTCGCGATCGTTCCTGGCTGAGCCGACTTAGTTCCAGTGGCGGTGGACTTTTTGTCTTAGCGTTCTTTATGACTGCGATGATACTGCGCAATGCGGAAATTCTGGCGGTCTTTGGCTGTTTTTACCTTCTGTTGGTAATTGCGTTAATTAGGGGCATTTCGAACGGTCCTAACGATCCGATTTACGCGAAGTTAAGGACCTTAGGTCTGGCGACGCTAATGAAGAGTTGTGGATTTAATGATGAGTGCGCCATCATCGAGGCCAATGAGCACACAGCAAAAGGACGGTTTGTCCAGGCTCAGATTTCTTGCGCGCAAATGCGCAGTAACCGGTTTCCCTTGACGAATACGTACATCGCCGGAGGTCGGCTGGAAAAGGTTGAATCCCACTTACGGGCAGAGTTGGAGAAACACAAGACCGTAGCCACGACAAGTAGTCTAGGCAGCGTGCTTTTCTTGAAGGGCGAATGGTCGGCGGCTGCTGAATTGAGCGAGCAAGTGGTGAAAGGCGTATCCGCTGACGTTGATGATCCGATCCGGCAGTACTATCGAACGGCGAGTCATTTGATCTTGGCGCGCGCGCGCGTGCGGCTGAACATGCTCGAAGAGGGCGAACGCATACTCGAGAACATTGAGCTTGTGCATACTCGCGCAAATGGCAACGGTGAAGGTTTTAGGCGCGATCTCACAATTGCGTTCGCTGAGCTACGAGTTCAGCAAGGAAGATTTGAAGAAGCGTTGCTTCACGCTCAATCAGCGTTCGAGTTGTTTCGAAGCCGATATGGAGCTTCAAATGCTTACTCGGTGTATGCTCGCCGAGTGTTGGCATACGTACTTCTTCGCGCTGGACGCACTGACGAGTCTGCTGCGCACGCTCTGGGCGCAGAGATGGACGAGCAAATTATGGTTGAAGACAACGAGAGTGCGGCGGAGCAGTTGCGTCAGACTCGTCTGTTAACAACCAGTTGATCACCGAATGACCTTCGCGCGGTAGTGCGGATTGAAATGGCTTAGCGGGGGCTTGATTCGGGAATAACCTTCAATGACCTAGCCCTATAAGAAGTCGATATGGACACTGAAAAACGTGGCAAACTGAGCGAGGTTTCTCTTACCAACGTTCATTTCGAGGATGAGTTACTTCTGGATGAGAAGATCCTGATTGTGCGTTGTATCGGACAGGGCGGTCTAGGGGTAGTCTACGAAGCCTACCATCAGCTACTTCAACAAAAGGTCGCCGTAAAGGTCCTGCTTGGGACTGCCTCTTTCGGGGATCTGCAGCGCTTTCGTCGAGAGGCTCAGGCCTCATTCTCACTATCTCATGAGAACGTCGCGTGTGTTCGCGACTTTGGAGTGAGCTCCGGTGGGCGCGAGTTTATCGTCATGGACTTTGTTGACGGCGAGTCGCTGGCCAATATGTTAAAGACTGCGGGTCCAATGAAGGAGTCCGAGGTACTGGAGTTGTCGCTTCAAATCGCTCGGGGGCTTGAGCACGCGCACAAGCACAATGTCGTACACCGCGATGTTAAACCCTCCAACATTATGGTGTCGGGCGCAGAGAGTGCGGGAGGAGCAGGAAAGGTAAAAATAGTAGATTTTGGAGTTGCGCAATTGGTGCAACATCAGCATCAAGAGTCAAATCGACTTACGCACACCGGTGAAACGATCGGCACTCCGTTCTATATGAGTCCGGAGCAGGCGCTCGGCGAAGTCACCGATCAACGCACGGACATATATGCCTTTGGTTGTACTCTCTTCGAGATGCTGTCCGGGCGAACACCTTTCGAGGGTGAGAATCACCTTGCGGTGATGACTCAGCATTTGCATAAAGCTGTGCCGAATCTCGACAAATCCATCGCTTCGAATTCGCTGAATCAACTGATTCGCCGCTGCATGGCGAAGGATCCTGCCGACAGGTATCGGTCCTTTTCTGAAGTCATTGCGGATCTGGAACGAATAAGGCTAGGTGGATCGCTTCAACCAGTCGTAGCTCCGCGCAGATTCCAGTGGCGAACGTTACTGCTTGTGTTTGGTCTCTGCGCGTTGATATCGATGGTTTGGTGGTTTGTGCTCAGTGCCGGTCGACCAGGGGTAGAGTCACCGCTTACGGTATCCACTGGCGCAGATGTTGCTAGCAAGTCGACTTCCTATGATAATGCCGATTTTAGTGGGATTGCCCTGCTCAACAAGGGGCAACTGGATGCGGCAAAAGCACAATTTGAAATTGCCAAGTTGTCTGCCCCCGGTGGTTCAGGAAAGTACTTGCGCATACTTCAGAAACTTAGAATCGTTGCGAAACTGCAAAAGCGAATTTCTGAGGTGAAGAGCTTAACGAACGAGATTGACCAGGTTGCGCGAAGCCTTGAATCTTCTGTCAAACTGAACCATGCCTTTATTCGCGAACGTCAGGAAACACTTGAACTGCTGCCGGATAAGATTCCTCCTGAAAAACATGCGAAGCTGGTTAGATTAGCAAATGACATTAATGAAGTTGCTCTTCATCTAGCTGAGCAGCGACACCATGTACAAGCTGAAGCGTTACTGAAGCTGTTGCTCCTGAAATTGCAAGCAATGCCGGAAAACAATGCTGCATGTATTGCTAACACCTATCAGACATTAGCTGAAATTTGCAGCGCAAGTGGTGAGTTTGTTGACGCACGCCAGTACAGCCTCGCTGCCTTGTCTACTAATACAAACATCTTCGGACGCAACTCGCTGCAGGTGGCCGACAGTCTAATCCGCACAGCTGAGATCGCGGTGCAGCTAGGTAACGCCAAGGTCGCTGAGGACTCTCTTCGAGAGGCTGCCGGCATCCTGCAGCAACAACCGAAAACCGCAGCAGCTTCGGTTGTGGACCTCCGACTGGACAAGGCTTTCGTTGAGGCTGAATTAGCGTTCCTAACAGGCAGGACTGACACTGCTTCAGCTCTCTTATCCAATTGCTTCTCGGCCTATAGCGAAAAAGGTGACAAGAACAAAGTTGATAAGGTCATTCGCAAGCAATTGGAAATCTCTCAACTATCAAATCAGTTCTCGAAAGCGGAGCATTTACTTCTGACCCTGAGCGATTCGTTGGAGCGGAAGAAGGATACTGGTCTTCAGCTTGCCGATCTAAACATGTGTCTTGGGGAGCTCTACTTCCGACAGCCGGCGGACAGCGGTGTCGCCCATAAAGCGAACCGGCATTTTCAACGAGCAATGGAAATTCGGCAGCACCTGCTCAGCCCTGATGATCCTCTGGTCGAGGATGCTATTCTTCGCGTTTGCGTTTCTGACCGCACGAATCTACCCGCGCTTTCCTCTCAAGTAATAGCAGAACATGAAATGAACGGAAGAGAGACCGAGAATTATGTTGAAGCGCTTCAGCTCTATTGCTCGGTAGCAGCAAACGTTGCAGATCGGGAAGTGCTGCGGCTCTTCGACAGAAGTTTCGATATTATTCTTGCGCATCAATACGCAGACAGAATTGATCAGCGGTTCTACGATATTGCCTTGATCCTGTGGCCTGATGCGCAGCAGTCGAAGTGGATTACGCTGGAGAGGTTCCTCAAAGCACAGATCGCAACGTTGCAAAAGAGCAAGTCGTTGAATTCAGTACGGACCGCGAAGGCAATAGCCAGACTTGCGCGGTTCTATCTGAACCGAGGTGAATCAAATCGCGCATTTGAAGAAATAGGTCGTGCTTATCAACTTGTTGCCAACCTTTCCGGGACGAGTTTGACGCCAAGCGAACGCTGGGAGGCTGCAGACATAATACTTGAATTCGCTAAGGCCTCGAAGTTCGAGGGGAAAGCGGATTGGATGACCTTGTTTGAGAAATCCAATTCAGTCCGATATGCTGGCGTTGGGCGTTAATTTCATTGAAACGGAACAGCCAGGGAGCGGCCCGTCGCTCGTTGTCGGTCCGATGGCGGCATCCAAAGAGTACTTCGTTTGCGGGGCGGTTCTATTGCACTGAGCGCCTAGCCTCGGCGTAAGTGAACGGCGTCTGAAAGTAAGAGGGCGAATATCGCCGAAAGCATATTGTCTTGCGGGCTGACTCCTATCGAATTCAAGAACGGATGCCAGAAAATTGCCGGAATTGGCGTATAGTATCGCGCGAAATTGGTCGTGACCAGCGAAGCAAAAGGATGACATTCATGGACGAGGGAAAAAATCCAGGTAGTCGGCAGTGGCAAATTCCGCCAGCAAGTGAATTTGTTTCTGGGACTCCTTACGCCGTAGATGAGCTAACTCGGCAGACTGCTGCACGTCTAGCCGAACCTGTGTGGGGTAAGCCGACGAGTCTCATTGAGCAGGTCGCAGATCAGAACAAAAGGGCTGATGAACCTTTCCGCGGGCTTCATTCAATTTTGCCGGAGTCCGGTGTCATTAACATTATGGGCAACATCAACCCCAATGTGCTTTTCCGTCCGGCGCTGGCGCAGCAGGGGCGGACATCTGTTCGCGAGATCGGCAAAGCGTTAATGTCGCCGCGCGAGATCCTTGTGGCGCAAAAGTCTGGGCTCGAAAATGTGTTTACCATGGCACAGACTCAGCAACCGCCTGCTACGGAGGGGGCCTGGACGAGCACTATTCCTCCGATGTCGGAAGACATGAAGCAGCGCGAGTATGTGTGCAACACGCACTACGGGGACGTGGCCGCTATGGCGGCAGGCTCCGCTCTATCTCTGATCTCACTGTATGGTAAAGTGCCTGAATTGGCACGGCATGGATTGAGCCAACCGGCCATAGCGCAGTTGGAGACGAGCATTGCCGAAATGCGCCTGAGTTTATTGCAGCGGGTTACCATTCCCGCGGAGCAGGGGCTGATCCGGCTCGGCTGGGGAGTTAGGGCATCGGGATGGGCGTTGCCACCGAACCGCTGGATTCTAAAGGATCGCGGCGAGATCTTCGGGCAACAGGGGCTTCGTCCAAGCAGTGACCTCTGGCGCGACAAAGAAGGCCGCGTTTTTGGACCCTGCGGAAGAAACGGAGACGGTTCGTCCATGCGAACCTGGTGTTTGTCTAGTGCCGAACTCAAACTGGCGTCGCGAAATGGCGCGCTAACACAGCGCGAATTTGCCCTTGTGAGTGAACTTGGGCGTGCAGAGGTTGAGCTTAGCAAGCTGAACAAATTGGACGATGCCTTGAAGGGAACAAGCGGTCCCCATCCTTCTGATTTTGCACCAAACAATTCTTGCGTGTTCAAATCAAGGACTGGCGCCGACATGTGGGTTCGGCACAACAGTGCACTTGAGCGCGCTAGGGGGGAACTCACAGCAGCAGAACTAGCAGAAAGACATGCGCTTAAGCAACCAATGACTGGTTTGCGAGTTTTGTTTGGCGCCCATGCGACAAGCAAAATTGTGGATGACTACTGCTTCGAAAAAACACCAGTTTCGTTTCGCACTGCTGTAGTTGATTTTGGTTCATCCTCAGTTGTTCTAACGCGGTTGCACTGGGCAGGCAAAGCTGCCGCCATTATCGGATCGCATGTGGCATCGCGAATGATTGACTATCGAATGCGTGAAAAGTAACCCGCCTGCTCTGATTCTCCAAATCCGGGGACATTTCAGGGACAAGTGAAGGACAATTCAGGCACCGAACACTGGCAAGCTTACGCCATGAACAAACCCCCGACAAAGGATCGTAAGCAAATGTATTCAATATTGACCAACAAAACAGGTAACCGCGCGCAAAGAGTTGCAAGCCTCTGTTTGACCGCTGGTATTGCTCTTTCGACTCTGAACTCAGCGGCGCTTGGCGGTCCTGAATCCAAATCCCAACTCCCACAGCAGCAGCAGAGCCCGAAGAACTTTGACTTATCCCGCCTTAGTGCTCGCGATCGAGAAGACATCATCATGGTCATGCCGAAGGCCGATGCCGACGCCGATGAAATGAACGATGTCGTCAAAGAAAACAAGGGCACCGTGATTGGTCAGCTCAGGAGCAATGACATAACCGTAGTCTTGATCAAAGTCGAGCATGGTAAAGCAAGGCTAGTCGAGCAAAAGCTCAGAGCTGACAAAAAGCACTTCAATGACGTAAACGCAAATCACCGCGAGCCGTCAACCGCTTTCGTTCCTAAGGACCCGGGCTTTACCGCGCCCGGAGCCTGGCATCATGCCAGGCTTGGTTTGCCCAAAGCATGGGAGTATCTCTATGCAAATCACGCAAATCGTTTGCAAGGAATGATTGTGATGGATAGTGGATGCAATACTCAGGACGTAAGCAGAGATTCGCAAGGAACTAATGTTTCCGGAGAGTACAAAAAAATTGCTAAGGGACTCAAGCCAAAGCTGGTTTTGGGAAGCGTTGAGGGGAACGAAGAATACATTATCCAAAAGGGCAATCTCGCTCGGACCATGACTTATACGATTAACGATCAAAATGGTCACGGTACATGGGTCAGCAGTGCTGCAGCCGGTTCGGCGAATACTATAGGAACCATCGGAGTAAATCCGTTGTTCCAGATATGTCCAATACAAATTGCAGATGGCGCATATAACACAACGATTTTTACGGATGACCTGGCTGTTGTTTCAGCAATGATGTGCGCTTTTGATGCTGCCAATGCTCCAGTCAATAACGTTCGCATCATTAACATTAGTTATGCCAACATGTTCGATGAGGACAAACACCCGGTTCTAATCCAATTATTCAAACACTGGTACTACAAGAAAGACGGGCTCGTTTTTGTCTCCGCCGGAAACGACGGGAGGTCCCTCGCCACAAAGGATCTACCGTTTGTCAACGTTATCTCCGCTATGGGTCACGTAAAAGAAATGAAGTTGGCTGATATCAAAGCTGGTAGCGGTAAGTCACCGTGGCAATCGGCATTTGGTCCATGCGTAGATTTCACTGCGCCGGGCGAGGACATCCAAGTGACGGACGTCAACGGTACGAATACGTCGGTCGACGGAACTTCGTTTTCCAGTCCGATAGTCGCCGGAATTGCGGCATTATGTTTGTCCGTGAATCCGAAATTGCACAATTACGAAATCGAAAATATTCTGAAGCGCAGCGCCGTCAACACCACTTCGGGGCGCAATTCGAAGTTCGGCTGGGGAATGCCGGACGCAGAAAGAGCAATCAAAATGGCACGCGGCCAGTAACATCAAACGCAGGGCGATTGAAAATAATCGCCCTGCACTCATGGAGCAACTCAATGTTTATAAAGCGATTAAAGGGAATGACAATAAAGGCAATGACTTGTTGTTTGTCTCTCACCTCATTATTAACCCTGCCGGCAATGGCTTCTGACGATGTTCATAAAGATTGGATCGTAGACGTTAAGACCGAAGAGATTAAGAGGCAATTTGATTATCGTGGATCTACCTTGAAAACGGTGGCAAAGCTTACAGTGGAGTTTTTTCACGAGACCGACAAAGATAATGTCAAGCCCTACCAAAAGATCTACTACCATGATGGAAAGCCTATTGGAATGGAGCGAACAGGCGACTTGAACCTGCCACCAACAGAGACCGTTGTTATCAAAGTTACTCCCAAAAGAGGCACAGCCGACAGTGAGGAGAATAAGGGCGCAGCGGACATATTGTGGCGTTTGGCTCTGAGCCTTTCACATAATCGCAGTCCTCTGATTTCAACCATACTGCCCGACGCGTCTTTCAACGAAATCTCCCGGGAACTGCTAAGAATCGGTTTTAGCGATTCGGCCGCCGGACCGGAGAAAGCAAACAAAGCCAAGGCCATGCTGGCACTCGAATCTGAAACATCAGGCGAATCGAAAAAAGTTTATTTCTATTAGGACTGTAAGACAAAAGTCCCGAGGAGGGGATGGTTTGGAACCATTCCCTCTTGCTCTTGGTGCGGCTTGGTGTACCGACCAGACGCTTATCCGTTCTTCCCCGGGCGTCACTCACAAATGCAGGGACATTCTCGGGACAATTCAGGGACGATATGGGCACTCAGCAATGGCATTCTTACCTCAGAACCAACCCAGTAATACGAGCAGTGAGAGATTCATGAAAACGTTCTACCAAACATCGCGTCGAAGAACCGGAAACATCATCATTCTATGCTGTGTCTTGTTCGCAATGATCGCGCTGGCAATCGTTGTAGCGTATTCGTTCTGTTCTTTGTATTTTGTACACAATCGCCTGGAAAGCTCAGCAAACGAAATTGCTCTGGCTGGAGCAAAAAAGCTCAATGAAAAAGATCGCCTCGGACAAATGAACAACATGCTTGTTCGTTGCAGGCAGCTTGTTTATTCCTCAAGGCAAGACCTCGAAAAGACCGAGAAGGAATTCAAGGATCTCGAATCGTTCGCGCGGCCGCTTCTTGATGAAAGCCGAGCATCGGCAATGTATCTGGAGACGGAACGGAAGAATCTTACTGAGACGGCAAAGAAAGAGGCGACCATTGCAATGCAACAGCAATTCGACTCAATCAAACCCGGCTATCAAGTAACACTGCCATGGTTGCGGATCTCTCAGCCGCAAATGCCAATCACCGCTTTCGGAAAAATCGACGGACTGCAATGTAACGTTGAAGAGCTAACAGGCATCGCGGCGCTGGCAGGAGCTGATCGCACTGCTGATTATGTCGATGCTGTTTCGCCGCTGCTTGTCGGAGTCGGACCGATACCCGGTGCCGCACCCAAGGGATTGAATTTGTACAAGGCAGAGAAGGATCACAAACTTGAAGGAAAAGATTCGGACCTGAGCTTTAAACTTTCCTGTTTGCCTGCACCGGTGAATGGAGTGATATCTCCTGCTCGAATTTTGTTGATGCGAACATTTAGAGATACTGTCGGCTCAGAGTTTGCTCCTTCCGCCGCTCGGGTCGTGTTGAAACTCAAGGTAGAAAGTGGACTCGGTCCGCGCGCCGGCGCCGAGATGGAATCTCGCGGGGCATCCCTAACCAACGGCGCCTCGGCGCAATTATAGAATCTGAGGCGTTATGAGAAGTTTTAGAAAGCAAACCGGCAATATTACAGAATTCGCAGCGGCGTTTACAGTGTTCCTCTCTATGGCCCTACCCCTGCTCAACATAAGTTTTGTTCCGATACGATACTTGTTCTGCCAGGCGATCGTTTCGGATTTAGCCAACAGTCTTGCTCACTGTGAAAAGCGGTCGGATGCCGACAAGATGCTCAGGCAAGACCAATCCTGGAAATCAAAGTTAGCGAATTTTGGTGTCACAGTCGAGAACGAACGGTTGGAGATCATTGCCACGACAAGCGATGGCAAAGCAAAACTCATTCTGAGACAGGGCCAGTCAATTCCAGCAGAATGGCTACCTAACGATCCGAAGGGACCATTCATTTATTCGCTTGCTCTCAGAACCTCGTGCCGGATTGCCCCGGCTGTCGGCGCAGACGGGGGAATTCCCGGACTCTCCGGTCCCATTACGCTCCCTGTCAGTGGTGTCTCTCAGTGGGAGAATGTGTCTCCCAATCCAAAAAATACTAGATACTTTATAGAAGAATAGGTGATTATCGTGTTGACTTCTCAGCGGATGATTGAAAAAAGTACTTTGCTGGTGGCTACTGTAATGTTTTCAATAACAATGTCCGCACTGCCTGTGACTGCTTTCACATCGGGCAAAACGACCGATGGTGGCATTCAGCAATTGTCGGAAGGTGGCGATACCAAAAAATCAAGCGATTCAACCAATGGCTCAGCTTGGTTAATGCAACTTGATACCATGCGCACAACTTTAAGCTGCACGGAAGACTCTTTAGTTCAAGTGCGAGTTTCGTCCAAAAGAGTTGGTGAGTCCAGCAAAACCGTCTTCGAAGAATTTTTGTATTCCAATGGAAGGGCAATCGGTCTGAAGAGAGAAGGCAATTTGTCGGTTCCTGCTGAACAAAAGGTTTCAATTAAAGTCGATCCGGGCCCCAAAACTTGCACTTCGATTGATGAGAACCGAGCCTTAGCTGGAACCATCCTGCGAGTAGTTCTGACATTGCTTCTCAACCATGACGAAGTTGCTCAGGTGATTCTGCCGGACTCAAACTATTCAGTGATTGCATCAGAACTTCAATCGCGCAGAGGAATACTTTTACCGGCTGGAGAAAAAGCGCCTTCCGGCGCACGCGTCAAGTTCGAGTTGCAATCAGCCTCGGCTACTATCAAACAGACCATGTACTTTCAGTAAATCAAGGAAATGTAGCAATGAATTCCAAACATAGAAGCTCGAAGGGGCAGAGTCTTGTAGAACTCGCAGCGGTCATCATGGTTTGCCTGCCGGTGTTGCTCTGCTGCATCGACGCAAGCTACATTGTCCTTGGTGGTTACATCAACGATATCGTTTGTCGCGATGCTACTCGAGCGGCCGCTTCAGGCAAACCAGAAATGGTTAATCCTGTTCCACATAGTTTGAATGCAGCTCAGAATGCATACCAAAGAGCCGTGGCCGTGATTAAGGAGCATAATCCCAGCAATATGCCCATCAAAGTCAGCGAAAAGCCCGTTGTTCTGGAAGAAGTGCAAGACATGCCTCCAGGCAACATGGGTGGAGCCGTGGAAGGCAAAGTTACCGTGACCACAACGGTACTAGTGATACCGCCGTTCCTGGTTCAAAGGATGGTTCCGTCCGGTGTGACGCTCATTGCGAAGCACACTGTGCCGATCACTTACACTGTGCGCCAGACGCCAGTCATGCCTTTATAGCACGAGCCGTGCGCCTGCTTGTAGACGCTCTTGCGACTAGACCTCGACAGATCTTTGTTTCGGAGTTTCATCAAGCTTTAGTTAGGACAGAATCAGATAGGTGTTGAGCGCGATTCATGTAGCGACAACTATTTTGCTTTGCCGAACTTCTTAACAAGATTGTCCAGACCGGCGGCGTAGAAGCCAGTCACCCCGGCGGTGACAGCTTCAACAGTCTTCTTGTCGGCGCCATCGATTTTTGCTTCCCATGTAATCTTCGAGCCGCCATGGCCATTCGATTCCACTTTGAGCGTGCCTTCTGGTTGCAATGGAAGACCGCCGATCATCTTGTATCTGATGTGATTAGGTCCTTGTTCGAGCAATTGCTCCTCGAATACAGGACTTCCGCCTTTTGCCACCAGGCTTCTAGTGGTGACGCAGTCTTTTGTTTGGACCTTGCCCGATTCGATTCCAGGGTGCCATGACAGGGCGTCAAATTTTCCAATAGCTTTCCACACTTCTTCAGGGCTGGCTGAAACCTCGCGCGAAACTGAGTGCAAGTTCTTCTCAACTTTCTCGACTGATTCGACCTTTTTAGGACGCGAGAAACTCTCTTGAGCTAGAAGATTTTGGGATTCTTCTCTTTCTGACGAACGGTTGCGAACATCATAACTAATTTCAAAGTTCATTGATTGCTCCTCGCGGATAGATAAACGCCGTCCGGCATTCTATTTTGCAACTGTTGGCAATTTGTTGGGCGCGAACGAGGCGATCACGCGTTTCTTCGACAACTGAATCCGGAGCTGGCCAGTCGATGTTGCTAGGTCTCACGTAGTCCCTAACGCACGGTCTTCTCTGCGCGATCCAGTGAATGAGCAAAAATCAGAAAGTAGGCCTTTCAAAGGCGCTCATTCGGCGTCATCGGAAGGTCCGTCTGCTTTCAGAGAGGCCCAGATGGTGCCCTGCAGGCGCACGGCGGGATCTTGCTTCGTATCATCAAGGTATTTCATAAACGAAGCTTGCAGTTCTGAGAATGGCTTGCCGAACTGGTGAGCGAATGCCGCTTCCGCGTCGACTCCAGTGGAGATGTGTTCGATCATTCTTGAAAGCTGAGGGTGCACGTTTGGTATTCCAGTGCCATGCCATTTTGTGCGCATGTACTCCACCAGAAAAGTACCCATCGCTTCCATATCCCAGCCGGTGTCGTAAAACTCGCCAAGGATGGTGTCGGCATCCGCGGAGCTATACTTCAGCGCGGAACTCGCCATTTGATAGTCATACTTGTTGTCTTTCTGTCCTAGGGACATTCGGTAATTGTGACCGTTGGTGAGAGCGCGCCCCTCCGCTATAAAGCTCGGTATCTTGCCGCCCTTCAATTGCCGCGCATCTTGTATGTGCGTCAGCTCATGAGCCAGGGTTCCCTCGGAAAGTTCATCGTCAAGATAGTTGTCTCTGACGACAAATACATCTTTGCCCAGTGCATAGCCAAGAATTTTTGACTTAATTGAACTCACAACACGAACGCGCAAGGGATTCTGAAACAGAACTTTCTGATCGCTCCAGTGTTCTTGCTCGCTGTCGAAAGTGTATGCCTTGCGCACTCGTTCCGCGATCGCTTCGCACCGCTGCCGGTCGATTTCATGGTCTGACCAGATCTGGATGAACTTATCGCCGCTGGAATACAGCATTTTGTAATCGTCGTCTGTTTCCCCGCTGCCTAAGCTCGGCAGTGTCGCTGAGAAGGAAAGACACAAGAAGGTAACAAGGAGCAAGATTGTCTTCATGGGCAGTTTTCGTTCCGGAACCAATCCGATTAGTATACCTAATTGAACAGTTGCCTAAGTCGCGATGTTAACTCTGGAGTCGGCGGTTCTGTTCTTTCACCATTAAGGTCTAAATAAACAAGGATTGCGCTAGATTCGAAGTTTAAGAAAACCTGCAATCTGGCGCCCATGCAAACTACGTTGAGTAAATTATTTTGTGAGAGCTGCTCAACCGACTAAGTTATTGAGTAACTCATGACAGTGGACCTAGGTTCCGAGCGATCAGGTCCAAACTAAATAAAAGCCTGATCTGCTATTCAACGTGATCTTTTGAAAGGAGGCGTAGAGTATGTTGCTTCAGAAACTAACCGACAACGACTTGTTCAGTTCGCTGCGAGACATGCAGCGGCTTCAGAACCAGTTGAACCGCGTATTGTCGGTGGACACTTCATCAGCAGTGGAGTTTCCCCAGGTGAATGTGTGGACTTCACCCGCCGGAGCCATTGTTCGTGCCGAGATTCCCGGCATCGCTCCAGACGATGTTGAGATTTCGCTTGTTAATGACTCCCTCACAATCCGTGGATCGCGCAATCCTGATGATTTGATGGAAGGACAGTCGTGTCACCGCCAAGAGCGAGGATACGGACAATTTATACGCACGCTTCGGCTTCCCTTCGGGGTTGAAGCGGACCAGGTGCAAGCACGATTCGCAAACGGTGTTCTCCAGATCACGCTGCCGCGTGTTGAAGCTGAGAAACCCAGAAAAATTAGCGTCGTATCTGAGTAGTTTTAGCTCGTCTGAAGGAGGTTTGCCATGCCTAGCGAACTTATGGAAATTAACAACAAAGGGGAACTTGGTACACAAATTGCTGCAGAGCAGACAAGGCCGAATAGGCTTTACGTCCCAAGAACAGACATTTATGAATCGCCAGACCATCTGCTTCTGATGGCCGACATGCCCGGTGTAAAACAGGATGCCGTAGATATAACTCTCGAGCAGAATGTTTTAACCATCTACGGTCGGGTGGACCTGCCGGAGTTTCCCGGCTACAACCTGAGCTATGCGGAGTATGGTGTTGGTGATTACAGACGTGTGTTCGCTCTATCGAATGATATTGACAGAGAAGCCATTCAAGCATCAGTCAAAAATGGTGTCTTGAAGCTGATTCTTCCTAAGAGCAAGCGCGCTATGCCAAGGAAGATTGCTGTACAAAGCGAATAAATGCACCAAAGGAGGATGATTACCATGACCTTCAATCGTAATCTTATACCTTGGAACTGGGGCAAGAAGAATCTTCCTGTCAGGAAAGAAGATTCGACGAACGAGTCCACGCTCTACTCTCCGTCCTTGCTCCAGCGTGACATCAACCGGGTGTTTGATAATTTCTTCCACACTTTTGAAAACGGCATGATGAGTGCGGTTGGCGAGGCCTACGGTAGCATGTTCTATCCGCGCATTGAGGTCAATGAAACGTCCAAAGACTTACGCGTCTCGGTGGAGCTGCCCGGAATCGATGACAAAGATCTCGATGTTTCGATAGACGATGATGGCCTCACCATAACAGGCGAGAAAAAGGAAGAAAAGCAGGAAAATAAAAGCGGCTTCTATTTCAGGGAGCGAACGTATGGCTCGTTCCAAAGACGTATTCCATTTCCTTGTGCTGTAGACAAAGACCATGTGGAGGCTACCTTCAAGCGTGGTGTCTTAAACGTGGTATTGCAAAAGGCGGCGGGCTCGCAACAACAGATTAGGAGAATCAACGTCCAAAAGGAATGATCGGCTGCGTTCAGTTGTGTTTCTCCTTTGATGCCCATCTTGGATGACAATTTCTAGCTGCAAACTAAGACTAAAGGAGGTTATGTTTATGCAAGTGGAGAGATGGATCCAAACTGTCGGCGGTGTGATAAGAGGAAAGGCAACCCTTCTTGCCTTATCTCTCGGGCTAGCGCTCGGGTTTGCTAGCGGACTGATAATGCATTCCAATGCTGAGACCGCACACCCCAACGTGGATAACGCCAACAAGGAGCAAAGTGTCTCGGTACCTGTGAATTCGCGTAAAACACAAGCTCCGCAAAAGCTCTCCGAACTGGATGCTGCCATCAATAAGCTGCGAGCCTCTGCTTCCAACTTGAGTTTGCCCTCCAGTATGTTTGAGCCCTGGTGGAGAACGATGCAACGAGATCCCGATGCCAGCTGGATTTTGAGAAACTTCGATATTATGTCCAGTGATCTGGATCGCAGCTGGGCCTTTCCTGTCGGCACTGGCGTTTACATTCCTCGCCTGGACACAACCGAGCAAAACAATCAGATCACGATCACTGCCGAGGTGCCTGGCATTGACCACAACAATCTTGATGTGACGGTTACTGATGATTCCGTTACCATCAAAGGCGACAAGAACGACGAAATAGTGCAGAATTCCAACAAAGATAAAGCGCTCCGTTCCATTGAACGCTCTTATGGTTCTTTTGAACGCACAGTAGCGCTGCCGTGCAAAGTTGATAGCGATAAAGCTCTGGCCACGCTCAAGAATGGCATCCTAACTATTACTGTGCCGAAGAGTCGGATAGCGCAGAGCGAAGGAAAGAAAGTCACCATAAACCGCGAATGATCTTCCGAAAAAATATCCCAGGATTCGATCAAAATTTCAGTTTGGGACTTATGGACAGTCTGACACTAAAGTGATCCATTTGTCATCGACAGGCGAAGCTTCCGCCACCCCCCGCAAATCACTTATTCAATATTCTGCAAACACATTACTGCCGAAGGTCGGAGTCGAACCGACACGGGTGTGAGCCCGGCTGATTTTGAGTCAGCTGCGTCTGCCATTTCGCCACTTCGGCAAATACGGAAATATCATTCTACACTATGAGCATGGAGAGCGCACAGTCCCTTCCTCACCTGGGTACCTTGAAACTGCCATGCTTACAAAAGTAATAGTCACCGGGTTTGACCCGTTCCATACTCACCGCTCGAATCCCAGTCAACTTGGGGTAGAGCAGCTTCCGTCCACTGTTAAGATTGACGAAGCGCACACGGCTGACATTGTCAAGCTTGTGCTGCCAACCTGTTGTGAAGGGGCTTGGGACCTCCTGCGCCCCGCGGTCGACGCCGTAACGGGCGGGCCATTCTTTGTCTTGCTTTGCGGACTGGCCGATAGTCGAGACCGTGTTTGCCTCGAGCGGTTTGCGCTGAATGTGCGGACCTATCGCCTTCCTGACAACGCTGGGCACATTCATAACGACGAGTACCTGGAGGACGGTCCCGAGGCCATCAGAACTCGGGTCGCGCTGCGTGAGCTGGACGCCTGCCTCCGTAAGAAACGAATTCCGTCCGACATTTCCAACTATGCCGGCTCTTACATCTGCAACGAGACATACTTTCGCAGCCTCAATCGCTGGCAGTCCAACAAAAATTGTCGGGGCATTCTCTTTGTGCACGTTCCGCCGTTTCGGAGGTACTACAAGACGCTCGACAAGGAGATGCCTGATAAAGCGACCGCTGCGCGGGCCTATGCCAAGGTGTTCTCAGAAATTATCAAGTTCGGGCTGTCGCATAATTTGCGCGACTGATCGCAATCGGAAGCGATTGGGAGATAATGGTGACAAAGTCATCGCAGGTGAGAACGTGACCGAATCCACGGAAGAGCAGCAAAGCCGCTTCATGTTTCTGCAGGTATCGGACGACCTGATGCCGGCTGACGAACAAGAGCGCGAGGCTCGTTCCGACTTCTTTTGCAAGGCAGTTTTTGCACATTTCAAACAGAATTTTACCTTCGCTGTGGACCGCTGCAGAAGCGGTGAGCTTGGCGAACAGGCGCGGCAGGGGGTGGAAGCGAATGCGGATGAATTCTCGCTGCTGGAAGCGTTGAAGGAAGTCTCTGCCACAAGTATCCAAATGGTGACCATTGAGCAAGGCGACGATGTGCCGGAGTGGCTATCTATCTACTTGAGGGATGCTCTCAGCAAAACCGATTTGCATGTCTATCCGACGCCGACTGCGCAGGCTCTTATGGAGAAGCGGAGAGAGATGACTCCGGTGGAGATGTTGACTGACTTGAGTGCGACGGTCTGCTCGTTGTTGGGGCTGGATGTCCAAAGTGGTTCGGGGCAGATGTTCTTCGCTCAAATTAGCTCGGCTCGCGAATTTTGCAATGAGCTGTTGCTGTTTTCGCTAACGCAACCAGATGAAAACTTGAAGGCGCATTTAGCGCTTTATGGGCGCTAGTCCAGTCCAAGTGGCTTCGAATTAAGCCTTGGAAAGGGCCAAAGCCCTCATCGATGGAAGTCAAGTTTGCGGTGGTTTGATAACATTTAGGGGCCGCGGCTCAGCCCCAAGCGAGCTCACGCGGACCCGGCCGCTGGCGCGAAGCATTCTATCAATTGGCAACGGAGCACGCTATGAAGCGCTATATTCTTAGTCTGGATCAGGGAACGACGAGTTGTCGTGCAATTCTGTTTGACAAGCAAGGCAAAACAATCGCTACGGGGCAAAGGGAGTTCGCTCAATTTTTCCCTCAGCCGGGCTGGGTGGAGCATGATGCAGAAGAAATTTTTCGCACCCAAATGGAGTGTGTCCAAGATTGTCTGAAAGCCGCCGGTGCTGCTGGTGACGATGTTGCTTGCATAGGGATAAGCAATCAGCGCGAGACCACCGTAGTGTGGAATCGTAAAACTGGCGTGCCGGTTCACAAAGCTATTGTCTGGCAGTGTCGCAGAACGCAAGACGTAGCGAACCAGTTGCGTGCAGAATCAAATGAGTTTCGTGAAAAGACCGGGCTTGTGCCTGACGCGTATTTCTCCGGACCGAAGATTGCCTGGATATTAGATAACGTACCTGAAGCGAGAGCCCAAGCCGAACGCGGTGAGCTTGCATTTGGCACCATTGATACCTGGTTGATCTGGAAAATGACTGGTGGTGTGGTTCATGCGACCGAAGCCAGCAATGCGTCACGTACGATGTTGTTTAACCTGCACACGATGAAGTGGGACGAATCGTTAATGGCGCGCCTTAGGGTGCCATCATCCTTGATGCCCGAAATTTTTCCGGCGGATCATGTTTTCGGTAACACCAGCAAATCCGTCATTGGGTTTGAAGCCCCTATCAGCGGGGTGTTGGGCGATCAGCAAGCGGCGTTATTTGGCCAGGCATGTCTGAGCCAGGGTATGGCTAAGTGCACCTATGGAACCGGTGGTTTCTTGTTGGTGAACATTGGTGAAGCACCGAATTTAGTGCCCGGTTTGCTCACTACTGTGGCGTGGCAGTTGAAGAATTCGAAACCTTG
Organism: Candidatus Obscuribacterales bacterium; assembly: GCA_019752635.1. Lineage (GTDB taxonomy): Bacteria > Cyanobacteriota > Vampirovibrionia > Obscuribacterales > Obscuribacteraceae > JAKFUT01. The sequence goes on along the minus strand of JAIELX010000095.1, from coordinate 25,794 downwards.
CTATGCGATTGAAGGTGCAATATTTATTACCGGCGCCGCGATCCAGTGGCTGCGAGACGGGCTTGGATTGCTGGAGAGCAGCGATCAAGCTGAAGCAATGGCGTCATCGGTAAGCTCAAATGATGGCGTCTATTTCGTTCCCGCATTGGTTGGGATGGGATCGCCCTGGTGGAACTCTGATGTCCGTGGCACCATCGTGGGCTTGACTCGCGGCACGAGCAAGGAGCATCTGGTACGTGCGGCGCTGGAAGCGATGGCTTACCAGGTAAAGGACGTTGCGGTCCAGATGAGCGAGCACGGATTGTCCATGTCCGAATTGAGAGTGGATGGTGGCGCCACACGAAACAGCTTGATGCTGCAGTTTCAGTCGGATGTACTCAACGTTCCGATCATTAGATCAGGTCAGACCGAGTCGACGGCATGGGGCGCAGCTGCTGTCGCCGCCATAGGTGTCGGGCTGATGTCCGGCGTTGAAGAAGTCCAGTCCGTGTGGCTTCGGGACGGGGCATTCACTCCGTCCGCCGATCGCTCAGCCGAGTATGCCGGATGGCGGCGTGCTCTCAAGGGCGCGTTTGCCTGCGCGGACGCTTAGCATGATCCCTGGCCTGACGCTAGAAGTTATACGATGCTAAGCACCGGATATCTTAGTGCCGAAATTCTCGGGCGCGCCAAGACATTTCGCAGCCGGTCGATGCAAATGTGGCGCCTGGTGCGCGTGCTTGGAGCGGAGTTTAAGGACTTTGCAGTCTGGGCATTCGTTGCATCCGCCATGTCGGTATTGTTGCTCTACTACTTTTATCCGAAGCAAGAGTTGCCGGCGCACCACTACACGATTCTGGGATTCGCATATGACACAATGCTGATGACCTTTTTCGAGTCGCCAATTCCTTTTGTAGATGATTGGCGGCTGATACCGGTGTTTTTCGGCTTGCCGATTCTGGGATTGTTGGTGATTGCTGAGGGTGTGGTTCACTTCGGCAGTCTAATTGTTCACCATAAGCGATACTCAAAGGAGTGGCAGAAAATGCTCGCATCCACCTACGAAAATCACATCATTGTTTGTGGTTTGGGAAACGTCGGCTTTCGAGTAGTCGAGCACTTGAAGAAGTTCGAGCAGGATGTTGTTTGCATCGAAAAGAAGGTGGATACCAATTTTCAAGCCGAGATTGAGGCGTTGAAAGTGCCGGTCATCGATGGCGACGCCTCTAGCTACTCCGCACTGGAATTGGCGGGAGGAAAGCGGGCCAAGGCGGTTATTGCCGTGACCGACAATGACCTTGTGAATTTGGAGATTGCGCTCAATGCTCGCGAGCTTCGTCCCGGTATCCGCGCGGTGGTAAGAATGTTCGACCAACGACTGGCGAAGAAGATTGAAAAACAGTTTGGTATCACCTGTGCTTACAGTACTTCTGCGTTGTCGGCCCCGGTCTTTGCACAGTCCGCACTGAGCGAGAACATTCTTGCATCTTTTGAGTTTGCCAATACGACGGTGAATGCGTTCCAAGTCAAAATTGAAGCTGCGACGGGGTTTGTAGGAAAGAAAATTGATGAGCTAAGACACCAACACGAAATTACGGTGCTTATGTTCGAGAGAAAGGATCATGTTGATTGGAACCCGCCACCGGAAACGGTGCTGGCAGAGGGGGATAAGCTCCTGATTATTACCGATAACGCTCATGCTCAAGCCTTGTTCCAGTCTTCCGTATTGAAATAGTATTTGAGAAGTTGAGCTTGAAGAATCCAGTACTCGCTGAAGGTTCTGCAGAATCTCTTCCGTGGTAGGGCGTGCATGTACATCAAAGTCGGTCATTTGTTGGATCAGTTGTCGAAGGGCGATGGGCACATAAAGAGACCTGGATAGCACAGGAAGCACCGATACTATACCCGCGACCAGCCTCTCTGATAGCAAAACCCGAAAAGAAAAAACCCCGGTTGCCCGGGGTCTTTTCTGTCTGTTCGGTTCGGATCGGGAAATGCCTGTTCGGTCGCTAGTCCCAGCTTAGGGCTCCGCCGGTTTGATATTCGATAACTCTGGTTTCGAAGAAATTCTTCTCTTTCTTCAAATCCAACTGTTCGCTCATCCAAGGGAATGGATTCTTGGCTCCGGGGTATTGCTCCGGCAAGCCAATTTGTTTGCAGCGACGGTTTGCGATAAAGCGCAGATATTCTTGGAACATCGAGCAGTTGAGGCCAAGTACGCCTCGCTGCATGGTGTCTTCGGCGTACTTGTATTCCAGTTCGACGCCTTGTTTGATAAGTTCGATGATTTCTTGTTGGAATTCAGGCGTCCACAGATGCGGATTTTCAGCCTTGATTGTGTTGATTACATCGACGCCGTAGTTCAAGTGCATTGACTCGTCGCGCATGATGTACTGGAATTGTTCTGAGGCGCCTGTCATTTTGTTTTGGCGACCGAAACTGAGCATTTGAACGAAGCCAACATAGAAGAAGATTCCTTCCATGATGATGTAATAGCCGATCAAGTTACGCAGCAAGCGTTGATCTGTTTGATACGTTCCTGTTTGGAAGTTCGGATCGGCCAGTTCGGATGTGAACTGAAGTTGAAAAACATCTTTTTCGTGAATCGAAGGCACTTCGCGATACATGTTGAAGATTTCGCCTTCGTCCAAGCCGAGGCTTTCGACCACATACTGGTAAGCGTGCGTGTGGAGGGCTTCTTCGAATGCTTGCCTCAAGAGGTATTGGCGGCATTCCGGATTAGTGATGTGACGATAGATTGCCAGGACCAGATTGTTGGCTACCAGCGAGTCTGCCGTAACAAAGAAGCCCAGGTTGCGCTTGATGATGGTGCGCTCGTCGTCGGATAGACCATTTGGGTCTTTCCACAGCGCGATATCTCTGCTCATGCTGATTTCTTGCGGCATCCAGTGGTTGGCGCATGCATCGAGGTACTTTTGCCATGCCCACTCATATTTGAATGGAACGAGCTGGTTCAGGTCTGCGCGACAGTTGATGATCTTCTTGTCGTCGACGCGAATTCTTGCTGCTTTGAAGTTGATTTCTTCAAGACCGGTGAGTCCGGCTCCTTTGACGGTTTGCATGCTGGCGGTGCCTCCTGCTTGCATGTTGACCTGAGGCGCACTCGGCTCAAAGGAGAGGCTAGGAAGAGCAGCTTCCGCCGCCGCAATTTCAGCCGGAGTGCGAGTTCCGCTGCCTGTTACGGATGCAACGGAAGGAGGGACCACGCCGGTGCCGACATTGGCTGTTGTCGCTGCTGCTACTTGCTGCGCGGTGGATGCCGTGCCGAACCCTGTAGTGCCGTTCCCTTTTCCATTAGGAGTGTTGGAAGCCGGCCTGACAGGGATATTGTCAAAATTCAACATTGTGTTCCCTTCCTCTCTATGCCATACAAGTGTACGTGTTAAACATGTCTTTCGCAAACGGATTTAATGACTTGACTTCCGCTTTGGTTGCTGTGTGTTCGCTGAATCCTGATTCCGGTTTTGTTGCGCCGGATTGTTTTCTTGAGAAAACTTGCCATCGTTGGCACTAGCGCGGCGGATTACCTCCTTCGGTATCGGGCACTTGGCGATTAGGACAAGAGAAAAGAGAGCCCTCCCCCAGCAAGGGCTCTCTCAGCCTCTTACTGGCATGCTTCGCATTCAGGGTCGATTATCGAACATGCCTTAGGTTCTGCTGCCGGCTCAATCTTCACCGCATTAAGTGCACCAGTGTGGATCGTCGACTTCTCGGCAGACGTCGCGCCACGTGTGCGCAGGTAATAGGTGGTCTTGAGACCGCGCAACCAAGCTAACTTGTAGGTTTCGTCCAATTTTTTACCGTTGGGCTCAGCTAGATAGAGGTTCAAGCTTTGGGCCTGGTCTAGCCACTTTTGTCTGCGTGCGCCAGCTTCGATGAGCCATTTCGGATCAACTTCGAAGGCGGTTGCATACATTCTCTTCAGTTCTGCCGGTACTCGTTCGATTGGTTGTACCGAGCCGTCGAAGTATTTCAGGTCATGCACCATAACTTCGTCCCACAGCCCTATTGCCTTCAGGTCTTCCACAAGATAGGCGTTCAACACTGTGAAATCACCGCTCAAGTTGGATTTGACGTAGAGGTTTTGGAATACAGGTTCGATGGACGGACTAACACCGATGATATTAGAGATGGTGGCAGTTGGAGCAATCGCCATCACGTTGCTGTTACGCATGCCCCACTGTTTTACATGCTCGCGAACCGGAGTCCAATCGAGCAATCGAGTGTTGCTGACGTCCAAGTACATGTCACCACGAGAGGCTCGAAGTTTTTCCAGACTGTCGATCGGGAGAATGCCCTGATCCCACAACGAGCCTCTGTAGGTGCTGTAGGTTCCACGCTCTTTCGCAAGTTCGCTGCTGGCGAGAATGGCGAAGTAGCTGATTGCTTCCATCGAACCGTCTGCGAATTCTACTGCTTCGTTCGAAGCGTAAGCTATGCGCATTTTGTGCAATGCATCCTGGAAGCCCATGAAACCCAGACCGACAGGGCGATGCTTCAAGTTAGAGTTCCGTGCTTTGCCAACGCTGTAGTAGTTGATGTCTATAACGTTGTCTAACATGCGTACTGCAACGCGGCAGGTGTTATTTAGTTTGGCCAGATCTAGGCCTTTCTCGCCGATGTGGTTAACCAGGTTGATGGAGCCGAGGTTGCACACGGCTGTTTCTTTGCTTGATGTGTTCAGTGTGATTTCAGTGCATAGGTTAGAGCTGTGAACTACGCCAACATGCTGTTGCGGGCTGCGCAAGTTGCACGGATCTTTGAAGGTAACCCACGGATGTCCGGTTTCGAACAACATGGAAAGCATTTTGCGCCAAAGACCAACTGCTTGTACTTTCTTCGTTAAGCGTAGTTGACCGACCTCAGCGAGCTTTTCATAATGTTCGTATTTCGCACGGAACTCAGCTCCGTAGCAGTCATGAAGGTCCGGCACTTCGTCGGGAGAGAACAAAGTCCATTCTTTGTTTTCCATTACGCGTTCCATGAACAAATCCGGAACCCAGTTCGCGGTATTCATATCGTGCGTTCGACGACGATCGTCGCCTGTGTTTTTGCGAAGTTCAAGAAACTCTTCGATGTCTACGTGCCAGGTTTCCAGATAGGAGCAAACTGCGCCTTTGCGCTTGCCGCCCTGGTTTACTGCTACGGCAGTGTCGTTCACTACTTTGAGGAAGGGGACGACGCCCTGGCTCTTGCCGTTGGTGCCTTTGATGTGAGCGCCGAGTGCACGAATCGGTGTCCAATCGTTGCCCAAGCCACCGCTGAATTTGGAAAGCAATGCGTTTTCTTTTAGAGCGTCGTAGATTCCTTCGAGATCATCGCTCACGGTTGTGAGGAAGCAGGAGGATAGCTGCGGACGGTGCGTTCCGGAGTTGAAGAGGGTGGGGGTTGATGAGATGAAGTCAAAACTCGACAACAAATTGTAGAACTCAATGGCGCGGCGTTCGCGCTCTACTTCGTTCAAGCTCAAGCCCATTGCGATACGCATCCAGAACGCCTGAGTCAGCTCATAACGACGTCCGTCGTTATGCAGTAAGTAGCGATCGTAGAGTGTTTGCAGTCCAAGATATTGGAATTGCAGATCGCGGTCTGGCTTAATTGCTTCGCCCAGTTGTTGAAGGTCGAATTGACCGAGCTTGGGATCGATTAGTCCGAACTCGATGCCTTTGCGAATGTAGTCGGCAAAGTAGTCGCAATAACGCTCCGACATCTGGGCGTGCGTGACAGGTTCACCCATAACTTCTCTGCGGATATGGTCCAGCAATAGACGCGCAGTGGCGTAGCTGTACGCTGGATCGCGCTCAATGAGCGTGCGTGCGCTCATGATGGCCGAGCGGTAAACGTCTTCTTCGGGGACGGTGTCATAGAGGTTGCTGATTGTGCCGTCGTAGATTGCTTGAACGGAAACGTCGCTGCCCAATCCGGCGCAAGCTTCTTCTATTACGGTTCGCAGGCGAACGTAGTCAATTGAGACTGTGATGCCACTGGGCAGCTTCATTCGCAGTTCTGCTGTCGGTGAACCGATGCCGTGCTCTGCTTCTTGTTTGGCACGTTCTTGAGCGCGTGATTCGCGATAGAGGACGTAGCGACGAGCCACTTCGTGTTCGCCTGAACGCATCAGAGCGAGTTCGACCTGATCCTGTATATGCTCTATATGTATGGGCATGCCTTCGTTATGACGGCGAACGAGCGTTTCGACAACCTGTTCGGTCAACGTCTTGCAGATATCGCGAATACGCGAGCTGGTGGCGCATGAGTCGCCTTCAGCTGCGATGAATGCCTTTGTTACCGCTACAGAAATCTTGGTCGGGTCGAATGGAACGACAACGCCGTCGCGTCTCAAGACTTTTTGCTGCGCCACTTGGGAGGAAAAGTCAGAAACAGGAGCGGTGTTCAATGTGGTGGACTGCGTCATAAATACTCCCCTGGAACCCCTAGAACCGAAACCTAATTTTGTTGAATCGTCATGAAGAAGGGACCAAAATACATCCAAGGAATATTCCTTGGTCGCAGTTAAGCTCCTGCCCTGTCCGCTGATTGCTTCTCAGTTGTGGTTTTTGCTCTCGCTTGTTTTCAAAGCGACCGACGCTCAACCGCATCTTGAAGAATCGCGTCCGCCCCATTTACTCGCCTGTTTAATCAGCGCGTGAATAAACAACCGGACAAAATTTCCGGGCAGTTCTTCTTCATCAGATTTGATTTGAGTTGAAGATATCATCGGATAGTTGCTTCATACTAGTACGCAATTTGTGTTTCAATTGTATATACAGCGCCAAAAACGCTTAAGCCATGAGAGTTCCGTCGGATCTACTTTTCCCGGCTTTTAGATTAAACATGATTGCAAAGACGATCTTTAACAGAGTCGGACGCTGATCATGCAGACGGAATAAGGCTTTGTATATAGGCACCATATGCGATGCTTATGAATTCGATCTCGGAAGTATGGGGCAGCAGCCTCGAAAGATGTATATCTAAACGGGGCGCGCGAGGAGTAGCTGATATAGCTGCTTGGTTTTTTCGGACATTTTCGCGCTCTCATACTGCGTGTCGGTATCGTTAACTCCATTTAGTCGAGTCAGCGACGGACGCCGTTGAGGCGCAGGACCCTTGTCAGCACGTGGTGCTGTCGATCCTTCAAACGAATGGATATGGTTCTGCACCGGATAGGGTGCGTGTTGTATATCCGTTTGGCGATTATTCGGACGGGTTAATATTGGACCACTCTTCTTTGAGAATAGCGAAATGCAAGGTATCACGCCAGTTACCTCGAATCTTTCTGTCCTTCAGGCTCAGCCCTTCTCGACGCATGCCAATCTTTTCCAGTACTCGTGAGGAGCCTATGTTGGTATTGTCGCAAGTGGCATACATACGGTGCAGACCGAGATTGGCGAAACCAAATTTAAGTAGAGCCTGGCTGGCTTCTGAGGCGAATCCGCTCTGCCAGAAGCGCCGAGCGAAGCAATAACCGATTTCGGCTTGTTCGGCATTATGGTTGAGCAACCTTAGCCCGCAAGCGCCGATTAGTTTTGTTTGATCCGGCGGCGTTTTTGCGTCGATACCAGGGCGTGTCAATACGGCGAATTCGTAGACCATGCGAGGGCGCTCGCGCTGACAGGCCAGTGTGCCCTCTACGAACTTAATCGTTTCTTCTTTGGAGTTAGGACCCCATTCAAGGTGACGCACTACTTCTGGATCGCATGCGTATTCGTGCACGTCCTGCCAATCATTGAACAGGAACTCGCGTAACAGCAATCTGTCTGTTTCTAGCCGCAGCATCGTTTATTCCAGCCTTCCACCTTCTGGCAGTCTATTAATCCGACCCCGTGTTCACAACGAACTATATAAATGATTCAGTAAAATCTGGGGGGTTGGGGTCGACAAGAGTTACCATTTTTAATTACCCCATTGGAGACGCATACATGAGTCAAGTGGTTGTTTCATCACGTTCAGGCGGTTTGCAGCACGAAGTTCAGACAGGCAAACATTCCTTTATAGCTGATGCGGGTAAAGATGTTGGCGGCGCCGAGACGGGACCAGATCCGCATGAACTCTTGTTGGCTTCACTGGGTGCCTGCACCTCGATGACTTTACAACTGTTCGCCAAGAGGCGCGAATGGAAGCTCGACCATGTCAATGTGGTGTTGACGGAAGAGACTATCGAAGACCCTTCAAACCCCGGAAAGAAGATGTCCAGAATCAATCGTGACATCGAGGTCAAGGGCGACCTGAACGCTGAGCAAGTTGATACGCTCAAAAAGATTGCCGACAAGTGCCCTATCCATAAGTTGTTGACCGAATCGAAGCAGATTGTCACCAACCTCTGCGATGTAGGTGTGGAGAGCAGTGGTCGAGTCGGCTAGCGGTACATTCGCAAGGCTCGATCTCAGAAGGATCGAGCCTTCTCTTACTACTTATATTGTCGGAAAGTTCGACCGCGTCTTGTTTGATGAAACGGACTCGACAAGCACGCGTGTCGCGGAAATGGCTGCCGCCGGCGCGCCCGAGGGCGTGCTGGTTTTAGCGCGGAAGCAGTTGTCGGGGCGCGGGCGACAGGGACGGACCTGGGTTTCGCCAATCGATTCTGGCATCTACATGAGTGTTTTGCTGCGGCCACTGTTGACGCGCAATGAATTGCCGCTCATAAGTCTGATGACTGGTGTTGCTTGCGCTGAGGCCATAAAGCGTGTTTGCGATATAGAAGTCGGTCTTAAATGGGTCAACGACCTGGTTGTTTCCGGGCGTAAGCTTGGCGGAATACTTGTAGAAATGAGCGGCAATGCTCAAGCCGTTGCGACCACCTCTGAATCAACAGTGCTACCACCGGCGGTGGTGATCGGGATAGGCCTCAACTTGAATTTTGAGGAAGCGAATCTGCCTGATGAACTGAAACCTCGTATCGAGTGGTTGGACCGGGTCTGTGGACGGGAAATCGATGCCAATCTTTTAGTAGCGGAAGTGTGCAATTGTTTGGAGTCGCACTACTCGGATCTGCGCCATGGGCTTAACGAAGTGATTTTGGAGCGCTGGAAGGCTCGCTCTGTCACCTTGGGACGCGAAGTTCGCGTCGAACAAGGTTCTCAACTGATTCGCGGAAAGGCCCTTGATATTGGACCTTCCGGTGCGCTCAAAATTCTTCAAGCAGACGGGACGGAAGTTAGTGTCTATGGCGGCGAAGTATCACTTCGGTTGGACGATGGCTCTTACGCCTGAGAACGCTGTCCGTTGCATCGGCGTTGAGGCAAAGAGCCCCCATGTCGATGCTGGCTCGTTTGGAACAGTTTGTGCACAGCGGTGAAATTTCTACGAACCCGATTCGTTCGGGAGCGGAAAGCCATCTAATTCATTTTGCTGTTGCAACGTGATTTTGGCGGCCGCAGCTCGTACCTTCTGTGCCGTTGCGGGCTTGTTTTCCGATTCAAGTTGTTCTGCAACTTGACGCAGCTGCTCAGCTGACTCTGCCGGTGCGCTGCGATGTATTTGCTGGCGCGTTGCTTCATCCCGTAGCGACGGTTGTTCTTTGCCGCCGTTACCCTTGGCGTTGCTGTTCGAATCTTCGGCGTCATCCTTCGACTTCCGTGAAGATTTGGTTATTTCGATATCCCCCCGCGTTTCCAGGTCTAACCCGACTGGAGGCTCAATATGTTCTCGCTTACGCATTGAAGATTGTCCTGTTTTTGAGTGATGGTCGCCGAAACGGGCTTCAGCTTTTCTTCCGCCGCCCATCGAGGACGCTTCGTCCCGTTCATCTTGCTCGGGCGGTGGCGCGTTCTGTCCCGTGTGGGATGATGTTTCAATCCTGCTCATCGGGTTCCTCCTGCTTGGCAAATCGACTCGGGTGTGTACACCCCATATCGACTCACTGTTTCTCCTGGATGGAAGATGCTTGATTTAAGCTTCTAGTTCCGCGCATTTGTTTGATTCCGATCGCCAGCGCGGCAGCTTAATCCAGAACCTGCTGCCATCGGGCGGAGAGCTGTACACTCCTATAGCGCCTTTGTGAGCCTCTACTATGGTTTTGCAAATACTCAAACCGAGCCCGCTACTGGCGGCACGTTTAGTTGAGCGCCCCGGTACCTGCTCAAAGGCTGCGAAAATTTGATCCTGGTAACTCTCGGGAATTCCGGGTCCCTCATCGCGAACGAAGATAGTGGTGTGTGTGGCCTCTGTCTCACAATAGATATTGACGTTGCTGCCGTTCGGAGAATATTTCAGCGCGTTGGATAACACATTGACGAGTACTTGTATGATTCGCACTCTGTCGACGTTCACGTAGAGATCAGACTGGATATCAGAAGTAATTTTGATGTCGCTTGTACGGGCCAGCGCACTCAAGCTGTTAATAGATTCCTCGACGATACTGTTCACTTTCTGCTTGGTCAGATTCAAAGTTAGTTCCTTTGATGCCATGTTCTCTACTTCCAGCAGGTCCTCAACCAGGGCAAGTAAGCGTATCAGGCTTTGCTGCGCTCGCTGGAGTTCGCTGCGCGATCGCTTTGGCAAAGGATCAATCTCGTTGTCTGTTAAGTTTGTCAGACTCTGGTAAATTCGGTTTAGTGGTTGATGTAATTCGCTGTGCATCGATGCGAGAAACTCTTGTCTTAGTGATGAAAGCGCACGTTCTTGCGTTTGGTCGTGGGCTACGCAGAATAGAGCTCCATCGACGTCCGACCAGTGGACTGTCCATTCTGTCGGCACGTTTTTCCTGGAGTTTGTCACCAAATCGCACTTGAATTTTAGTGTTGAGTTCGAGTCTCTTGCCCCGAGAAGCTTTTCCAGGACTTCCTCCTTTTGCTCAATCGCAATGTGTTCGACCAGCTGGCGACCAATCAGTGCATCGGGTTTCATGCCAGTCATCTGCTGTAGCGCTCTTTCATTGACGCTCAATATTGTTGCCCGGGAATCCAGCGTACAGACCAGATCGGCGGCATTGGCGATCACAAGCTTTTCGTTGCGCATGGCTTCGTCCAACTTCGCATCGATTTCGTGTAGCTGCCTGTCCATAGTAGCAATCTCATCAGATCCCGAAATCGCTGGTTTGAGCGGGCAACGGTGAGACATCAATTCGGTTGTCTCCATCACAGCCAGTAGACGCGTTGCAATGTTCTTTCGATACAGCTCAACCAAACCTGTTGCGACGAGTGCACTTGCCACTATCAAGCCTAAGAGCACAAATCGTAGTGTTGCATTTACACGGTCTGCTTCTGCAATCGCAGGATCAATTTCTCGGCATTCCATTGCGCTGACCTTTTGTACAGCGTCGATTAAAATACGGAAGTCGCGCAGTGCTCTTTCCTTGATAACGCCACTTCCTACTCTTCCTTGTTCCGTTTCGCCCAGCGCCAGTTTGAAGCCATACTTCAATCTTTCGACCGCTTTGTCCATCGTCTGCCACTCAGGTGAGACCTTCGTATTCACTGTGGCGCTGAGCTGCAGCTTCTGGTATCCGCGCGTCAGCTTTTTCAGTTGTGCGTGCGCTTGTTCGACTCCTAGTTGTCCAAATGTTGCGCGTGCTACACCGCATGATGCTACACAGTCGCCCATCGTTTTCTGAAACACTTGCAGTTCAAGGCTAAGGTCTTTCGCTCGTGCTACTTTGTTCGCCAGGTGCTCGGCGTGTAGCCAAATACCTAGTGCCACCGCAATTAGTATGGTTTGCAGTGTAGCAGGAATTGCCACCAACAAAATAGTCTTTCGCGTAAGCGACCAGTTCTCAATCTTCATTGGGGCACCGGACACGTGCGCTACCGTCCTCCTCCGCTTCAAACGCAAACTGATACCGTCCTTCTCCGGATTCAGTGAACGATAAGCCGCTAGTGGGACCAAGCAGCAGTCTGGCCATCTTGAGCGACAGCGCTAGTCTTAATGGGGAAGCAACTTGAACTAACGCTAAGCTGATGTCCCCGGTTAACAGGTTCTTGAGCTGGTCCGACAATGGCTCACCGGTCCAGGTTGTAGAAACGGCAATCTTCCCGGCGGATGGTAGCTTTGACCATTCAATGTGAATCGGGCTCTGGCTGCGTCTGTACTCAGTTGCAACTGTCAGCAACGCACAAAGTGCGCGAACAAATCGCTCTGAATCGAATGTGAGCATACAATCAACGGGGCAGAAGCGCAGCTCCGCAGACATTGCTGCCGGAAGGCGCGCTTGAACTGTGGCGCAGGCATCGAGCATGCTGAATGAGCTGAATTTGATGCTGTCATTGTGCCTCAATTTTTCGATGTCGAGCATCATGTTGATTGAGGTAGTAAGGGCGTCGATCGTTACAAGTGTTTGTTCCAACTCGACTTGCGCTGTCTTGCGCAGTGGTCCGCCGATACCGGCTAGAGTCAGTTCTATTGAACCATGCACGGAAGTAAGCGGAGTGCGGATGTCATGATTGATTGCTGCGACAAATCGTTCTCGCATTCGCTCAAGTTCTTTCTCCGCAGATACATCTCTTGCCGTCAAATAGACGAGATCGTCATCGTTGTTGCAGGTTGCCACCCAACGAATATCCAACGGGTATGGGTTGCCCTTGAAACCACTGTCGACTTCGAATTTCTTTCCCGGCGTATGGCGGGCAATTCGAATCATTCGCTCGACCACCGGGACGTCTTTTGCCGGCAGGTAGCTCCGTAAGTCCTTTCCCGTCAACTCTGCCGACCCGAACCCCCAGCAGCGAATGGCGGATGCTCCTACTGTCACGAAAGAGAACGAATTGTTGATCGAACAGATCACATCCGCGGCGTTTTCGAGAATTGCTAGTTCCTTGCGTCTGGCTTCGTGAATCATCGCTGCTGCATTGTGCAGCGACTGATCCAATCGCGCCACTTCATCGGACCCTGGAGCGATTGCCATCAACGCATCATCACGAATTAGGCGCGAGGCGTTGGAGGAAATGAGTTGCAGTCTGTCAATGAAGTCCTTGCCGAAAGCCCGAGCAAGGAGAATGGCCAGAGTAGCATTTGCTCCTAGTCCAAAGACTACGAGCAATGTGATTCTAATTTGATCTTGCTTCTGGCTGGCTGGAGCCTGCCTTTGTACTCGGGATTCAGACTGAATTATTCGTGCCAACACCGGTCTTCCGCGTGCTGCTAAAACGTATGCATCTTCTCTTAGCAGTGAAAAGCGCCCACTCCTCGGAATGCTTTTGTCGTTGAAGATTGTGACTGCTTTATTGATCCAGGCTTCGATCATGTCGCAGCAGGCATAGGCGTCTTTCAAGGCTGATACCATTTCCGGTCTTCTTCGCGCCCCATCTCCGAATGACCATCGTGCTTTTTTCAGGGTCTGACGAACGGATTCGACTTCTTTCTCGTTCACAATGCCGTCGTCCGATCCGAATGCAGCCATGGTGCCGCGAATCAATGTCATTTGCAGATCCATTGTGCGGCTCAGCAGCTCTTTAGATTCGCTGAATCGTTCTCGATTTAGCTGCGCCCGGTCAATCAGGTAATAAAGGCTCCCGGCAAAGAGGAATTCGAATAGCACCGGAATTGATACCAGGAGTAACCCTTTTTGAGTAACAGATAACTTACTCAGCATGAGGTTCGCGCCCTCACGGTCAAACTTGACTTTCTGATAATCGACAACCGAAGCAGCATGGCGTCCTACTGCGGCAGTGAAGCAATAAACTCTTTTAGGGCTTGCACGTACGCCGCCCAATCTTTGCCCTTGGAATTGTGCGTAGACAGAGGCAATAGGACCAGTTTCTTTGGCTGGCTGGCGCTTGCGAAATTTTCTTGCGCTTCCGCAGTTGGGATGATTTCGTCTTTTCCGCCATGGAGCAGAAGCAGCGGCGGGTGCTTTTGGGAGACATAGTCAATGACATTGAGGCTGGGCGTAGGCTGCAGGAAGTCGGGAAACATTTTGTATGCAGGTATCTTCACTTTGGCAAGTCTGACTATCGAAGTAAATGTTGAGTCCAGAATCAAACCTGCGCACTCGTGTTTTCGCGCGATATCGCAGGCCACCGTGCCTCCGATGGACTCGCCGTACAACACAATTTCGGACGGCGGAATTTTTTGTTGGTCAACCAGGAAGTTGAACGCAAGATCTGAGTCGCTGATGAGCTCATTGAGCCCGGGCTTGCCCTCGCTTTTGCCGTAACCGCTATAGTCGAATAAAAATAGCGATGTTCCCGTTTCCAGAATCGCTTGGGCCAGAAACAATCGGTGTCCTATATTGCCGGCGTTGCCATGCATGAACAGGATGGTTTTCCTGGCACCGGGTACTTTCCAGTACCAGCCGTGTATCTTGTTGCCCGCGGCGTTCTTTATAAAAACGTCTTCTGCTTTGAGACCGTTAAGCGTGGTGTAATTGTAGGGATCGCCTGGAGGATGCGGATACAACAGGATCTTCGCCCCCAGTAGCGGAATTAAAACCGGCGGTGAAAATAGAGTGTAGGAACCGACCGATACCAGCAGCAGCGCTATCAAAAACGCCCTGACGAGCATCTTGGTCAGCACGATCACCCTGGTCTTTACGGGCAGAGTCTTCCAGTCCACAGTTGTTGACTTGCTCATCGATTAGACCTTCCAATTGCCGCAGAACCCGGGAATCTATACTGCTTATTCCTCGCGCAGGGTCAAAGTGAACGCGCTAAGGGAACTTTAGCCGTTCTTTTCCAGGTTCGCGGCGATTTCGGACTCTCTTTCCGCGTCGCTTATTTTCGACTGTTTCAGATAGGACTCGCGCAGTTTCTTATGAACCAGAGCTAGATTCGGATACAGCTCCGCTGCTTTCAGGTATTGATTATGAGCCTCGGTGGCTTTGTTCATGCGCATGTAGGCGTCGCCGGCACTTATGTATCCGGTGGCGAAGTAGGGGTTCACTTCCAGTGCTCGTTGCGCCGCTGCAAGTGCATTCTCGAATTTCTGTTCTTGCAGCAGGAGTTTGCTTCTTTCCGCGTAGGCATTAAATGATTTGGGATTGAGCTCAAGGGCCTTGTTAACTGCTTCCTCCGCTGCTTTTGCTTCGCGCTGCTCGATTTTTGCCTGCGCCAGAGTGAGAAAGAGTTCAGCTCGTGTGTCGTTATCACGACTAGTCTCAAGAGCGCTTGTTGCGGCCAGCTCGGCTGCTTCGTTCGGGTTGCCCGAAGCAAGCAGCAACTTGGTCAACAAAAGCGGGTCTGCTTTGCGTAGCTGATCCTGCGAAACTTCCTTTAGTTGTTCTGCTACGAGAGTGGTTTTTCCGAGCTTAAGGAGTGTATCGACGTAATCGTCCATAAGCTCTTTTCGCAAGGCGGCGGGAAGACTCGCATACGCGGATGAATACTTCCGAACCGACTCAGCGGAGCGGTCGCGCAATGCCTGCGCCTGATACATCAAAAACTCGTCCTCGCTTTTCCGCGCAGCGTCCTTGCCCTGACCTACGACGGCTTCAAGATTAAGCGCAGCCTCACGATAGCGACCTTCAGTCAGTAAAACACTACCGAGAGAGCGCATGATGTCCGCTTGGATAACCGGCGACGAGCCCCCTGTCGTTTGCGACAACTGCAGCAATGCCAGACCCGTTACGAATGCTGTTTCAGCCTGCACAAAGTCATTATTGTTGGCGTAGCAGTAACCCAAGGCAACGAGATCCTCTACTGAACTCGGGTTGATGTTCAACGCACGCGTGTATGACTTTGCCGCCGCCTGGTAATTGTTTCGCGACAGTTCAATCTTTCCGATTTCGCGGTGCGCAATCGGACTGTTTTGCTCGAGGTTTGCGGCTTCCTTAAACTCGGCTATTGCTTCATCCGGCTTACCGTTGTTCTTGTATGCTTGTGCCAGACCGATTCGCAGATTGGCTTGCTTCGGATTTGCTTCGACTGCTTTCTTTAACTCAGCGATTAGCTCCGCCCAGCTTTGTTCTTTCTGAAGTAGTGCTACCAGCTTCTGCTGCGCGTTTTGATTGGCGTTTTCTGCGATGGATGCTCGCAAACTTGCGATGGCGTCCTTGGTATCACCATGTTGCTCTTGCAGGCGAGCCAGTTCAACTAACTCGAACGCTCGATCTTTACCAAGTGCTACCGACTTGCGCTGCTCTTCAATTGCATCGGCTAATTTGCCTTGCTGTCTGAAGATACTGGCTCGACTGCGATACCATCGAGGATCGTCCTTCGCCAGTATTGCTGCTCTGTCAAGCTCTTCAAGCGATTCCAGATAACGAAATTGCTGCGAATAGATCTGTGCCAACCGGTAGTGTTGTTGTGGATCTTTCGGAAAGCGTTTGATCCCGTCTTTGGCTACCGCAATAGCACCGTCAAAGTCATTGCGAGTCAGACGCAAGTCTGTCAGTAAGTCTCTGACTTCTTTCAAGCCGGGCTCCGCTGCCAGCGCTCGATCGTATGCTCTCTCGGCGCTACCGGGGTTCTTGAGCGATTTTTCCTGAATGAAACCGAGCGTGCGGTAGCCCCAGGCGAAAGAGGGTGCCAAGTCGACCACTCGCTCGCAAAGTACTGCGGCGTCCTGAGGTTTGCCTTGCTTCAGTGCGACGCAAGCGCGCGTGAAAGTGAAAAGAACATCCTGATCTTGTTGACCGAGACTGTCTAACAATGCGGAGGCTTCGTTTAACTTACCCTGCGACGTTAAGGCAAAGGCGTGGACGATTGATTTCGCCAACGGGTCGGATGGGTCGACCGGTTGTGCTGTCACGGCTTCGTCAAGAGCCTTGAGCTCGGCATGCTTACCCTGGTATAGATAAGCAAATGCCAGCCAGGCTTCCGTTCTGTCGGCCGCGGTCGATTGATCGGTAAGAAGTTTCAGTCGTTCTATCGCCTGATTCCAATTACCCTGGTTCATCAGCTTCATTGCGCCGGCATCAACGCCCGCCGTATTTGCTGACTTCTCAATCTTAGCGGCAAGCGCCGACGACGTTGAAAGCAAGGTGACGGCTACTATTGTTATCAGCCGCTGTCTTGTTTTAATCACAGTCTTGTCAGATCCTCTTGAGTGGCTGCACGTTGGCATTAATTCCCCGTCCGATTTGGTGCGCAAAGGCATTCTCGTTCTGCAATCTTACCAAGTCCGCGAACACGCTGCGAGCGGGATGCCAATAGCCGTGCCGGGTTTTCCCGGTCTCCAATTCTAGAGATTTGGTGACAGGGATTTCGGACGCAGCGGCGCTGCCAGCGAGCCGTTATTTTTGCGGTGCGAACAGCGACAGCTGCATCGCTGCATCCAGCGGAAGTGTGCGCAATTTTGGACCATTATCGAGAATCTTGCCGGCAGCGCCGCGCTTTTCCATTTGCGACATCAAATAGTGTGCTCTGTCTATGACCGACGGCGGCAGCCCCGCCATTCCAGCAACGTGAATGCCGAAGCTGCGGCTAGCGCCGCCCGGTACAACTTTATGCAGAAACTCCACGCTGCCTTCGAATTCAGCCACTGCAACCTGGTGGTTGACAATCTGCGACCAGAAACTGGCCAATCCGTTGAGTTCATGATAGTGCGTCGCAAAGATCGTTCGTGCTTTCACTTGCGACGCCAGATATTCCGACACGGACCAGGCAATTGCAACTCCATCATAAGTGCTGGTACCGCGGCCGATTTCGTCCAGCAAAATCAGCGAACGTTCCGTTGCGCAGAGGCAACATTGCGCGGTTTCACTCATCTCTACTAAGAACGTCGACTGCCCGCGCCCGAGGTCGTCCACCGCACCGATACGTGTGAAAATGCGATCGACTACTCCGACATGCGCCGTCGTCGCCGGCACATAACTGCCGGCCTGAGCCATAATAGTGATTAGTGCAATCTGTCGAAGGTAGCTTGATTTGCCCGACATATTAGGTCCGGTCAAGATCATCATCTGTTGCTCGTGCGAATTGCCGTACAGATGAGTGTCGTTTGAAATATACACTCCCATCGGCAGCAGCCTTTCAAGTACTGCATGGCGTCCTGATGTCAGCTCCAAGGCCAGCGATGTGTCGACTAGAGGACGCACGTACTTATATTCGGCGGCCACTGATGCTAAAGAGCAGAGGGCGTCTACTGCCGCGATTGCTGAAGACAACTTCTTCAACTCCGCCCCGAAACCGGTAAGTGCGCGACGGAACTCGACGAACAGTCTGTACTCAACATCGGCCTGATTCTTCTCGGCATTGAGCACTTTCGCTTCGTACTCTTTCAGATCCGGTGTGATGTATCGCTCTGCGTTTGTCAGGGTTTGCTTGCGAATGTAGTCCGACGGCACCAGTTCTCTATTTGAATGCGTTATCTCGATGTAGTAGCCGAACGTAGAGTTGAAACTTACTTTGAGTGAACGAATCTTTGTGCGCTCTTGTTCGCGAATCTGGAAGTCTTCAATCCATTGCTTGCCACCGCCCAGCAAGGAACGTATCTCATCCAACTCTTCGTTGAATCCGCTTTGAAAGATTCCACCGTTTGTAATTTCGCGAGGTGGATCGTTTGCAATCGCGCCTTTGATCTTTTCGTAGAGATCAGCCAGGTCCGGCGAAATGTTACTTAGTTGCGAGAGATAACCGCTCTTGCAGCCGTCCAACGCCTCGGATAACGCAGGCAGTTGAGCTAAAGAGCAGGCAATTGCTTCAAGATCTTTAGGCGACGATGCCGCGGAACTTAGTCTGACAGACAGGCGCTCAAGATCGGAAATGTCGGAAAGCGCGGTATCGATTTTTCGCCGTCTGGAGCCGTCGCCGATAAGTTCTGCTATTGCATCTTGACGCTCTGTTATGGCGCTGATTGATAGAAGCGGCTTGAGAAGCCAATTGCGCAGCAATCTGCTTCCTGGACCCGTGCGGGTTCGGTCAAGGCACCACAACAAACTGCCTTCGAATTTGCGGTCACGGACTGTTTCTGTCAGCTCAAGGTTTTTGCGCGCATTCTCATCTAAAACGAGATGCTCACCAACAGAGTAAGTGACAATAGAGGAAAATTTCGCCATCGCCGAGGACTGAGTGCGTTCCAGATATTCAAGTGCTGCACCGGCCGCGCCCACTGCCAGTGGCATTTCATGGCAGCCGAAACCTTCCAGTGTGGTAACTGAAAACACTTGCATGATGCGCCGTCGTCCAGGCTCGAGTTGAAAAAACATCGAAGGCCTGCCGGTAAGTTTGTAGCGCTCTTTCACCGCTTGCGGTGCCTCTAACTCTTCCGTCGGCAAGC
This sequence comes from Candidatus Obscuribacterales bacterium, assembly GCA_019752635.1. Lineage (GTDB taxonomy): Bacteria > Cyanobacteriota > Vampirovibrionia > Obscuribacterales > Obscuribacteraceae > JAKFUT01. The sequence continues at coordinate 6,705 of JAIELX010000095.1, read as the reverse complement.
CGTGTATTCCTCGAACACTTCTTTTGGCAACAAGCAGTTCTCGCGGTGATAAACGGGCCAGTTCCGGCAGCAAGTCTTCTTCGCTAACCTGAGTCACCAGGAACTCGCCGCAAGAGGCGTCAATTGCCGCCAGCCCCCAGAGTTTTGAACCGCTGCCGCCGGAGCTCAATGCAACCAGGTAATTGTTTTCACGTGCGGGAAGGAAGTCGGACTCCAGCACCGTGCCTGGTGTCAGTATGCGCGAGAGTTTACGCTCAACTGGACCTTTGTTCTGTCCGGCAATACCGATTTGCTCGGTGATAGCTACTGAATAACCTTTCGCGAGCAATCGTCCGGCGTAGGACTCCCAAGCCCTGTAAGGGACCCCGGCCATGGGAACCCGGCCGCCCGGATATGTCGGTTCCGGTCGGCCTGTCAAAGTGATCTCCAACTCGCGAGCGCCGACTTGCGCATCTTCGTCGAAAAGTTCGAAAAAATCGCCCAGTCGAAAAAACAACAACGCATCCGGTGCCTGTGCCTTCAGTTCGAAGTACTGACGCATCATCGGCGATAGCTGCGGTACATCACCGGCAGGAGCTGCGCAATCGTCTAAAGAGTCGTCCTGCGCAGAGATCGCAGCGGGAGCGGATTCGATGAGCGTGGTATTGCCAATGGATATGTCGCCGCTCGCCGTTGCAACCTGTTGCTCTGCATTGGCATCAATTCCATCTCGTCCTGCAGTTTTTCCGGTCGATTTCGTCGCCTTTCCCGCTTTTGCGCCTGCCATCCGTAAACCCCTTGAATTGCATGCCCGGCAAAACTAGCACGCAGTGCTAAATTGCGGGCACATTTGGTTTCCTCGGCCGTCATTGTTTCGGCAGGCTCAATGATATCGCCTGTTCACAAGCGATGATAATAAGCATCTGGTAATATGTTGCTTTGATTGGCAGAGGTCTAAACATTGATGAAATCGTCCAGTAATTCCGATCCGGGCAGGCAACGCACCCGCAGTCCTCTATCCACCAAATTACAAATTTTGCTAATCGTTTCTCTGGTTCCTGCCGCCATCGGCGTCAGTACTGGCGGACGAACAGATAGTGATGTGGCAAGGGCTGCCGAGTCAGCGAAGGTATCTTCCAACCAGCGGCTAGCAGACACGTTAGCTCAGAAGGCACCTGACAAGAACGAAAAAGACAAACCCGGGGACAAAGATAAGGCGGATAAAGCGGCGGCGGACAAACCTGCCGACAAATCTCCCCCCAAACCGGAATTGGAAAACGTACAGGCCGTCAGCGCCGATGAATTGGTAGCAAAACCGCACGATTGGGTTGGCAAGAATGTCAAGTTCACTGCGAGCTTCTCCGCTTTTAACAACCTTGCCCTTGACTACAAGCCGGCGTTCCGTTCCTCTAAGACGCACTTGTCCTTTCTTGTGCATAAACCCAAAACGCACTTGCCGCTTTCGGAATTGAAGTTGGCAATGGCAATCCCTAAAGAAAAAGATCCCGAAACCCAATTGCTCGCCACTTTGAAAGACGGTGAGCAGATCGAATTGACTGGCAAAGTTTTTGCAGCTGCCCTTGACGATCCATGGGTCGAAGTCTTCAAGATACGCAAGCTTAATGCTGATAAAGATGATAAGAAAGCTGACGCCGGCGCCGACAAGAAAAATGAAAAATCATCTGCCGATACGAAATCTGATAAAGGTTCCGCTGGAAAGCCGGACGCAGACTCGAAGGAAAAGTCTAAAACGCCAGCAAAGAACTAATTTGTGTCCACATAATGCATGACAGGATCGCAACTTCGTTGGATAATTTGAGTGCGAAAGAATACGTGGTTGTGAAGGAGACAACGGATGGCAGATTCGGCGGAGATTCAATCTCTCCTAGCTAATTTGAACGGTAAGCACGGAATACTTGGCTGCCTGCTGGTGGCGGGGGATGGTTCCGTAGTTTCCAGCAGCTTGCCTCCGGATATCGATGTCGGTACCTTGGGCGCGTTGAGTGCAACTCTCTTCTCCAACAATGACGTTTCGCTGCAGCGCATGAATCGTGGTGCGCTTTCGCAAATGACATTGTTGACCGATCAGGGCATTCTTCATTTCTGTCAGGTTAACGGACATTTTCTCGTCTGCCTGACAGCCAAGGGACAGCGTATCAATCTGGAAGGCCTGATTCGTTCAATAGAAGAGCAGAGTCAGAGCCTGAAGCCCAAACTGGGTTAAGAGCTCGAATTCTAAGTGTCATCACTTATACTTGGTGGCAACCGGACCCTCGCATATCAATGCGGGGGTTTTTGTTGCGGTGTCAAGTGCGGCGGTGGTGGTGAGATCAGTTTGAAGATGATGAGGCGGGGATAGAGGAGTTACTCGTGGACGCGAATTTCGATTTGACTGGTAACCGGGCGTTGGTAACCGGGGGAAGTAAGGGGATTGGTTTTGCAATTGCCGATCAGTTTCTCAAGCTCGGCGCGGTTGTTACAGTAACCGCGCGCGGTGAGGCTGACATCGAAGAAATTGTGAACGATTGGCAAAGCAGTGGCTTGAGAGCCTATGGAATAGCGGCGGACATTTCCTGTGTCGAAGGACGCAAACGCGCGATCGACTTTGCCGTGGAAAAAATGGGCGGAGTTGATTCTCTGATAAATAACGTCGGTACCAATAATCGTAAGCGTGCCCTTGAGTACACTCTCGAAGAGTATGAACAGTTGCTGGCGACCAACCTCACCTCTGCGTTTGAGATGAGTAGGCTCGCGCATCCACACCTGAAGTCCGGTAACAGAGGGGCGATTGTGAATCTGGGATCGATTGCCGGGGCGGTGGCGTTGTCGACGGGAGCCCCTTACGCGATGACCAAAGCTGCGTTGACGGCGCTGACGCGGAACTTTGCCTATGAGTGGGCGAGAGATGGTATTAGGGTCAATTGTATTGCGCCCGGTTTTATTAGCACACCGCTGACGGCGCCGTTGCTCGCAAAAAATGACTTCATGGAAAAAGTACTGCCCGCCATTCCGATGAAGCGCGTTGGTGATCCCGTCGAGATTGCGTGTTGGGCGGCATTCCTCTGCATGGCTGGTTCAAGCTATCTCACCGGTCAAACAATAACCGTAGATGGTGGCATGACGATTCAGCGATTGTAGAAATTGAGGCTTTCCGGAGAGCCGGAGCGCCAATAGAGCAAATTTCACGGAATTTCAATATCTAATGGATATAATCGCGGCGGCGTTCGGTATCCCGTGTACGGGGGCTGACGATCACACCGCGATAACCCCCGGGGAGCATTTGCGTGCATAGCCGGCTACACAGTTGTACGGTTAAGGCAGGGAGACAAGAGGCGGGTATATAGAGAATCTGGCGAGCACCCCGGAGTTTCGATGCAAAAGCGCGTTCAAAGCAGACTCTTTTCCTTGGTCGCGGCAACTTTGCTGCTTATGCCGCCTGCAGTGCAGGCTGCTCGATACGTAGACGTTTCCGGCGATTGGTGCGAAACCTACATCAATATCCTGTCTGATAAAGGCATCTTCACTGCCGAGCCTGACGGTAAATTCAAACCCTCCGACCCTGTTACACGTGCAATGCTCGCTGCTTGGCTTGTGAAAGTTCTGGGGCTGGAGAATCAGCCCGTTCCGACGCAGGCCAGTTTCCCCGATGTGAAAACGACTGACTGGTTCTTCAAGCCGGTGGAAATCATTCGCCAGAATAACTACATCTCTGGTTACGCCGATGGTTTTCGGCCGAACCAATTTATCTCAAAAGGAGAAGTTGCCTCTATTCTCGCTCGGGCCCTGACTTCTCCCGCGCCTGATGAACAAGCGGTTTCGGCCGAGTTGGGCAAGTACAAGGACGCCGCCAATGTGCCCGCATGGGCCAGAACCGGCGTGGCTCAGCTTTCGGCGGCAGGTGTGTTGTTGGTCGGACCGGACACTTCGACGATCGGCGCCGATAAGGTCGCGACTAGAGCCGATACGGCCGCCTTGCTCTATAAACTTGATGAGTACATCGGCAAGCGCGATGTGGCTCAGGCCATTAAAAATGCGACTCAGCCCGCTCAACAGGGCGCTGCTCGACCCGCTCCGCCACAGGGACCGCCGCAAGGGTGGCAGGCTGCCGGTCCGCAATACGGCGCCGGCGGGGGTGTCGGGGCGCCCCTGCCTCAATATTCAGGACCTCCTCCCGGCTACAACGGAGGTTATCCTCAGCAGGGGCAGGCTCCGTACGGCGCGCCACCCGGATATGGCCCGCCACCCGGTTATCGGGGGCAAGTTGCTCTGCAAAATAGCAACGCGGACTACTTTCCGGCTCAAAGTCCGTCACCGCCGCAGGGCGGGGGCGGATACTATTCGGGCACTCCGCAGTATGGTCAGCCACCGGCGGCTTATCAACCGCCCCCGGGCAATCCGCTCCAGGGGGGTGTCGCCATTGTTTCGGCTGGAACTCAATTTCGCGCGCAATTAAAAAACAGTTTGGATTCGGCCTCGTCTCAGCCCGGTGAAGAAGTGCGTTGTACCCTGGGAAATCCGGTCTACGCCAATGGTTCAGAAGTGATACCAGCCGGAAGCTTGCTTGTAGGCACCGTTACTAGTGTTACACCTGCGTCGCGGTTCAAGGCTGGTGCAAACGGCAAAATTGACATACGCTTCAACTCGGTGGAGACGCCTGATGGACGCAAGATCCCGCTGCAAGCAAGTATTGATGCGGATGGAGGCATCAAGCTTGTCGGTGGATCGACTGCCGGAAGAGTCGGTAAGGGATTGCTAACTACCGGGGCTGGTGCTGCCGGTGGTGCGGCATTGGGCACTGCGCTTGGTGCTATAGTCGGCGGTACCACCCGAGGTAACGTCGGTAAGTCTACCGGTATGGGCGCTGTTTTTGGTACCGCTTTGGGTGCCGGTGTCGGCGGAGTCGGTGCGATTGTTCGGAAAGGTTCGGATGTGAAGATTCCAGCGGGAACATCCTTGCCGGTCAAGCTTGATGAAAACATGCAAGTGACTTTAGGAAGCAGCGGACCTCCGACCGGATTCGGTCAACAACCCGGCGGCTATCAGCAGCCGCAGGGATACGGCTACTGAGCGGACGCAGCTGAGGGGACGACTGGTGCCGGTTCCATCTCTGCGCAGGATTTTGATCGCGCAAAGGCGACCTAATCTTCATTCCGCTGCGACCGCAGTTTTACCGCTTTTCTGCTGCCGCTCTCCCGCCAGGGCCGAAGCAGAGCAAATCCCGGCGCTTGCCTGTGAAGACTCTGACTCTGTCAGCAAGAGTATACGCGAAGTCTCCAACAGACTTGTTGGAAGGAACCATGGTAAGTTCCAAAGAGAGTTGCTCGTCTTGCGAGGTTGCAAAACCTTTGCCGGCCGGGTCAGCTGAGAGCAAAGGAAACAAAATGAACCCGAAAAGCCGAATGCAGACCTTGTTTGCGCAGGCACGGGACGCAATGAGTAAGGGCGAATATCAGCTTGCTGAAGGTCTTTTTTGGCGCTTGATCGGCATAGTGCGATGTGACGAACAGGCTCCGATAAAGATGGAATTGGAAGTTCTTGAAGGACTTGCCGAGGCGTGCGATGCCCGAGGAAAAACGGAAGACGCTGTGCTCGCGCGATACCGTATACACACACTGAAATCGGAGATTGGTTTGTATGCTTCGTAATCGGTAACTGCTTGCGACCGTGTTCTCGTTATGTTCTCGGATTAACCGTCCGGGGCTGAACTGCCGAATGTATTCGAATCGCTAGCTGCCATAGCGGCGCTGCCGATTCGAAAACTCCGCAAGTGCCTTGTCGAATTCGTCCTCGTCGAATTCAGGCCACATGACTTCGGTTACATACAGTTCCGTGTATGCTGATTGCCAGAGAAGGTAATTCGATAGTCGCATTTCGCCGCCGGTGCGGATCATTAAATCCGGGTCCGGTAAGTCTTTTGTGTAAAGGTATTGTGCGATCAAGTCAGGAGTGATTTGGTCGACTTTTAGCGTACCGGCCTGCACGGCGTTAGCAATTCTTCTTGTTGCTTCTGTCAGCTCAAGCCGCGATCCGTAATTTAACGCCACCTGCAAATTCAACCCGGTGTTTTGCTCCGTCTTTTCCATCGACTGCGATAGACGGCGCTGCAGTTCCAGCGGCATGCCCGCCAGGTCGCCGATGAAGCGCAGCCTTACTTTTGCTTCGGCCAATTCGGCAAGCTCGTCTGTTAACACTCGCCCGAACAGGTCCATCAAATATTCGACTTCTTCTTGCGACCTGGTCCAGTTTTCGCTGGAAAACGCATAAACCGTCAAATACCTGAGTTGGCGAAGCGCCGCATGCTTTACCAGTCTTTTGAGGCTTTGAACCCCTTCGCGATGACCAAGTAGCCTTGGCATGTGGCGTTTATCCGCCCAACGGCGATTGCCATCCATGATTATGGCAACGTGCTTGATCCCAAGTTGCTCCGCTGACGTTTCGGGAGCCGAGTCCTTTTCTGTTTTACGTTGTTTGATCAAATGCCTTACAGGAGTGCACCGGCGGTGCTGCCCCTCCCTCGTCGCCCGCCTGGCTGACCTTCTTGCTTTCAGAATCCGAGTCTTTAGCAAGAGCTTGCCATTTTATACGGAACAAGCTCGCGGATCACTTTCAAAAACCGCGTGGATGTGGAAGAATTCAAAAAAGTATAGAGTTGCCATTATCTAATGTTGGAACTGTGCCGATGGTTTTACTGCGTCCCACCTATGTCATTAATGGCGACGTAACGGA
>JAIELX010000087.1 GCA_019752635.1 Candidatus Obscuribacterales bacterium | reverse complement strand
ACGCCGCACTTGCCGGCTGCTTGTTGCAATGAACGAAGCACGCCGAAGTCGCCGCAACCGGGGCACCAGTCTGGATCAACCGGGCCCTTGTATGTGTCGAGAGGAAGCTCTATTACTGCTGCCATTTCTGTTAATACCTCAATGAACCCGTGTGATTACTTAACTGTCTCGTAGGAGTAGGTAGAGCCGCTGTGAACGCCAACTACCATTTCCGCTGCTTTATTGCCGCTGGTCCGTTCGATCAGTTCGATCTTCCAGGTCGGTTCGCCCTTGCCGTTCTTCTCTTGCATAACAAGAGTGCCCGGACGCAGGCGTTCAGAGAAGTGAGTGCGCAAGTAGTGATAAGCAATTTCGCGCGCATCGGCTTCGCTGACATTCAGAGAAATGGATCTGCCTGCAAGCTTTTCTTTCACTTCGGCGATAACACCGGCCGGTTCCAAAGGTTCGCCGTCATACCGGTTTATGTGGCCATCCATCGAGATGCCTGTTTCCGCTTTGATGTGACGCGCCATTTGGCTCGTGAAATTCACTTCTACGGAGAACTTCTTCTTGCACTTAGTCAAGATTTCAGCAACTTCCTTAGCATGGAATGGCGCAATGTACTTCAAGATCAAGAAATTGGTCTTGGTACCGCTGGCGGTGAGGAGCTCAGCTGCTTCTCTGATTACGCCGGAAGTCGAGCCCCAACCAACAAGGGTAAGATCCGCATCAGCCGGTCCTTCCAGCTTGGGAGCCGGAAGATCCTTGAGCAGGTTCTCTACCTTGCGCATACGCTTTTCCATGATCTTTCTGCGCAGCGGTGCCGCGGTGAACATGTCGGAAATAAGTATGCTTTCTTCGTCTTGCTCGTCGGTGCCGGATACGAACAAAGTGTTCGCGGTACCAGGCAATGCTCTTGGCGAAACACCGCTTTCGGTGAAGCGGAAACGCTTGAATTTGCCGTTTTCTTCCGGCCATTCGGTAACCACTTCGCCGCGGTCGATCTTGATATCGTGACGGAACACTTCGCGGTCAACTGTTTCCGGGTGCTCCGAAAGCAGAAGATCGGACATGATCAGCACAGGCATCTGATACTTGTCTGCCAGGTGGAATGCTTCGACCGTGCAATCGTAGGCATCGGCGATATCGCGCGGGCATACGATTAAGCGAGGGAACTCGCCTTGTGAAGCGCCATAAACTTGCCAGAGGTCGGCTTGTTCAGTTTTAGTCGGCAATCCGGTTGAAGGACCGCCGCGTTGAACTTCAACAACAACGACCGGTGTTTCCATTATTCCCGCCATGCCGACTGCTTCGGTCATGAGCGCGAATCCGCCACCGGCTGTTGCGCACATGGAGCGGACGCCCGAGAGCGATGCTCCGATGGCCATGTTGATAACAGCCAGTTCGTCTTCAGCTTGCTTAACGCATATACCGGCTTCTTCGGCATGGTTGGCCATCCAGTGAAGAATGGTTGATGCCGGAGTCATCGGGTATGCCGAATAGAACTTGCAACCTGCTGCAGCTGCTGCCACGGCGATTGCTTCGTTACCCGTGCAGAACGCACGACGTACTTTTGAGAAGTTCCATCCCGAAGCGAGGGACTTTGCGTTAGCCTTGGCGTAGTCAAAACCTGCTTTGAGCAAGCTTGTGTTCAAATCGATCACCTTGTCGCCCTTGTGGGCGAAGGTATCTTTCAAAACTTCCTCAGCGCCTTCGACGCCGAGCTGAGTCATATATAGCACCGCCCCTAGTGCAACCGTGTTCTGCATAATCGGCAGAATCGGTCCGTGAACTTCAACCACCGGCTTGGTGATTTCATTCATGGGCAGAGGCAAAACTTGAACGTTTTTACCTTTGACTAGAGAGGGATCGCATTTGTACTTATCAGAGTTAAATACAATGCAGCCACCGTCGTCCACTTCCGGAGCGTGTCGCTCGATGGTGTCCTGGTTCAGTGCGATCAAGCAGGTGAGCTTGTCGCCATGGTTGTAAACCTTGTCTTGTCCGATTCTCACTTTGAGCCATATGTGGCCGCCACGAATAATCGATTGATAACTGTTGTAGGCATAAACGTGGAGACCAAGTCGGCCAGCCGCCTTTGCCAGGGTGTCGCCGGACTTATCCAGACCGTCGCCTGCGGCTCCACCTATTCCTACCGTAACTTCTAGCATTCCGATTTGTCTCCTTCGCGCCAGAGCGGGTTGCCTTCTGTCAAACCACACAATTAAAAGATAGAACGTCCCGGAATCGCACCTTGGTTACGCGAGGTAAAGAAGGTTTGGTACTTACAACCGGGACGCGGCCCACGGCATATTAGCCGATTGGCGGCTAGAATAACACACTTGCTTTTGGGCTTCTTGTTTTCTTGCGGTAGCCCGGACAACAACGGTAACAGTTCACAATAATTTGCCGCTCCAAAACAGATTCTAGCGCGGTTTTGGCAGCTGCTAAGTCCGTACTGGATTGAAAGTTTAGTGGTGCTCAGTTGCCGGCGGTCCGCTCATGACTTCACCCTGGCCGGCTCCCGGCGGGCCTGTCATGACTTCGCCTTCGCCGCCGTGCGATTCTGCAGGGGCTTCATGGCTACTTGCTCCGCTTTCCGTTCCACCCATCGTGGCCGGGATGTTCGGCGCTTTCTCGTGTGGTGCGCCTTCGCCGTCGTGCTTCGGTGCTGCGATTGGCTGAGTCATGATCATTCCCCAGCCGGCCAACAGCATTACCACAAACAAACAAATAACTTTCAGTGCTTTATCTACAGTGCCGCCAACCTCGATGATTGGTTCTGCTGCTTCGCCGTGTGATCCGTGCGAATCGTGACCTCCGCCCATTGCCGTTACTCCTTATGGGACCATCGTAAAGTAAACAAGCAAACCAATTATTGCAACACTGGCGAAGATTGCCAGGGCGTAGGCTTGTCCGCGACCGTTTTCGGTGAACTTCAAAAGAGCGCCAAGTCCCGTAAAGAGCCATCGCGTGCCATCCACCATCACTCTGTCGATAAGGAATTTGTCGATGAAAGTCCAGCACCATTCGAATGCAGCGAGACTGCGCTTGACGATAAACATATACAGCTCATCCCAATACCATTTATTGAGAGAGAATCTGTAGATGAATCTGTAGATCGGACCGAGGGCCTTCTCCGCAGCCACATCCAAGCTGTACCCCTTGCCATTGTAGGCGAGGAAGGCTAAAGCGAGACCGGCAAATCCGATGAGCACCGATGCACCCATTCCCAGCGCATGGATGTGCTCCGGGTGCGCGTGTGCACCGAAGTGAACAAATTGTGCGAACGGACCGGTGTAAGGTACGTCTTGACCGCTTGTGAGAGCGATAAAACTTTTGAAGAAAGGTGCTCCCGCTCCAATTGCGCCTGCAAAGATTGAAGGCAGCGCAAGCACGCAGAGCGGACCGGTGATGGGGTCGACATTGTGCTCTTCATGCACGTGTGCTTTGCCACGATACTCGCCCGTGAAGGTCATGAAAAACATTCTGAACATGTAGAAAGCAGTTAGACCCGCGGTGAAAATCATCAGGTATCCGAGGAATGGTCCCCCCGGACCTGTCCAGTTCAATGCCGAGCCGATGATTTCGTCTTTGGAGAAGAAACCGGCCAGTCCGGGAATTCCGGAGATCGCACATGTACCGATCAGGAAGCACATGGAAGTGTATCTGGTCTTGCTCCAGAGCCCGCCCATGTTGCGCATGTCTTGCTCACCATGCAGCGCGTGAATTACAGAGCCGCTGCACAGGAAGAGCATTGCCTTGAAAAATGCGTGAGTCGTCAGGTGGAAGAGTCCCGCGCTGAAGCCACCAGTACCAAGACCGACGAACATGTAGCCAAGTTGTGAAACGGTTGACCATGCAAGTGCTCTCTTGATATCGAACTGCGACATGGCGATGGTGGCAGCCATGAAGGCGGTCAGCCCTCCGACCCACGCGATTACTCCCAATCCGTCCGACCCGAGCGTCGTAGGGCGCAGCGGGTCCGCCCAGTTCAGCCAGATAGGATAGGCACGAGCGACCATATAGATTCCGGCGGCGACCATTGTCGCCGCGTGGATCAGAGCCGAGATCGGCGTCGGACCTTCCATCGCATCAGGCAGCCAAACGTGCAGCGGTGCTTGCGCCGACTTTGCCATAGGTCCGAGGAATATCAGTACAGAGATAACGGTAAGTGCGGCAGGAGTCAGAAATGAGGCACCGGGAGTGGTTAATGCCCACTGAATGGCATGCTGCAAATCAACTTGCCCGGCCGGATCATAGAATGCCAAGATCCCTGTTTCAGCGTGTAGGCGCCAGAATCCGAAAGTGGCCAGAAAGAGGAACAGAGCTCCGACGAGAAATCCGAAGTCACCAACCCTGTTTACAACAAATGCTTTCAAGCATGCATTGGCAGCACTTGGCTTGGTCCACCAGAACCCGATGAGCAAGTAGCTGCATACACCCACCAGTTCCCAAAACACAAACATTTGGAAGATATTGGTTGAAACGACCAGTCCCAACATCGAGCCGGTGAACAGCGACAGGTACGAGTAGAACCGTCTGTAGCCGGGATCTTCGCGCATGTATCCATGCGTATAGACTTGGACGAGAAGACTGACAACGGTCACGACCAGCATCATCCAGCAACTTAGATTGTCAACTAGACAGCCCCACTGCAGTTTGAAACTTTCCGAGGCCCACCAGTCAAAGTTCATTTGATACGGTGTGGGATTCTGCGTCAAAGCACCGAAGATTAGCAGTGAGTGAATGAATCCGTATAGGACAGTGCCGACTGATACAGACATGCACAATACTTTCGACGGCAGTTTGCCCCAGCGATCGCCGACAAACGAGTTGAAGAGAATTATGAATAGCCCGGAAAGGAATGGGGTGAGGACTATCCAGTATGCCGACTGTAGCCAACCCGATATCTCGTGCAAGGGAATATCTCCGATATGCTTATTGACAAATATATTTGCGGTTGCTGCGAATGCAGAGAACTTTTCAAATGAACAATATACAAGCTCGGTGCGTGGCTTTGTGGGTGTGGATGAAATGCTGTCGCCGTCTGCAAATTTTTTTCGAGCAATACGCGCTTACTGACTGACTCTTCTGGAAGTTGAAATTATTTTGTGTTTCAACAATTCTTCAAGCTGAGCGATTACCAAGCATCTTGCTGAAAAACTATTTCGGGGAATCGGTATACTTTGCCGGTATTCTTGATAGGTTCAGATGCAGCTCGCCCCTTTGAAACGGGCATCAGTCGAGCGAAAACAAGAGGTCACAAATTCCGTGGAAATGATACTGTCATTATTGTTGTTTCTTCCGCTGGCGGGATCGTTCATCATTGGACTACTCCCGAAGGAAGGCGCTCAACAAAGTGCTCGGATCTCGGCCATCACCACTTCAATATTGATGTGCCTGGTATCGTCAGTGCTGGCTTTCAAATTTGACCCCGCCATCCAGGGCATGCAATTCGAGTTTGCCTCAAAGTGGTTCGACAAGCCATTTCCTGTGGAGTATCACGTTGGCGTAGACGGCATGAGTTTGTGCCTGGTATTGCTCACCTCATTCGTGACACTGATGGCGGTGCTGGCAAGTCAGAAGATCGGACAGGTTCGTCCGAAGCTTTACTACTCTATGTTGATGCTGCTGACCACGTCGATTATCGGTGTATTTGTATCTCTCGACTTGCTTCAGTTCTTCGTTCTGTTTGAACTTGAACTGGTACCGATGTACTTCCTCATCGCAATATGGGGCGGACCGAACCGCGATTACGCCGCCATGAAGTTCTTGTTGTACACGTTTTTCGGAGGAGCTCTAATGCTCTCCGGCATTCTGCTGTTGACTTATCAACTTTGGCAGGGGGGCGTAGAGCCGCACACCTTTAATATGATTGAGATTGCCAAACAGACCCCGTTGCTAATGAAGCAGTGGCAGTCTCTGGCGTGTCTGTTGATTGGCTTGGCTTTCCTGATCAAATTGCCATCATTTCCATTCCACACATGGTTGCCCGATGCACACGTAGAAGCACCGACGCCCGTTTCAATGATTCTCGCTGCGTTACTCCTCAAGATGGGCTCTTACGGCTTGATTCGTATTTGCGTAAGCTTTTTCCCCACCGTAATTGCTGAATGGGGACCATACATAGTTCTTCTTGGCGCGTTCAACATTGTTTGGGCCGCCGTTGCCTGTTTGATTCAGAAGGATATGAAGCGCATCATCGCGTTTTCATCCGTCAGTCACATGGGTTTCGTAACCATGGGCATTGGTGCGCTTTCTGCCGCATCGCTAAACGGCGCAATCTTCCAAATGATCGCCCACGGATTTATTTCCGCCGCGTTGTTCTTTCTTGTTGGAACGGTTTACGACAGAGTTCATACGCGCGACCTTGACGAGATTGGCGGTGGACTGGCCAAAGCAATGCCATTCAGTTTCTACTTCTGGATGCTGGCGGCCATGGCCAACTTAGGGTTGCCGGGACTGGCCGGCTTCGTGGCCGAAGCCGCTGTTTTCTACGGAACCATTACTTCGCCGATGGCGATCGCCGGACCGGACCCGACCATGGTGCGAGTTGCAATTGTTTTCTCCGCCATTGGCGTTATTTTGACCGCCGGTTACATGCTCAATTTGCTTCGCAGGCTTTTTTACGGTCCCGAACAAACAAAATGGACGGGGCACTTGTGGGATCTTAACTACACGGAGAAATTCGTGGCTGCTGCGCTAAGCGTCTTCATTATTATTCTGGGTGTTTATCCGTTAATGCTCAGCCGCGCCTATCAGCCCTATTCGGATTCGCTTGCGAAATCGATTGCCGAAAGAATCCCTGAGGCCAACCCGTCTGTAACCCAGTAAAGCGCGCCCGGGGAGCCAGTTCTGAGAAGCTCTTTGCGGTGTTACATTGAATCATCCAATAGATGCGCTAATTTTCGACATGGACGGAGTTCTCCTGGATTCCGAGCCGTTTCACTTGCTGGCATGGCAGACTGTACTTGAACAATTCGCAGTGCAGTACACGGCGCTGCAGCACCAACGGTTTCTTGGCCGAAAAGACCTTTTCATGGCTGCAGAACTGGCCCGTGCTTTTTCCCTTGATATCGAAGCAGAACCACTTACGCAACTGAAGCAAGACTGCTATGCGAATCTGCTGGTTCGTAATGCCGTGCCCCGCTGTGGTGCGCTAGAGCTGCTGCAATTTTGTCAATTGATTGGAGTCCCTTGCGCGCTGGCATCTTCGGCCACCAGAGCAACGGTTGAACTGACTGTCTCGGCACTCAGGTTTGAGCCGTACTTCCAGGTCGTGGTATCCGGAGATGAAGTCGAACATGGTAAGCCCGCGCCGGATATTTTTCTGCTTGCGGCGCGTTTGCTTGGCAAGACTCCTGCACATTGCATCGTGATTGAAGATACCAATAATGGTATTAAGGCGGCCGAGGCGGCAGGAATGCGGTGCATCGCGGTTCCTTGTGAGGCAACGCTGCACGAGGATCATTCGTTGGCGGACGAACGACTAACTAGTTTGTCGGAGCTGACGGAGAGTAAGTTGAAGGCGCTAGGACTTGAGCAAGTCCGTTGCCAGTTGCTTCAATAGTTCGTGTTCTTCTTTCAGGGCCTTGAAAAGCGTTTGCGCTTCCTCTATTTGACCATTTCTTGCAGCAATTTCCAACTCGCCGGAAAGCGTTTTCAATTGTCGGGCTTGAATCGTCGCGCTGGCACCCATGAGTCCGTGACTCAAATTTGCCAATTCAACGAGATTTCCTGCTTTGATTGCCTGTTCGAAACTGTCGAAGCGTGAGGGGACATCTTCAAGGAAAAGTCGAAGCAGCGTTGTTAAGCCCTTTTCACCGAAGCGCTTCCGCGCTGCTTCCACGTCGAGCGGTTGTGGGATTGGCTGTTTATTCCACTTGTTCATGATCTCTTGCAGAGATTCGGGATAAATCGGCTTGCTCACATAGTCATCCATTCCTGCGTCCAAGCACTTGTCCCTGTCGCCTTTCATTGTATGCGCCGTCATGGCGATAATCGGAATTCGGGTCCCGCGACCGTTCTCCCATTCTCGAATAATTCTTGTTGCCTGGTATCCATCCACGTCTGGCATCTGGCAGTCCATAAGCACTAATGCATATGAACGATTGCCGCTGGTAAGAGCTTCAACTGCACTGCGCCCGTCTGGCACTACATCGGCTTGAAAACCCATTTCAGTCAGGTACAGTTTGGCAACCTCCTGATTGACCGGATGATCTTCCGCGATCAATACCGTTCCGAGTGCTGTAGCGTCGTCTCTTGAACTTACGGCTGGTTTTGTCGAAGGTCCCTCACTTCGGTTGAGAGCCTCTACGAGTTGGCTGCGACGAACAGGCAGGGTTATTACTGCTGCTGCGGGTCGCAAGACGTCGCAGTCACGATCGGTACTGTCGGCCTCACTAATGAGCAGCAGTTTTGTCCCGCAATCGTTTGCCTCGCGAACACACTGCGACCAGTGTGCATTTTTTTCGACAATGCTTCTCGGTAGTACAAGTGCATTGCAGGATTTGATTTTTGTCAGGCTGTGGTCGATAGAGTCGGAATAAGTGACAGCGGCGCCCTGAGACTCAAAAATGCTGCCCAGCGACTTTCTAATCAGCTCACAGTGATGGACTAGATGAATCTGCTGGTCCTTCATCGGCGTTGCGCGCGCGCTGGTTTTGACGGCGCTCACGGGCAGCGTCAGTGTGAACGTTGAGCCCGCGCCGGCGGCGCTCGAAGCGACAATCTGTCCGCCCATCAGCCCGGCCATGCGCTGCGAAATCGCCAGTCCCAGACCTGTGCCACCATGTTTTCGTCGACTTGAACCATCAAGCTGTACGAAGTTCTGGAAGAGTTTTTCGATGTCTTCCGCCTCAATACCAATACCACTGTCGGTGACCGAAATTTGGATTGAAAGTTTTGAGGGATCTTTGCACGGAATCACGTCGGCAATAATACCAATTGTGCCGTGATCCGTGAACTTGACGGCGTTGCTTGTGAGATTGAAGAGAATCTGCCTCAGTCTTTCTTCATCACCAAGAATTAGCGGCGGCACCTCTGGCGATATCACTGTTGCAAGTGTGAGTCCCTTCGTATGCGCGTGTGGCGCCAGGAGTTGTGCAACGCTCTCGACAGTGTTCGACAGATCGAACTCTGTCGTGGCCAGGCGCATTTGACCTGCTTCTATCGCCGATAGATCCAAAATGTCGCTGATAAGCGAAAGCAAGGACTGACCTGCTTCTCGAATTGTAGTAGCGTAGTGCGTTTGATCGTCATTAAGAGTGGTGCGTAGCAGCATATTGGTCATGCCGATGACGCCATTGAGCGGCGTGCGAATCTCGTGGCTAATGTTGGCGAGAAATTCAGTTTTGAGTCTTGATGCTTGCAGCGCTTCATCGCGGGCTGATTTTAGTTCTTGCTCGGCCAGCCGTCGTGCAGTAATATCGCGAATCGAGCCCGCCAGATGCACCGGTTGCTCCTTTTCGTCGAGAGTGCACTGTCCTCGGGCTTCGAACCAGCGGTACTCGCCCGACTGAGCTCGGAGCCGATACTCGATGATATAGGGTTGCCTCCGAACAAGATGATTGCGCACTGCTTCCAGTGTGGTTTCCCTATCTTCAGGGTGCAGGGCTTCGGTCCATGAACTAAGCAATGGTGGAAAGTCTTCCTCACTGTAGCCTAGCAGCTCTCTAAAGCGAGGCGAGTACCAACATTTGTCCGTGCCGACCTCCAAACACCATAGTCCATCGGCTGAACCTGCAATAGCCAGGTCGAATTTCTGCAATGTCTCAGAAAAATGCGTTTGTTTTTCAAGAAGATCAGTAATATCGCTGTGCTCCTCGATAAGAAGAGTCGACTTACCGTTTTCGTTGTCGATCGCTACAAAGGGTGCAACTGAAATCCGGCTCCAGCAAAGCGTTCCATCTTTCTTTCGTCCCGTTACTTCTACTGTTGTTTTGCAGCGTTGTTCAATAGCCTTTTGAAATTGGTCCTTCTGGTCGCTTGTCAGATCTTGTCGTTGAAGCGCACGAGGCTCTTTCCCTATCACTTCTTCCGCTGAAAATCCCGTATAGGATAGGAATGCCTCATTTGCATAGACTACGGCGTAACCGTCCGTTCGCAACTCTGTGATGGCGACGGGTTGCGTAAGCAGGTTGCATAAAACTTTGAAGTCTGTAAGCATTTTGAAAGGGGATACGGACTCGCAATTTTGACTCAAATTCTATGTATATCACGGCATGCGTGAAATAAGTTTCGGTGATCGAAGATCACCTTTACGGGGTACCCCGATCGTGTGTCTTGATTGAGTGTCGCCGCCGGACAGCTTACAGGCAGAGTGACCGTTAAGGGGCTTTTGGCTGTGCCGGGGCCGGAGCGCTTTCCGGTTTCGATTGTAATTCGGCCGGCAGAATCTCTGCCGATGGTGTTTTCATTTTAGTCAGCACTTTGCCGCTTATCGCTTGTTTGACACTATTGCTGATGCTGTTAACCAGATCAGCTGCGGTGTTGGCGTCGTAGTAATTGCCGCCGGATGCTTTTGCTATACAACCTAACTGCGCTTTTGCCTCATGGTCTCTCTTCAATCCAAGACCGACGATATCGACCTTTATCTTGATGCCAAGCTGCGCCAGGCGGTCGATGTAGGCGCAGGGATCGCCGCCGCAGGTTTCCGCACCGTCGGAGATCAAAATGACTGTTTTGGGACCGTTGCAGTAGCGCAAATCATGTTCGGCCTGGGTCAGGGCATAGGTTAGAGGAGTCAAACCGTGCGCGCGCAAAGTGCGTACTTTCTCTATTACAGAGCGACGGTTGTTTTTGCCAATCGGAACTAGAAGTGCAGATTGCTGGCAATCTGCATAAGGATCGTTTGAGAAGCCCTGTCCAAATACTCTCAATCCGACGTTGATGTCGGACGGTAAATTGGCTATTGCGGTTTGCAGCACGCGTTTGGCCGCATCCATGCGCTCTTCTTTGCCGCCATCGCCAGTGGGGATTTTTTCGATCATGCTGTGCGATGCGTCTACCAGGAACAAGATGTTTACCGAACCGCCTGCTCTTTCTACTCCTGCTTGCAGCAGGGTGTTTTGCGTTCCAATCTGCAGCGTTGTTGAATCGGTGCCAACTTGGAGTGTTGTGTTTTGCGTCCCGACTTGAAGTGTGGTTGAATCCGTTCCCGCTTTCAGTGTGGTACTGTCGGTGCCACCGGTGAGTGTTCGTGACTCGGCCGGTACAAGCTGTTGTACTGGATCGTAGCCGCCGGGCAGTGCTTGTGCTTGCTTGTTCTTGTGGCAGCCCGGGCAGGGCTTGGCCGCTGCGGGAATCACCGTCGACATCAAAATTGCAGTGGCAAGGAAAATCCAGGTCCGGAGGACAGCAGAATTCGGACGTTTGTTATTGTGCATTTCGCTTCGCTTCCTGCCCGCTGTCATCCAAATTCTCCCCGGATTTTTTTCCGGACTTTTTCTTCTTCACTTTAACTGGCTTTTCCGGTTTCTCCGGCTTCGCGGGGGCCTTGTCCGCAACGTCGGTTGCTTGTCCGGCAGACACTGCTGAATCTTCGTCCGCCGTTGTTGCGCCTTCAGTCGACCCGGTGGACTTATGTGCAATTATAGCCCTTCGGCTAATCGGAATAGGCTCTGCGGCGTCTCCATTTTGGGCCCAAACAGTGATGTAGTAAATGCCTTCCTTTCCATTATCGTCTAGAGGAACTTTATGACTGAAATTGATGCCGTCGGATTTGACGCCGCCCTTAACCGGTATTTCGGAAACGGGTTTGATTGCCGGTGCTCCGGCAGATACCGCGATCAAAGGAGCCGCTAGTGCCACGGGGGGAATGAATAGACCGCCTGCAATCGCAGCGGTGATGCCGGCGATTTGCAGCATTTTTATGCCCTTGTCCCAGTCTCGCTCCGACTTTTGAGCGTACGCAGTGTAATCCAACGGCGGAAAATAAGGGAGCGCTTCTGTTGCTTCTTCTCCGTCGTCCGCAAGTGGTGGCAGTTCGTCTTCGCGTGCAACAGTTATTTTGGCGAACCGGTATTGTTCCGTCAGTCTCCCTTTTACTTCGACCTTATCGCCAACCCTGGCTGTAAGCGGCAGTGGATCCAGCTCGCCGTGTGCAGTTACTACTTCTGTGGCGCAAATCAACTTGCTGCGGTCTTTCGACCAGCCGAAGGCCATTGCAAAATGAGTAGCGTGCCGAGACAAAAGCGCCTCGCGGTCGTCTTGCCGCTGATTGAGATTCTCCAGCATTTTTGCAACCAGGTCTCGCGTCTGCCGGAGGGCGCTTGCATTCGAGAACATGATTAAACCTTCGTCCATCGCTTGGGTACCGCCGGAGCGATGAAATCTGATATCGGGATTCTCACCCTTTGAATTCACATGAGAGACAAGTCCGCGTTTGCACAAATCGGCAACTAGCTCGCGAGCAACCGCTGCTGCGCGATCGTCCCATACAAGCGGTTCGAGTCCTTGATCCTGTCTGGCTTCGTTGATGACTGTCAGCCCAAATTTTTCCAGCTTCTCCGCATCCAACTCTTGTGTTAAGTCCAGGCGGTCGTAGTTGTTGAAAAACGGTCTTGTCGGTTGCTCTTGTACGGGGCGGGGGTTTTGTCCGTATCCGGTCGCCGGTGCCGGCGCGGACCCGGGGGGCCCTGCATAGAGGGGGTCGTCCGGTATCTGCTGCTCCGGCGGTGGTTGAGCCGCGCGCTGAGTCGGTTCGCCGATCAATACCGCTTTTAATCGATTGATTCGGGTTTCAATATCCAGGTCCGGTGAACCCTTCTGAAAAACAGAAGTTTCAAGCTTTTCCAGGCGGGTTTCCACCAATGCTTGAGGATTGGACTTGCCGAACATCAACGTTTCCAATTGTCCGACCGTGGGGAACTTGTCCCGCGGTCTCAAAGGCGGGGGCGACTCAACCGTCGGCATTGGCACCGGAGAAGGAGCGGGAGCAGGCAAGTTTGCCGCCGGTGTCTTGTTGAAATCAGGTGCGACCGGAACGGCGCCGGCCTCGGTTCCGGGGCGTTGCAGGCGAGTGCGCTCCGGTGTCGATTGCGCTTCGCTGCTGCCGGGGTCGGACTTTGCTTCTTCCCTTATGTACTGCGGTTTCTTTCGAGGCGCCGGTGTCGGCGACCCTGTGGACGACTGCGCCAAAGCCGTGCTGTGGTTCCCCGTCAGGGACAACAGTAGGGATAATGTTAGGAAGTGTCGCCGGTCTGCCAAGTTAACTATCCCCGACGGCCATGAAGCCTCTAAGACGATCGTTTATTTCTATTGTGTCCTGAATCGTGGCTAAAATGTGTAAATCTCAGTGAAAAATACTTTGTCCTAACTATAAGGTACGTCCGCGTGTTCCGCAGGGCAATCGATCTTCTAGAGGTAGGACTGGACTCATGTTTCAGCACTTCGCCCGGGGGCTCATGGTTCATTACCGGCGCCTTTGAGGTCGGTGGATACAAGAGTGAGATTCTGCGGCAAAAGTATATTCAGCACTGCATCTTCGGATTTCGTCCCGGACCTTAGATGACGCAGGCTAATGCACCTTGACGCCCGGTCCTACCCCCGGACTGTCTGTGCGAATAGAAGATTTGCGGATTGCATGCCGTACAAAGATTACTGATATCCACGCGTTCCACGCCCGCCGATTTCGCCTGCCGGGCATTTATGCTCTTTAAATCCGGATAGGCCTTGTCGTTCTTGTACAAGACAAGCTCATCGCCGTCGGAAGCCGATTTGCATAATTGTCCGGCTACATCCGGTGCGGTTTCGAAACAACAAGGGGCGATTGCCGGTCCGATTGCGACAACAATGTCTTTCGGATTGCTTCCCTGTGTAACCATTGCCTTCACGGCATTGGCGACAATACCGCTCGCGGTGCCTCTCCATCCGGCGTGCACCACGCTGATTGTTCGTGTCGCGGGATCTGCAAGCATAACCGGCACGCAGTCTGCAAAGTGAAGCAGCAGCCCCTGTCCGCCGATACGCGTTGCCAGTCCGTCAATACCGGTGAGCGCGCCGTTTTCGGTGTTGCTGCTCTTATCCAGGTAGCTTACATTGTTTGTATGTTGCTGGCCGGGTACCGCTAGTTTCTTGTGATCAATGCCCAGTATTCCCGATAGCCTCTGCCTGTTTAGCATGGCATCGGCTTTGCTTTCCGGGGATTCCCAGTGGCGCCCCAAATTGAATGAATCGAGTGGCGCCTCGCTTTCTCCCCCCTTTCGGGTAGTGAAAACGTGAGTCATCCAATTGAACTCCCTGAGTGCGGGAGAAAAGAGCAAAAGCAGTCCGTCGTGCTCTTCCTGTATCCACTCTGCCGTGCGTTCGGCTCGTTCAACTTGATGCTTCAACTAATTTCTCCACGAATCAACTAGGTCAGGCACATGCCGCCGCAAATGTTCATCGATTGACCGGTAATGCCTCTTGCCGCATCCGTGCACAGCCAAAACACAAGTTCAGCAACCTCACTTGGTTCGATAAAGCGCATTTGCGGCACGGATAAACGCGCTATATCCATTGATTCACTCGGGGCTACAGCACTTAGCTTACACCAGTTTTCATCATTGAGCTGTTCGCGGGACATGGCGGTATCCACCCAGCCCGGGCAGACGGCGTTTACTGTTATGCCTTTTGCGGCCACTTCCATTGCAAGCGATTGGGTGAATCCATTCAAGCCGAACTTAGAGGCGGAGTATGCCGCGGCGTGTATCTCTCCCGTTCGTCCCGAAATGGACGATATATTGATTATGCGTCCCCATCCGTTATGGGTCATGGAGGGCAGCACTGCCCGTGAGTAGAAGAACGGACCATAGAGGTTTGTCTTAATCGTGTTGTCCCAATCTTCGGTGGGCTGATCGACCACTGAGGATGTTTTATAAATGCCGGCATTGTTGATCAGGACGTCGACCCCGCCGGGAAACTCCTCTGCAAGAGCACTAATGCTGGACTGAATCGCTTGTTCGTTTCGCGCATCCACTGTGGCGACAACGCAGCGACCTCCGCTTGTTTCGATCTCCGCGCGTGCTTTCTCTAGTTCGCTTCGGGTCCGTGCATGCAGAATTACTGCGGCACCACTGGCGGACAGCCGCCTGGCGATAGCAAGACCGATGCCCTTGCTTCCACCCGTTATCAATGCGACTTTTCCCGATAGTGCAGGTGTGAATTCTTTAAGGATTGAAGTTTCGTGTTCGGAAGTCATTCAATATGCCATTGCCTCTATATTCCCTACAGTAGCGGATTTGCCGCGCCAGTAATCATACCGGACTTACCTGGCTCTCAGAAACTATCACGGGAACATTGGTAAACTTGCTGAGTCTATCGATGCAGCCTTTTGTCCATCTCACGGAGATGTTTTCCCATGACTTCAAATGCCGTTTCTTGCAGACGTAATCTTATTGCAGTTGCAATCACAGTCGGTCAGTTATTTGCGTGGTCGCCTCTTGCAGCCCTGGCCGCCGATGGTTCTATAAGAATCGCCGGTCAGACGGTGTTTGAAAATCGAGTCGCCTCCGGCGGCATGTCTGTCGAACAACGTGCTGAAACCATTCAGAAGAACCTGGACAACGCCCTTGTTGCCGCCAAAGATCGCTCGCCGTCAGCGGTAAGCGTTGTCTACGTTAAGGGCGTTCCTGTAATCACCCTCGGTGGCTATCAAGTTGTTACGGTTGACGGTGACAATGCGCGTCTGGCAGGAACTACCCCCGCTGTTTTGGCAGGAAGATGGGCTGACGCACTGAAGAGAAGTCTCGGCGATTCCGGCAGTATTGACAGTTACGTTGCTCAGTTGACCGGCAGCTACGCGGGCGCACCAAGCACCGCTCCTGCGCCGACAACGGCTTATGCTCCGGCTCAACAACCTGCGTATCAACCGCCGCAACAGCCGGCTTACCAGCCGCCTCAGCAGCAACCTTACAATGGCGGATACGCGCAACCGGCCCAGTACAGCCAGTACGATCAATATAACCGGGCCACAACACCGGGAGGATACGGGGCGCCGGTACAACGCGGTCGCGTCGCTTACGCTCCTGCAGGGCTAACCATTCCCGCCGCACTCGATATTTCCATCTCGACGCAGGCCGCTCAGTCCGGCGACTTCATCCAAGCCACAATTAGTCAGGCCGTTTTTCTAGGTGATGCTCAAATTCCTGCCGGTTCTAAGTTGATTGGTCAGGTAACCGAAGCGAAAGGTGGAGGTTTCCTCGGACGTGCCGGCACGTTGGGCATCAAATTCAATCGCCTGCGCACACCGGATGGCGTTGAAACCCCTATCACTGCTCATATTCAAGGTGGCATCGGAAAGTATAACGACAAGGGCAGTGACGGCAGCGATGTGTTCAAGGGTGAAACCTGGAAGACCAAAGCCGGGCAAGCTGCAATTAGAGGCGGTCTTGGCGCCGGTCTCGGTGCTGCTCTCGGTACAGGTGTCGGTGCTATCGCCGGCGGTGGTCGAGGCGCAGGACGAGGCGCATGGTCAGGCACCGCTATCGGTGCCGGCGTAGGCGTAGCAGACAGCTTGCTGCTTCGCAAAGGTAAGGACGTCGTCATTTCCTCCGGCTCGCAAATCACAGTACAGCTAGATGCACCAATGTCTGTTTCCCTTGGAGGACCGGCTCCGTACACAGGCGCATTCTAAATCCGCCGATATAAGTCTTCAAAAGCCCGCTTTCGGCGGGCTTTTGTGTTAGGGAAATCTAGGGCTTGTCGCCATTGAAGAACTCAGGCACTTCATTTTGAAGTCGTTCTTCAATCTCGGTGACGATGCTAAGCATCGGATGCCTCGGATAGAAACTGCGGGCGGTGTCCCAGCACTCCCATGCCTCAACCATCTTGTAGCGATTGAAATAGTAGATGCCCAGATCCTTATAAGCACCTGTGAGAAAGGGATTCTCCGCAAGCACTTTCAGAAATAGTTTCGATGGATCCTGGACCGGCTCTTTGGGATTTTCTGTCTCGATATAGCTGTAGAGATTTGCTCTGAAGAGATCGAGCAGATACGCTCGCTTGTTGCCCTTGAGATTGAGGCTATTCAAATCGGCTAGAAAAGTTTTGGCCTCTGCTACCGAAGACGGACTTCCCATTGCGCGTTTCAACTTCTGCGCGTTCTTATCGTCCTTAAGCTGCTTCTTGACGGAGTCGACTATGCCGGGCAGGCTCTCACCCGTCTGAATTACGTACTCGAAGGCGCCGAGCATTGCATCGACCAATCTTTTTTCCTGAAGGGCCCGAGTACAAAAGACCATTGAATCTTCCTTCAGCTTTGCCGGCGGTCTGCTTCCGAGCTGCTGGCTTCGTGCTAAAACGGCGATTAGCGGGTTTTGAGAACGAATGACTTTGCGCGCACTACCGGTAGTGCAGTCTGCTGCGATTGATTCGACCTGTAGCAGTTTGTGCGATTCTTTCTCTTCGAGAATCGGCGGATTCTCCAGGGTGTAGGAAAGAGCGCCGGCATAGTAGCCGGATTTGACCAAACTGAGCCTTACTGTCGGATGCAGATTGAGCGAATACATATAGTACTGGCTGAGAATAGGCACCATTTGCGGTGGCAGCTTTTGCGAAGAAAGCTTGTAAGCGGACAGGGGCTTCCCTTTGTAAATGTAAGTGGTTGTTCCTGCTTTTGTGGAGCGCTTAAGCAGGCTAAATGACTTGTCTGTGGGCGGCACGAAGCCAAAGAGGCAGGCTAGTTGAACCGGATCGTACTGTCGGGAGGTTGGTGCCATGCGCTGCAAAATCTGACGAAGACGCATGCGGTTGTCGAACTCAGCGCGACGAAAGGCAACGTTTGCGTACAGCGATGATTCGGTATAGGTATTGGCGTTGGTATCAACCCTGCGAATCTTGCGCGCGTTGAAGTCGTAAATCAGCTTGTCGGTGCCGCCCTCTTGAAGAAAAAGGGCACGATTCCCAAGCCCGACGGTACGAGCACTTTTCTTGACAGACGTCTTGTCTGCGCCCGCTTTCGCTTTGCCGAACTCCGTAAGCGATTGAGTAACTTCAAAACGAAGTACTTCACCCAATGCTGTAGCTGGCAGAGAAAGCGAAAGAAGCGTAGCGGCGGCAATAGCTCGTGTCAGTCTCATTGCGCGAGTATACCGCGTGAGCGCTATTTTTTCTTCTTGTCTTTCTTGGGATCGGTTAGCACTTGACCGCGCAACTTGGTGGAAGCGCCAGGCATAAGCTGTGCGTCGCTGGCCGGTTCGCCGTTGAACTCTTCGGTGAACTCTGCGTAGAATTCGTCGCCCGGTTTGATAATGGCTTCTTGACCGCGAACTGTCGTGTCTTCGATCAGCCAGCTGCCGGGAACGCCGCTGAGGAAGCCCCATGCAAAGCCCTTGATTCGGCGGTGGCGAACGTTAAGACCAACGGGTTTGCTGAAGGCAAAGTTTGGATTGACTGCTCCGATAACACCCAGAGCCACAGGCATTGCACCGAATGAAAACACACCGGCCGGCGCCAGCGCAAAGTTCAATCCGACACGAATTGCTTTGTGGCGCAGTTGCGGACCCCAGGGCCCGGTAACTTGTCCCAGGTGGTTGACACCCAATTCTCGTCCTTCCGCTTTGTTTTTGACAATGCGGCTTGCGCGGGCGGGTTGTCCTTTCAACGGCAAGTGTTCGCCTTTTTCGGTAACAACTTCGTCGAATGCCAGACCGAGAACGCCGGAGTTTCTGTAAAAACGATCCTTGGTCACAATCGAACCGAGAATGGTGCGGGCTTTCAAAACATAATTGATATGACCGTTTACTATTGAGCCCTTGGTTGCTATTAGACGATCGCCTATCTTCAGGTCGAATTTTAAACGTCCCTGGAAGGGATCGCCTTTCTTTGCCGTTTTACTTGAAACTTGCGACGTGATTACGATGGGGAATTTGGCCCCTGCTTTCACTTTCGTTTTGCCTTCATCTGTCGGCAGGTCTTCGTACTTCAAAGTCTCTTCGACTTCTTCGGCCTCGTCGCTGTCGACTACAAGCGGTTGGTCGGACAAAATTGGACTCTGTCGGAGGACCGAACCCGGGGGCAGTGCGAGAACTTGCGATGCAATTGAAACACGACCGGTATTGCCGACGGTGAATGTCGGTGAGCTTTCGCTGCTTGAGCCTGTTGCCTGCGCTGTTGTGGTCGCCGCCGCCGCCGGTGCCGTTGTCGCCTCTGTGGTGGCGGTCGGTGTCGAATTCGTAGAGGTGGTCTGCGCGACCGGCGCCAGGCCGGTAGTTGCTGCGTCGGTGCCGGGGGGCTCTGCAGCAGGCACTGCCGCTTGCTCTGCCGGCGAAGGAGCCGCGCTTTCAAGCGTCGGTTTCGCTGCCTGTGGCGCGGTCGATGTAGCGCCTACGGGGCCAGACGGTTCGGTGGAAGATGCTGCCGGGCTGCTCCATCCTTGTGCTTCCGGCCGGATGCGCGAGTCATCGTTCGTCTGTGATTGTGTTGCAACCGGTGTCTCTCGTGCTGCAGGCGTGCTGGTTGTGGTTGTCTCTGTCGTTGTTGGTTTAGTGCGCGTTTCCGCTTTGGCGGCTTTCAGCTTTCGAAGGTCAAGGGAGCCCCAGATTTTTTTGACCAAGCGTGAAGACGATGGTGTCTCCATCGGAACCGCGGTATTGGATATGGTGTCGCCCTCTGCTCGAGCCACGCCCGTCGATGCAACCAACTGAAAGGCGATCGATAATGAAAGAGCCCTGATTGTGTAGTTCTGAACTGACTTTTTCATACTGTCTCCAGATGATGGCAAGAAGGAGGTCTCGAGGGGAGCTTATTTCCACCGTTGTGGAATGGCTTTTGTCGCCGCTCCTGCGGGCGGGAAGCAGCTGACAAGAGTGTGCATATCTAGATCATGCACAAGTTATCTAAGAAGTTTATACCGCAATATATTATCTTGGTTCGCTTGACTTCGGCAATTTCGACGCCACCTCCGAATTTAACGTCCCGGTCCGACAAGCTGAAATGCTGCCCACGATCTCAGTGAGGGATCTTTGGATAGTCCGATCAGCTGTGCTTTACGCAAAGATTGCGCTTGATTCAACCCTTGTTGTCTGCCTCGGTAAAAGTCCACCAGCTCGGCGACGCGCTCCGCATCCGGCTGGAGCCAGAGACTCATCAGCACGTTCCTGACGCCTGCATAGTTAAGTCCGCGGGCGAACACTTTTACACCGCTGCCACGACTGTCTTTCGCGCTTACAGAAGTTCCGCTCCAGACACTGAGATCGCTTGGGAGGTTTAGCTTGAACAAAGAGTTAGTTGTCGCTTTGGTCTTTTCATCTACGGTCAGGGACACTGTAGACTTCAGCAACGAACCCTCGGCCAGTGCCAGCGGAGATGCAAAGTGCAGTACCGCATTTCCCTTTGCGTGATCTTGAAGCTTAGAGAGCTCGGCGTTGGTGCCGGTCAGTCTCGTTACTTGCTCCGGCGCGAAGAACTGAGCAATTTCCGTGCCCTCATTGCCGCCTTCAAGATCTTTGCTGGCGTTGAAGATCAGGTTTTGGTCCGCGCCATATCGAGGTCCCTGAAACAGGAAGCTCGACAGAGCCGGTACCGACGTTAGAGTATGGGACTCAACCAGGTATCGACCTTGCGCATCGACCAGTCCGGCCCAGGGCAAATTGAACAACGCGCCGTCCGGTGCTACGACAATCATTTGCTCCGGATTGGTTGGAAGCTGTTTGAGAATGCTTTCCGGCATCAATTCCGCCAACAGCGATTGCAAAAGCTGCTTCTCTGTCTGCCGCGCTTCTTGACCGCTCTTTTGCGTGGCGGCAAGCACCGCTGCAACTTGCGCTTGCAATGCATCCTTGCCGATATTCAGCTTGTGCGCTGAAATTTTGCCTGTGCGATCGACTACGAAAACAAAGCTTTGACGATTGCCGACCAAGTAGTCGAGCACTGTCATTTGCTGCTCTCTGGCGGTTGCCGCCAAATCGTTAAGGTTAAGCGGAACCGGCGAAATCAGGCGAGCCAGGTCGATTGAATCGGATGCCATTAGTTGTAATCGGCGCATCCAATCTTGCCAGCGTTTGAGCAACTTATCCGGTGTGGTGGAAGATTCTGCGGCTTTCAAATGCGCGCGCTCGCCGACCATGTCGTTGTAGAGCTCGCGATCTGCGTGTTTGACTTCTCCGCCTTGCCGTTGCCACTCGGTTATGAATGCTTCTTCTTTGAGTTGCTCGGCGGTGATCAGTGCTTGTTCGGCATTGCCGCTGCTAATCAGCATGGACACGAGTTCGTAGCCCAAGTCCTCTCGCGAACTCGGAAACGGGTTGCACTCCGCGGTGACGAAGTTACCTGCTTGCGGCGAACGGAAGTACGAAGCTGCGGTGGCGAGTGTTTCTGCTGTCGGCTGTTGCAGTCCCGTTTGCAGCCGCGCCAAATTGGTGTAGTCACGCCAGAGGGTAAAGTCATCGCCGACTTTGGAACTTACTTCAATGCTCTTTCTTATGTAAGCATCCGATTGGGCTACTTCTTTCAAAGAAAGACAGATTTCGCCGAGAGCTCCGTATATCTGACCGAGTACTTTCTGATTAGGCTGCTTCTTGCTCATGGCACGCAGTGCGCCTTCCAGTTCGGTTCTTGCGACGCGATTCTCGCCGGAACGCGAGAGCGCCGATGCCAGGTTCTGCGAAATGAGTAGACCGAATTGATTCTCTTTGTTGTTCTTGACTACGGACTGAGCATCGATTGCCTGCCTCAGATACTCTACGCCCTTGGCCGGGTTGCCCAGATAAGTCGATACGGTGCCCAAACCATTGAGAATCTGAGCTCGATGGTGTGCCGGTCCTCCGTTCTTGATGGCGTTCCAGGCTTTTTCGAGCATCACTTTTGCTTTGGCTGCATCGCCGGTCGCAGCAAGTGAGTAGCCGTAAGCTTCATAGGCCACCGCTTGTCCGCCGGGCGGCTGCTTGTCCAGGTTCATCACGGTCATCATTTCTTCCAGTGAACGACGAGCCGCGGTATATTCGCAAAGGTTGTACTCGGCGGCGGCCTGGTGGATCAAGGCTGCGCCAAGTGCCTCTTCTAGTTTCGCATTTTTTGCTATCTGCACTGCTTTTCGTGCTTCTTCCAGGGCTGCGGTGTAGAGCCCCAGTTCAACAAGCATCGCTGACGCAGTATCTCTCAGGTTAACTTCCTTTGCGCTTTCTCCGCATTGTCCGAAGAATGTGGCAGCGGCCTTATAGAACCGGATCGATTCTTTGTGTTCACCCATGCGCATCGCGAGGGTGCCGGCTAAAATCATTGCGCGAGCGGATTCTTCCGAATCGGTGAAGGCTGCCGAGGCGGTGAAATCTTTCATCGCCAGGTCGAGCTCTTTCAGTGCCCACATGGGGTTGTCGAGCGCCAGGTAGACTTGTGCCGCGGTGATGCGCGCTCTACCGAGTGACTTCTTGTCGACTGATTCCGACAATACTTCCATTGCATTCTCAACCAGGTTCTTTGCTCTGGTTTTGTCACCCTTTGATAGGTAGAGGTTCGCCATACGTTCGAGAGCGCGCCCTTCACCGTCGCCGTAGCGCATTTCTTTGCAGAGCGCGTACATGTCCTGGAATTTGATTAGCGCCTTTTGGTGGTCTTGCGCGTCTAATGCCGTTTGACCGTCCTTCTCGATGGTGAACACGGTATCCATGTTCTCCTTCGTTTGCGGTCTGGAAGCGATTGCGAACACTTCCTTGAGCAAATCTTCTTGGCTGATATTCATCGGCGGCGCCGTCTTTACACCGGGTTTGACGCCGGTGTTTACAACCTTTGTGGTGGAGACGGGTTTGGCTGCTGCGTTGGTTTCCGCGGCGGATGCTGCACTACCTGCAATACCAAGTCCAATAGTTGTGAAGACCGCCAAAGCTTGGCTTGGTCTTGGGGTTCTGCGGTTTTGTTTTCTCATCACTTGTGTTTACCGAGGGTCTCTGCGAAGCGGACGTTGTGGCGTCACAAATTGCCAGTCAAGCATCCAATTTTCCTAGTTGTTGTTGGATACTTCAACCCATGTGGCCAAAGCTTAAGGTTGCTAAGAACTCAGGTAACCAGAGAGTCATGCGGGCAGGGCAGTTTCGGTTGCACATCAAATTAGTTAAGGCTACACCTTCTAAACATAGTCAGGAAAAGGCGTTTGCTCGATTGTCACTTTAACTTTCGTGAATCGTTCCGGTTAGGTCCCGCCGTTGTTGCTGGTTTCGACAAATTTAATTTAGCAAAAATTCTGAACGCAATTTCATTCTTGCCGTCCAAGCAAGGAATCACAGGAAAATGTAAAGTCGGGTTTCTCGCCGTAGCGCTCGGAATTACGTGAGGACATGGCTTTGAAGGCGGATCGTGCTCGATCCGTGCGCTTATAATGGTTCATGAGCGGCTTTTGATTGGCTCCGGCTGGATTGATCCGCGCCAAAGGACAGAGTTGAGTGACACTTCCATAAACCTAACTGTCATATGACGGGTCAGCGAGGCCAAATGCAAACACGAGAGCAAAGTCTGAAAATTGCTAGAGAGAAGCAATTCGACCTGGTAGTTATCGGCGGAGGCATCACTGGCGCCGGCGTGGCACAGAACGCCGCCTCAAGAGGGCTGTCTGTTCTGGTCATCGAAAAAACGGATTTCGGCGCGGGCACCTCGAGCAAGACCACTAAGCTGATCCACGGTGGTCTGCGTTATCTCGAACAATTTCATTTTAATCTGACAAGACAGTTATGCGAGGAGCGTGAACGGCTCAAACGTCTTGCACCGCATCTGGTGAAGGACTTTTCGTTCGTGTTGCCTTTTACAAGAGGGCAACTTTTCTTCAACATGAAGGCCTCTGTCGGAATCGGGCTATATGACCTGCTCACCATGACAGCCGGCCGTACGAGTTCGCACGCCCATTTGAGCAAGAAGGCGGTTTTTCAGACCGCTCCGGCCTTGTCGCCGGATATTGTTACCGGCGGTATCAAGTTTCATGATGCGATAACCGACGACACGCGCATGGTGCTGACGGTGTTTAAGTCAGCCTTCGATCATGGCGCAATTCTGGTCAACTATGTAGATGCGCGTGGTCTGAAGATGGAAGGTGGTCGCATCGTCGCCGTTGACTGTCATGATCGCTTTACCGGTGAAGATTTCACCGTCTCCTGCAAAGCTTGCGTCAATGCTACCGGGGTCTGGACCGATGAGATTTGCAATCTCGTTTCCGGAGAGCCGGAGCAACGAGTGACTCCATCTAAAGGAACGCACATTATCGTTCCTTCTTCCGCCTTTGAAACTAATACTGCGCTCTTTCTACCTACGACAGACGGCCGTTTTGTATTTGTTGTGCCGTGGCTAAGAGCGCTGATGATTGGTACTACCGATGAAGCCTACACGGGTGATATCAATTCTCCTCGAGCAACTGCCGAAGAGATGGACTATCTATTGTCGGTCGCTAACAGCTATACGAAGAGCAGTCGACTTAGCCGTGCCGATATCATCGGCAGCTTTGCCGGCTTGCGCCCGCTTGTTAAGTTACCGGGACAAGATAGCGATAACACGTCCGCCATGTCGAGAGAACACCTGATTTTTGAAGCGCCAGGCAAACTTATAAACGTAGCTGGCGGCAAACTCACAAGCTATCGTTTGATGGCTGAGGAGATTATCGACCACGTAGCTAAATTGCATCCCGAGCTCAAACCCGCCGCTTCGCGCACCGGTGAATTGATGCTAGGCGGATGGAAAAACAAAGACGACTATCTGAACGAATCTGCCGCGATATCGGCGCGTGCGCGCCGATTGACCTTAGATCCTGCAACCATCGACCACTTGATCGCTAATTACGGAGCAGAAGCTACCGGTGTACTGGACCTTCTCGAGCAGAACTCCGACCTCGGCAGACGTATCTGCATCGATTTTCCGCCGATTTTTGCCGAGATTCCGTTCTGCGTAGAGCATGAGATGGCAGTGTCGCTTTCCGATGTGATGTTTCGCCGGTTGAGGCTGGGGCTTCTCAATCACAACCAGGCCATGGCCGCTGCGCCGGCCGTAGCTCGGGTTATGCAACAGATGCTAGGTTGGGACGAGCATCGTGTTGCTCTGGAGTTGGAAGTCGTGGAGTCGGAAATTCCGTCGGTATTACAAACTCCCGTTACTCAGAGCTAAGTTGGTGATGACTGGACCATCACTTTTGATCAGCGCTGCTATTCCGGGCTGGGAACCGGGGATGGTGCCTAGGGGCTTTGATTGCACCATCACTGAGCAAGGTGTAATGGAAGGCTCCGAGTTTCTCGCCAATGCTTTCGACAAGGATGTTATTGCTTGCTTTCTGGCGAACAAAATAACTGACGAGTTCATGCAATCTCATCCACGGCTTAAGATGGTCGCTAACATTGCAGTGGGATTCGATAATGTTGATGTTAGCGCCGCAACGCGCCGGGGCATCCTGGTAAGCAATACGCCCGGAGTGCTGGATGCGGCCACTGCGGATCTGGCGTTCGCTTTACTGTTGTCTGCCGCACGTCGAATTCCGCAGGCGCGTCAGTATTTTCTCGAGGGAAAATGGAAGTCATTTAGTCTCGACTTTTTTACAGGCTCGGATGTGTTCGGTAAGACTCTGGGAATTG
The DNA here is from genome assembly GCA_019752635.1 of Candidatus Obscuribacterales bacterium. GTDB lineage: Bacteria > Cyanobacteriota > Vampirovibrionia > Obscuribacterales > Obscuribacteraceae > JAKFUT01. Next base: position 54,436 of record JAIELX010000087.1, on the reverse strand, counting down.
TTGGTCTGGGCCGAATTGGCCAAGCCATGGCTGCCCGCGCGGGCGGCTTTTCGATGCCTATCCTGTATACGCAGAGACGTCCGGCTTCCCCGGAAGTTGAACAACGTCTACGTGCAAGATACGTATCGCTTGACCAGTTGTTAGCGCAGTCGGATTTCGTGTCGCTTCACTGCCCCTTGACTGAAGAAACGAAAGGGCTGATCGATGCAGCGTGTTTTGAGAAGATGAAGACCTCCGCATATTTGATCAATACTGCTCGTGGTGCCATCGTCAATCAATGCGATCTCGTTGCGGCTCTCAGAGCCAACCGTATCGGCGGCGCAGCTCTGGATGTTTTTGAGAAAGAACCATGTGTGCCGCCGGCGGATTTGGCGATGCTGTCGAATGTGGTTCTCGTACCGCATATCGGTAGTGCCACTATTGATACGCGCAAGGCGATGGCTCGATTGGCGCTGTCGGCCGTCAGCTCGGCATTTGCCGGAGTCCAACCGCCGAACCTGGTGAATCCGGAGGTCTGGCCGGTTTTCCGCGACCGATTGTCTGCAGCCGAATGCTAAGTTTCTCTTGATCGCTTTGGCCTGTCGGACCAGGATTCAGCTTCAGTCTGTTTTCGGGACGATGTTGCGTTTGGATGTATTGCGCCCGTGTCGGATTTTGAAGATTGGCTCTCGACTTCTGTCTACGTTGAGGCTTGGCTCTCTGCCGCCTGAGACTGAGGGGACTTTATCATCAGTGTTATCAGCGCAAGAACGATCAGAGACCAGATGAAGAATGGTTGAACGTAGACCATTGCAAGTAGTGGTTTTAGCAAATAGAAGATCCAGGAAAAGACGGGGAATCCGATTACTAGCACCGTTAAGACTTTTCCCGGCACCTTGTGGTGGAATTGCCGTACTGCGGGATAGAGAAATAGAAGCGCCGCCGAGGAGCTGAAGAATTCCTGGAGGTGCGTGTGCGGGCTGCAAATCAAAGACACCAGCATTGAAATAGCAACGCAAACACCAAACGCCTTGTCGCCCATCTCCCTTTCTAGTGCCGGATAACCGCGCCACCACATGAAAGCCAGTCCCGCAACAGACGCTGCAAACACTATCATTGTTACCGTGTGAATGAGCGGTGTGTCCCCGCCCATTAGTAACACCAGCTCTCCTCGCAAGTTTTGCATATCATGGGCGCCGACCCCGACTACTTGCGTGCTGGTTTCGCCGAACTTTAGTGCCCTTGGCCAGTTTGCGATGTTAGTCCAGCCCACATTTGCGACGGTTGCTACTGCCAGTAGTGCGGTACTCAGGAGTGCTCCGGAAAGGTATTTCCCTTTGCCAAGGATCAATCCGGCCAGCCCCAACGCTGGAAGGTACTGAATCTTTACAGTAAGTATTGCTGTCATAATCCCGGCCGCAAAAAAACGTTTGTTCCGGAGCAGAAGCCAGAATCCGACGGTTGCCGGAAACTGAAAGAGTGATGTCTGTGCCAGTTCGAAAGACATCCAGGCCGGAAAACACGACAAGACGCCGGCGAAGGCGAACCAGCGTGCAAATCCGGCTTGCACTGTTTCTTTCAATAAATACCAAAGTGACACGCAGATTAGCGCCAGGGTAATTCCGCACCAAATGAAATAGGCAATGGTTATCGGAAAGAATGAAAAGGGCAGCATGAGCGGGAAAAACTGCGGCGGGTATTGCAGATAAAGCAGCCCCTCCGGTGCGACCGGAGCAGTGATTGCCCTGACGTTCCGATCTTGCACCATCGGATCATATATATCGATATTGCCGCTCAAACACTTTCTTGCCAGCAGTGCGGCGTTGTACCAATGAACCGTGTCATTGACGTATGGTCGGCCATCAATTACGCGGACGAACAGCGTACCCTTCATGAGAAACAGGGCAATCTCGCGGTATGCCATAACAGCCCAGGTTACCAGTGCGCAGAAGTAGGCGAACCACAAGTTCTTTTTGAGGCGGTCCGAAGCAGCGGTCATGGCATCGCACTTTCTGGAGCTAAGTCTGGATATGATAGTATATTTCGTGAAAAACGAGGTCTGGAAATGTCAGGGGTTGCAGGCTCAGCCCAACCGGCCGAACCGAAATCGGATTATCTGCTTAGCGTCGTTCTGCCGATATACAACGAAGAGTCTTGCGCTCGTGAGTGTATCAGGCGCTTGCAGGCTACGATGAAGCAATTGCAGTGTCGGTATGAACTGCTATTTGTCAATGACGGAAGTTCGGACCAGACACTCAATATTCTGCGCGAGGAGAAACTAAAAGACTCCTCGATCAAGATTCTCAACTTTTCGCGAAATTTCGGTCACCAACCGGCAATCAGTGCCGGGTTAGACCATGCAACGGGCGATGCAGTCGTCATTCTGGACAGTGACTTGCAAGATCCTCCTGAGTTCATTGCGCAGCTTGTTGCGAAGTGGCAAGAGGGTTATGACGTAGTTCACGCTCAACGTACACGTCGTGCAGGCGAAACGGCTCTCAAGAAAGTTCTGGCGCATTGGTACTATCGGGTGCTCTCACGCATTTCGGAAGTGGAGCTGCCTGTAGACGTTGGTGATTTTCGTTTGATCAGCCGCAGGGCGGCAGACGTCATAAGACAGATGCGAGAGAGTCATCGTTATATCCGAGGCATGATGTGCTGGGTGGGTTTTAATCAGGTCACCGTGCAGTACGATCGCGATTCGCGCTTTTCCGGAGAGTCGAAATTTTCGCTCACTCGGCAAGCCCAATTTGCGATGGAAGGGCTGTTCTCTTTTTCCACATTTCCGATGCGTGTTGCCACTTATATGGGCGCCTTGGTTCTGATTGTGTCTTCGCTGGTGGCGATTGCCACTGTTGTTGCCCACTTCTTTCCATTTGGGGTTGAGCCGATTTGGGGTGTGCTGCTTTTTGCCATTTTGTTCGTCGGCGGCTGGCAGCTTGTCTGCCTGGGCCTTCTGGGAGAGTACATTGGATACACCTATGCTGAGACAAAACGTCGACCGCTCTATGTTCTTTTTGAAATAGAGTAACGAGGAAGGGACATGAAACCAGGAGCGCTAGATTATCTTCGCTGCATTCATTGCTCAAACTCAGTAGCTCTCGAACCCGGTTATGATACCTCCGGTGATGGCACCGAGATAGTGACCGGGGCGCTGAAGTGCAACGGGTGCGGCGTTAGTTATGCCATAACTCGTGGTGTCCCGCGCATGGTAGATGCTGCGGTCAGTACCGCAGCCGACCTGACCTCCGGTGAGGCATTCGGGCACGCCTGGCGCGCGTTCCCGCGGATTGACAAACGCTACTATCGTCAATTCTTTGATTGGATCAGTCCGGTTACCCCGGAGTTCGTCAAAGGCAAAACTGTTTTGGATTGCGGATGTGGCAAAGGGCGTCACATTAATGTGATGGCGGAGGCTGGTGCCGAAGTAATTATCGGTGTCGACATTGGCGGAGCAATTGACGTTGCTTACGAAAATGTTGGACATTTGCCGAATGTGCACATCGTTCAGGGGGACGTGGCCAATTTGCCGATAGCGCCAGTGGCTGATTTTGCTTATTCGCTCGGTGTTCTTGATCACATGCTTTCGCCGGCTGCCGGCCTTGCGTCTATGGCTAAGAGGATCCACGATAAAGGTTCGATTGCAATTTGGGTTTACGGCGCCGAAAACAACGGCTGGATTACCACCTTTATTAATCCTTTTCGACTGGCTGTCACATCGCGTTTGTCTCCGGGACCGCTCAAAATGGTATCAGGCACGATGGCAACGCCGGTGTACTTATGGTCGCATTTCGTGGTGCGACCCTGGAAGTCCTTGCAAAAGTCAGTGCCATTGCCTTCCTTGTTCTATCAAGATTACATGCTCTACATTTCGGATTTTGACTTCACCGAGATCCATCACATAACGCACGACCACCTGGTGGCACCAGTGGCAAATTACTCAAGCCAGAACGAAGTTCGCAGCTGGTTCGAAGGGGCGGGACTACCTGCGCCAATTTTGCGCTGGCACAATAGGAATAGTTGGGCTGCCTTTTCCTCACGCGATCCGGAAGTGCTGCAAGCGATGAAAGATCGGTCCGCCGCTGTCGAGGCAACCAAAGAATGAAGCGCTTCGCCATACTGAATACTCGGAAATACTATCGTGAACTTTCCGGAGATCCGACTGTTGCAGCACAGTCACCATCCCCGATATCGTCACCAATTCCGGCATCGCTACCGCTGCCGATACCGGCGACTCTGCGCAAGCGAGAACCTCTTCAGCTGAAGTCCGCATTCTGTGCGTTCTTGATTGCAGCGGTTACTGAGGGGATTGGCGCCTATTTGTACTTTTATGTTGGCGGAACTCTTGAGGCATTAACCGATTCCTCCGGACGTAGCTTCACCGGGGCTGCGTTGACCGCCTTAGGAGTCTATACAGTCATTGCCGTGTCCGGACTCTTCTTCGCCGGCCTCATCTCTGGTTTTGCTTCCCCGGGACGCACCGTTCGAGAAGCTGCCATCGGGATTTGTTCGGCAACACTCGTAACGACATTACTGGAGCCATGGCATCAAGCGCCAATCGACCTGGCTATCGGCGTACTGCTTTGCACCGGACTCGGCACATTCGGAGCCTGGCTCGGCGAGCTACTGCAGCCGCGGAGACCAGCTGTTTCTTCAACCGTTTGATGTATTCGCCACTGCGGTCAGATCTCGGGGACCACTTCAATCAAAACGATTTCGGGTGGGGCCAGGAATCGCACTGGCAGTGCGATCATGCCAATGCCGCGGGAAACGAACATTGCGCCCTTCTTGAGATGATAGAGTCCATATTCATATTGTTTTCCGACCTGAGAATTTGTTACGAGCGCGCCAACGAACGGCATTCTCACCTGCCCACCATGAGTGTGTCCCACGCAGAGTAGGTCAATCTTTTCCGCTGCAGGCGCAAGTACTGCTGCGGGGTAGTGATAGAGAAAAATGTCGAACATATCGATTGGTGCTGCATTCATGCTCGGTTGAACTGATTCGGGCTGATTTACCGGCACGCCGTTGATCCAGACTTTGGTGCCATGAATCTCTAGCAAGCTCGCTTTTCCTTCCAGTTTAACAACCGGTGTTTCTGCGAAGATGTCGTCGCCGCGAAAATCGTTGTTACCGGCGACTCCGAACGTTGGTGCGATTGCGCTTATCTGACGCATGCAATCTTTGAAAGCGAGCACTCCAGCGGAATTGTTGGCGGCGTCGCCGGTAAAGACGATGAGGTCCGGTTTGAGCGGCTTGATTGTTTCTGCAAGTTTGCTTTGTACGCGATTCAAACCGTCGCAATGCAAATCGGTCAATTGGACAAGGCGAAGCGGTATCGAACCTTTGGGCAGCTTCACAGAGGTTATGCGGACGGTGGTGACTTCAAGGCGAAACGGCTCGATAAACCCGTAAACAACGCAGGCGCATCCAGTCAGACCAGCAAGCAAAACTGTTGTCTCAAAAAGTGAGAGCTTCTTTTTCCACTGGTTTGCTTTAGCTGAACGGATGCTCTTAAGGCACAATCCCAAAACGGTTCCGACTATCGCGAAGAACGCAACCAGCAAGAGCTCTTCGCTAAGCGTACTGAGCAAAGCCTTATCCTCTACGGTTTCGTGTCGGCTTCAGGCGGGGGCGCCGTTCGATTTGAAGGATCTTTCTTCGCGCGCTGCATCATATATGGTATCAACGCCAGTGCCATGACTAGCGCAACAGCACTTGCCACTATAGGCACCGCCAACTGACCGGCCATGATACTGTCGGTTCGAAGCGGTTCTATTAACAGTCGCCCGGTAGAGTAGAGGGCAATGTACACGAGGAAACAAACACCGGGAAACGGTCGGAGCTTTTCCGCTCCCCAAAAGTAGAGCAGCAAGAACATACCGAGGTCCCAGACTGATTCATAGAGAAACGCAGCGTGAAAGAATTCGTGATCTAGATATCTTTCCGGGCGGGCTTCCATTGGAATCGAAAGTGCTAGAGGGAAGGTGTCGGCAACCGGACCCCCGAACGCTTCTGAATTGAAAAAATTTCCCCAACGTCCGATTGCCTGGCCCAACGGGACCACTGCGCCGAAGATGTCTGCGTACTTTCTGATGTGACCCATCTTGGTGAAGTGCGCATATGCGATACCACAGAGCAATCCACCGATAATGCCGCCGTGAATGGACATGCCCCCCTGCCAAGTGGCCAAAATGTCTTGCGGACGCTGTAGATAGCTTTCCAGATTTAGAGCAACGAAATACAGGCGCGCACCGAGGACGCCACCAAGGAAAGCGATGAGGCTGAGGTTCACCATCTTTTCCGGATCGAGATTCCAGCGGCGTGCCAAACGTCCTCCGAACCAGGCGGCGCTCAGAAAGCCGATGGCAATCATGATGCCATACCAGCGAACGGTTACTTCGCCTAGCTTGAAGAAAATAGGACCAGGAGATTTTAGAATGATTGGATGCAAAGCGCGATACTCGTTATGCGTAACCGAATTCTACATACATCAATGCAGTAGAGCATCACGATAACATTTTAGCCTGCGGAGTATTTGGAACAACAACGTTGCGAATATCCGGGCAATCACGTTCGCTCCAATATATGCATCTGGACCACTTTGTAGTGGTAGTTAGTACGGTGCTTGCGTGTTGGGATAGGCTCCGCCGTAGACGTCTTTCGGAGCTTTGTTCGCTTTCTGCTCTTCGTTGGCAGGCAAGCCCGGGTCGTGTTGTTCGTCGTTCGGATCGTCGCCGTGCGGATCGGCGCCATGCGGGTCTGCGCCTCCGTACTTCTGCGCTATCAACTGTACATGTCTGTCTTTTGCGGCTACGAAGATGTTGCTGCTCGGGGCATTGAGATCTACCTGCGGTGGCGTCGATGCGAAGCACGCAAGGACGAATGGAAGAGCGGGAGTTAGCATAAACTTACCTCACATGCGCTCCAGAAGCGCGTGATCGACTAATCTGAGTGCCAGTCTTGAGCACCTGTTAAATATATCTCAGCTGTCCGCCCGGGTCAAATTAGATGGAAATCATTAGGCTTAAATTCCGCTCTATAACGGCGCTTCAGCCAATTGAGAACGGTTGTGCCTGTAGAATTAGGAGGCGCGAATTGCTGCTTGAATACGTAAGAAATCAGGTTGAGATATGAAGCAAAAAACTAAGTGGGTTTGTCAAGGATGCGGCTTCCAGACTGCCAGACAGTTAGGACGCTGCACCGAATGCGGTGCCTGGACTTCCTTTGTTGAAGAAGTTGAAGCGGTTAAGGCTGATACTCTTGTTGCACGTAATCGCAGTGCATTCGCTTTGACCGTTGAGGACGCGACAACGGTTTTGCTTAATCAGTCTATGCCCGACGAGGCGCCCCGCCGCTCAAGTGGATTTGAATCTCTGGATCGCGTGCTCGGTGGTGGTTTGGTCGACGGTTCCGTGACGTTGCTTGCCGGCGATCCGGGCATCGGAAAGTCGACGTTGTTATTGCAGCTTGCCGCATCGATTGCGTCGGAGGATTGCCCTGTTCTGTATGTCTCTGCTGAAGAATCAACATCTCAGGTCTTGCTTCGCGCGCGTCGATTGGGGCTGCAGAACGCGCCGGTTCTGTTGTATAGCGAACAGAATGTTTCTGCGATTCGGAAAAAACTGGAAGAGTGCAAAGTGCGTTTTGCGATTATCGACAGTGTACAGGCGATCTATCATCCTGAGATGGAGAGTGTGCCTGGTTCGGTGAGCCAAGTTCGCGAAAGCGCAGCGGCCATTATCGCTCAAGCCAAGGCTGGTGGCATTGCTACTTTTTTGGTCGGTCATGTGACAAAGGAAGGTTCGATTGCCGGTCCGCGAATTCTTGAGCACATGGTTGATGCTGTACTGCAGTTCGAGGGCGATCAGGCTCGTCAGCTTCGAATAGTTCGTTCGGCGAAGAACCGCTTCGGCTCTACCAGTGAGATGGCGATCTTCGCAATGAATGAAGATGGCCTGCAAGAAATCAAGAATCCCAGCAGCTTCTTCCTCTCGTCGCGACTGGAAAAGAAGCAAGGCGAAAGGTCGCCTTCCGGTACATCCGTTATCGCTTCTTGCCAGGGCAATCGTTCCCTTCTTCTGGAAGTGCAAGCGCTGGTTTGCCCAAGCAGTGTAGCTTCTCCTCGTCGCGTTGCCGTTGGGTTTGAAGTGGGGCGATTGTTGCAAATTCTTGCAGTTCTGGAGAAAAGACTAGGTCTGCCACTTGGTCGGCAAGACGTGTACGTCAACATCGCCGGTGGACTTGAGTGTAATGATCCCGGCGGCGATTTAGGTGTTGCAGTGGCAATTGCTACCGCCTGTATGGACCGCTCTGTCGACCCGCTACTGGCGTGCTGCGGAGAGATCGGCTTGACTGGTGAATTGCGCTCTGTCGTTTCGCTTGAGCGCCGGTTGCGAGAAGCAGAGTCGCTTGGATTTAGAACAGCAATTGTGCCGGCGGCGGGGTTGGGGAAAGTCTCGGCCGGTAAACTCAAACTGATCGCTGCGGGTACGCTTGCTGAGGCAGTGGACCTGGCTGTGCCGGGATTGCGAAGACCGTCGGTTCCCGTCGTCGGTGACGACAAGAAGGCGTCTCGATCGGCTAAGATAGACCAGGAAGAAGACTTCTCCCCGACTAATCGCGGAACGTTAAATGCTCAGGATAGCGCAACCTACTGAAACCGTTGCTCAACAACTTGCGGGGCTGCCGGACTCTCCCGGCGTGTATATCTTTCGGGACAATCAAACCGAAATCATTTACATTGGTAAAGCACTGAGCCTGCGAAGCAGAGTTCGCTCATATTGGAGCGCTACATCCTGGGCCGGAAGACCCAAGTTAGCGGTGCTGGTGCCGCGTGTCGACTCAATAGAAACTATAGTGACGAATTCCGAAAAGGAAGCTCTTCTCCTTGAGTCTACGTTGGTGCGGCAGCATATGCCACGCTATAACGTTCACCTGAAGGACGATAAGCGCTATCCGTGGTTGGCAATTACTTACCATGAGCCATTTCCGCGATTGATCATGATCCGTGATCCGCATAAGTACAGGAAAGAGCATCCGAAGGACAGGGTCTTCGGACCGTACGTGGAAACCGGTCTGATGTGGGAAACAGTCCGAATCTTGCGCAAGGTCTTTCCGATGCGTCAACGACGTACGCCGTTGTTCAAAGATCGTCCTTGTATGAATTTCGATATCGGACTTTGCTTGGGACCCTGCCAAAAGCTTGTAAAAGAAGATTTTTACATGCACATGGTTCAGCAAGTTGAACTCTTCCTCTCCGGCTCGCAAAGTCGAGCGGTGGCCGCAATGGAAAAGGAAATGGCGGAAGCCTCGGATGCGTTGCGCTACGAAGAAGCTGCGCGAATTCGTGATCGAATTCTTGCGCTTCGTTCCGTGATGGAGCGTCAGCAAGTCATGTTTCAAGATCGAACCGTCAGTCTCGATGTCATTGCCCAGGCGCACACCGACAAAGCCATAATGATTTGTTTGATGCGAATTCGCGAAGGAAAACTTGTCGGCTCGGAGATCTTTGATCTGCCGTTGTCCGACAAAACGACTTTCGACGAGGCGTACGAAAGCTTTATTGAGCAGTACTTTACTGAATGCGAAGTGATTTCAATTCCACGCGAAATACTGCTTCAGCACAAGATCGACGATGAAGAAGTTCTTGAACAGGCGCTTGGCGTTCGGACGGATCGAGCTGTCAAAATATCCGTGCCTCTGCGCGGCGATAAATTGCGTATGATTGAAATGGCGCAGAAAAATGCAAGTCACGCTCTTGAGCAACAGCTGCGCGATCTCGAGAGCACAAGCGCGGCATGTTTGGAATTGCTCACCAAACTTCAGGAGGAGCTGGAGCTTAGCCGGCCACCAGTCAGAATAGAGTGTTTCGACATCTCGCATTTTCAAGGCACTGATCAAGTCGCAAGTATGGTCTGCTTTGAAAATGTAAAATCAAAAAAATCGGACTATCGCACTTTTAAAATAAAGACGGTAACCGATGGTCCCGATGATTTCGCTTCCATGAAAGAAGTCGTCGGACGACGCTACAAGCGGCTCAAAGAAGAAAGCAAGCCGTTGCCCGATCTCATAATAATAGACGGTGGGAAAGGGCAGTTAAACGCTGCAATTGACGCGCTGAAAGAGCTGGAATTGTTCGGTCAAATGGACATTATCGGGTTGGCAAAGCGCCAGGAAGAGGTGTTCAAACCGGGGCGGAGCGATCCATTCTTGCTGTCTCGTCGCAGCGAGGCACTTCTTCTATTGCAGCGCACTCGCGACGAAGCGCACCGCTTCGCGGTGACATTTCACCGTAAGTTACGCGCAAAGCGTTCGTTGATGTCGGGTTTCGATGAGTTGCCAAATGTAGGTGAAGCACGTCGGCGTCTTTTGATGATGAAGTTCGGTACGTTTGAGAGATTGACTCAAGCGAGTTTGGAAGATCTGAAGGGCGTTCCGAAGATTCCTGAAAAAGTGGCTCAAGCTATCTACAACCACTTGCATGGAACGGGGGCTGGCGGGGATACTGAGGGGAGAGAGTTAGAAGCAGCGGAGAAGAGTTGATGCTCGGGTTTATTCACAAGCACTACAAAGTAATTATCTGGTTCATGATTGGTATCTTCCTGCTTGGACTCCTTCCGTCAATCTTTATCCGGGTCTAGGTCCCGGCCCCGTTAGCTTTAGCAGTTCCGAAACGTGCTACGGGGGCTGGCTTTAGACCTCGAGCACGGACACTGGCACTGCCACCACTTGAGCGGATTGTCTCAGTCGTTCAGTAAATTTTTTTCCTGCACGAAAAGATGCAGGAGTTGCTATAACGCCGAAACGGGGTGCCTGGACCACTGAGCTTCAAGAGCGATAACAATTGAAAGAAGAGAAGAAAGCCGGCTGAAGCTTTGCTCCTGCCGGCTTTCTAGGTGGTTTAGTGGATCGATCGAAACTAGGCTTTTGCAGCAGTAAGCTGAGCCTTTTTCCAATCGGCCATGAACATCTCCTGACCTTTGTCGGTCAAAGGATGGTGAACAAGCATCTTGAACACCTTGTAAGGCATCGTGGCGATGTCTGCACCGGCCAGTGCCGCCTCGGTTACGTGAACGGGATGTCGGATGCTGGCGGCCAGCACTTCGGTTTCGAACCCGTGAATGTCGAATACTTCGGCCAATTGGCGAATAAGTTCCATTCCGTCCTGGTTGATGTCATCCAACCGTCCCAGGAACGGGCTAACGAACGTTGCACCTGCGCGAGCCGCGAGAATGCCCTGGTTTACCGAGAAACACAGGGTGACATTAACTTTAATGCCATCTTTAGACAGAGCATGGGTTGCTCTCAGTCCCGCGGGCGTTAAGGGGCATTTGACAACGACGTTAGGCGCCCAAGTTGCGATATCGCGTCCTTGTTTGATCATTTCGTCGGGATCTTCAGTCGTGACTTCTGCGCTAACTGGTCCATCGACCACTACGCAAATTTCCTTAACGCGACTCTTGAAATCCACACCTTCCTTAACCACTAAAGACGGGTTGGTTGTAACTCCGTTTAGCACTCCCCAACTGGCTATCTCCTTGATCTCATCAAGGTTGGCAGTGTCCAGAAATAGCTTCACAGCGCGCTCCTTCGAGGTTAAATCTCTGAAAAATTTTGTGGCGCCTCTAAGTATAGCCTTTCGTGGCGGTATAAGATTCGATGAGGGCTATTATCCTTAAGGATTTCGATTGAAAATTCAGAACTACCAATTTAAAGCGATGTTCTTGAACACGGCTTTGGCTGTCGGCCTTGCCGCATCGGCTTTGCTGGTGTTCTACATGACTTGTCAGCCGGGTGGGTTGCACGATAACGACTTCGCGGTATTTCGGCGCTCAAGGCATAAGCAGTCGGACATTCCGGCTCTTCCCCAGATCAATCTGATTCCGAAGCTGAGCCAGAAGATGACCATTCTTCTCATGGGTGTTGATTCGAACGGAAAGGATGCCGATCGGTTTCAAGGCACTCGCTCGGATACGATGATGCTGGTTTCAATCGATCCGGTAGAGAACAAGGTTGGCGTTGTTTCCATCCCCCGTGACAGCCGCGTAAAGATTCCACAGCACGGCACGGACAAGATTAACTCGGCGCATGCCATGGGCGGGCCTGAGCTGGCAATTAGGACTATCAATGAAGCCTTCGGCGTCCCCGTCGACCACTATATTGAGGTCGATACAACAGGATTGAAGAAGCTGTTCGAAATTCTCGGACCTGTGGAAGTTCTGGTCGAGAAGGAGATGCATTACACGGATCACACCGCTAAACTGCATGTGGACTTGAAGCCCGGTCTCCAAACCCTTACTGCCGCGCAGGCGGAGGAATATGTCCGCTTCCGGCATGATGCTCGCGGCGACATCGGACGAATCGAACGCCAACAATGGTTTATCCGGCAAGCGGCCAAGAAGTTTCAGGAGCCGGGTATCATTTTGAAGATGCCTGAGCTGGTTGCGCTGGCATACGAATGCATTAGAACGGACATTCCCCTCCAGGACGTTTTGCGTATAGCCGCCTTCGCAAAGGATTTCCCTCGCGAGAAAGTGGTTACTGCAATGTTGCCCGGCTCGGGGCAGACGATAAATGGCGGGAGCTACTGGATTCCGGACACTTTGTCCTCCCAGGCGGTGCTGAGCCGCATTTTGAATTGCCCTTCATCCCTTGCCGGCACGGCACCGGAGACATCGGAGTATGAATCGGTGATTCATCCCGACATCATGCCGAGCGCGGTGGCTGCTGCGCCAGGGCTTACTTACGATGAGACCAAGCCTCTGTCTGTTTGCATCAAGTACCCGCCGGGCGGCGAACAGCTTGCAGAGCAACTATCGCAAAAGCTAACGGACTCGGGAATCAAGGTGAAGTATCGCTGGCAAGTACCGGCTTGTGAGTGTCAGCATGAGTTGCTCGTGCAGCAAAGTGTGAGAGCAGACGATCGCTCATCGGCTCAGCTGGCCGGTGCGGTGCCTGAACTTGAGCGCTTTCCTGTTTCGGTCGCAATAGAGACTCGCCCGCTATCCGACATCACAATTGTGATGGCTACGGAGTCGAGGATGCCTTCCATTGTGCCTCCCGTTCCGGTGACGATTCAGAAGGCGAATATGCCCTTGCAGGCATTTCGCTCGAGCGCGCCGATGATAGACGACGATTCCAACTAACTTGCTTGCCTCCGGAGCGTGCCCGTAATCCGTTGAAGTGTCGCGCGTGCGCGACGGGCAACGTACGGGTTTTCATCACTCAAATGATGCATAAGAATGCGCAACTGTGTGTTGCTGTTTTCTGCCTGATGAAAGCGCACATCAGCGCTCGGATCAAAACAAAGCTGCCATTGTGTCGTTACTGACGCATTGCAATTGTCGGCGACAGCAGCACGCACTTCCGTGTCGGGAGCGCACGCAAGTTCGTTCAGCGTATCTTCCGATGCATTTTGGTGCTCAGCGATGCGAAGAAGAACATCGATATGCCCGCATGCGCGCAGCTCCTCAAGGACCATTGCCGGTGTATCGGGGTAGGCTGCAATCAGTTTCTGAAGGACATTCATTGGTTTGCACGGGTGCACTAAGTCTCTTACTAACAATTGTAAGAGCGCACGCTTGCTTATCGCGGAGGAATTAAGCTGATAACGAACCAACATTTCGTTGGCGGCCAGCCGAATGTGATTCGGTGCCTGTGCTAAGAACGCTCTCAACGCGCTTTCCTGAGCTACAGACAATTGTTGAACGCTGAGTGAAGCCTTCGACGTTGCTTCTGGATTGCGAGTATCTGTTTCTTGAATCTTGAACTTTTTGTTCTTCTTTTCAATCTGTTGCATTACTGTGCACTCCGGAATGATTGTATCGGTGGGGCTGTAAATCGTTGTGCTTCCGGTGTTAAGAGCTGTTGAACGCTCGTGGAGATTCGAATCTCTCGCGCTTCTTCATTTACTGACGGCAGTGGTATAACGTGAAGTTCAATCATCAGACGCATTCGTGTGGCACCATATTTAGTGTGCCCGGAGTGGTACTTTGCCGGTCGCTCCTTTTCGCAGGATAACGCTAGTTTTATTAGGGGATATCCGCAGAAAAAAACATGTTGCTGCTTTGTAAATTTATTGCATGATGCGATACGTAGTGCGAGCGTTTGTACGCACTCGCGATTTTGCTTCGTTGTGGTCGCATCGCCTTAAAGAAGCCACCGTCATGAATTGCGTTTGTACGAAAATCAACTGCGCGTCGCCAGATTCGTTAATGAGTCTTTCGAATGGATTGATGGGTGCGAAGCCAGGTTTCCACATGGTCTGATGCATCATCAAACTCGAGTACTCATGCGCACAATTGAGGATGCTGTCGGCAACCTTCAAAATTTGAAATTCGCCTTCCTGAAAGAAATTGTTCATGGAGTGTGAGCCCTGTCGCCGCGTCTGTTTTCTCTAGACAAGAGACGCGCGCATGGAAGAAAAGGTCCGTACGAATGGTTGAATTCTCAGGACTGTAGGCTCTTTGACACTGTTTTCGACCGGCCCGGTTGTCTAACGTCCGCGCCGAGAGCGGCGACCTGAACCTGTGGACTTCTTCTTAGTCGAGGTAGGTTGCGCACGACGCTTGTTGCGGTCGGTTTTGCCAACCTTCTTTGTCGCTGTCGGCTTTGCAGGTTTTTGCTCTGTTTTCGGCTCCGCCGGCTTGGTTTTTGCTTTCGCTTCCGGATCTGGCTTTTTCGAAGGTGGCTGTTGTGTCTTCGGTTTCTCGCCAGGAGCGGTTGGGGACGTTGTGTTACTCGGTGCCGTCTTTTCACTCAGTTTGGGAGCTTCCGGAAGGCTAGGCCTCAGTCCCGACTGTCCATCCGAATATGGCGAAGACTCGGGGACAGATGCAGGGTGGAGATTTGCTTGAGGATCATTCTCATCCATCGGAGGCCAAAGCTTTATGGACGGTTCAATGTTTCGATGAAGGCGCGGTCTGGGCTTGCCTGTATACGCTTCTTTGATTGCTCCCGTATCCGCCTGAAATGCCATCGCCGCCCCGCGCACGTCGCCCGAACCGGACACCTGCAGGGACAACTCGGAAGGAGACGAAGCCGTTTCCGTCGCTTTGCCTAGTGCGGTGCGATAGGCCTCTTCTGTTCCACCCAGCAGCTGAAGCAGTGCCCGTCGAGCCTCCAGCATTGATTGCAAGCGATTCTGCCGTAGTGACAGGAATTGCAACTGGGACGACGTTGATTCAGAACTCGTTTCTGTTTTTTCCGTTTGCTTGCGTGCCTCTTCCAGCTTCGCTTGCACCGCAATATATCGGCGCTGTAAGCGGGTGATCTGAGCCAGACACAAATCCCTTCTCGTTTGCATGGAAACGAAGTTGATGTCGTTTTTCTGTGAACCGGCCGGAAATTCACTCACCAGATTAGCTGTCAGCGTCGGTGTTGCGGCCGAGGATCTTTTGATTTGAAATGCTATGGAGTTGTCTGCGCCTCCCGGTGTGAGGAAGAGACCTTGTTTGCCCATGGGCTTTTGATCCGGCAGCCAAATCGAAGCGACATCAGGCGTGTTATTTGTTACGCGCACCAAGCAAGGCATATTGGTGCCGGAACTAAGGAGTTTCGCCTGCTGAGGCGACCCGTCCTTATCCGGTTTCTCCGGATAAGTGATAGTCGGCTCGCATATGTCTGTTTCCAGCACGTTCGTGTTGGAAGGACCGCAAGTGACAAAGATTTCGCGCAGCGGCGCTGCGGAGAGTTTCGTCGGGGCTCTTGCAATAATGCTTGCCGGAGAACACGCAAGCGTTGTTGATTCGCTGCCGTCGACAATCACTTTGAAATCGGTGCTGTTACCACCGAGCTGCACTCCTCCAACTATAAACTCCTGGCCTTGTTGCAGCGTTGCTGGTGCCCAGAGCAATCGTGGCGTATTGCGCTTTTGCTCAGTGAGTTTTTGGTAGAGGTTTGCTACAAGTTGCCCGGCAGCTGTTTGCTGCACCAACAGATTGCCGTTGCGCCAATAGGTGTGCGTTGCAGCCGAACCGATTTGCTTTTGCAATCCAATTCGCAGTTCCTTGGAATCCGGAACGATGAAGCGAGCGTGTCCGCCTTCGTCGGTCTCGACACTCACATCGTTTACTTTGATTGTGATGCCCGACAACGGCTGCCCGTCGCGGGTTAACGCAGTCAGTTCCGCCTGCGCCCCGGCTTGGAGCACCGGTGCACAGTAAAGTTGAATATCGGTCGCTGGGACTTCGGCTGCAATGGCCATGGCTGTGCCAAGCTGTGCCAAAAGCGCATATGCAAACCATAGCGATACGATTCGGCGCGTTTTCATGGAGAAGAAGATAGGCCGCTAAGAATGGATGTGGTTATACAATCAGACTATTCCACCGATGCGAAGCAAATTCGACATCCGATCCGAAGCCAAGAGGCAAGAGCCACAAAATGACCTTCACCAATCCGGACACAGTCAAGCTTATCGAACACGACTCAACTATTGAGCGAAGTTACGGAAATTTGCCTCTGTTCACCGTGCGCCCGGAAGTTGAAGGTCCATTGCCGGCGCTGATACTGGTTCACGAAATCTTCGGACTGAACAATCATATACGCGATGTTGCACGACGCTTCGCCAGGCAGGGCATTGTGGTGTTCGCGCCGGATTTGTTCGCCGGACATTCCTCTGCGCCTGATAATCGCGATGACTTGAATGCTATGCGAAATCTCTGGTCCACTATTAGCGATGATCAGTTGATTTCGGATCTGCAAGCTGTTTTTGCCAATGCCAGGGGCGCAGAATTTGTGCGAAGCAATGCCATTGGCACGCTGGGATATTGCATGGGCGGCGCCATTTCCTTCCTGTTCGCAACTCGCACGCCGCTGTTGGCCTGGTGTATTGACTATTACGGAAGAATCTACTATCCGGGGATAACCGAGTTCAAACCAAGGCACCCCATTGATTACACCGGCGGATTGAATTGCCCCTTCTTGGCGCTCTTCGCCGGAGTTGATGATTTGATTCCGCCAGAGCAAATCAAACTGTTCGAAGATAAGCTCGAAGATCTTGGTAAGAGCTACACACTCAAAGTTTATCCGAACGCCAAGCATGCATTTTTTAATGACCAACGTGAGTTCTACCATTATGAAGCCGCTGCTGATGCTTGGCTGATAACGCTTGATTTCATTGCATTACACTCCGGTTCTAAGCCCGAAATAGTGTGAAACAGTCCGTTGACAGTCGTGATTCGCTAACGAAACTACGCAAAGCGTATCGCTCTTTCATGCTCAAACTTCTTGGACCGAGCGTCGAAGAGTGTGAGCGTCAAATCCGGTTGGAATCACTAACTGCGATCGTTTCGCTGGCGTGCTTGTGGCGCTGGTCCTCGGTTCCGATTAGATTGCCCTGGACCTCTGAAATCTTGTCTCGACCGGTGCTGTTGCAGTCGACCGGCGATGAGTTAAATGATTTCATACTGGGATTTCATGGTTGGGTTGGCCGGCATGTTGCCACCGCCTCGCTGCCTATTCATCGTATTGCTAAGGCTGATACCTTGCTGCGCGACTTTCAAAAGAACGCGGAAGTACTCGAGCTGTTCGGATGCAGAGCTGGTGGCTATTTCTACCAGTTCTTCGCCGAAACAGATCGCAAGCGTGCTCAAAAGAAGTTGGCCCGGGGCGACAAACAATCGTCAGTTGATGACGTTGTCGCTTTTACGCAGATTTATACGCCAGATTTCGTTACCTCGTTTCTTCTGAAGGAGATACTGAGCCGTATCCAAACAGGTAAGGGGGCTCTTGCTGTTTCGCCCCGCGACCCGAAGCGAAAGGGGACCGGTGAGAAACTCACTGAGTTGCGGGTCCTGGATCCGTCCTGCGGGTGTGGCAATTTCTTACTGCCGGCGTTCGATTTGTTATTTGCCAGGCAGATTGAAGCTGGTGTTTCTCCTGCTGTTGCCGCAAATGCTGTCTTGTCCGACAGCATTTGCGGAGCTGACATTGATGATGTCGCCTTGTGGATCTGTGGTGCCCAGTTGCTGACTCGTGCCCTGGAAGTGGCACCGAATGCGGTGATCGGCGCCGGTCCATTGCTCATCAACGCGAGTAACTCCGACAACAATGAAATGGAGACGGGCAGCCTCTGTCGGGATTGGGCAAAAGACAATCTGCTGGCTCGAAAATATGATGTGGTTGTAACAAACCCGCCATACTTAGGACGACGCCTGCTGGATCGTCGTATGAAAAATTGGCTGCGGAAAAACTACCCTGATGCTCATCATGACCTTAGCGCGGCTTTTTTGCAGCGAGCACTCGAACTCTTGAAGGATGGCGGAAGACTTGGATTCATCACTCAGTCTTCTGTTCTATATCTTCCAAGTTATTCTTCCTTTCGCCGCAACCTGATTGAGAACCGTTGCCTGAACATCGTTGCGGAGCTCGGAACGCGCGCCTTCCCAATGCAAACTGGTGAGAAGGTAAACAGCGTTCTTCTGGTGATAGAGAATAATGCTCCCGACAAGAACACCGACATCAGATTCATCGATCTTCGAGACCAGGCTGACAAACTAAGAGACTTAGACGATCTTTCGAGCCCGAAAGCGAGGTCTTCCAGCTCGCTTCAGAACGCAAACGTAATCCGAAAACAGAGCGAATTCTTACAATACGAAAACTACGCCCTTTCATACGATTGCCCTGCTTTTCTTTCAACGCTAATCAAGGACGCCGTCTCTCTCGGCTCCATTTGCGACATAAAGCAAGGGCTCGCTACCAGCGACAATAACCGATTTCTTCGCTATTGGTGGGATGTACCGGCGGAGGAAATTGGCGTTCGCTGGATACCTTACGTCAAGGGGGCAGGCGAAGAACGCTGGTGGGCACCGGTCGAAACTGTTGTTGATTGGGGCGAAAGCGGACAGGCTATCAAAAATGCTGTTGCCGAAGCGTATCCTTATCTTAGAGGAAAGACTCATTGGGTAGTCAAAAACGAAAGCTACTACTTCAAACCCGGATTGACTTTCTCCTTTATAAATACCGGTTGCTTTGCTGCCAGAGTGATGCCGACTGGTTGCATATTCGACGTTGCCGGTTCCGCCCTATTCCCGGAGGAGGAAGTGAGCTACGGCGTTTTAGCTTGGCTCAATTCCTCTTTCGCCGGCGCTTGCGCAAACGTGATCAATCCGACGCTTAACATGCAAGTTGGCGATCTGCGCAAGTTGCCGGTGCTGCAGGAAAGTTTGAAGCCACTCAACGACATGGCGATGCGCTGCTGCGAGTTGAAACGCCGGTTTGCGTCAAACCGACATCTTGACGTAAGCATTGGTTGCGAAGCCGACTCGGTGAATTTGACGGAGTTTCTTCAATCCCCGGACCAGTATTGGAAGTCCTACGCCACAACACTGCAATCGGCCGTTGATGAAATGGAGTGGCTTGAAGCTGCCATCGACAACCAGGTGTTCGACGCTGTCGTCCGACACGAAAATCTTTCGCCCGTTGAGCGTTCCACGTTGTTTGAACTATGCCGTAAACAGAGTGACCGGCGCAGGAAGTGGGCACCCGAAGTCTGCCTTCGTCAATTCGCAACGGCAATATTGACGGACCTGACGGGAGAAAACTGTTTCAAGCTGGCGCAAGCCGGTAAAGCGGCAAATATTCCTGAGCATGTTCGACAGTGGTTAACCGAGGTTTTGGACGGCAGCATGGAGAAGTCTGCTGAGCAGAGTCTGTTTCAGGACGTAAGCACTAAGTTGAAGCTGAAATCGCGTCTCCGGAACAAACATTGATTCTCCGGGTCCATCATCTTGAAGGCGAAATGTTTTCTTCGGCCTGGAGCATCGCGACTATGTCAGTTGAACATCTGATCAGACCCGTAACCACCGCAGTGCGAAGTGCGGTGCCTGCGAAGCTTCTGAAGCTGATCCCGAAGGACAGTTCTGTCGCTGTCGTTACCGCCTTCTTGGCATTGTTTGGCTGGGCCTTCATTAGTATTGCCGACGAGACAATGGAAGGCCAGACCCTTGGTTTGGACAATGCTGTTCTGATTGCATTGCGCCAACCGGGTAACGAACACCTGCCCATTGGTCCGTCATGGTTGCAGACCTGCATGACTGACATTAGTGCGCTTGGTGGCGTTTCGGTGATCATGATTGTGCTGCTGGCAGTAGCGGGCTTCTTTGCGTTGAAGCGAAAGTTTCGAATGATGCTGTATCTTTTCCTGTCCGTAGGTGGCGGAGCCTGCCTGATGTTTTTGTTGAAGGAGTTTTTCAGCCGACCCCGACCGAGTATCGTTCCACACTTGCAGGAAATTTCGCATGCAAGTTTTCCGAGCGGACATTCGATGGTTTCAGCGATTGTGTATTTGACGCTGGCCGTCATGTTGGCAAAAAACACAAGTGATAACAGGGTTAAGGCTTACTACTTGCTAGTTGGAATGTCACTGACGGGGGTGGTCGGGCTCAGTCGCGTTTATCTGGGCGTTCACTATCCTACTGATGTTCTTGGCGGTTGGTGTGCCGGCGCCGCCTGGGCAGCTGCGACTTATCTCATAGGCGATTGGCTTGAGTCGCGCGGCAAGGTCGAGAAGGAAGATCCGTAAGAACCGCTCTTAGCGAGCAATTTTGGCCTCGGCGGCGGCCATCGGTCTTGTTATCTTGAACGCGTAGATCAGGTAAACTAGTCCTACGACGCGAGTGAAATTGTCGGCCAGGGCCTCTGGAACTCCGACTAATGCCAGGATTGGATCGAGTAACAGTCCGACTACCACTGCTGGTACCACCGATGCAACGCAAAGGCGCACAGACTCCCAGAAAGTTCTCGGGCTGCGGCAGGCTTTTACGATTCCGGAAATAAGTGCCGCATTCAGGAAAAGTATTGTGGGCATGACCGCCATGATGGCGAAAACAATTAGCGCCGTGATTCCATAAGCGAACTGCCTGGCCAGTCCGGGAAGTTCTGTGGGACGGACCTTCCAGTCGACCTGGAATGTGTTAACCGGCCACTCCTGCTGCCCCGCTCCATCTTTCTCTTCGTCATCTTTTACATAGAGCATCTCGCTGGTGAGCAGGTACTTCGATTTTGCTTCACCGACCGTCTTCAGACTTCCGGAGAGATCAACCACCATCAAGTTTGAGTCGTTTGCGGGATCTTTCACAACGACGGGAGCGGTTGTTTGACCTTCAATGCGTCCGTTCTTCGCTTCAATGTCCGGTAGTGACTTTGCTGCGATGTCAGCGTCGTGAATCAGGTTGCGCGAGAAGCCGATAAGGGTGCGTGCGCCAAAATCAACCGCCAGTAATGCGCAGATGAGGAATCCCAGGGCGATGGTCCGTCCTCTCCAGCGTTTTTCAACGTCCAGGTAAAACTCTCTGGAATAGAAGGACATGTACAGCGCGTCGCGCAATCCGTAGCGTGGTTTATCTGCTTCGTCATTCATGGTAAGTTGTCCACTCTTTTCGTTATCTACCGGTCACGTCTGCGGTCCCTCTGGCTGATGAAGTCTCTGGTTTTGTCCTCCCAGTCGTCGGACTTTCTCAACACGTAGATTTGTACTTTTTCGTCTTGAGACACCGACGGCAGATCGAACACCACATAGTTTTGAAAACTGTGATTCATGCCCAGCTTGCCTTCGATCGGGATGTCCCGCGGCACGCTCAAATAAGCGGTACCGTTTTCTTCAAGAAGTCCTTGAATGCGCTTCATCACTTTCAATCGATTGTTTCTGCTCAGCGCATTGAGGACGTAATTGCAGACGATGGTATCGAAGGTTCCTTCGAGTGGGACATTTCGATAGTATGGATCGTAACCGACCCAGTTGAAATGATCCGCGTCAAAGCCGAACCCGCATCCGTAATCGAGAACGCGACCTCTTATTAGCTTCGCCTCTAACAGCTTCAGTGCTGCAAGACTGGGGCTAGTGCGTTTTATGGCTCCGCCGAGCGCTCGTTTTAGTCTATCAATACGTGCCATTCCAGGAATCAATATATCATCGTTGAATCTAATCGGTTTCTGCTGTGTCAGCCGTCTTAAAAGTAATAACGGGGGCTAACGTTGCGACCACCGCGACCAATCCCTCATCGATCAAATCCTGCACGACAATGTCAACATCTTTGTAGGCTTGTGGAGCCTCTTCGTAGAGCAGATTCTTGTCCGTGCAGATCAATCGTCCACCGAGTTCCGTCTTGAGAAACGAATCGCGGCTGTATTTCTTTTCCAGTCTTCCGCGACAATCAGAGCGATTCCACTTTCTTCCGGCACCATGAGCCAGAGTCCGAAGATTTGCGGTCTGGTCGCCGATTGGTTGGAGCAAATAAGTCAACGTTCCCCTGGAACCGGGGATAACCACCAGTCCTCGGTCTGAGGGGCAGGCTCCCTTTCGATGAAGCCAGCAGTTGTCATCTTCGGCGATGCTCACGCGCTCGACAAAATTGTGGTGCAAGTCGATCATGCAAGTACCGGAGGTCGCCAGAGCCGATAGAAAACGCGTTCCTATGAACTTGCGGTTGACGCTAGCCCATTGCATCGCCTTGTTATGGGCGCTCATGTACGCCTCGGCTTCTTCGCCGTCTGCCTGCAGTCCGCCTGCTCCGTGCTGGTCCGTGTGGGCTCGTAGAACCTTCTCTCCGAGCCCTCTTGAGCCGCTGTGTACTAACACGAAAAGGGCGTCTGCGTTGAAGCCGTTGTGCGAGAAAAGTTCTTCATTGCAAATTTGTTGTGGCTTTTGTAATTCGGCGAAATGATTGCCACCACCTATAGTGCCAAGGCTTCGTTCAAAGCCGCCGCTGTCTGCACCGTGTTCGGCCAGAAACTGTATGGCATCATCCAGTGCGTCTTCTTCCAGCGACTCCAGGCGGCGCAGCCATTTGTCCATTCTGATTTTGGACTTATTCAAGTCTGTCTGCCAAAGCGTCATTCCGCAGCCAATGTCATTGCCTACAAGGTGTGGATAAATTCGATTGTGGCAGGCGAACGCGGCTCCGACCGGCGAGCCCTTCCCCGGGTGGAGGTCCGGCATGCCGACGGCGCGCACCATTCCCGGCAGTGCGCCAACACCATTAAGCTGATCAACTGCTTTAGTTTCAATCCAATTGTCTTTTGAGGCTATCAGCCGGACGTCGGCGCTCATGTTTCGTTCCAGTTCTTTTGCGAACTCACTTCTATTCCATATAGTCTCGGACCGGCTCCTGCTCGTGTGGCACGAAGGCTGGTTGTGACAAATTCGCTCCGGTACCGAATATGGTGTACCCGAATGCGACCAGGAAAACGATGAACATCGTACCACCGTCTGTTATGCCTGGAAACTCCAGATGAACAAGTTGGTTGAAAGTGTTGATGATAATCGTGGTGCCCACTGCAACGGAACTCACCCGAAGAAGCCCGTCGTAGCTGCTTCGTACTCCGATCAACTTCGCTGTGATCAGTGCAACCACGCTCAAGAGTAGAGCCGCCATAATGTGGCCGGGCCACGCAACGCCCAGCAACATCCCATAACCCATTATCGGAACGGTAAAGCACGACACTTTGAAAATTCTGTCTATATCTAGTCGGGACAATGAATATTGAGGTATGTCCCGAAACGGAACCGCTGTACCTTGGTCGGTCTGCGAAAGTCTCATTCGAAGTTCTGAAGACGTGACGACCATTGGAATATTTTGTTGGTCTATTTCTTTTTCAGACTTTTCGTCGGTAAAGAAGCCAATCCACGCGATGTCTCCGGAGGTGATGTAGTAAGGGGATGGGCGGTCGATGCTTAACTTGCCGTTCTCGATTTTTATCGCAGGAAACTGTTCTATCAGTGCAGAGCCATCTCGCTTCATAAACTCGCTAAGGTCAAAAAATTGCCTGACCGGACCGATTAAGCAAGATAAAGATAGCAATGCCAGCAGATAGAGAAAACCAACACCTTTGCCGTTTGCAGCTAGATCTCTGTAGAACTGTGTGGAAAAGAATCCAAGCACCGGAGCTTGCCAAATCTTAAATTGCTTCACGCCGGTACTGCCCCTGATTAGTTGTCTTGTCGAATCTTTTCTACGTCGTTCTTCAACCAACTATACCCTGGATCCACGTCCGTATCAGCAATGTACTGCGCCTCGAAGCTGACCTTGTCGCGCTCAGACTTAGCAGGGAAGGTCAAACCGGGGTTGCCGTTAAGATCTTCAAATACACTTGTCAGTGTGTGACGGAACTCCGGTCCGCCACGAATGCTTAGCAACTCAGGAACGATGACCCGATTGCGGTAAACGGTAATTTTGACTACTGCTCTACCGGGGGTTTTGGCGCGGCGATTCCAAACCGAATAAACCGCACCGGCGAACTGTTTGTGCCACCGCTCCCATGCTAGAGCCATCTCTTTCGAATTTCGCTCGGCGCCTATGTCAAAGCCTTTGGGAAGATTGGCGAATTCTGCCGATTCTACTAGCGGTTTTGATTGGTTGGCGTCAGCCTTGCCTTGCATCGGCGCCGTGAACGCAAGATCGTCAACCGGACTGGCCGCTGTGTTTCCGGACTGCGGCCGCTGTAAGCGCAGCGACGGTTCTGCCGCGGATCTTCCGCTGGTGCTGCCGCCCGCGTTGCGACGAATTCGAAAATCATCTTGTTGAACGCCGCCCTGTAGTTTCTGCGCTGCGCTGGATGTCGGCAAGACTGCCGATGCCGTCAGTGCAAGAAATAAGGCTAATGCAGATGTCGTTTGCGAATTGAATACAGCCATTATTAGAATCCACCGCCAGTCATGAAACCGTACAGTCCACCGTAAAGAGCTCCTTTCATGGCTCCTTGCGACATTCCTCCCGGTCTTCCACGGTTGGATGCCGCTCCCATTGCTGCTCCGGCCAATCCCGACGTGACAGCCCGACGCACGCGGGTTCCTCCGGTGGCGCCTGAGAATCCAAGCCCCGTAGGCATTCCCGGGGCGAAGCCGAATCCGGAATTGCCGAAAGAATCTATTCCGCCGCTGAGAGGCGCAGCGCCGTAGCGGCGTGAACGCAGAAGAGTTGCCGCAACATCGGCAATATCCATTCCTCCGATGTTGCCCATGCCGCCGCCCATACCGCCCATACCGGGCATGCCGCCTAGAAGTCCGGGATTGCGACCAGGTTCATCAATACCACCGCTAAATGGCGTTATGTCGCCGGCTGGTCTGCCGTCGTCGTTGGATGCAGTGAGTTGGTCCGGCTGAGACTGAGGTTGCGATTGGGGACCGCGTTTTTCCGCGTCGTTCTGTACTTGCTGCAGTGTGCTCACGTACATATCGTTTTTAGGGTTGATAGTGGCTGCTGCTCGAAGATGTTTCAGAGCTTCGTTGGAGTTTCCTTTTCCACGCCAGGCTTGTCCTAACGCGAACTGAATGTTCGCATCGAAGGGCGAACGTTTCGCAAGAAAATTCAACTTGGAAATGGCCGCATCGAAGTTTCCTTTCTTGTAGTCGTCCGCTGCTTGACTGGCAATTCCTTTCAGTGCAGGATCATTGCCGGCATTATTCGGCTCATTTTTCTCCGGTGCTGTTGCTGTTTGTGACTTGCGAAGCTTTTGCTCCACCGCCGCCAAAGCATCTTTCACTTCATCGTCATCGGGATTTGATTTGCTGGCGGTGCGATAGAAGCCGGCCGCAGCTTTCAGGTCGCCTCTGTCTTCGGCAATTGCTCCCAGGTTGAAATTGGCGTCGGGGTTGCGAAAGTCGATTGCCAGCACGCTCTGGTAGACACGTTCCGCATCTACCAACTTACCCTCAGAGTAGAGCTTCATCGCTTCTCGCAGCATTCCAGTAACACGTTCGCTGGAGCCTGCTGACGGCGGTGCCTCGTCATATTGAGGAGCGGCTGCCGTTTCCCGGCGCTGCGGCGGAGCCTGCGGTTCTTTCATGAACTGGGAGCGATCTAAAATAGGAGGCACCGGCGGCAAGTACTCCGAACTGGTCTTACCTTGCACCAGTTTGCTGATGGAATCTAGTCTGCTGGCGGTTGTCCCTCGTGATACTTTGCCGAATAGTGACTTTTCCAGCTCTTGGAGGCGCTTCTCGGTGGACTGCTTTGAGTGCTCTTCGCCAAAGACCACTGTTTCATATTGCCCGAGTCGATCGCTGTCGGTGCTATCGCGGGCGGAAACCGGCAAGGTGCCGGCAATGCAGCCGTACAAAAGTGTGCCGGCGACTATGGTTCCAAAAATGTTTTTCTTTTTCATGCAACACCTGGACCTCAGGCCATTTAGCGAGGCTCTGAAGATTAACTGCCCCCAATGACGAAACTCAATCCCGACTGTTCCGCAAAAGTGAAGCAATTGCCCTCATTTAACGAATGACTACCAGGCAAAAGCAGTCCGTTATAGGCATGAGGCCGCGAGCTCTCGACTTACTTCATTCTAGCTGCAAGAGCCGAGAAGTGTGTAAGTACGGATGGGCTAATATCCAGTGCGTAACAGGAACCGACTCATTAATTAGACGCGGCTGCCAACTGACCCTCGCGTTTCAAAATGCTGCTTCTTCCAGCGCGAACATACCTCTTTAAAAGAGGTGCGGGGCGGAACCTCTCCCCGTATGAGGCGAAAAGCTTCTCTGTTTGCTCCAGGCAGTTCGCCAGACCCAATTCCTCAGCAAGTTCAAGTGGTCCGCGCCGCATGCCCAATCCGGCCATGAGCGCCGGGTCAAGGTCTTCGGCGGCGCAAACATTCTCTTGCAGCGCCAGGAACGCTTCGTTGATCATGGGAAGGAACAGGCGTTGAGGATTAAACGCTGCCGGAGGCGTGGACGATGGGAGAATCAACTCTGCGATCGAGCCATTGGGCACTGTTCGTTTCTTTGTTTCGGGATCATAGAGATAGAAGCCTTTTCCGGTCTTCTGTCCCAACCAGTTTTTCGCAACCATTGCTTCCAGAAGTGGCGCCGGTCGAAAGCGCTCGCCGTATTCTTGAAAATTGAATCTTGCAACCGCCAGCCCGATGTCTGCCCCGTTCATATCGCGCAAAGCAAGCGGACCAATGGGCATCACGTAATCGGTTACTGCTTTGTCGATCTCCTCTATTGTTGCAACGCCTTCTTGAAGTACCCAGAGCGATTCACCCATGTAGCGACCGAGTAGTCGATTGACCAGGAAGGATGCACATTCTTCAACGCGGACTGCTAACTTGTTCAGGGAGCGAGCGAACTCAAGGGTGCGTTCGCAAACGCTCTGGCTGGTTTGCAATGCGGGTACGACTTCTACCAGCTTCATCAAATGGGCGGGATTAAAGAAGTGCAATCCCACGACTTTATCGGGGCGATTAGTGCAGGCCGCTATTTCGGTAATGGAGAGGCTCGAAGTGTTTGTACCCAGGATGCAGCTCGGTTTACAGCTGCGGTCCAATTCGCGAAACACTGCGGTTTTTACATCTATTTTTTCGAGAACGGCTTCGATTACAAGGTCTGCATCGGCGAGTTCGGAGTAGTCTGTCACCGTTTTGATTCGTGCACGGTGTCGCTGGGCTGTTTCTTCAGCTAGTCCCTTGCGCACCAGCGATTGAAACATCTTGTCGATTTTTTGTAGACCTTGTTGGAGTGCGTCTACGCTTACATCTCTAAGCAATACTTCGTATCCTGCCGATGCCACGGCGACGCTTATGGAAGCTCCCATGGTGCCGGCTCCGATGATCGCGACTTGTCTAATTTGCATACGAGACTGCTCCAATTCTGCTAAGCGTTGGGAGTTTGTGGCACCACATATGGCGGCACCGCCAATAAACACGAAGCTATTAGCATAGGTCAAAAGTGTGGAATCTACCGCATATGCGCCGGATAGATTTAATCACTTGACAATCGGCTCTGCATTAATTACAGCTAGCTTTTTTGTTAGCTTTCGTTACAATATCTAAAGATAAAGGAACAATTAAACCGGTGCGCCCGAGACTGAAAAGCCTTGCCAGCGCTGGTTGTAGAGCCCGGTGTTTTTAGCCCGCAGCGCAGGAGGCGAGCTATGTTTGTCTATGCTTTGATTGCTGCTGAACTCGGTCTGCTATACGCGGTCTTTTGGTATCTCTACCTGCGCGATGCAGGCAAAGCCAAGCGCATCACAAGTACGAATTGGGGGCGTTACCAAAACTCGCCACTTTCAGTCGAAGAAGATTTGATGCTTGGTGCTCGCGCTGCCGAAGACTGTAAGTACTGCGGCTGCAGCGAAACTGAACATGCTGTAAAAGGGTACATGGTGCCGCATCCGACTGAGTTGGTGTTTGACCGCAAACAGAATCGGTTCATATCCGCGCGCAAGTACTATCAAACGAAACACAAATTTGCTTCTCTTCTGCAGAAGATCGACGAGAAACTGAGCCACTTGAACGTGCGCCCCTGACAATCCATTTAAAACCGGCACCCCACACGCGATTGCATCGTCGACTCTCTTGTCTCAACAGGGTCTCGACGCTTTGAAACACACGTTCGATTGATTGGCACATGGTTGGCAACAGGAACGACTTTCAAGCGATTGTGTTAGCTTTGAAAGCAAGCTGTAATGGAATGGGGGGTACCGGTGAATTCAACGCTCGACTTGAAGACCAATGCGGAATCAGAGCGGCCTTCTGTATTGCTTCAGATTCAAGGCGTAAAAAAACACTTTCCGATCAAGAAGGGATTCTTCAACCGGCAAGTTGGCGCCGTACGCGCGCTCGACGGCATCGACCTCGAGGTGTTCGCCGGCGAAACGCTTGGCTTGGTGGGCGAGTCCGGATGCGGAAAGTCAACGTTAGGACGCGTCATCTTACGCCTGTTGCCGGTCACCGAAGGCAAGGTGATTATGGACGGAACTTCCGTACTCAGCTGTGACTCCGGCGAAATGAAGAATCTGCGGCGACACATGCAGATTGTCTTTCAGAATCCCTATGCGAGTCTTGATCCCCGGATGACTGTAGGGCAGAGCATTTCGGAACCACTCGAAGTTCATGGTACCGCAAAAGGGAATGAGCTTCGCAAGCAAGTAATTGAGTTGATGAATTTGACAGGGTTGGCAGCATCAATGGTGGACCGCTACCCGCACGAATTTTCCGGTGGTCAACGACAGCGCGTAGGAATTGCTCGTGCCCTGGCCTTGCGACCGAAGTTGATCGTGCTGGATGAGCCCGTATCCGCGCTTGATGTTAGCGTGCAAGCTCAGATTCTCAATCTCCTGATTGATCTGCGCCGAGAGTTCAAGCTGACTTACCTTTTCATTGCGCACAACTTAGACGTCGTCAGGTATATCAGCGATCGTATCGCGGTGATGTATCTTGGGAAAATTGTCGAAACCGGGAAAACCGCTCAAATATATCGGACTCCGCTGCATCCCTATAGTCAGGCTTTGATCAGCGCTGCTCCTGTTCCTGATCCTTTGGCAGATCGCAGCAAACGTGTGCTCTTGCAAGGTGACCTGCCCAGCCCCGCATCGCCACCCAGTGGCTGTCGCTTTCATACGCGCTGTCCGCTGAGGTTGCAGTTGCCGGCTGAGCAGAAAGACCTTTGTGCCAAAGAAGACCCCGCGCTTCGGGAGATAACTCCCGAGCACTGGTCCGCCTGTCACTATGCAGAGACACTGTTGCCTGCGGACTAAACTGCACGCTCTTTTACCGCATCGGAACTAACGGACGCTCACGACACTGCCGCTGGTACGTTCGATGGTCGAGCCGCTGCAACCGAGCGAAGCTGAACATTTATTGATAGCATGTTTTTTTAGCCTGCCCGGGGCATATATTAGGCAGAGTTCCAGGGGGCTAACCGGGGGTTTGCGTAGTATCTAATGAAACAGCTGTTCATCCTCCCGATTTTGCTTGCTCTGGTAACTGCTTCGTTGACGCCATCAATTGCTGTCCCTGCTGCCTCACCTGCGCAAACGCCCGGTAAAGAGACAAGCGGCAGTCCCTCGGCCTCTAAGGGTGTTTCAGTAAAGGGGTGGGAGCTACTGCAGGATAACCCTCACACCGGTGAGTGGCACGTGTTCTTGTCGAACTTCGGAATGGCAGCCGTTAACAAGAAAATGGGCTGCACCCTGGTTGCCAAAGCGCCCGACTGGAATATCGTTATGTTTAACGATAAGACGAAAGTCTACTTCCTCTCGCCGCTATCTGAATGGAAAGGCGCGCAAAGTTCGCTCAAGAGCAGCGCCAAAACAAGACAAGCTTACAGTCGTGCAACTTCGTCACTTATTGAGAAACCGCCGAAGAAACTGAAGGATGAGGTTATTCTCGGTCACAAAACCAGTCTCTACCTCACTGACAACCTCGTGACCACAGGGCTGAAGAAAGTAGAATTCTCGATAACCCCCGACATTCAGGTTCCGATGCAGTTGCAACAGATCTTCGCCAAGATCTACGGTGTCGGACTCACCAAGTTGAAAGGGTTGCCGCTCAAAGTTTCCTACATCGATGAGAACGGAAAACGCAGTCCCGTATTTGATACGCGTCAAATCCGCCCACAGATGATTCCGATGGAGCACTTCAACTATCCTCCGGAATACAAACGTGTCGATAGCGAAATTGCTGTATTAATGGACGAAAAAGGTCGCGAAGCCATGGCAAGCATCATGGACGATCTTGGCGAGGGCGAAGGTGAAGACCTTGATTCCTTGCTTGATGAGAAACCGAAATCCGCTACGCGAAGCAAGGCTTCCAGTGGTGAAGACGTGGCAACAAGCGATGACGAAGGGACTACTGATTCGTCCACCTCGAGCACCACTACCGCTCCTGCGGAAGCAAATGAATTTGATAGTTTCATGGGAATTCTCTTGCCTGCAGTGGCCGTTCTTGCCGCTGTCGCTATCGCATTCGGTGCATTTCTGTTCTTGAAAAAGAAGAATTAATCGTCATCGAAATATTGCTTCCAGCGGGCGCTACGGGCTGAATGACGGTAAGTCTCCGCCCTCTTTCTGTGATGACGGCGGCGCCAGCTTCTTCGCTTCTTCCTGCAACTTGATGCACTCAAGAAGTCGTTTCTTTGCCGGTGCTATTTTCGGGCATGTGTATCCAACCAGCTGGTCGTACAACTTGATTGCAATCTCATAGCTGTCTTTGGCTTCTGCAAAGGTGCGCTCGGCATCAGCATATGCTTCTTTCTGCATTACGTCTTTTCCCCATTCAACGTAAAGATTGGCAAGATCGATGCGGGCATCGGCGACGCCGACACTTTCGGCACCTTGCGAGTCTTCGCGAATAGAGACTAGTTTGATTCGGGCATCTTCGGCTTCGGCGTAGTGCTTGTCGATTTCGTAAGTCTCGGCGAGGCACTTGTACAAGATGAGTAGGCCGGGATCCGCCGGACCGATGTATGGTTCCAGTGCCTTAATACCGGCTTTCAGCGCGGCTTCCGGCCCTTTGGTTACACCGACTACCTTCAGATTCTCCATCTGTGATACCGGTGCATAAGCTAGCAGTTGCGCCGCTTTAAATTGCATTTGCTTCTCGGGCGACAGTTCTTTTACTTTGGAGATTATCTTGCGAGCTTCGGCGTACTTCTCTTCTTCTTCATACACCCAAGCCAGGCGTTTCAGCGTCTCCAGGTACTTCTCGCTGTTAACGTCATAAAGGTCTTTTGCTTTCTTTGCTGCCAGTAAGAACTTATCTTGCGCCTTCGGTAAATTTCCTCTGCGATATGAATCTTGAGCTTCTTTGAAAAGTTGCACCCACTGACTGTCGTCGGTTCCTGCTGTCAACCAGACAATCAAGGCTCCGAACAGTCCGACCCCCGCCAATCCAAGTATTCCATATCCGATCTTCTTAACGATCGGCATGTTCTTCTTGCGGGCGCGCTTGAGTCTAGAACGAATGGCTTGCAGCCGTGCGCTCCACGAGCGTGTGTCTTTGGCGCCTTCCAAAGTGAGCAGTAGCGTGTCGCGCAGTTCAGCCATCTTTTGAAAGCGCTGGTCTTCATCTTTCTCCAGCGCTCGCATGACTATCGCTTCCAACTTCGGCGGAATTTTCAAGTCGGGGCGTGCGACTGCGAATTTCACCGGCGCTTCGTTGATGTGCTTGTACATCGTTTCAAGCACGTGTTCGCCGGTGAACGGTGGTTTGCCGATCAAGGCTTCGTACATAACGCAGCCCATTGCATATATGTCCGTACGTTCGTCCAGCTTCTTTCCGAGGAACTGCTCGGGACTCATGTAGAGAGGGCTGCCGAACAACTCGCCGGTTTGTGTAAGGTTCTGAGCTTGTTTGCCGGAATGAGGCAAAAGTTTTGCTATGCCAAAGTCGACGATCTTCACGAAGTCTGGATCGTCTCTTGTCTGTACGATCATGATGTTACTCGGTTTCAAGTCGCGGTGAATAACGCCCTTCGAGTGAGCGGTGTGCAGTGCGTCGCACACTTGCGCGAACATGTGAACCGCGCGTTCAAAAGGTAAGCCACGCGCCTCATCAATTAAGGCCGAAAGACTCCGTCCTTGAATGTAGTCCATAATCAAGAACGGTTGATGATGTTCGGAAATGCCGAAGTCAAAAACTGTAATTACGTTGTTGTGATTCATCGCGCTTGCTGCGCGAGCTTCTTGTTTGAAGCGCTGGACACTCTGCTGGTCGCGCGCTAAGTGCGCATGCAGCATCTTGATGGCGACGGTTCGCTCCATCAGCACGTCTCGTGCTTTGTACACAACGCCCATGCCGCCGCGACCGATTGCCTCTTGAATTTCGTAGGTGTTGTTCAGAATTGTGCCGATCAGCGGGTCGCGGATCTGAATCGGCTCTTCCGGTAGCGAGCTGTCGCAAGCGCAAATGGCGTTTTCCCCGGCCAGTTCCAAACCGCACTCGGGGCAAGTCTTAATGACATGTTTATTCGTAGTAGGTTCGCTACACGCTTCCATTTCTACGGGCGTCAGGCCTTTCACATCCTCCACCATCAAAAATATTCCCCAAAAAGTGTCATTCTGGCGCTCTCCTTACCATGCTGGTAGTTGCCAGACCCGGATAGACTTGTCGTCCGTTCCGGTGACCATTGTGCGACCGTCTGCGGAGAAGGCTACAGCCCAAACTCCACTGTTAATCTGCATAAATGCCTGAGTATTGACGCCCGAGTTCAGCTCCCAGATCCGCACCGATTTATCGAGGCTTCCGCTTATAGCCTTTTTGCCGTCTTGAGCGAAACTGACTTTTAGGACCCAATCGGTATGTCCTGGCATTTTGAAAACCGGGTCCTTGCTTTGAACGTCCCACAAGATCAGCTGTGCGTCCGCTCCGGCAGACAGCACGCGACTGCCGTCAGGAGAAAAAGCCAGGGTCAATATTGAGTCGCCATGGCCTTTGAGCTCCGCAATCGGAGAAAGAGTCGATAAACTCCACAGGCGCACTGTCTTATCGTTGGCACCTGAGGCAACAGTTGTGCTGTCGGGCGAAACTGCTAACGATCTGATAGCCGCGCCTGAGCCGCGCATCGAGCCTAGTTCGGTACCGCTGCTCAGGTCCCAGACTTTAATGGTGCCGTCGAAAGTACCTATTAATGCCTTCTTGCTGTCCGGCGCAATTGCAACGGAC
This sequence comes from Candidatus Obscuribacterales bacterium, assembly GCA_019752635.1. GTDB lineage: Bacteria > Cyanobacteriota > Vampirovibrionia > Obscuribacterales > Obscuribacteraceae > JAKFUT01. Next base: position 21,079 of record JAIELX010000087.1, on the reverse strand, counting down.
GTAACCATATTGGTTTTGAGGTCGAGGCGCCGCAGTTCATTGCCGGATTCCAGGTCCCAAAGACGAGCGGTTCCGTCAGCACTGCCTGTAACGGCACCTTTTCCATCAGGAGTCAGCGCGCAAGAGCTCAGTTGTTCTTCGTGACCTCTTAGGACCGCAATTTCGGTGCCGCTGTCGATGTCCCATAAACGAGCCGTTTTATCTTCGCTTGCGGAGAGAACCTTGTGCCCGTCGCCGGTGAAGACGATGCTCTTCACCCAGCCGATGTGCCCTTGTATGCGCTTCTGTTCCTCAATCTTGGTCTCAGGAGCCTTGATTGCGGAAGCTGGTGCCGTTTGTGGTGTCGAAACTGGTGCCGATGGCGGGACGGGCGTTGAAACCGGTGGCAGTGCGGCTAAGGGCGGCGCAGTTGCCGCGGGAGCCGGCACGGGGTCTGTGATGTTGGTGGGCGCCGGTTCTGTCGCTGCGGCAGTCGTCGAGCCGGACGCGGCTTCGACAGGAAGGGGGGAGGATTGAGCCGCCGTTGGCGTCGATGGCGGAGCAACCGGCGCACTGGCTGCTGCCGGAGGCTCCGCCAACGGCGTGGTGACTTCGGCGGAAGCCGGAGTCGCTGCTACAGGCGGTGTCGCGGGAGCCTTCGATGACGCCATACCGGCCAGTCTTGCCGCTGTTTCGTCGGCTTCCTTCGTTTTCTTCAGTTTGCGTTGCGCTGTCTCCAGCAGAGCCAAAGTCTTCTTGAGCTCCTCTGAACCGGAAATCTTTTCCGCCTCGCAGAGGGCTTCCTTCAAATTCTTCTCGGCCAGTTCGGCATCGCCGTCGTTCAGCGCCGTTTTTCCCAAGTCGAAATATGTTTCCCAAACCGCGTTCTGCCCAATAGCAACGCTCGTTGTGCTGAGAGCGATTAAGAGGGCTGCTAATGTGAACTGGCGCAACATTATCTAAATTCCATGTTGAAGAGCTTCTTCTTCCGCAAGCTTGGGTTGAAGGTTCGTCAGGCTACCGTCTGTGCGATACCAGGTGGCTCCCAAAATGCCCTTTTCCATGATTTCGGTGTAAACGCTGAAAACGCATTTGCCCGGACCGACCCCGGCGTCCTCGAGCAACTGCGAAGTCCACTTCCGCAGAGTCAAAATTCGTGTAGCACTGCCTGTCACTACCCAGATCGGAAAGCCTGTTTTGAGAAATGATCTGATCTTCGGCTCCCAGTGGCGTGTTTGCCGAAAGTTACCCGTGTCCATCTCAAGCAAAATGCTGATGGGCGGTAAACCGGGATAGCGAAAACTAATAGTGGCGTCTGCCTGCTCTTCCAACGTACTGAGCTGTCCGGAGAGTTCCTTCCAGAACTCGCGACCGGTGGTCCACTCCAAGTCATTAATGAGACCGTTGCGTTCAGCCTCTTCCATGCAAAGTCGCATGTCCACAAGCCGGAGGAAATGCTCCTTGTGGTAAGTGTGAGGCGGTCCTGTCGGAATTGTCTCCCAGGAGATTCCGCGATTCTGCTCAATGGCTTTGGCTCCGGCGGCTGTCAGAAAGTAGATTAGCTCCGGTCTGCCTCGACCTTCCATGCGGCCGGATGTCGCCGAGCCTGTGTAACCGGCCTGCTGCAGACGGCGCAGACGCTTTCTAGCCGTTTCGTAGCTGATGTCGGGGAAACAGAGGCGCGCCAACTGACTTGAAGTAATGGTTCGATGCAAATAAAGTTGCACCAACGCCCAAATGTCGCGATGCATCAAAATCAGATTTCGCTTCTTCTGTTTGGTCTTCAGGAGTTTATCGTTCATTCAGGTTTCCGCTGAAAAAGGACGACGCGGAATTACCGCCCGGGCTCTTCCGTTTTTGTACCCCGAAATTCCATCAATAAGAACATTTTGCCGTTGATAAGTTCTGTTGCCAAAAGCTTTGTAGTCATCAGGCTCTTCGGTTGCCGATGCTTGGGAGCCGTACCGGGGCGAAAAAGTTTACCCGGGCTTCATCCAGATTCCGCCTAACAAATCACTCCCTGGAGTTATTAGAAGCATCCAGAGGGAAGAGAAATGCATCGGAATTTGCTTCTTGCGCTAACAATCACAATGGTTTCCGCCGGTTCGGCTTCCGCGCAGATCGTTCCTGGCAAGCTCGGGCACAATAGCGGGACGGGCAACGCGGCAATCGAATCCGCAACTGTCAAAGATAAACAGGCTGTCCCTGCCGTTGAGAAAAAGTCACAAGAGTCTGCGCCTGATAAGGAAGTCTCTGTTCTCACAAAGGCACCGGTGCCCGAAATTGCGGCAGCTGCTGCAAATCCCGAGCCGGTCGCAGCCTGGAGCGATCACAAGGTACAAAAACATGAAATTAGTGGCGCAGACCAGTTTGCCGACACAGTAATTGTATTCAACGAGGAAATGTTTCAATCGCCACCAGGGACCGCTAATGCGGGAGCCGCTCCGAAGACGGCTAATGTGGCTCCATCGGCAATGGTTGAGGAGAAAAACGCAGCCAGCACGAGCGTTCCCGGAGTTAACACCAGCGGAACAGTCAGAGTTGAGGGGCTACAGAACGCCGAGTGTTTGTTCAATGTGCTGGCCAATGGATTCATTGCCCTGGGAATCGCCTGGGCAGGACCGTCTTTAATGACAGCCTTTATACGGCTTGGCGCTAGTGAGCAAGGTGCGCTTAAGCATGTGATTCACGTTCTTCTCGGGATGATTGGTCTAGTTGCAATGCCAGCGGTGATTAACTGGCTTGTAGCATCGGGACGCGACGCCGGTATCTTTCACGGAATGTAAGACGCCCCCGGGATTTCAGGTTGGAGGCTTGTCTAGCGGAACGCATACAAGGAAGTTGCTCCAGATTGCGTGACTCAGGCATAATATTTCGGTGCCAGCCTATCGAACTAGTCAGTCACGACGGCAGATGAACCACCAACAGAAAGCACGAATTGCAGTCGTCATTCCGATTGAGGAAGAGTTTCGCGCTTTCCGCGACCTGATTCCTGATATCAAACCGTTGGACAGTAACTCACCCTGGGAGTTCTATGCAGCGGCGGGTGGAGAAGTAATTTTTGTAATCAGCGATTGCGGACCGGTAAACGCTGCTGCTGCGACAGAACGTGTTATTGCTCAGTTTTCGCCGCGGTACGTTTTGCACGGTGGTTGCGCCGGGGCCTGCGACCGAGAGCTGCTTCCCGGAGACATTATCGTGGCAAGTAGCTATGTTATCAACGCACCGGAGAGTGTACGACAGGCAAGGCTTGATCGCGGGTTGAATCCCAGCCTCATTCGGATGCGGAGGGAAGGGCGGCGACATTATCTTGATTTTCTGGATTCGGATGAATCTCTGGTATCGTTGGCGGTGAATGATGCGCGCCATGCGGTGACAAGCCTGGAGCCATGGAGCGGGATTGGCTGGCCTGTATCAACAGATTCTCGACCGGCAATCGTAAGAAGCGGGCGAATCGGATCTGCGGATTCATGGACTGTTGATGCGGTTGAACTTGAGCGATTGAATAGCGTGTACGGAATCGACTGCGAAGATATGGAAAGCGCATATGTAGCGCAAGTCTGTGCCTTGCACCGCATCCCGTGCATGACTGTTCGTGTGATTTCCGATAATGAAACATTGTCGCCATTAAGTGCCCGGGACGTTAAGCCGCTGCTGGCCGAGGCCGGTCAGCGAAGTGCTCGAGTGCTGCGCTCGCTTATTTCTTGCTTGTTAGTCCGTCCGGAGATGGGAAACTCGTGATCTCATGCCCCGAGTCGAAGTATCCTAACTTGGCGTCTAAAGCTTCCAAGATCGGTTTGAATTTGAAACAAAGAGGAGATGATGAGCCGGCGGAGAAAGTTCTTCGCAAGGGCAAGCCGTTATGAATCCCGCGCTCTCGAGATTACGTGATCAAATCAAGCAGTGCGAAGAGTTTATCGCTCTTTGCGAGCGCATCAAGCAGTTGGAAAAACTGCAAGAGGCGCCATTAATCGCAAAGAAGCAAAAACTTGAAATGCAACGCGGCGAAGCTATGATTCAGTTGCAGATGGTGTGCGCGGAAATACAGCGCCTGGAAGAAATTCTAAGCGGACGCGATCGGTTTGTAGCACCGTTCGAGCAGGAACAGATAAACAGCTTGATTCGAACAGCGCGAATCCGAGAAGGCACGATGCGTTTCAGCGTCGAAAATTCGACGAAGCAAATGGAAAGTATTGATCGTGAAATTGCAAAGAATGCGCTTGAATTGGAGGAACTGTATCCGAAATTGGAGGAAGGGATTGTTACTGCCGGTCTTGATCCCGACACTGTCGGAGCGCACCTTGCAGGTTTGAAAAGCGAGAAAGAGCGGCTTATAGACGAGATGAAGTCCGAGGTTTCCACTCGGCAGACGGCCGAAGAAGTGCGCGCTCAGCAAAGTAGGAAACCCTTGCCGGTAGAGGGTGGTGTAGTGCGTCAGTCGGACTTTTACGAGCTGCTCGTTGAAGATTTAATGCAGACTAAGAAGAGTGTTGAAGTTGTTACACCCTATGTGTCGGGGACCCGGGCACGCGAAATCATGGCCGTGTTGGCGCAATTGGTGGCAAACGGTAGAAACGTGACTGTCTATACTAAACCGTCGGATGAGCAAGACCCCGGTTCGCAGGAAGACTTGCGCACCATTTTGACTGCCGCGCACAAGCATCGTCTGACCGTAATCCAGCGTAGCGGACTCGAATACAACGCTGTCTTTATAGACAACTTCATTTGTTGGGAAGGCAGCATCAATGTAATGGCCGGCAGCTCTTCGCAGGATACGATGCGGCGAACCACAGCCAGTATGCATGTTCGAAAGCTTCGGCACTTCATTTTGACCGAATCAGGTGGACAAACCGATGGATCTCACTATCAGTAACCGGGGATTGTCACTGTTTTGATATTGTTCCTCTGTAAGATGCAATCACCGCGGAAGAAACGCCTGCATCCTCATCGACAAAAGATCATTCTTCCGTATAAGTTTTATCCCTGCCCTGCTTGCAAACAGACAGTCGTCGCCGCCCCTCGGACGCCTGTCTGTTTGCTTTTGAGTAACCGATCATGTATTGCCGCCATTCGCGTGATTCGATAGTCCTGTCGGGGAGGTCGGCGCGATCGATGTTGTTACCATGTTGATAACATTGCCGGTTAGTCTCTAGGCATTCGGATTCCCGATGGAGAACGCGCTTATGCATACCGACTGCCTTCTTGAGAGTGCTGCTGAATCTGCTGTCTGTGCATCCACGGCGTATGACCGCAAAGAGAATATCGTTGAGCTGATCGATTTCTTCTTGATGATTGGCGGTGAGACCGGTGTGCAAATGGATGCGTCTGCTGCTGGCGACCGATTGCTCTTTCACCGGCTGCTCAAGCCGTTGTTTCGCTAATGAATCTGTAACCCATGCCGTAAACGCTTTCAATTTTGCCGGGTTGCCCCGCTTGATCAATTTTCTTTCGAAGACGCAGTAGCAAAGCGCGCACTGAAGCGTTCGTTCCCGGCGCATCCGCTTTCCATACGCTGTCCAGCAAAACTTCATTGCTAATTAACTGGTTCGGGTGCAACATAAAATATTCCAGGACCGCAAACTCTGTGGGTGACAGTGTCAAAGCTTGCCCATCCAGCGAGATTGATCGCTTTGCCTGATCCAGGACCAGGTTGCCATGTCGAATTTCATTGGCGATAGTGGCATGGGACCGGCGCAATAGCGCTCTCACACGAGCTGAGAGCTCGCGCAGATCCACCGGCTTTGCCAGGTAATCGTCAGCTCCGGTATCCAAGCCCTGTTCCTTGGCGTCAGTTGTTGTAGCGGCGGTCAAAAAGAGCACCGGCGTCGTGCCGCCCTTTTGGCGGAATGTCCTCAGTACCTCTATTCCGGTGCGACCGGGCAGTTCCCAGTCCAGAATAATCAAGTCGTAGGCATAACAAGATAAGAAATGACTTGCTTCCAGACCGTCGGATGTGGCCTCTATCTGATAATTTTGATGCTTAAGCCAATCTTGCAGGACATGCGACGTATGAATGTCGTCCTCGACGATTAAGAGCTTGGCCACAACGATCTCCACGTACCACTAGCAAGTCGTACTATTATTTGGTAATTTCGCTCTTCTATATTCCCGCCGAAAAGTAAAGCGAACCATTATCAATCTGAGCGAAGCTACGTGAGCTAGGCCGGGAGGAGTTTTTGACGATAGAGAGCGATGCGAAACAGGACTATCCCCAACTGCTGCGAGACTGGTATCTTGCGGGAATGCGTCAGCGCGCCTGGAATCTTGCTGAACGATTGACTCCATCGGCTTTGATCAACGCAGACAAGCAGTATTTGCAACGAATGGCCGTTGACGAAGCAAAAAAGAACGAGTCGTCGACGCTGCCGAAGAAAACGTCGACTTCTTACACAATACTGCCAGCCGCGATTATTGGCGGACTGCCTGTCGTGGCGCTTGCCGCGATTGCATTTGCCGGCAGTGTAAATCTATTCGAGCGGACTTGTTGCTTGCTTTTGCTATCCGGCGGTGCCTTTTGGCTTGTTTGGGTGTGCAAAAAATTGATGTCACTTGCGCGAATAGAAGCTCAAATAGCGAGCATGGCCGATTCGGCAGGGACTGCCTCGCGAAAGTCTTTGCCGGAATCGCTAAGCGAACTGGCAAGAAAGAAAAATGAATTGAGCCGTGGAGTTGAATTGTTGGCTTCGTCCGCCGATCAGTTGTTGTTTTGTTTGGATCAGGATTTGCGGATTGTGGCGTGCAACCTGACCGCCGCCCACGAACTTCAATGCGAGCCTTCGCAGTTATCGACGAAGACGATTATGGATGTGATCTTCGTTGACGATCGTGAGCGTGTGCGCGAACGCTTTTCCATGATCGGCAGTGGCAGCCTTGCTGAGCAGAGCTTTGAGGCAACAGTGGTAGCCGGCAACGGCAACACTATAGACCTTCGGTTGCACGTTGAGCAATCCAAATCGGGCAGTTGCTACTTTGCACGAGCGGAAAACATCACTTTGGCGAAAGACTTGCAACGCGTAAAGCAAGAGTTTGTGGCGATGATTGGACACGACATCAAGACGCCGTTGAATGGCGTACTGATGACGGTTACAGCCTTTGACTCAGGGGTTTACGGACCGATTAACGAACGTGGAATTACGGCGCTAAGATACGCAGAGCAGTCAATCGAGCGGATGGTGTGTTTGTTGAATGAGCTACTGGAGTATGAACAGAACATCGCGGGAAAATCTGTGTTCAACAAGGAAAGTCTTCTGCTCAACGTGCTTGTAGAAGATTGTGTGGCTGAATTCTCCGGACCTATGGCAGAGAAGCGAATCAAGTTGGTTGATCGGTTTGTCGAGTGCCGGATCAAAGCTGACGCGACAAAGATTCAACGAGTCGTCGCAAATTTGTTATCCAATGCTATTAAGTACACGCGGGAAGACACGCTGTTGACGGTGGAAGTCCTGGACTCAGCGCGTGCGGTCGAAGTCCGCATAACGGACCAGGGGGCAGGGATCGCGCCGGAGCACCAGTTGCTGGTCTTCGAGCGATACAGCAGAGTCCAAAATGATGAACATCGTTCTGTTGATGGAACCGGGCTGGGTCTGGCAATTGCAAAGTCAATTATAGACGCGCACGGCGGTACCATCGGAGTGCAGTCGGAACTGGGTAGAGGCAGTACCTTTTGGTTCGTTCTTCCAAAAGTAGAGTAGTGTCATTACCCGATGTTGCCACCAGGGGCGATTATAGTCTGCAATCCATTCGCCGCTGTATCACCACGCAAGCAGAGGATGCTGTCCAAAGTGAGAAGCACAATCCTATTGCCGCGCGGTCCGTTCGAACCTACTTCAGCTGGTCAAGAGGATTGCGATTAGTGGAATCGAGGAGAAGATCGCGTAAAAGGAAACCTCTGCCGAGCGCGACCCAATTCGCGATTTGATCGCAACCTGAAAAATCTCGCGTATTTTTTGCCCGACCGCCGCTGAACCTTCCCTCTTGCTTCAATATGCAACGACGGAGACGCGGAAGCTTAGTTTCGAATTCAAGCAACGCAAAGCGACCCATGCATAACATGAGTCGCCAGAGTTATCTGTTTCTGCGGCTGCGCAACCGAAGTTACGCATAGATCACCCCATGCAGTAGCCTGCTGAGGCGATCTTGCTATGTAACATGAATGACATTTTACCGAAGCGAACTTCGGTGAGACTAGCTAATAGAAGTTCGAATCGAGTTCGTTCTTCCGTTAGAGCTCAATCCTTAATAGCGATCGCGTCCGCCGCCGCCTTTGGGCTTCGGTTGGGAAACGCTTACCGCGATTTGCCGACCGTCAATATCTCTGTTATTCAATGCTTTGATAGCTGCTTCGGCTTCGGCCTGTGTTGACATTTCGATGAATGCGAAACCGCGTTTTCTGCCTGTATCACGATCGGTCGGAATGGAGCAAGATAGGACGGTGCCGTATTGTTCGAACAACTCTTGGAGTTCGGCGTCCGACAATTTAAAGGAAAGATTGCCGACAAATAGTTTGTTGTTCATTGCAAATGGCTCACTGTAGATAGGTACGTTATGAATTATCGCACTTGTTTCCCGATCAAAAATGGATCGTAACGCTAAAGTGATGCGGCAATCTCTTGTGTATGCTTCTAATAGCAGATGTATAGGGTTAGCTTAAACATCGTTTAGGTTGATAACAAAAGGCGAGGCAGTAACGCCTCGCCCTTTTTCTGATAGTGGGGTGCTTTGCCGAGCTCTTCGTCGAAGCTTCCTATTATTAGAATTCGACGCCCGTACCTGCGCGTGGCTTGGCTTTGCCCTGTCCGTGGGAAGCGGGGTTCGGCAGACCGAATTTGGACATGTCGGCGTGCAGGCTGGTTACTGCGGGACGGTCTGTTGCCGGGGCTGGTGCTTGTGCCGGACCGGCTGCGCCGAGAAATTTTCCGCATTCAATACAGAATCGTCCTTTTCCGGCGGGCTTGTTGCAATGAGGGCAGGGCTTCAGGTCTGCGCGTTGCGGAGCCGGGGCTTGAGCTTGCTGCGCCGTTGGAGCTTGGACCGGCTGCGGAGGCGCGGCTTGGACTGGCTGATTTACCGCTGGAGCCTGAGCCGGCTGCGCCGCTGGAGCTTGGACCGCCTGCGGAGCGGGGGCTTGAGCTTGCTGCGGAGCCTGAGCTTGGACCGGTTGCGGAGCCTGAGCTTGCAGCGGTTGCGGCGCCGGAGCTTGTATTTGCTGAGTCTGAACGGGCTGTTGCATCGGTCTTTGCATCTGTGGCTGTGGCGGTTGCGCTACCGGTTGCTCAACCGGTGCTGCCGCTGGTTCTGGCGCCGGTCGCGTCGGACGCGGAGAAACCAGAGGCGACTGTGCTACTGTCGGCGGTGCCGGTGCATTTACGGTAGAGGGAACCGGCCCACCCGGGAAGGGGCGCGCTGAACTTGCCGGACGGGTTACGCCGGAAGCTGAGCCGGCAATCGGAGCTGTAATCGGAGCCGGAATCGCTGCTCCCCCTGGCACGCCCGTAGGCAGCGGTTGCGGTACGGGGACGGGCAGAATTACTGCGCTGGTTGTAAGCGTTGCTTCCGGTTGTTGCTGCTGTGCTCCTTGATTGTTGCCTGCGTTGTTGCCGACAACATTCGCTGCTGCATTGGCAACTCCTTGTGCGACACCGCGGACCAATCCGGCCATTCCTGCCGGCATCGACGGTACTGCACCGGCTGGCGGAACAGGTGTTTCGGGAGTGGCTTCGCCTTCCGGTGAAGGTGAGCGGCCTGCGACGTTGTGCAACAAGTGCAGTCTTGCGATTTCTTCGATGCCGCGCAGGTCCACCATGAATGGTTTGGTTTCGCCGAATTGCGGATCGCCTGCAGGCGAGAGATACACCAGGGCGTGCTGTTTCTCCATCCGTTTGATGGAGTCCGCATCTACTCTGGAAACAACTTGTTGTGAGTGGATTCTGTTCCAGCTTGTCGGGAAGATACCGAAGCCATTTGATTCGTAGTGGTCCGAAATACCAGGCATGATTACGGCGTGTTTGCCGATTTCATCCGAGAAGAATCGGGCTGTGGAGTCGTCAGCGTTGTGCAAGCAAACACGGATTGCGCAGTTAGAGAACAACGTTTTCAGTTCTGAAGCGCCGCCGCTGGTCGGATCTTTGCCGCCGGTGCTCTTGGCGATCTGGCTGATGTTCTGAAGGATAACTGCAAGACCGCCGTTGGCGCCACGTACAATAGCAGACAGACGACCGGCAAGGTCGATGTTCAATGTTTGATATTCGTCGAAGAATGCAAACAACGGGAGAACGGAGGCTGTACCGTATCTGGTGTGCAATGCTTGTTGCAGTTGATACACGAAGCATGCTGCCAGTGATTCTGCGTCTGGTCCCAAGCTGGCGGGCGCACCGAAGATTAGCACCGTAGGCTTGTGCATCGAAACTTTCAAGTCGATGTTGGATGCATCGGTGGTGCGCAGAACGAACTCGTTGCGGAACATTCTCAAACGACCGCGAACGCCCTGAATGTTTTTATCCCAATCGGTGTCGGTTCTGATGATCGACGACAGTGTCATCGTCAATTCGTTCAATTCGCCGGCCTCTACGACCTGGCTATTTTTTAAACGACGCAACGATTCAACGATATTGCGGCGGTTGTTCACCAGGCGCATCAAACCGCGCGGGTTGCACGGAAGCTCGCGGACTTCGGAGGTTTGACCGTTCTCGTCTTCTCCGACAACTTGTACTGCGCCCCATTTGAGCAGTTTGACTAGACCGCAGATGTAACCGTGGTCACGTTCTGCCCAGTGTTGCTCTTCCGGAGGTAGTGAGTTAACGTCTTGCACGATTGAAGAAGCAAACGCGGTAGCTTCGACATCAAGCGGGTTCCAGGTTACAGAGTCCTGGTCCAAGGGGTTGAAATACAGCGCGTCGAATCCTGCTGCTTTTGCTTCCGGCAATACCGTGTGCTTGAAGCTCTCTTTCTTTTCGTCTAAGTTTGGGTCGTTGGCTTTGGCTTCTAGAGCGATCATTACGCAGGGTTTGGCAAGCAAAGCTTTCATGATTGCGCGCATCAAGGTTGTTTTACCTGAACCGGATGGCGCTACGATGAACATGTTTTTGTTGGGCAGTCTGCCTAGCGGAATGGTCACAGGCAAGTGAGTTCTTGCAAGGAATCCGAACGGAATGACGATGCCGTCTTGCTCAGACCAGGCAGCTTCCGGATTGCGCTTGCCCATGCGTCCGTGACGACGCAGGTTGGGCGGACAGACGAACGATCGTTCGTAGTCGCGCGGACCCATCAAGCCAGACGGGGGATTAAAGGTTCTGATTGTTTGCCAGGGGAACAACCGTTTTTTGTGAGCGGCTGCAATAATCAACGCCAGCAAAACAAGAGTCGGCAACAGGATCGCGATTGAAGTCGCATCAAGGAAGCCGTGTGTTTTGTAGCCGATTGAAGAAGTTGGTTTGTGACCGGTGACGCCTTCCATGCGTAGATTCTTTTGCTGTGCACCATCGCCGGCCGGGGCGCCGGCTACACCTGCAGGAGCGGCACCGGGAGCAGCCGTTTCTGCTGCTGCGCCGTTGGCTCCGATAACTTGAGCTCCTGGTTGAATTAAGGGATTGTTTCCGGATTCCGGAGGTGCAGCTGCAGGCGGAGCGCCTTGCGGCATCCCTTGCGACATGCCCTGCGGGGCGCCCTGATATCCACCGGCCGCCATCGGGGCTGATGGATAGCCACCTTGTGCCGGCATGCCACCGGGCACTGCCCCCGGTGCCGGGGCCGGATAACCGCCGGGAACCGGTTGCGCTGGATAGGCACCGCCACCACCGTAAGCCGGTGCTTGTCCCGCTGCATACGGATTGCCAGAGTGATAGGGATCAGCCGAAGCTGCCGTCATTTGAGGCATGCCCGGAGGAGTCGACATGACATATTGCCCGTGTTGGGCCATTGTCCGGCGCTCCATCTCCCGCGCACTAATCACTTCACCTGTGTCGGTGTCTTTGTAGCGTGTGACTACGCCGCGGTCGTCAATCTGTGCTCTGTAACCCATTTTTACTCGTTCTCCAGGTGGCTTTGCTGGTTGGTCCTACTTTCTAGATCAAAACTTTTGTCGATTCGTTAGCTTTTCGCCTCGCTAATTCCCGCTATTCTCAGACCCTCGGGAAACTGTTTCATCAAGTACTCGACCTTGACTCTTCGCGATTTTCCACCTTGCCCTCCGGGCACGGTAAGCGTTTGCGTTCCCGTTACTGTAACGACGATTGTGCCATCCGACTGCAAACCTCCGACATCGATACCTTCCGGCGCGAATTGGCTTTGAACTCCGGACTGATCAATCTTCGCTGCAATTGCCGGGGTCCAGATATTCTGGGTGTAGGCTTGAGCGCATTCCGGCGTCATGCAAGCGATTGCTCTTTGCTGATTCTCTTTTGCCGTCCCTGCGCTCAGGTCCCATGCTGCGGGAAGGAATGAATCCATCAACGAGCGAGCTTGAACGGGGTCCACGACCATAATGTTTTGCGGTGGTGGTCCACCGGGTTGACCGCCCTGCTGGTTGCCGGCGTTAGCAGCAATGCCACTTGGTGCGCGATAACCACCGGTAATATCCGGGTCGCTCATGTGGCGTGCTTGTTGTTTTGAGCGCTTGGAAGGCGGCTCAGGATTCGGTGCCAACAACATGGTGAAGAACATACCGGCCAGCGCGCCAGCAACGCCGACCATGATGAGAGTCAGTTTGTATTTTTCACCGGCCTCATAGTCAAACACGCTTCGTTACCCCTGCTGTAGATGTATTTCTTCTTTGAACGTTTCGGGAGTCACACCGTTAGCCAGTAAGTGACAGACCCATCGTGCATCGTTTTTGCACAGTTCCAACAAGCGGGTCCGCGCCGGTTGGTCGTTGTTCGGTTCGGTAGTGGCGACCCAGTACATGAACCGAGGGACTATCAGCTTCACCACTCCACGAGACATTTTGTGGTAGACCAGAAACGCTTCTGAATATTCGCGGTTCTTTCTGGTGAGGTGACCGATGGAGGACATTTCTGCCGGTGTCAGACCGCATGCGTCTCGGATCAAATCAAAGTTACTTGCGTCGTTACCCAGAATGATTTTGATTGAGCTGTTGCTTGCCAGGTTTCTTGCCCGGTCGTCGCGCAGTAAGTCACCAAGTTCTTGCGAGATACCGATGAAGAGTAGACCTAAGTGGCGGCTTGTGCGGGAGGCGTCTTCAACCAGAGTCTTTCCACCTTCATAGCGCAGCAGTCTCCACAACTCGTCTATACAGAACACGAAGCGTCCTGGTTTGCCTTTTGCCATTTGCTCTTTCTTGTGAGCAGCAGCGCGTTTGAGAACGAAGTCGGAAACGAACAGCGTGACCACAGCTTCCAATGTTTTGTCATGCGACAGATCGGCTGTATCGAATACGAGCAGTTGAGCATCTAGCGGAATCGATGTCGGTCCATCGAACAATTTGCCGAAGATGGCTCCGCGGCAGTAGAGACTCAAGCGGTTCGCCAGGTCTTCTGCTACTTCGCTGCGACGATTTCCTTTTTGTGATGCCGCTTCAGCTCTCAGCCAGTTTACAAGATCGGACTCGAGCGGAATGCGATTCTCTGCTGCACACTGCTTGTATATAGCCTGGATGCCGTGCATCAATACCGGTTTCTCTTCTTTGTTCATTGATTGTTCGCCTTGCTCACCCAGCATTACTGAGTGGAAGTTGAGCAATTTGATGATGTGCGATTCCGGCGGATTGGCTGGGTCTACCGGCTTGCCGTCCGGACCTTCCGGCGGAAGATCATACAAGTTGATGCAAACTTGACCGTCTGGACCTAAGCGAATGTAGTGGCAGTCGTCATAAACTTCAGTCAACATGCGATAGCTGCCGGAACGGTCGATAATGACCACTTTTGCCCCAGCCAGCATTTTGAGCTGGATGATTTGTTGGGCAACCATGGATTTACCTTCACCAGGTTGACCGAACACTACGCAAAGGGCGTTAGGCAATTTTTCATCGTACGGATTGAGGAAAACCGGTTCCAGTGTTTCTTTGGAAAAGCCTATCCAGTCACCGTCTTCCGAACCTAGCTTCGCATGAACGAAGGGGAAGGAATTGCGTACTGTGGGTGTTCTGACTGCCTTGCCGCGGCGGGTGAAGTCAATGCCGAGTCCTGGCATGCTGGTTAAGAAAAGTTGTTTTTGTTCGTGGTGACCAACAACGAAACGAGCACCACGGCATTGCGGAGCAGCCGAACGCATCATTTCAGTGTTGCGGTTCAGATCTTCCAATGTGTCAGCTTCCAGGCTGAAGTAGATTGAGTAGTTGAACACTTCCAGGTTCGAGGTGTAGAGTTCGGAGCCGATACGGGCAGCTTCTTGTGCTTTCTCCGCTTCTTCCTGGTTGGGAGCCGAACGCTGACCCATGATGCCTTGGTAGGTGTTGGCGGTGGCTTGAGCTTGTTTGCGTTGCATGCTCTTACGGAACAAATCTTTGTCCAGTTTGTGACAGTAGATATTCATGCGCCATTGGCAGTTCAAGCGGATCAATGGCAATAGCCACAAGGGTCCGGTACGCTCGGGCAAGCGGCTCATGTAGAGAGTCCGCAGGAACTTAGCGCGCTTTTCATCGGAATCCGGTGCCGTCTCTTCTACATCACTTATTACCGCGTAGTCGGAGTGGGCAAAATCATAGTGCGACTCGGCCAGTTGCTGGCGGATGGTTGCCGGTTCCATATCGGGGAAGATGCGGCGAACGTTCGCCGGCATCGGCGCTTGACGAGGTCTGATCGGCTCGGGCAATGTGTCCGAGTGCTGCTCGGCCAGAGTCGGGTTGAATACTTCGTACAACATTTGAAAGTATTCTTTGGCTCCGATCGCTCGTGCAGAACCGATACAGCTGCCCAATTGAGCAACGTGACCTTGCGCGCGTTGAATGAGTGTTTGAACGTTTTTTGTGTGGCTTCCTACTGTTTGACGCGCTGCTTGATTGGAGAATGCGTCCATAATGCGTGTGGAAACGCTGTCCAGAATGGTTTGTTTCTGGGGCTTTTCGCGGGGCGGTCTGTAGCAGAAAGTGACGAAGAAACGCAGCTCTGGAATGAAGTTCTTGGAGATCAAGAATGATTCGTCATTTTCAACACTCTTTGCCACGTACTTGAGAAATTCGTCGTCAGGCTTTACTTCAACCGGGTGCCGCATGAAGTAATCGCGCTTGCTGACGTTGTTGCAGATGATTGTGAGTTGGATGGAAGTGTCGATGCTGTTGAGAAAGCCGGTGAACTGGTTCATCAAAGAGCCCAGTCTCACTTCGTCAAAGCCGCTTACGTGTACGCCTTCAATTTCAAAACAGCATCTGTAAGTGCCGTCTTTCAGAACTACAACTCCCAGTCCGGAAGCGTCGTCATGAAACAGGTCCCATATCGGAGCGAGCCCACCGGCTGAACCTTTCGGACGGGGAACGGCGCATCCCGGTAACTTGCCCAGAACTTGTTCGACGTTGGCGTCACTTTGACCGCCGAGTCCGAGCTTGCTGCCCAGAAGTCCGAGCAGACCACTTTGTTTAATAGCATTTCTTGAGATTGAGGTAACCATTTTTGTTTTATTTACTCGGAGAAATCGACTAGTGCTTCATCGGTCAGGAATCTTGTGGGATTGGGGTCAGGACCGGGGATGAAGACTTGGGGGGAGACGTAATGACCGAGGAATGTTTCCAGGTAACCGGACGAATTGTTGATGGTGATCAGGCAGTACAACGGACCGAGGATGAAGATGAATATTGAGATGTCGAGTCTGAGGTCGTGTCCGCCCATCACGGGCAGGGGGTTCATCCAGGAATACAGTTGCGTGGACAGAATCAGTGTTCCTAGCACCACCAGCAGTTGGTCATATCTCAGACCGAATAGCTTGGGCTGGTCTTCCAGGTTAAGTGGCGTAATGTCTTCCATGCGTCACCCTCCTTAGACTTGCAGATATGCCGGGCAGAAAAGGCTTTCGATCAAATACACAGGCAGTAGTGTTTTGCTTGCATCGCCGCTTCGAGCTTGCACTCTTTGGCGGAGGATCAACTCTTCCGGAAGTCTGGCGCCGGCGCGAGCCTTGTCGAAATTCGCCAGTGCGCCTTTGAAGTCGTCTTGACGGCGGCACATTTCGCCGAGCAGGTAGTGATAGAATCCGCGGTCGATTCTGGCGCTGGGGTTGCGTAACGCTTTTGTGAGCTCTTCACGTGCTATGTTCAACCAGCGTTGATCTTCCATTCCGGCGTCTTGGGCGCACCACTCAGCGTTCATAGCCACCAGGGCTAGTTCCAGATGATTGGCTTTGTGTTGTTTTCCGCACAGGTAGGCGGTGGCGAAACGACGCATATCTTCGCTGGATGATGACAGCGTCGGGGCTTGCAGTTCTTGATCCGGGCAAAAGAATGTCTTCAGAACGAACGACTTGAGCCACCAGCTGTATCCGCACTCCATGCACAGACCTATAGCGGCTGCTCTGAATGCCGAGCAGGAGTAGACGCGGTGCAGGTCAGTTTCGATTCGGGTGTCAGCTGTTGCCGGTGAACTGCCGGAGACTAGTGAGGTGTTGAAGTTCTTGCTGCAAGCGGGACATTCCGCTTTTGCCGATATGAGTGTGAAGTCCGGGAAAGTAAGCATGGGCGCTTCGCCTCAGTTTGGAATGAATTTGCCGTTTCTCTGTCGCTTCGGTGCTTTGCCTGTGTGCGCCGTGCGTCCTCGTGAAGATAGATTATGCTTTTGTCACCATCCCGGTAAATCGGGGGAATTCCCGGGGGGATGGGAACATTCCCATGGTCTGAATTTTGAGGGGGGAAAACACGTAGACGCGTGCTTCAAACCCAGTGAATTCGGTGGTGCTTTCGGACTGTCGAAAGATTAAATTTCGGGCGAGTATGTACCGCCATGCAAAGTTAGCCGGCTCAGCTTCGTAGCTGGACCGGCGCGCTCGGATCGATGAGACGAATAGTATGTGAACTCGAACGGCGAGCCGCAGAGAAAGGCTGCGCGCACTCCGCCGTTCAGAGCGTGACGGAAGTCGCCGAAAGGCGGACTTTGTACTGGAAGCGTGTCCATGTTCAGGCTGGCTGACGCCGCTTCTCTTCTAAATGAATTGGCTATTTGGTGGGCGGGATTGTCCTCTCGATCGGTTTAGTTGTACTTGAGAAAGCTTCTGGTGTGCAGCGCGCGTGAGAATGACAAATAGCTCTCAACGCGAGCAATTGCATCCGTGTGATCCGGTGATTGACCAGGAGGCACGGCTGCCTGCTGCTGCGCCGGAGCGTTGGACCCTGCGGCTGCCGGTTCTTGTGTTGCTTGATACTGGGGGAGTGGCTGACTTTGCTGCGCCGGTTGCGCTTGTGCAATCGCTTTGTTCGCTCGAGCAGAATCTTTTGTGAAGCCTTCGATTTCAAAGTCTGGCAACGGTGCCAGTTCCACGGGAGACTGCACTTCCACGGGACGATCGTAATACGGATTGGGCATCTGTTGATACTCCCGCGGTGGTTGCGCCGGTAGGCGCACCGGAGTCGGAGCATAGTCCGATTGCCAGTTATCCTGATACTGGCGAACAGGACCCGCCAGGGCATGCTTGAACTTGTGAGAATGTCGCACTCTTGCGACGGCATTGCCGTTCTTAACGCACTTGATGCCGGGCACGTTGCGCAGCGGCGGTGGTTCCGGCGGTGCGCTTTGTACCACTGGAGCGAGTGCCGGGGCCGGAGACATCTGTTGTCCAAGAACTGCTTGAGCCATTCCGGGATTGCCTTGGGGGAATGGCAATCTGGCTTGAGGTTGCGGAGTTGCAGGTGCCGGTTGCTCTACAATCCCTGCTTGGAGCGGCGCCGATTTCGGAGCAAGGGGGGCGACTACAGGTGCAGCGGTATTGCTGAGCGGGTTGTTCGTCCCGCTGGTCTCAGGTTGAGCCGTTCGTTGCCGGGCCGGGCGAATGACAGGCTTAGCATCGAAGGCTGCCAACGCCTCTTGCGTCGCTGCTTCATGCTGATTGGCCTCGGCTTCGGCCTCTTCTGCAAGAAGAGTTGCCTGTGCAGACAGCAACGTTGATATCGCCGAAAGCATAGCTGTTTCTGCCGTCATCTTCGGCTGTTCGGCAGACGTCTCTTCTGCGGGGCCGCTGGCAACAGGTTCTGGAGAAACTGTTGGCAGCTTTGTTTGTGCCGGCTCCTCGGCTGCCTCTTTCGCCTGCGTCTCTTTCTCTTCCTCCGGGAAGAGCTGACGCACCACATGCAGAGGCAGTGCTGTTATGGCGGAAACCTTGCGATCGCACAGTCCGATCTGATGCCTGATGATTTCCGGCATTATTGTTGCATCGTTCAGTGCAAGTTCGTACTCTCTTCGGGCCTGATCGAATTGCTTGAGCTGGCGCCAGATCTCGGCCATCATAAGATGTGCCATGCCATCTTCGTCCTGCACCGACGGATAATCCGTCATGCCGCGCGAATGCTCGTATGCTACAAGTTCCAGCCAAAGAAGGTCGTCTTCTCCGGCCTCTCGTGCACACCACAAACCATTCAAGGCGATGAAAGCAATGTCGAGCGGATGCATATTGCGAGAGCGCGCACACTTTACCGCGACTGCGTACTTTTTTGTATAAGGTAGAAGTGGTTCCCGTCGTGCAAGGGCGGGATTGAGATTGCTGTTGCCGAACGAAGTCGACCAGGCGCAATATTTGCACTCAGGGCAAACGCCCAGGAGTGATGCGCGAATTATCGGGTCGGGGAAAACTCTGTGTAGATCCGCTTCTACGACGTCTTCAGGAGAGAGCGGAGGAATGTCGGTTAAGAGCTCCTTATGAAAAGGAGCTCTGCATTCGGGACACACTACGACTGCGCTACTTAATTTAAAGCCACTGATGGAGCGTTCGGGCATTGGATGGATTTACCTTGGAAATATTTTCCCGCCTACTGATAGAAGCTTATGTTCTTTAGACCTTCAGGTAAATTGGGACGATTCCCACTAACCGCGTAATATTCCCCTTAATCCTTTATATGCTCTCCGGCTCGTTGGCAAGCCTCCTCGCCTGCGAGCGCAGAGATGGCACGCTACGCTCTTGACCGAAATGTTCGTCAATGCACAAAGACCGCAGTTTTGAGGTACTGCGGTCTTTGTTGGTTTTGCTTCGGTATGTCCTTGCGGACCAAGGTTTATCTGAACACGTTGTCCCAGACACTTTGAGGAACGCCGCCACCAGTCTGATAGTTCGGGTCTCTAGTCACGGACTGCAGCGTTTGATGGTTGAGACGGAAACGAGCCATTCTCGCTTCCAGCTCTTGTCTAACCGGATCGCCAGCAGCCATGCTACCGATTTGTGCCTGCACCACTTGTCGTTGCGTATCCAAGTCAGCCAGCGCATGAATCGGACGAATGTCCAGGTCGCGCATTTTGCCGTTGTTGGCGAGGTACTCTTCGGTTACTTCAATGAATTGAGGACGTTGTGCTGCGGAATCGGCTCCGACTACGCGGGTGACAACATTTACTGCTTGCATCGTGTGTGGCGATCCGCCACCACCGTTGTGAGTGTCTACCATCAATTGCACTGCGGTGGAATCTTGCATCTGGTGATCGGAGAATCCACCCGAGCGCTGAATAGTCGAAATGTTCGTGGCAAGGTTACCCATGCTGACGCCTCTGGATTCTAAGTCGCCGATTAGCTGATGAAGCGGAAGGTCGTTTGCGTTCGGAACTCCCCGGTTGGCGCCTTCTGCTCTGATGAACGTTTCGACTACGCCTGGTGCCAGGTTCGGGTTGCGCAGACCTTGAGCAACTCGGATAACTGCGTTGACGTGCTGTTCATGGAAGTTGCCGCCGGTATCGGCGATAGCCTCGGCTGCGATGCGAATGGTCTGGTTGCTGATGTTCTGCATTCCGGCGCGAGCCATGTGCGAGACAACAGGAACGAATCGGTAATCGCTGACTTGACCGGACGCATAGTGCGAGGCCGCTGCTTGAATCTCGTTGATTGGCAACGGTGCCGACGAATTGGCGTAGCCACCTTGAATTGCTACATCGACTGCTGCCGGAAGGATTCTGCCGGATACGCCTGCTTGTACCAGACGTGCTGTTACGTTGACATGATCGGCGTCCATGTTGGCCAGGTTGCCACCCTCGTTGACATAAGTGTAGATGGCATTGAGAGTGCGTGTATCGTTCGCTGTTCCAATGGTGTTGAGGTTGCGAGCAACAATCTGCATCTTGCGATGAGCTTGCTGCGTATTCATGTTGCCGATGTCGGCGCCCATGAATTCGTAGAGCGAAGGTGCTACATCCGGATTCATTACGGTCTTCATTTGCACGCCGTGCATTTCGCCTGTCTTGAGCGCTGCAGAGGTGCTTTGCATGACGACCTGGAAGGCTTGCTGATGTGTTTCGCCGTGAGCCGGTTGTATCACTGCATCGAGGTCTGCAATCGTGCGAATGGACGCTAGGTTTGTTCCCGCTCTCACGCGACCAATTTGTGAAGCCACATATGGTGCTGCTGTCGCCAGCGCGCCGTATGCCATCGGCAAGTCGCGACCGGTGTCGACGGCAAGACCGCTGACCGCCGATGCATAGCCGGGGTTGAGGTCTGCTTGACCGGAGATTTGATACATTGTGAGCGCGGTGTTGACTTGATCCGCAGGCAATGCGCGAGCCATTTCGCCAAGTGCCAATCCAAACACTGCAGGATCTTCGTTGCCGTACATTTCTTTGGCTTGCGGATAGAGGTAGGACAACGCTGCGAATACAGCTTGTTTGCGGCGTGCCGGGTGCATGGCTTGAATTGCCATGTTCTGCATCGCGCCTCTGGTGGATGCGCTGATTGGAATACCGCTTTGGATGAGGTTTTCGGTTGCAGGTCCGATGTTGCGGTTCCATGGCGATTCCGACGATTCCGGATTGGTCATCAGGTGAACGGCCATTGCATCTTGTGTGCCCTTGCCGTCCGGGTCCCAGTCTCCGAATCTTCCTTTGAGGTAACTGGTGTAGGCGTTGCCTTCGCCACCGGTGATGAATGCTTTGGAACCGTCTGCGGCGGCCGCGAAGATGCCCTTGTTGAAGTTTTCTTTGGCCCACGGAGTGCTGTACCAGCTCTTGCCGTTTGCTTCCATCCAGTTGGCGATCAAAGATTG
>JAIELX010000019.1 GCA_019752635.1 Candidatus Obscuribacterales bacterium | reverse complement strand
TTCGCCGCCCTCTTCAGAGCCGCCGCCGCCGCCGCCGCCACCGCCGCCGCCGCCACCTCCACCTCCGCCACCTCCGCCGGGACCCCCGTCGCCAAGTGGTTCCAGTACTGGAGGGACAACTACAGTTGTACAAAACTCGGGACCAACGATCACGTTGCCCAGGGTCAGCTTCTCAACGACCAGTCAGACTGGTCCGTTCGGAACGATCATTTCTACCGACCAGACTCCTGAGGATGTCTCGGTGCCACAGGAAGAGAATGATGCTCTGAGAAACGGAACACCGATTGCAATGGCCAACGCTCAACAGATGCTATCCGGGTATCTGATGTTTGCGGGAAGCAATGCCGCCGGAGGTGATGATGGTCTTGGACCGGTGATCAACATATCGAGTGGAAATCGACTCCTCTTTGTGAATCAAGATACCGTCGTTCAGACTCCACTTGGAAAAATCTCGATTCAATCTGGATCGGGAGTGCTAATCCTGCAGACCGGAGACGGGCTTGCCGTGCTGAACCTGCACGACAATTCCCGCAACGCGGTGACGCTGGATATCGGCGGCACAACCATCGAGATACCGATGGGAAGGCAAGTCGTGATTTCCAACAATCCCAACGCGCGATTTGATGACGTGAACCCGTCACCAATTGGATATCGTGAGATATCCGAGCAGAATGTAGGATCGAAGAAAGCCTTCGTCTCCGAGTTCTCTCCGCTATCGGCACTGCTCTATGTATCGCAATGGGCGAAGTCTTCGGACAAGGACAAGCAACTCATCGTGAAGCGCTTGTTGAAGAGTCTAGCGGCTGTGCAAATGATGGGACTAAATCGCAAGCCGTTCAAATCCAGTCCCAAGTCCTAGAGCTAAGCGAAGGAGGCTTTCAAGTCTCTTTCCTTGCTTGCGACCTTGCAATCTGTAGTAAGCTGGCATCGGGGTGACAACGCTGGTGCCAGCTTACGTTTGGATCTGACGGGCATTGAGTCATGTTTCTTATTGATCGTTTGCTGCTTCGCCTGAGATTCCGACAGAAAGGGATCGCTCTGGTTGCCGTGCCGTTGCTCTTTGAGCTGTTGTTTGTTGCGTTTCTTACTTTTGCCTATTTTAGAGCCGAGCATGATTCTGAAGCTGCCGAGCATGGGCGTCAGGTACTGGTGCTAACTGATGCCATGACCAGCGCGCTTTTTGCCATGGGTGCATCAGTCGTTCTTTCTAACAACTGGGATGTTGAATCAGTTTCGACGCGATCGCTTGCTATTGAAGCTACGCTGGGTGAGCTTGCTGCTTCTCTTGTGAATGAAACTAAAGATTCTTCGCCCGAGGCGAAGCTTGCGGCGGACATCGCCGGTAGCTTGAAAGATCTGGGCAAGAAGGCCGAGACCTACAGGCAACTGCTAAGAGATCCGTTTAGTATTGCCGCGATAAATATACGAAGGTCTCGCAAGGAAGCAAAGGATAGCCTTAACAAGATAGCGGCTGCGCTCGACGCTCTTGTCGTATACGAACAGAAAAGCGCGATTGTCAGACAAAAGCATGCGGACCAATCAAGACGGATTTTGGCTACTGTTTGGTGCGCCGGCCTGGTTGGCAATATTGGCTTGTCGGTGTTGTTTGCGCTTGTGTTTAGCGGACAAGTGACTAGCCGACTGCTTGTAGTTGGACGAAATGCTGAGCGCATGTCTCGAAAAGAACCGTTGTCGGAGACTGTCTCCGGTAACGACGAACTGGCTGAACTAGACAAGCGAATGCGAATGTTGTCCTTGGCGATGATCGACAACGATCGCAAGGAACGAGCCATGATCGACAACGCGGCCGACACAATTCTGGCGCTATCGCGGTCGCTGGTGATAACAGCTGTGAATAGCGCCGCTGAGAATCTGCTGCGCTGGGATGGTGGCAAGTTGCGAGGAAGCTCTATCTTGGATCTTGTTTCATTGTCCTCGCGCGAAGAATTTACCAGGCGTATTGAGAATTGCTTCCTTTCTCAGGATGTTCAGAGCATTGATTGCACAATGCTGACTCGCGATGGCGTCGAGTTTGAAAGCCGATGGTCCGTTGTTTACTCACGCGGGGAAAATTCACTGTTTTGCATAGTTCGAGACGTAACATCTGAAAAGCAATCTGAAAAGTTGAAGGAGAAGTTCTTCTCCATGGTGACGCATGACATTCGCAGCCCGGTAGCTACCGTTTCTACTTTTATGGAACTATTGTCCGCAGGTCGTTACGGTGACTTGAATTCCGATGGGCAAATCTTGCTTCGGAAGGTCCGAGACAATCTTGGTTTTGTCACCACGCTAACAAACGATCTGCTGGACTTGGGAAAACTGCAATCCACTCGTCAGCAATTGCAATTGAGTTCGTTTGCAGTGGAAGACCTTATTGATGAATGTTGTGGTGTCGTCGAAGGTTTGAGTGGTGCTCGCTCTGTTCGGATCAAGGTCGAGAATTTCGACAACCTGCAAGTGACCGGTGATTTTACGCGGCTTAAACAGGCGCTTGCTAATTTGTTATCTAACGCCATTAAGTTTAGTCCGGAAAACTCGACTGTCACCGTGCGAGCCGAGTTGCAATCGCAGTCGGTAAGATTTCTGGTAAAGGACCTCGGTGCCCAATTGCCCGCTTTGGAGTATGAGAAACTCTTTGAGGAGTACGTTCAGTCGGACAATCAGGACTTGGCGTTGGTTAAGGGGTACGGATTGGGTCTTTCGATAGTCAGTGCAATTGTTTCTTCCCACAGTGGAGCCTTTGGTGCTAACGCGGGCTCTGAGGGGGGAAGCGAATTTTGGTTCACTGTTCCGCTTCGACCTCAGTCTTAGCATGAAAGGCTTTGTGTTGACATTGCTTGCGTGCAGTTTGCTTCTTGCAAGTTGCGGAACCGCGCCACCAAAAGCAGACTTTGCGAATCGAAGTGTGGAAGCTCGCCGGCGCTTAGTACAGCTGCTGACAGTGTTTCTGAACAGCGATGGTCGTCGCAGTCCAATTAAGTATCTTCCCTCCGGCGATCGGGTGGTTTTTCTGCCTGAAGACCGGGCCGGGGTTGATTACTATGTGTATCGCCAGCAGGTGCACTATGAGGTTCCACAGGCGTTGCGCGAGCTGAAGCTTCCCTTGGACGCATACTTGGTTGCCGTTTGGGACAAATCTAATGCCGCCGCAGTGGTGCGCGCATTAAGAACTGCCGACGGAGTTGAGCTGTCCGGGGAGGATGAACTGGCCTCTCTGCGTGCTAACGCCGCCCCCTTAAGTCCGTCGATTTTAGTCCTTAATGATATGAAGCTTTCTGCTGCGGATATGTCGTTTGTCAGTTCCATGCACACTTTGGAAGCGTTGGTGATGCACAGTGTTGAAGGGGCCGATAGCGGCCGGCTCTTGTTGCCGAAGTTAAGACACCTGGAGCTAAAAGTTCTTGGTCCTGCTTCGGCACTTAGTGACCTCATCGAGTCCATGCCGGCTTTGGAGTATCTGAGCGCCGAGAATCTGGTGGTTGATGGTGCGACTATTGCGGCGATTTGTGGACTAAAGCACCTCAGGGTCCTGGACCTTTCGGGAAGCACTATTGATGATGCCAAAGTTGCGGCCTTGATTGGTGTCCTGAAGTTGCACGAGCTTAGCGTGCATAAAACCGACGTCACCGATGCCGGTTTGACTCAGTTGAGAGAGCAAGATCAGCTTTCGATGCTCAATTTGTCCCGGTGCAAAATTTCGGATCAAACTTTGCGCGCTGTTGCCGGATTGCCGAAGCTGACTATCTTGAATTTGAACAACACACTCATAACGAACAGAGGCGTTAAGTATCTCTCTCAAGCGAAGCGTCTTCAACGATTGTCTTTACGCGAGACAAAATGTACTGTTGCCAGCGTTGCTGACTTGAAGAAGATTAGAACATTGATCGAACTGGCCCCTCCTGAGTCGTTCGGCCCGGCAGAGGCGGCGGAGCTGCGAGTGAGTTTACCCGGGTGCGATATTCATCGCTAGGCAGGACCGTCGCGTGTCAGCGTGGTCTCGGTTTCAAGATGTGCGGCCGACCGTGGCGGCTTGTGCTTGAAGTGCGGCCTTGACGGTTTCCTTGTACAGGTCTGCGACTGCGGGATCTGTGGTTTGAGCAGCAAGTTTTCTTAACTGCTCGATTCTGCGCTCGGGATTTCGCATTATAGCTGCCTTGGCCAGGTCCTCAGCTACACGATCTGTCGCGTTGCTTCCGATTGTCCGGATCGCTCGCAAGGAAGATTCGTCGAGCGGTGGATTTGCCGCCAGCGCTTGAAGCGCGGACCTCTGTAACTGTGGTTCGTGTTCTGTTTCTGCGGCAACTTTCAATAGCAATTTTGTGGCAAGATCTGGTCTCGATGACAGATCCTGAAGGATTTTTTGAAGCGCGCTCGTGCGGTCGGCTGTAGAAAAGTTTTTGTTCTTCAACCAAGCTAGCGCGGCTTCCTCTCCATCAATGCGCCCGGCTTTCCATTGGTTTTGCAAACTAGAGGGGCCCGTAAGACTGTCAGCCATGCTTTGGCTTGACCCCGTGCGGGCCAGTTCCACCAACTGTGCAGTTGCATTTGCTCTGTTTTCTGTTCGGCTCACAATTTCATCTGCTACCGCTTGGAGCAGGCTGCCGGGCGCATCGCCCAATCCTCTCAGCCTCCTTGCGGCTTCGACCGTTAGATTTCGTCCTTGCAAGTGCACCATTGCTTCTTCACGAAGAGCCAGTGGGAGTCCGGTATTTGTTGCCGTGGCGAGGATGAAAGCATCTAGATTTTTCTGATCGTGTTGCAGCTGTTGCCGCATGGTTCTATACACATCTATTGCGGAGTCTTCATCACCAAAGTATTCCATGGCTCGCACGGCTAGCTGCGGAACGCCATCTGCTGTTGCCAGAAAGTCGCTACTGTATTCTTTCATCTTGATTCGATGTTGAAGAATATCGCGAGCCTTCGCCTGGAGTTCCAAACTTGGGCTATGTATGAGCGCCTTGAGCGCCAGGTTTCTAGCGCCGCTATTACTGCTGGCCATGGCAACGAGTGTCTCTGGCTTTATGCCGCCGGACAACGACTTCGCGGCGTTGAACAGTGCTGTAGCGACTTCTGAGTTTGTTGTCAAAAGCGCTAGCGTTGCTATCTGGTCGCCGCTTTGTGTATCGCCCAGATGAGTCAGAACTTGAATAGCATCGCGGGCTTTCTTGACGTCGTTGATGTTTTTTTCAATATGATTTATAAGTTCAGTGCGCACATCGGGCAGCAGCTCTTGCTTCGCGTATCTGAAGCGCGCTTTTAGCTGCTCTAGATAAGGCGGTTTAAGTCCGTCTTTTGCTGCTGTTTCCGCTGCCGCAACAATGGCGTGCATCTCTACTAGTATTTTTGCTTTTGCTTGGTTGTCTTTTGCTTGAGCGATCATGGCGTGAAATGGACCGGGCTCCCGCTCAAAGATTACTTCCGCCATAGTGGTGAAATTTTCGGCAGTATTGTAGTGACCATATTCTCGGGGGGCGTAGGCCTTCTGTCCCGTAGCGGCGGCAGCCACTGCTTCAACGCGTGTGGCAGTCTCAAAAACAGCTCGATCGTGTCTGGATACTGTTTCCAGAAGGTGGGCCCATTCGTGAAACATAACCTGTTGCGCTCGGCGACTTGAATCCGCTCCACCTGGATAGAAGGTTATCGTGCGGGTGGCGTAGGTGGCGGTTGCTGCGGCCGCGAACGATTGATCCCATCGCCCCAGTTTTGAGCCGTAGTAGTTGATCGTGGTGAAAAGATCGATGTCTGCGGGGCGGTCGCTCAGGGCGAGCGTTCGAACAAGACGGGGGTCCGGCATATGGTTTACCAGGGCAACCAATTCCTCCGGTAGTCGCAAATCTGCGTATTTCTGCAGCTCGATACGGGCGGACTCGTAGCGGTCTGCACTCTTGATCGTGCTCCTGGTTTCGGTTTCCATTGTTGCCATAAGTTCTCGCTTCTTGCTGTGCAGAACTGCTAGTTCCTTTGGCATTACAATTTCGAGATGCCCAACTTTAAAGACGACCATTTCGCGAGGCGAGCCCTCTGTCATGACAATCTCGTTGAACTTTTGGTAATCGTCTTTGACTTCGTCGAAGTTTAGCCCCATGGCTATAATTTTGTCTTTGATTTGAGCAGCTGTCAGACCCTGGAACTCAGGTCTGGGCACCAGTGGTGTTTCAGTAAACGTTCGAACGGGTGCTTGAAACCGTTCGCGGAGTTTCTGCACTTCTCGAAGGCGAGATTCTTCTGTTGCTTCAGGAAAGAGGTGGTCCGCATAGGTTGCTGTTGCCACCTCTCGCGGTGATAGCCTGTTCGTAGGATTCTGCGCAGGCATATCAAAACTTGCTGCGTCGCTGCCCGGGACCTCCGCGGAGCTATCCTCCGCTATGGCGGACTCACCGGCTACCAATGTGTGACCACCTCCTTCGGAGGCGGCAACTGCCGCCTCCGCGGCGGGCATCGCTTGCGGTGCCAGGACAAATGTTGCGCCGTCCAGAGTTCTGACTCTAAAGGCTCCACCAACGCGTTCGATATGCAGTCCCTGCTGGACGAGCGAGTGTGTGATTGCCTCAATATCGGCTGAAGGAACTGTTATAACTCTGTGTCCATTTGCGGATTTTACCTGGAAGTCGACGCCTTTGCCTCCTGCCACCAGGCACGATGACAGAATGCCTAAGAGTTGGTTGCTTTCGGCTAGTTTTCCTGCGACCGCGTTCAGTGCTTGTTCAGCTACATTCTCCTTCAGCTCGTCCATCACTTCATCAAGGAACTCGCCACGAAATCTCTGTGCGAATGCTTGGTGTGCTGGATTGGCGGCGCATAGTTCGTCAATGCCGCTCAACTTCGCTGCTATAGAACGAAACGTTGGCATGTTTGAGGCTATAAAACCGGCCGACTCACTTGCGACCAATGGTCGAAGCGCAGAGTTCAGGCTTCGCGAAATCAGGGCGCCTGCACCCATTGTCGCCAGCGTTGTCGCTGTGCCCACGACAAACTGGTTCGCATATGGCACCAGTACGTCGTCTACCAATTCACGCTCGCGGATGCGACCGGATGGATCGACAGTCAGATTGTCGCCGGTGAAATAGCTGGCAACGTATTCCCCTGCGATGCTCCGACCTTTGCCTATATTGAGTCCTGTTAAGGAACGACCTTGATAAAGGAACTCACTTGTTGCTTCGCCTCCGACCATTCCACCGGCGGTGCCTGCGGCAGCGGTTGCCACAGCTGCAACTATTGGTGTGGCCGTGCCAAGCGTTCCTGTGATTGCGACAGCTGCGACTACGCCGCCCGCTATCGCTCCTGCGATGACCGGACCCTCTTGGGCGCAGAAGTTTAACCACGTGTCCTGGTCGAATTCGTTGTCCAGACCTGTTTGATAGCCATCTTGCTTGAAGTAATCCAGCGCCTTTTGTAATTGCTGTATGCGCGACGCATTGGCTTCCGTCGGCGCCGCATTCAGTTCGTCGAGTTCTCGTTTAACTTCATGTAGTCCTATTTTTGCTAGCTGGTCTTTTAGGATAATGTTCAGTTGTCCGCCTTCGCCGAACATGGATTCTACTTGCTTCAACGCGTCAATGCGCTTGCGGACGGCCTGGCGACTATCCTCATCTTTGATTTCTCCTAAACTATCCTCCAGCTTGTGCCTGTCCGTGCGAATCTTTGCCAGCTGATCCGGAGTCACCGCAGATAGTGCTGTTGCAACTCTTGCTGCTCGCTGGCGGGCGTCGACTACGAATTCTTCATACTTGAGCCCTTGCACTCCTGACTGGAAAATTTGCTGCAATGCGCCCAGCTCGGAACCGATGATTGCGGCTTGATTGGTAGCGGATGCTATGCCGGGATCTCCGTCAAGAGCTCGTAAAGCATTTCCACGAAGCGCTGCCGAATCGACTTTGTCGCCTTTCAGATTCTTCAGAGCGTTCAGAGCTTCCTCAAAGCGTTCATCCGACCCGATACTGGTGCTGGCAAAGTTCGGAAGGCGGTCGCTTTCTGTAAGACCATGCTTGTGTAACCTTTGCATGGCTCCGAAATCCACCGGAGTCTCGCCCTGGCGATTGAGCTCTCGCCATACGGATGGTGCCGGATGCTCTAAGTCATTTCCATTTGCTCTCCACATTTCTAACGCTAGCAGGTCGGCCTCGCGTGTTCGACCGGCAATCAACAGTTCGCTGTGGTGCTGGCAGTCGCTTGCCAGAGAAAGTAGTTCTAGTTTGCTCTTCAGCCGTTCTTTCTGCGCACTGATTTCAGCAATGTTTCTTTCTTGTAGCTTGAGTTCTTCGACGTTTAGGCGTTGTTTTCGTGAAAATTCTCCGAATGGATCTTCTCCAACTAGCGTACTGAGACGCTCTGCGAAGGTGACACCTTCTGCGGTGTGCGAAGTCAATGAGCCGATTGCATTTTTTTTGTCGGTCTCTAGTCTTGATAGCTGTGTATTCAGTTCGCGAACTCTTACCAGAATCGATTGCCGCTGTGTTGCGACCTCACTCTCCAGGTCTCGGAGCAAGAACTTGTTGTTGCCACTGTGGAGGGTGTTGTTGGCGAGTTGTCCCATAACCTGGCGCGGATCCAACTGCTGCAATGAGCCGCTCAGAGCCATCCGCTCCTCCGGCGGCAGTGAATTATGCAGAGCGATGCGCGAAAGTACGCTGCGAATTGTTTGCTCGTTGTAGTTCTTCCGCGCCGAATTCGTTCGCTCAATTATCTGCGCGTCGCTACCTGCCATACCGAGGTCTTTGAACACTCCGGCAAGTGGTCTAGGCATTCCCGCATCATAGACTAGTTTAAAGAGGGTCTCCGAGAATCTCAGGTTCTCGGGATTGCCCTCGACATACTGCCGGAGCTCTTTCCCGAGGTGATGATTGTCGATTCCCTTCCAGTTGTGTTGTTCGAATTTTTGCCATACTTGCTCGCGAACCTCGTTTGATTGATTCGCTGCAATCATCCGAAGCAGCGCCTTGCCTGCTGACTGCTCAAGCCGGTCTGCGTCGGATTCGGAAAGTCTTTGATCTCTGTTTGTTCCGAATTGAGTGAGCCGTTCTATTTGCTCTGCCGTGGCATGTGGAGCAAGCGCTCCCATTGCCTCTATGATCGCAACTTGTTCGCTGACTTTTTCTGCACGTTTCTGCGGATCCGAAATCTCTGCTGCTGATTGCGTGAGTTTGTGCTGCAACGTTTGCAGTATTTGCGTGCGAACTGGCGCAGGGATTTCATTCTGCACGGATGCGAGCGCCCGTGCAATGTCGGGCGTCATCCGTCGAGTTATCGCATAGGCGTCGTCTTCCGTCCACTTCGTGGCGACGGCTGCCAGACCTTTCACTGCGCTATCGTGTTGGCGGCGTTCGGGTGAACCTTCCGGAAAACTAGCGAGCTCGTTTGCGAATCTACGGACTGCTTGCCTCAAGCAGTCATGCACTGAATCTGGAAGGATGTCGTTGCTCTCTGCAATCCTTCCCAGCGTTGCGAGCAGTGAGCCCGTGTCTCCGCTTTCTGCGTACCGTTCCATGAGCACGGTCATTACCGTGCCTGATAGTGCGGGGTCCGTAGCCGTGCGCTCTAATATTCGGGCGGAATTCGTTGCCAGGCGTTCATTGTCGCAGACACCGCCGGCTATGGCGGACAAAATCTGGAGACTGGGCACGTGTCCTGTCTCGGCACCGGCGCTGATTTCGTTAAGTAGTTCCCTGAATGCAGGATGACTTGCGTTGTTCAGCAGGAATTTCGTCAGATTTTCGGCGCCGGGGGCGTCAAGACGAATGGCGTCGTAGATGCCGACGAGTGCGACTTCGCTTGTCGGTGGTGCCAGAATGTGAGAAAGGCTATTCGAGATACTTTCATTGCGTTCGCGTTGTGCGCTTGCCAGAGCGATTGCTACCGCTGCGTATTCGGAGCGACTCGGTGCGCTGCCTTCTTGAGTTAGCTGAAACTGGAGTGCTTGGGCCGCTTTCAGATGGAGGTCCTTCATCTGTTCGGGGGCCCCGTTGGCAAGGACTTCCAAGTTCGGCATCACCAGCGGCTTTGTGTCTGAGGGGATTCGGGTCCAGTCAGACAGCGTCGTGGCGTCTGAGTTGGCTATAAGCAGCATGGACAGCGCTCGCCTGGCGTGTGCGTTTCCACTGTTGCCGGCTTCTATGATTTCATTCATTGCGGCCGCCGTTGCTTCCGAGTTCGCTCCTGCTGCCTGC
Organism: Candidatus Obscuribacterales bacterium; assembly: GCA_019752635.1. Lineage (GTDB taxonomy): Bacteria > Cyanobacteriota > Vampirovibrionia > Obscuribacterales > Obscuribacteraceae > JAKFUT01. The sequence goes on along the minus strand of JAIELX010000019.1, from coordinate 69,777 downwards.
AATTTCACGAGTGATTCGTTGGTTCTTGCCCAATCAAGCCATTCAATCGCTGCCTCGTTGTCTGCAGTGATTTCTGCTTCGAGCGACTGACGCGCGCTGTGCCAATCCGCCAGCGAGCTGGTCGCATCCAATCGTCCGATGAGCGCATTCACTCGCATCTCATTCATTTGGTCGGAACACTTCGGACCGAGTCTGTCCAGCACTCTTTCCAAGGTGATCCTGTCGCCGTTCTTTAACTGCGCGCTGATTCTAACCAGTTGAGCGTCGACATTTGTATCGTCGGGATTTTGAAGTAACGACTCAACGAACATCTTCGCGGCGGGATTGTTTTTCCTGGCTAATGCGACCAGAGCGTCGAATGATTTTGCTGCGTCCTGCGGTGACTGCGCTTCGCTGATACTTTGGGCGGCATCAACTGCTTTCATCCAATCGATAACGCTGCCGAATTGATCACGTTTTAACAGATCCGTTCTCTGATGATTGCATTCTTCCATCTTGCGGATGGCCTCGGCTCTCATCGTGGCATCGTTTGTGGTGCCGTTTGGATTTCTACGAACGAACTCCTGCAGCAAGCCTCGCCCTAATTGCAGAGTATCTTCGGCGCGGGTACGAACTATTTCTCTCGCCTCACGAACCGCGTTCTGATCTGGAAACGCTTCGAGTATAGCTTCCACGGAGACTCGGCCGTTTGAGAGAACGCTGGCCACCCGGGTATGTTCACTTTTGTGGAATTGTGCAGCTGTCTTCGCGATTCTTGCTCCAGTAGCGATGGCTTGGGCTGGATCGGTGAGTTGTTCGATTAACTTCGGAAGGTCCGTATCAACTTTGGTTACGCCGAGTGCCTTCAATAGTTCAATGGCTTGCGTGTTATCTGCGCTGGCAAGTTCGCCAAGGCGTCGGAGTGTTGTTTCCGCTACTTGCGACTCCTCTTGCGGCTCTCGACCCAAGGTCTCTGCGACTTCCATCGTCTCTTCTCTGGCGATCGCGCGCCCGAGTGCATCATTCTTCGGACCGCGAATCTCTCCGATGGTCAGAAGCTCTCGGCGTGCACTCTGTCGCGACTTGGCGCATTCGAAAGTACTGTTGAATAGTCGGCTCAGTGCATCGGTCCCTCGTGCCACAATTGCGGCATCGTCTCCCCGGGCGCGATCACAGGCAACCTCGAATCTGAATTTTGTGTGTTCGTCTACTGTTACTCCTGCCGATTCGAGCTTGCTCAGAAAGTTTCGCGGATCATCAAACCCCTTCTGGAAGGCGGCTAGATCCATCAAAGCCTTATGCTGTGCCATTGTATCCGGCGGTGTTGCCGCGCTGGCTTCTTTCAGCCGGATAACCGCGTCTACGAGAGAAAGATCTTCAAATGCTCTTTGTGCTGAGTGATTGGGTTTCTCCTGGTCTTTCGATTCTTCGTACTCTCTCCTGAGACAATGCAATGCCCATTCTCTCTCGTCGCTGGTCTGCGCAATCAGAAATGCACGTTTGTAGAAGTCGTTTACAGCGTGGTGCGGATCTGTGTTATCGACCATTGCGGGATTTGCCCATGCTTCACCCATGACTGTCTTTGCGACTTCGATGGCCCGACCGTTGAAAGGTGTCGATGTAAATGGTTCGGGGACCAGTAATTCGAGCCGTGAGATCGGTTCTGCAACCTCGGCTGGACGCACTTCGGACCACTGCGGCGGCGGCCCGGGAGGCTCTTGTGACGCACTAGCATGCAGGTTCTCGTTTGCTGCTTCGGTGGCGTCTTTCGCAGTTGTTCTACACTGCCGGAGTTCGGTTGCCGTGAGCGATCGGCCTGGCACCGGTTCAATCTTGTTTGTGTTGGCGTCGCGCCGTACCAATCCGGTTTGTTGCATGGCTGTCAGCATCGATCCAGCTTCGCTGAATCCGTTCTCTTGTAGACGACTCAATTCCGACACAAGCATTTCAGTCGGATTAGCCTGAGGATTTGCAGTCCTTGCCTTCGCTACAGTGTCGATTAGTTTGCTGAGGAAGTTGAGTTCGGTGTTTCCTTTACTCAGCTCAGCTTGATTTATCTGTCGTAATTGCGCGACTGCGTCGGTTGTTCCGTCATTGGTCAAGACTGCACTAAGGGCCGCCATGGACATCTCTTCTCTGAGTGTGTCGGCCAGCACGGCGTGTTCCTGCGCTATTTCCAGCTTCTGTTTCAGACCGGGCGGTAACTTGTCCAGGATTTCGGCAACGAGTGGCGAGCCGCCTTGTCTGTTTTGGAATTCACATAGCCTGCCCAGGCAGCGAAACTGATCACCGCTCAATGCGGCACCGCTACCTTTGAGTGCTTTTTGCAGATCAAGTCCTGCTTCGATCATGGAAATTCGCGCTAGCTCAATCGCTGCTTCTTCCGCGCTTCGAGGATCTTCGCCTCTTGCTTGTTCGATCAATGCTTGTCGCAATAGCGTTTTGTGTACGTTGTCTCCGCCGCTCCGGGATGATGCACTGGGGGGAACTGCGTCTGCGCCGTGGGCGAAGTATCTATGTGTAGCTGAATCCGGTTGGGTGTTGCGGGCGAATTCTTGCAAGAGTTCCGCCGCAGCATTGTGAACCGGAAGTGCCGCCGATGGCACTCCGTCTGCACTCAGCCCCCCGTTTTTTATCTGCTCGAAAGGCGGGCTTGATACTGTGGCTGTGGTCGTCTCGCTGCTTGCCGGAGCCGGCACCACTTCGTCCTGTCTGGTTTCGTCCAAGTGGTTGTCAGAGTGTTTTGCCACTGTTAAATCCGTGAAGAGTCCGATCTCTTATACCACTGAGCCGGGGGAGCGAATTCAGCGCAGACGTGCGGTAGAGTTTCCGTGTCTGTTTGGTCACGCATGATCTACTGCTGCCGATTGCTGAGCTTTGTCCAGACTGTAAGGCTGTCACGCAATCCGTCGGACGTTTGCAGTTCAATCCGGCCAGTGAAGGGATCGAACCAAAGGGTTAATTGCTGTCTAACGTTCTTGGATTTGAAGCTCTCAGCTGAAGTGGTCAGGCACAAGGCAATGATCGCTTTGAGATTTACCGGTTGACCGCTCTGGCTCTTGCCGCCGCCTGCGGTAATGAATATGTCGATGATTTGGTTTCGTGAGCGGGCGAACGAGCCTTGTCTTAAGAGCGCGTAGAGTCTCGCCGCTGTTCGTCCGTCGACAGGCTGGCTCGGCTCAACCCGTGAGATTTGCGCGGGATTGCCTGCCAATTCGAATGGATTGGACAGAAACAGCTCAGTAATCGCTTCGGTATACATTGTGCTCGCCCCCTGCCGATGCAGTAAGAATAGCGAATGGACTTAACACAAGGTGGAACGCGTTTCACGACTTTGTTAACTTCGGCCTGTCAAAAGTTTGCTTGTTGAACTTTTCTGTCGGAGCGATGTCGGAATCCTTCTCTATTCTTGAGTTGTAGGCAAGGGGAGAGATCACATGAAATCGATTGCTATAGGTGCCGCTTTACTGACTATCAGCCAGCCGTCGGTTGTTTATGCGTGCCGACTGAGTCCATCTAACGACTACGGCGGTGTTACTTCTATGCCGGTTATCGATCCGGGGGCAGTGGCGATGGCGTCGTTACTGTATGTTGTGCCAGCGCTTGTAACCATGGTCGGCGTGATTGCCGCCGCCTTATTGGTCTGCTGGATGATGTGGCAGTCATTGGACTCAATGGTCCCACAGCGGTAGTTTGACGCTGACGAAGGCGAGATTCGCGCTTGCGTCATGCCGTTGCCGCAATGGTCAGTACCCATCTAGATGTCTGTTGTTTTGTTGTTCCAATTGTTGAACCACGTTTTTGTAGTTCTCATCTTGAATCTGCTGGATCTTGGCGTTGAAGGCTTGAGCCCGCATTATTTGCTCTAGTTTGGCCTTCTCATTCTCTGCTTCCTGTCGTTTAACCTCGACGTCAATCGAGGTTGTTGGCTGTCCGGTCGAAGGCAGACTGTCTAGTGTCGGTACCGGAATCGGAATTGGGACTTGTGGCATGCCCCCTGGCAAGTGTGATAGTGGATGTTGTGGTACCGTGCGCGTTGCTGCCAGCAAGGCTCCCGCCTGATGCTGGAAGTCAGCCTTGATCGAAGCATCGGTAATCTTGGCGGCGTACAGATTGGTCTGTTCCGCACGGCGCTGCATTTGCGCCGTCCACCCTAATTTTTGACAGGCTAAGGCGCTTTCAAGCCACGCTTTCGCTAGCTTCGGTGCGGGCGGCGTTTCCAGCTTGGAATATTCAGCTATGGCAATCTCATAGGAGTTAATAGCTTCCTCGGTCTTTGAATCGGCTGCGGCGTTTGCTGCTTTTGCCATCATGATGTCGCCTTTTCGTTCCGCCCCTTGGCTCCATTTGCGGCCGTATGTTTCCGCCTGTCCAATGAACTGCTTCGCTTCGTTGTACTTGCGCTGTCTGGTCAAAGCTTCGGTGCCACCAATCAAGCTGTCTAGAATTAGATTGCGATTGGTCGGCTCCGTCGGTTTCAATAGCGCAATTGCTTTGCGGTAGCATGCTTCTGCCTGTGCCAACTCTCCTTGAAACAGCTCAATTCTGCCTAATCGCGTAAGAATCTTACCTTTCACCGTTGCATCGTTGTGGTGTTCCGCATACTCCAATGCCTTGCCGTAGTTGGTCTTTGCCTCCGCCCAGTGAGCTTGACCGAGGGCGAACGATTTGTCCGCTTGGCTCATCTCTTGATCGGCTAGTTGCCGCTGATAGAATTCGACTGCTTTTGGTACGCCGAAATACATTCCGGCAATCAGCACGAGAGCAAGAGCTACGAAGGGGAGCAATGCCCTTGCCTGCAGAGAGTTCGGATTTGAGCGCGACAACGGTTGTGGTGCGACTTCTTCCGTGTGGCGACGAATTTTACCGGCAGTGAGTTTTTGGAGTTCGATGTCGCGGTCGGAGATCTCGTTGACTGGTTCGTTTGGTGGTGTGTTTCGAAGTTCACCTGAGGCCGTGTTGCGAACGTATGATCCTGTTGAGCTTGTCTGTGCTTCCGCGCCGTTGTCCGGTCGCTTCCACCTGTTTGCCGTGTTGTGCTCGCCTTGTCCAAGATTAGTGGCAAGTCCTGCGCGGCGATGCTCTGCGGATGGTGTCGCAAGTTGTGAGGAGGGCTGTGTCTGCGCGGACGGATTTTGATTATTCTTGATTGCGGAGAGCTCCTTCAGCAGTTCACCACAGTTTTGAAAGCGATTGGACGGTTTCTTGTTAAGACACTTGTGTATTAACTTCGTGATGCTGCGCATGGTCGGATCGCCTCCGGCACTGCTTTCCAGGGCTGCCGGTTCCTCGTTTATATGCATGAAGAAGGTTTGGAGCGCGTTGTCCCCGAGCAGCGGTGGCCGCCCTGAAATACATTCGTACATGACGCATCCAAGCGAGTACAAATCAGATCGAGAATCTGTTTCATTGCCCATACACTGCTCCGGGCTCATGTACAGCGGGCTGCCGATGATGGCTCCTGTTGCGGTGAGTTGTTGCGCTGCCGGTCCCTGATCTCCCAGCATTTTTGCGATGCCGAAGTCTAGCAGCTTTGCGTAAAGATCATCTCCGATAACCTGCAGCATAATATTGCTTGCTTTTATGTCGCGATGAACAATGCCCTGATTGTGAATGTAGTGCAGTGCCTTTAGTAATTGCTCGAATACGGTTATGAACAAATTGGCCGATAGAGGACCATGCTTCTCTACATACGTCTGCAGACTATCTCCATCGACATACTCCATTACTAAGTATGGAGCGCCATCGTCAGTGAAACCATAATCGAACACACCGACCAGATTCGGATGCGAAAGCTGACCGCCTGCTTTCGCTTCAACTTCAAATCGACGCAGGCTAAGTTCATCTAACTGCGAGTTGGTGTTCAGGACTTTGATGGCAACGAGCTTGTTGAGTTTGGCGTGGGTTGCTTTTACGACCATTCCCATGCCACCCTGCCCGAGTTTCTCGATCATGGTGTAGCGATCAGCCGGTATTTGGGGCATTCGCTCGTTGTTGCCAGTATTACCGAGTATCTCGTGCGATGTTTTCATCACTGTGGCCGCATTACCGCCCGGGGTTACATCCATGACTACATGCCCGCTGGTCTGACTATTAAACCCTTCAGTGTCCGGTATAATTTTGAGCTGCCGGGGGGAGCGCGAGCGTGTATGTATGTTTTGCGTCGTTTATAGGTTTCATGTTCGGCCGGGAAAAGTTTCAAGCCGCGACTCTTTCGGTGTTCCTTTGTCCATAGTCCATGTCTTTGCTTTGTTCTGATGTTCCAATCACGCGCAATGCGCCGTCGAGTTTATGGCTGGATCATTCTATAATTGGTGTCTCCGGGTTTCTTGAAGGGATCGCAATGAAAAAACTGTTCTTTCTATCTGCTGATTCTAGTGCCACCATTGCCGGTGTTGCCGCGGCGGCTTTCAATCAGGCTGCCGGTAAGGCAAATATGGATTGGAGTGCCGAAGTCAGGCGAGTTGCAGAACCAGGGGAAGTAAAAAGTTCTGATTTGAAGAGTGGCGATCTTCTGATTGGTTTTGACAAAGGGTCGCAACAGTCACTGCTAAAACTGGTCGACGCTCAGCTGCCTGCAAGAGCGGAGTTTTGGAATGTACCTTCCGGCGGCGAGGCGGCCGGACGCTATATCGAAGTTGAGATTCAAAAGCTATGTGTCAAATTGATTTTGAAAGGTGGAATGAAATCGCCTGCGGCGCCGACGGCTACATGTGGCACTTGTCGCCGTGCTGTTGCTTATTGTGCTTGTAAGAGTGTGCCCGCTACAGTGCAACCGCCAGGGCAAAGCGCTGCTTCCGTCAGGATTTACTTGGACCGAAAGGGGCGCGGTGGAAAAGATGTGACTGTGATTTCCGGCATTCCTTTGAGCGATACTGCCTTAGAAGATCTTGGGCGCAAACTCAAGGCACAATGTGGATGTGGCGGCACCATCAAAGATGGCTGCATCGAATTGCAAGGAGATCGTCGCGACTTTCTCATGACAAAGCTACAAGAGCTAGGCTACAAACCGAAGAAGTCCGGAGGGTAGATGGTGAGAGTCGCCCTTTCTCAACTATCGGCCACTAGGGTTGAACATACCGACTGCTGCTTCCGTTGGTCATTGTTTTAACGACCAAATTTTACGTTGGATTTGCTTCGGTCTAACGATGCAAAGCTATGATGCTTGAGAGGTGAATCTTACTTGCTCGACGGCCGGTTGCTGCGGCGTTGTCTGAGTGTCTTTGCTCCAGAATTGGGCAAGAGCGTAAGATGGGCGCCAGACGGGACCACTACCGGAGCCGCAGCATCATGAACAAGCCTTCAGCCATAATTTTTTCCCTGATCATCGCCGCCGCAAGCGTGTCCTCCTCGTCTGCGGCCTCGGATCCATTCGACGGTGCCTGGTTGTGGGCGGGGAAACACGACTTCTTTGAGCTGTTTCTCGTTCAAGATGGCGCAAAGCTTAAGGGAACACATGCCGCAACTTATGATGACGGGCGAAGAGTCGACACGCACGAAGATCCCGAGACGGCTGGTCCCTCGCTTGTGGGAAAAATCACCGGTGGCGTTGCCGAAGTCACAATCACCAGCGCTTATTCGGGCAAGACCGGAACGGCACGAATAACTATGACGCCGACCGGTCTGCGTTGGTCTGTGCAGAAAAGACCGGATGGCGAGTTCTATTTCCCTATGCAAGCTCTGCTTAAGCGCGATAAGGATAAGGTGCCCAAAATAGCCGACGAGCCTGATGCCTACACGAAATCGTCTCAAGCCGCCGCGCTAGCAAGAGAGGCCCTTGAAGAGGGACGCCTCGATGAGGCCGTTGCTCTCTTCGACAAATCGCTGCAGTTCAATCCGCTTAGCACATATGTGATTGAGGAGAAGGCTGATGTCCTGGTTAAGCTAAATAGATTTGACCAAGCATTAGCTCTCTATTGTGCGGCGTTGACGAAGCGCGACAAGGACCGGAATCTCTTGCTGAAGAAGGGCGAGTGCAATCTGAATCTGGCACGCTATGAGGAAGCTGTGGATGATTTTACAAATGCAATTAAGGTCATTGAGGCAGTAAAGCCGAGGGAACATCAACCACCTTATCTCTTGTTCGCGTGTTACCAGAATCGCGCAAGTGCATACGCTCAGCTTGGCAAAATTGATCTGGCCGAGCAAGATCGCCTTAAAGCGCAATCAGTTAATTCGCTACTTGAGGTTCGCTAATTCCCGCAGCTTCAGAGCGGGGTCGTTTTCGGAAAGTCATTCTGGCAAGAATTGAAATCATGTTCGAGGCTGCATACTACGCGCACCGCGTTTTTTGTTCTCTTAGTGCACGCCCCCTGCCGCAGTTCCTTCAGGCTTTTTCAACAGTAACGCTGCGCCTGCTGCGATCAGCAGAATAATTGCTAAAGTCAAAAAGACATCGTTGAATGCCATGATGTATGATTCTGTTTTGATTTGTCCCGCAAGTAGTCCGATTGACTGATGCTCCGCTGCCGGTGCGGAGATGCCTCGCTGTTGCAAAGCTGCGGAGGCGCTCGCCAACCACTGTTGAAAATGCAAGTTCGCGCCGGTTATGTGTTCGCCCAGTCGTGCAGAATGGAATTGTTCTCGCTGAATAAGCAAAGTCGACACAAGCGCAATTCCAACAGAACCACCAAGGTTTCGCATCATGTTGAACAACGCAGAAGCTGAACCGGTTTGTTCTCGTTCGATACCGGCAGTGGTGAGCGTCGACAGTGGAATCATAATGAGAGGTTGTCCAATTGCTCTGACAAGACAGGACACAATAAATTGTTCGCCTGCATAATCGTGAGTCATAGAGCCATTGAGCAGGCAGCTAAGTGCAAACAGTACCAATCCTGTGCACAAGAGGAAACGGGGATCAATCTTCGTCATCAGTTTGGGGATGAATGGAATGATCAACAATTGAGGCAGACCGGACCAGATCATAACTTGTCCAATCTGCCAGGCGTTGTATCCTTGCACGACGCCGAGGTACAGCGGCAGCAAGTAAATGGCGCCATACATCGCCATACCCATCGATGTGTTCGCAAAACTCCCGATGCCGAAGTTTCGCCTTGCCAGAAGTTTCAAATTTACCAGTGGCTCTTTCGCCGTGAATTCTCGAATGACGAAAAGAATCAGAAATAGCACTGCAAGTGCCGCGGTAAATTGAATGACTTCCGAGCCGAGCCAATCTTTTCGCTGCCCTTCTTCCAGTGTATAAGTCAGACAGCTCAACCCGATCGTCATCGCGATAATTCCCGGGAGGTCATGCTTCCTCAATAATCCCAACTGCAAGGGCTCCTTCGGAAGTGACTTCAACAGCATCGCAACCAGAAGAATTCCCGGTAGCAAATTCAGGTAGAACGCATATTGCCAGCCGAAGGTGTTAGTAAGGTATCCTCCGATCGCAGGCCCGATTGAAGGAGCGAAGACCGCCGTTACGCTGAAGAGAGCTAGCCCTACCGGGCGTTTCTTCGGCGGCAGCATCGAGAGGATGATCGAGAATGACATGGGAATCAATGTGCCGCCGGTAAAACCCTGCGCGGCCCGACAGAAGATCATGCTGGACAGATCGTGCGCCATTCCGCAGAGCATAGAAAAGATGATGAACAAAATTGCGTTGACAACGACATACAGCCGTGTGGAGAACACTCGCGAGAGCCAGCCTGTTAGCGGGATCGTCACAATTTCGGCAATCAGGTAAGAACTGGATATCCAACTGCCTTCTTCGACACTTGCGCCAAGTGTGCCTTGGATGTCGCGCAATGAAGAACTGGTTATCTGAATATCCAGCACTGCCATGAAGGCACCGAGTGCGGAGCCGATGACCGCCAACCAACTATTTAGTGGCACCACATCGTCTTCAGGCGTGGTTTCATCTTTTGTTATGGTGGCGTTCATGGTGTTGTTGTTCTAGCTTTATGTTGATGCTAGTGCACGGACTAACGATTTACGTGCGCAATCTTACTGCTCTCGAATTTCTGTTTGTCATGCTCGCCGTTAACCAGGCTCACTGTTGCTACCGCGGACATACCTGGAGTTACTCGGTCTTCGAATCCTTTTAAGGTTTCCGGGGAGAAAACAATTTTTACCGGCACACGCTGTACTATTTTAGTGAAATTGCCGCTGGCGTTGTCCGAAGGCAGAATCGCGAAGCTGGCTCCTGACGCGGGGGCGAAGCTCGAAATTTTGCCTTCGAATTTGTGATCGGGAATTGCGTCAATTTTGACGTCGACAGACTGACCGATGCGCATCTTGCTCAATTGCGTCTCTTTGAAATTTGCGACCACCCACGGATTGTCTGAAACTATTGTCATTAGTGCCTGCCCTGGCGCGACGCGTTGACCGGGTTCTACAGTTTTGTTTCCAATGCGACCATTAGTTGGTGCTACAACTTTGGTGTACTTCAGTTGGAGCGCTGCTTCGGAGAGGGCTGCTTTTGCCTTTTCTACCGCCGCCAGCGCGACGCTGTATTGATTTTGATTGATTACTGTTTGCACGGCGCTGGCTTTTGCCATCTGCACCTGACCCTGTGATTGGGTCAACATAGCTTGTCCGGTCTTAACTGCTTGTTCTGCTCTATCCATACCGGCCAGAGCTTCTGCGACGCCGTCTTTGGATGCATTGCGGTTTGCTTCCGCAACCTTGTAGTCACGAAGGGCCAGGTCTCTTTGTTGAGCGGAAACGGCCCCCTGGGCCAGAAGTGACTCATAGCGATTCAGGTCTGCCTGTGCGCGCGCGAGTTCTGCCTCTTTGGCCGTGAGGTCCGCACGTGCTCCACTTACGTTGGATCGGGCTTGTCGGACCGCTGCTTCGGCGCTGGCGATGGATGCCATCGCATTCGAAACGCTGCCTTGTGCGTTTGTATTTTGACCTTGGTGGCTTGTGTCCGCAAATTCAATCGATGAGCTAGCAACTTTTGCTTGCTGCTGCGCTTGTTGCAATTCTGCTAGAGCGGCGTCGACTTTTACCTGGTAGTCGTTCTTGTCTAAGGTTACTAAAATCTGTCCCGCTTTAACATGCTCGTTGTCGTCGACCAGTACTTGCTCGACGGTTCCGTTGATGCGACTGCTGACCTGGTGCATGTGTCCGGTTACATATGCGTCATCGGTTTCCTGGTGCGTAGTGAGGTGCTTCTGCACGTTCAAGCCTGCCAGTGCTACGCCGCCGGTCGCCAGGACTATGCTGAATACTGCTGCGACCTGTTTGATTCGTTGCAGTCCTGATTTTTGCTTGTTCTTCTTGCCGTTCGGCTGGTGCTCAGGATTGGTGCCACCGGGGCCGGTTGTATTTTGCTTCAAGTTTTCGTCGGTGACTGCCGGGACGTTGTTGGACGTATGGCCGAGTCTGTTCTTCAGTGTATCGACCGCTGTCAGGCAGTCGCGTTTGAGAACATCTGAAAATTGCTCGTTCGTAAGGCTTTGAGCGCTCATTTGTTTTCCTCGCTCGCTAATCGACCATCCGGTCGGTTGATACTATAATAAGTTAGGAGGAAGGCGCTGTCAATCCTGCAATGTGTCCCGAAACCCCGCAAATATGAGAGGTCTAGTCCGTTGAACAGCTCTGGTGAAGGGTTTTAGACCGAGCGGTCGGTCAATTAAATTTTGGAGTTTCGTATATAATGAATGGGCAGAGGTTTGGTTTTTATGATGTCTATTGAAGACAAAAAGGAAGACAAAAAGTCTACGGGCTTAAGGGACAAAGAAGCGACCAAGTGCCGCATTTTGGATGCAGCTGAAGAAGAGTTCGCTCGTGGTGGATTAATGGGGGCGCGCACCGAAGCTATTGCTTCGAAAACCGGCACTACCAAGTCGATGATTTTCTATCACTTCAAGGACAAGGAAGGGCTGTACCTGGCGGTGCTCGAAAGAGCTGTAGCTAGAAGGCTCCGTGTTTTGCAGAAAATTGATTTGCACGGATCGGATCCAGAAGCGGTTCTTCGTGTGTTGGTTGAGACCTTGCTTGATGATGTGTCGGCGCACCTCAATCTGACTGCCATCTTCATGTATGAGGCAATCCAAAACAAGGGCAAATACTACAGTGAGATTTCTCTGGCTACTGTCTATGTGCCACTGATTGATCTGCTGAAACGTGGTATCGAGTCAGGACAGTTCAGAGTAATGGACCCCCATCATGCGGCGGTTAACATCATCGGGATGTCCGTGTTCTACTATTGCTCGCTCGAGAATATCAAGCATCTGTGGCCGCCCGGAACAGACATGCTTAGCAAAGAAATGAAGGAGCAACACAGGCAGGAAGCGGTGGAACAAATTGTTGCCGGCATCAGGGCATAGGTTTGGGACGAATCCGATTCGAATTACTTCTCTGTCGAATTTTGGTGCTGCAATAAAGTTGGCGCCGGCGTGATTGTTGGAGTTGGTTTGATCAAATCTCCGATCATTGGCGAGGACCCGGAGTCTATTCGCGCAATGGAAGTTGTTTCTGCTACGTCAGTGACTTCGATGGTGCCGATGGCTCTCGTGCGGGCGCCGTCTTTCTCGCTAGCTCTTTGAGGTCGTTCCACTTTCAGAATGGTTCCTTTCTTCAAGCCCGAGTCTTTGCCTGCGTCGATGCAAATCAAGTCACTATCGATGTCGGTAATCTGTCCTAACATGCTTTGTTTGAGCTCCGCGGTGATCTTGGGCTCTGCGTCTGTAACTTGATTAACTACTTTGTCTACTGCCTTCATTGTTGCTTGCCCTGCGGCCGTTTGCTCGAAGCGAGAAGACGTAAAGTCCGGATTTTTGACTCCGTCAAAAAGGCTCGATGCGGTGGCTTGCGATGTGCCCTTGCCCGTGGCAATCAGCATTGCTTCGCCGGTCATGATATTGGTGACGCGAACATCGAAATCAACCTTCACCTTTCCGTTTGCTTGCGAATTTCGCGGGCGCACTCTGCGCATAGTACTGACGGCGGAACTGGCGTAGGGAATTGGGGCTACTCTGGCTGCGCCGCGTGCCACCGCCCATACCACCTGACTGTTGATTTTTGAAGGCAGCTCTAAATCGAATTGTCTAACCGAACCGGTCACAATTATCTGTGCGCCCGCGCGACGACCAAATTCGATTGATTCGTCTAGTCTTGCTCTCGCCTGTAGACCAGGCGCTTCGCGTTCGCCCTGTGCGGGTGCAATCACCTTGTATTTCCCGCTCTTGCGCAACTTTGCGGCAATCACACGTGCCAATTCGTTGCCAATATCAATGTTTCCCGCATTCTTGCGGGCGGTCTCAAAGTCCAATGGCAACACTGCAATCTTTGTTGCGCTAGCCGGGCACGCGTGGAGCAGACATAGGAGTGCAAGGAGAAATGCCCCATGAATTCTTGACTCTGCGCGCATCTTAAACATGATTCTAATTGCTCGCCAGACTTTTAGTTTCTCGACATTATCGAACTGCAGCATTAGCTGACGATTCACCCCGTGATACCAGGCGGGAAGTGGAACCAGCTTTAGTGCTTTGATCGCGTTTAGGGCGCTGGTATCAGTATGGGCGTCGCCTGAAGACCTTGTTATTTCGGTCGACTCAATTGTGCCGTCTTTCGCAATTGTTACCACCGCGATTAGTCCCAACCCTGTTCGTGCTGGTTCCCATGTCGGAGCCAAGCTCAAAAGCACATAAGTGCGATAGACCGCCATGGAGGTATCCGGTGCTTCGAGATCCGGAATGGGACTGACGCCTAGTTGCCCCATCGCTTGCGTGATGCGCGCTTGAATAATTTTTCTCATCTGATTTGCTCTGGACTGAGCGTCGGCTGCGGGAGCCGCATGATATTCGGGAGAGGGGCGTCCGATACGTTTGACGCTTGAACCTTCCCTCCGGTGCGGTGTTTCATCGGTGTCCGTGTTCGGCTCCGACTCCGACTGTCGAGCGGAGGGGGAGCTGTTGTGGTCTCTCGCTGCGTATGCGGGTGGTCCGTTGACCAGTGACTCCAGCGCTTTCAATCGGGGTGGAATCGTGCCGGCTTTTGCTGTTCCGTTCAGCCGAATTTCAAGCTGCTGTAGCCGTTCGAGTAAGGAGCCTCTGCTTGTATGACCGACCACTTCTTGTTCCAGCTTGCTGACTCGGCCGGTCAAGGTGTCGGATTGAGCCGCTGCGGCGTGGACAGAAACTACCATTGCCAAAAGCAATGCCAATGACGTTTGTCGCTTGTGTTTCTCGAGAAAGAACATTCTGTTCTCTTGCGCTATTATTTCTTGGCCATCGCCGACTCGACTAGCATAGCCTACTAGTCACTTTTGTGTCATGACCGGGTCACGTTCGCGTCAAGTCTTTTGAATATCCTTGAATCGTTAAGTTCGGTCTTGGGTTCAAACACTACAGGGGCGGGAGCGGCGGAAGTTTCCATTTGCCGGGAGCTATCCGCCGCACTCGATAGGCGAGACATGAAAAAGCAATCGATGATAGTCCTGCTGGCTGGTGCCTGCATAATCAGTTCCGGCTCCGTAGTTCGTGCTGAGAACGAAACGGCGATTACCCCGAGCGCGGTCGTTGCGCATGCATTGGCGCCGCAACCGGAGCGGCCGGTTAAACCAAGTGTGCGAATCGATCGTTCGGGTGACTTGTCCTACGTGGTTGGTTCCGTTCTTATAAATGCTCCACGTGAGACCGTGTGGAATAAGCTCTCCGACTACGATAGAGCGCCTGAAATTTTCGACAATCTTTCCGTATGCAAGGTTGTAGGCACAGAGGGCGAGACAAAACTTCTCCGACAAATGGTTCGTCCTGGTGGTCTGCTCAAGTTCGACTACATCGTTAATCTGACCGAGCAAAAACCGGCTCTCATTAGTTGGTTCAGACGCTCCGGATCGTTCAAGGAAGTGCGCGGTTCTTGGACGCTGGACGAGGTTGATGGCGGAACGGTGGTGACCTACCGTATCCACTTGGACGGTGGAATGTTACTACCTCCGTGGCTACTAAATTCTCAGGTAAAAGAGTATTTGCCGAATGTGCTAATGGCGCTTAAGTCAAGCGTAGAGAAAAACCCGTGACAAAGTCTCGCTGATATCAGGGAACGCCCGACCTGACCATGGACAATTTAGTGACATAAGTGTTCGAACCTCTCCTTAAGGAAGAAGGAGGACCATCTTTGGTCCAAGGAGAGTTAGAATGGAGATCAGGGGATCAAAATTTGTAGCGGGCGCATGGCTGATTGCCGCCTCGTTGTTTTCATTGCAAGGCTTGCCGGCCGGAGCTCAGAATCACGAGTTGCGAACACCGAACCCGCCAGTGGTCCGGCAGGCGAAGCAGCCTGCCGCCTGCGTGCCGGATCAGCTTTTGGTGATGGCGTCCGGTACTACGTCGGCGGCTGAGTTGAACGAGATTATAGCCGAGGTTGACGGCACGATCGTGCGCACAATCGGTGAAGGGCAACTTGCTTGCTATGTTGTCCAAACTAAAAAGAACAAGTTCTTGGAGGTTGAGTCGAAGCTCTCGAAAGACAAGCATCTGGCCGTTGTTCAGCGCAATTTCTATTGTCGCGTGCAGTGGAATCCAAACGATCCCTATTATCCCTCGCAGTGGGGACTTCCGGCGATGAATCTGCCAAAGGCTTGGGACTCGAGCCGTGGCGCCAATCAACGAATCGCTGTGTTAGACACCGGATGCGGCACTACAACCAGGGATTTGGGCGGACGAATAGCCAGCGGCTATGATGCCGTGCGGAAGAAGCTCGGGCAAACACCCACGGGAGACCACGGCACCATGGTTGCCAGCACCGCTGTAGCCAACTGCAACAACAAAGTCAACTGCGCGGCAGTGGCACCGTCCTCGGTTGTATATCCTGTGAAAATTTGCGACACATATGGTGCTATTTCTGAAGATACGGTTATTGATGCGATTTACCATACCGGGACTAAGAACATCAAAATTCTCAATCTCAGCGTTAACTCGCCGCCTCCGTATTCGCTTTCTAACAGACAGTTTCACGAGGCTTTTCACATTTACGCCGACTGGTATCACAATGAAAAAGGCGGTTTACTGTTTCTATCAGCCGGAAATGACGGCATGGAAGACACGTCTCCGCGTTCGCCCAACATCATCACTGTTTCAGCCATAAGCAACGTCTGGATCCTGGCGAGTTTCTCCAACTATGGCAGCAATATCTGGTTCACCGCTCCCGGTCAGAATATCTACTGCACCAATAAAAGCGGACAGGTGGTTTCGGTAAGTGGCACATCCTTCTCTGCCCCTGCGGTCGCTGGAGTCGCGGCGCTAGTCTGGGCCGCGCGACCGGCACTAAAAAATACCGACGTAGAGAAGATCCTCATCAATACGTGTCAGCGCAATTCGATTCAACCGATGTTCGACAAGTGGTATGGCTATGGTCTGCCAAATGCCGAGCTTGCTGTCAAAGCGGCCAAACTCAATCAGTGGTAGTAGTTAGCTGCTAGCGATTAGTCTTTGAACTTCGCGTAAATAGGCCCTGCCCTCGGATGTCGAGATTCTCAATCAAGACATTCGAGGGTTTTCCCTTTGAGTCCATGCTGAAGCGAAGTCCGCTTGTACCGAATGTATCTTCCGTCTCAGTGTAGTAAGTGAAGATGTCTCGGTCATAGTGCTTAAGGGGAAAGGCTATCTTCTTCGGTCCGAATAGTACTGCCAGCGATTTGTCGCGCTCGACTATCTCTACGTCGCCGAAAAAGTCATTCGAGTATATGCCGGCATAGTCAGCTAGCGCTAGTGACGCCGTGGGGGATGTCGGTGGTTTTTTGTAGCTGTTGCTTTCGTCCATTCCTAAAGTTGCAGGGTCAGCGAACACTTTTTTGAACAGAGCTAACCAGTCTCTGCTTGGCTTTCCGTCAATCGCAATGTCCATAAATGTTTTGGCCAGTCCTTCGGCGGCCCCTACGGGAGCCGCATTGGTGAGCACGCAAATTCCAAGTCTTTCCGAGGGCAGCAGCTCGAATGTGGTACCAGCGCCCGTTGTGAACGCTCCGGAATGACCCAAATGTAGTCGTCCGTGCTCGTCATATCCCACGTTAAGGCCCAGACCGTAAAAGGTTGGCAATCCATTGGTAGGATTGAATTTCGTTAAAATTTGCGGATGATGGGTTTCGTCGATCGCACTCTTGGCTATGAGTTGCTTGCCATCGTATGCGCCACTATCGATTTCCATCATCATCCAATTTGCCAGGTCTCTTGCCGACGAGCTGACTCCACCGGCCGGCGCTTGGGCATCAGGCTCTCTTTGTTTGCGGTGAACCCATTTGCCGTCAACCATGACGTGGCCGGCCGCCTTGTTTGTGTGCGCAATAAAATCGGAGTATCTCGCGCTTGAAGAATCCATCTTCAAAGGCTTGAACACTTTTTCATCGCACAAGTCCTCAAAAGTCTTTCCTGTGGTCTTAGCTGCTGCGACGGCGCCTTCCGTAAAGCCGAAATTCGTGTAGGCATATGCCGAGCGAAAGCTGCTGTCCGGCTTCTGGTAACGCAGTCTATAGAGCACTTGTTCACGGTCATAATCGAATATGTCCTCAAGGAGATCACCGGCATGGTCCGGTAATCCGCTTCGATGACAGAGCAAGTCCTTGACCGTGATTTCGCGGGTTACCCATGGATCGTACATTTGAAACTTCGGGTCGAGTTCGCAGATTCTTGAGTCCCAAGTCAGCTTACCTTCTGATACCAGTTTTGCCACCAAACTTGAGGTAACGGATTTCGAAACTGAGGCCAATTGAAAGACAGTGTTTTCGTCTACGGTTTCAGGTTTGTTGATTTCGCGAACGCCGAAGCCTTTGGCGTAGATGACCCTGCCGTTGTGAACGACTGAAATGGAGAGACCCGGTACATTCTTATTTGTAACTTGTTCGACCGCGAGTTTCTCAACCTCTGCAATGGCATTTGCTATTTGCTGTGTTCTTTCACTTGCAGGCAGCGTTTCGGAAACGACTTTGGAAGTCTGAGGAGGTCTTGCGCCCTTAGCTTTTGCTTCAGCTGGTTTGCCGCTCTGCAGGACAAAAAGCATGCACAAAAGGCTGATGCTTGATGCGACTTTGACGCTGAGTCTATTCATTCTTCACTCCACCGGAGCCGATTTGGCTCAACGAATTCCCGAGGCCCGCTAACGAGCCGTTCAATTATTTCATGTCGGAGGCAAAGTTTCAGCAAGGGGTAGATCTCCCATGGACAGGGGGCGGCAGGTTTGTTACCGTCAGGATGCAGTATCTATGGCGGAAGCTCAATGGACGACATTCTAGCGAAGCCGAATGCGGCTCGGCCTGAGCAGAATAATCAAGCCAGGGGGGTATTGCACGAAGCGGCATTGCAGGCGCTGGCGAACAAACCCGCAGCACGTGTTAATCCACCGGAGTTGCAGGTAACTATTCCAACTCTACGGGTCGGAGAACAGGCTAACGAGTCCGACCAAAGTCGATACGGCGCTGGCTCCAGGACCGCAATGCAGTTTGAGGAGCAGAAAGCCTCAGTTGTCTATATCGCAAAAAAACTGGACGACGGAACTTTTGAGACAGGCACAGGGTTCTTCATTTCCACTGACGGAAAAATCGCCACCGCAGGACACGTAACATCGCAGCCAGGCGAGTACATCGTGGTTACGAGCGATGGCAGACAATGGAGTGCCCGCATTGCGGCGCGCAAGGAAACCACCGATGTTGCGCTTCTCCAGCTGAAGGATACTAGTGGTTCGTCGTTTCGCCCTCTTCCTCTAGCGGAAACGTCAAGCGTGAGTGCGGGCGATCAGGTCTCTTCGATTGGTCACCCGAACGGCTGGACCAAAACGTACTTGTCTCCTGGAGCCATTACCGCTCGAAGCACTCAACGCGACATTAACAGCGGGCTTTATACCTTGGGTTTCAATCCGCAGCGTGCGGTGCTATCCGCAGAAATCAATGTGCAGCCCGGAAACAGTGGTGGACCTCTTCTAAATGATAAAGGCGAAGTTATTGGCATAGTCAATTTTGGCGGAGATGGACGGCAGGGTGATTTTGCAGTTGTAGAAGACTTGAAGCAACTTGTTTCTGCAAGCGAGGATAAACGTTCTTACCTCATGCCGGAACGGCTGCATTGGGGGAGCGAGACGACGATGCTTGCGGCCTGTGGCGCGACCGGCGCAACGACGCAGCTGCTAAGTCGCGCATCCCAAACGCACTTCCGGCGTGCCCCGTACCTTGGTGCCGGACTAATGACTGTGGGCGGACTCCATGAACTAGTTTACGATGCGCCTTTTGCTCAGAAGGCGTGGAGTGGTGGCACTGCAGCAGAGAAAATCACATCAGCTATTAACTTGACCGGCGATCTTGGAATGACGAGCTCGGGTTTTTTTGCTTTAGCCCCAACTCTGCGAAAGTATGCGATGCCGATTGCGCTTGCTGGTGCCGGCATCAAGCTTGTGAACAACATATGCTCGGATCGCAAGTATTAGTTATCTGTTGATCGCAAAGTCGGACAAGCCCGGGCGTGTGCTTCCGGCCCGTCTTGTTCGTCAACTTCTTCTCAATGGTTATCGGTCTGCGAGTGCGGCGGGATTAGCTCTGTTTGTAGGCTTTTTCCAGTGCAGCAATATCCAGCTTCACCATCGTGAGCAGTGCTCCCATCACCCTACCTGTTTTCGCTGTGTCGGGATCTTTCATCATTTCGCCTAGCGCCGTTGGAACTATTTGCCAACAGATACCAAAACGGTCTCCTAACCAGCCGCACTGTTGCACCATGCCCCCCTCTGCGAGCTTGCCCCAGAAGTCGTCTACTTCGTCCTGATTGTGACAGTTCACCACGAATGAAATTGCCGGAGTAAAAGTGAACTCGTGTTTGTACGAGCTGTCGAGGGCCATGAATTCATAACCGTCCAGCGAGAAGGTCGCATGCTTGACCGTGCCCACCGGTCCTAGTTCGTCGACACCGTAGCGGGTTATGTTGATAATGCTGGAGTTCTCAAAGCGGCTGACGTAAAAATTCACTGCTTCCTCCGCCTTGCCGAAGAGGTCGCCGACGAACATCAGTGCCGGGGCAATCTTCTGTTTTCTATGAGTGAGGTTCAAACCCCAGTTGACACCGTATTTGTCGTTTACGCAGGCGTACTTTGGAGAAAAATCGTAGGACCCCGGTTCCATCAACACCGTGCCGCCTTCGGAAAGTTGGTTGTATAAGCGATTGATTTCTTCTTCCGTGTCGCAAGAAACAGTCAACGAAACTGCCGGCGAAAACTTGAACATAGGTCCACCGTTCAACGCAAGAAAGTCTTGTCCTTCGAGTTGAAATTCCACCGTCATCACGGAGCCCGGCTCGCGTCCCGATGGTTTCGCCCCGTCTTCGCTGTATCGTGCGATTGCTCCGACTTTCGAGTTGCCAAAGATGCCGGTGTAAAACTTCGAGGCCTGCTCCGCATTGTCATCAAACCAAAGGCACGGCTTTACTCTTTGCATGGTATCTCCTGGATTGGCAAACGATAGCCAAAGATAATCTCACTCTTTGGCGCCTTATACCAGTTGATGTCAAAGGATTGAATGCTGCACTGAAACCATGGTGCGATCGATGCTATTCAAATTGTGCCGACGATTTCAAGTTCCGATGGCTTCCCAGTTCCTTGAGAATGTGATTGGCTTCAGTCTGGTTTCCCAGCGCCATGTGCAATACTGCCAGATCTTTGAGTCGTTGCCTTGTCTGCTTGCTCTTGGGCCCGAATATTCGCTGCGATACCTTTACGGATCTCTGTAACAGCGTTAAGGCATCATCACAATCGCCGCGAGCATGACACTCCGCGGCCAACTCAGCCAGCTTTTCAGGATTGTCTTCTGCGGCTAGAGCTGCTTTTGATTTGGATGCTGCTTCCGGATTTGCTTTCGGGGCCGCCTGCGCCTCGCTCGCTGTGTCCGGATCTCCTTCCAGGTCCGCTGCACTGGTGGGCTTGTTCTTGACTGTTGCGGTTCTTGAAACCAGTCCGGAATTCGCTTGCACTACCTCGGCTGTCGGGGAGTTTTCGCCTGTTTTCCGCATAGCTCCGAACTGCACAAATGTAATCCACGCCAGGCCACAAGATGCCAGTGCGATTGCAAGAATAAGCGGTAGTCGAAAGGCGAACTTCGAGTTTGCTGTTTCCTGTTGTGGTTGCGCCGGTGGTGCGTCTGTGGTTGCGCTGGATTTGAGTTTCTTATTTGCTAGCAGTGCTTCGTTACTGAGTTTGTTATCCGGTGTACCGGGCGACGGCAGTACGCCTGTGTCCCGAATCTTTCTTAGTGCGTTGATGACTTCGCGCATTCCCTCGGGGCGATTTGCCGGATTTTTTGCCAGGCATGCCAGAACTAACATTTGCAATGACTCCGGCACTACAATGTCCGGGCGCACCAGCTCCAGTGGTCTGATCTCGCTGCTCAGATGCATGTGCATTGTTTCCAGCGCGGTGTCGCCACAAAAGGGCGGCGTGCCTACGAGTGTCTCATACATCAGGCATCCCAAAGAATACACATCGGATTGTGCCGTAGCGATTTTGCCAAGACACTGTTCGGGGCTTACGTAACACGGGGTGCCAAGGATCGCGTCATTGACGGTAAGTTTGTCCGCAGGGTTCGATTGGTTCACTTCCAGCAACAGGCCGAAATCGATAATCGTGGCAACTGGTCCGTCCGTACCTTCCGTCAACATGATGTTGTTTGGCTTCAAATCTCGATGCAGAATGCCGCAATCATGAGCGTGAGACAGTCCGCTGGCTATCTGGATGAATAGTTTGACCGCTACCGGGGCCGGCATGTCTATATTGCTGAAAAGCCAGTCCTGCAAACTGACGCCGGTATGATACTGGCAGACAATGAACGGATTGCCGTCGTACCTGCCGAAGTCGAACACCGGCAGTATGTTTGGATGTGAGAGTCCGCTCGTGAGCCGGGCCTCGCGTAAAAACCGTTCTGCGGCAAGATCTTCGCTCTGCAGACTGTTTGTCAGGATCTTTACTGCGACGCTTCGTTTAAGGATATTGTCGACAGCACGATAAACGCGGCTAACGCCGCCTTCGCCTACCAGCTCTTGTATTTCGTACCGATCGAGGAGTGTTTTCCCGATCAAATCAGACGAGGGATTCACGGCTAGTTCCTTGTACCGCAGTCCTTTGTTCCACACCACGGGGCGTCCGAAACACGGCGTCGTCACAATCGGCCACGCTGCCCGCACAGGTTCGCTCGTTGTGCTCAGTGCCCTCGGGCGGATTATTCCTGGTGAATCTAGTTGCGGGATAGCCCCTAAGTGCTTTAAAGCCGCGGTCGCCTATGGTATATCCTCTGGGGGCGATTGTTAATACCTCGGTGATGGACATGCAGACGACTCAGAACACGTGTATACCAAAGGGCGGGCTCTCAGAACTTGAGGATCTGGTTCGGCGCGATCTGCAGCTAATTTCGTATCCGCATCGAGAATGGCTTGGCAACAGTGATTCTGTCGCCGCCGGTGAGCTCGACGTGCTAATAGTCGGGGCGGGACAGTCGGGAATTTCGGTGGCTTTCGGGTTGATGCGCCAACGCTTGTGCAACATTCTTGTTATCGATGAAAACGTCGAAGGTAAGGAAGGTCCCTGGAAGACATTTGCCAGAATGGTTACCCTACGGACGCCCAAGTATGTGACCGGACCTGACTGGGGCATTCCGAATCTCACTTTCCGCGCCTGGTATGAGGCTCAGTTCGGACCTGATGGCTGGGACAACCTTGCGTTGATACCGAAGGAAATGTGGGCCGATTATTTGAGTTGGTATCGCAAGGTTCTTGAGATTCCAGTAGAGAATGAAACTCGCGCTGGTGCTATTACCTGGAATGAAGAGCGACAGCGCTTTGCTGTGCCTGTCACCTCGCCGAGGGGCGAGCGAGTGCTATACCCGTCCAAAATTGTTTTGGCAACAGGTATTGATGGATCTGGTCGTTGGGACATTCCCTCGATGATTCGTAACAGCTTGCCGCCGGAAGCGTACGCGCATACCCGCCACGATATTGATTTTGAGAAGCTAAGAGGCAAGCGCATCGCCGTATTGGGCGCTGGTGCATCGGCTTTCGATAATGCTTCCGTAGCACTGGAAGGCGGTGCGTCCGAGGTGCACTTGTGCTATCGGCGAAAGAGTCTTCCGAACGTAAATCCCTATCGTTGGGCTGAGTTTGTCGGGTTTCTCAATCATCACGGCGACTTACCGGACGACCTTAAGTGGCGTTTCATAAGCAAGATCTTGCAAATGGGGCAGTTACCGCCGACGGACACGTTCAAGCGTGCCACCACTTATGCCAATTTTCATTTGCGTGGCGATTGCACATGGAATGAAATTCGATACGATGCAGGCTCGAAAGTTATTCGAATCTCTACTTCTGATGGTGTGCTGGAAGTTGACTTTGTGATTGTGGGTACGGGATTTGTCACTGATTTATCCGTGCGTCCGGAGCTGAAAGAACTCTATCCGCACATTGCGCTTTGGAAAGATCGCTATCAGCCACCAGCGGATCAAATACACGCGGACCTGGCTCGGCACCCGTATCTCGGACCAGGCTTCGAGTTGCAGGAAAAGGTGCCGGGCAGGGCGCCTTATTTGCGGTCGGTGTTCAACTATACATTTGGCTGTTTGCCCAGTATGGGATTCGGAGGCGCCAGCATCTCCGGAATGAAATACAGCCTGCCGAAAGTTGTTAATGGCGTAACAAAGCAGCTTTATGCCGACAACTGCGCCGCGTTTTATGATGCGCTGGAGAATTATCACATAGAAGAGTTCTAGCTGTAGCACCACATCTGGTTCGTGAAACTTCTATCTCGGCCGCTAGCTATCTATATCGATGATGATCGAAATTACTTGATCCGGCGGCCGGCGCGAGTAGATGTATAGTCTGTCCAAACGCGTGAAAAGACCTCCGTCGGGCGGTTGTAACATCCTTCGAACGCATGAAAAACTTGAGCCTGCGGCATATCACCGACAAGGTACCAGAGGAAGGCCAGAAGTTGTTCTACTTCTTTTGGACCCCAATCATCGCCCGGGCGGTAGTCGAATGATACCGATGTCGCGTCGACGCAAACTGTGAGCTCCGGTAACAACACGTTATTGATTTTCAAATCTTCGAGTACGTGCCTGAAGGATTCAATTTGTCCATTTACGACTGCCTGTGCGGGATTGTCCAGCGAATGCAGCGGGATATCTTCCTGAGTCTGTTTGCTCCACGCTTTCGGTTCACCGTAAAGTTTGGCAGGAATCATCGTCCTGCGATAAATCTCTACCACTTGTTCGCCAGTGAGCGGCTCGATAAAGATATCTGGAAGTGAACCGTCGTCTGTATCAAACAGCTCGTGCAATTGGTTCCATATAAGTGACACCGGCCGCTTCTCCCCACCTACTGTATAGCTTACCAGCAGAGACCCGGCCGAGGACATATTTTGAGGCTGCGGGTATGTTTTGGAAACGCCCCGTTTCACAAACGCCTCACTCATTCCAGCAGTAAATGACTCGACCACTTTTTCGGCTGTTGGAATGGCCGGAACATAGTTTCAATACATCGTTGATCAGGATATCGGCTGCTCCAGTTGGTCGCAGATTCTGGTATCGCCAGTAAGTCCGATTTTGCTTTTCCCCATACCGCAATAATAACGGAGCGCTGGCACCACCGGTGTATGATCCACTCCGAATGAACGAGATCTTCCGGCCACCCTTTTCTAATACACAGATGGTGAGACAATTTTGGTTGCGCCAGATTGACCGTAAATAGTAAGAGGTCTCTTACGCCCGCGATCAACGATGCGCGCTTATTTTCCCCCGGGATTCATCAGACAACGTATTATTCCTGACGCAGCAACTTCAAGCGCAAGCACTCTCAGTTCGAGGCAAATTCAGGTGCTCATTGTGATTGGTCTGACAGTGGATTATGCGAAGTCGACAGTTTGGTGAAAGCCAAAACTGTTGTAGAGCGGATAGGATCAAGAAGGTTTTAACAAGACGCGTGATTGACGAGAAGAGTTTCCCGACTGAAACGTGAACTTTTGTTAGCTTGCCAAGTGTGAGCGTCGCGTGTTATCTTATTGACCGATACCAGAAGCCGCCGAGCCAGTCAGCCAATTGAGCCGACAGATTTGAGCGCGCGTTTTTGCACCGACCGTACCAATTTGGAACGGTCGCGGCAAAGGGCAACCCGCCGCAGAAATGCGGCTGTTTTGGCACGACCTTTCAGCATAAGGGCCGCCCCAATGACCAACTCAAATGTTCGCAGCAGCAATACTGTAGCTAAAGACTTCTTGTCTTCCGTCGTTGTTTTTCTCACCGCTCTGCCGTTATGCATGGGTATCTCGCTCGCGTCCGGAGCTCCCGTCGAAGCAGGTTTGATCACCGGAATTGTTGGCGGGATTCTCGTAGGGATTTTGTCCGGATCTTCCTTTCAGGTGAGTGGACCTGCCGCAGGGCTGAGTGTATTGGTGTTGGAGTACATTCAAAGCCATGGGCTGGCCTCATTGGGCCTCGTCCTGATCGGTGCGGGGCTGCTTCAAGTCATTGGCGGAGTCATGCGAGTCGGCCAGATGTTTCGCGCTGTATCCCCGGCGGTCGTCAACGGGATGTTGTCCGGCATTGGATTGCTGATCATTGTCGGACAGTTCCTGGTAATGCTCGGCCACTCGCCGAAATCGAGCGGCTTCGCGAGTATCGCTGCGATGCCTGCAGCCCTGAGTGCATTCGTCGAACATGCGCGCGAGGGTGCCGGAGCCGATGAGCATTCGTCTTTCATTGCCGGTCTGCTGGGCTTGGCGACTATAGCGATCATGCTGGCATGGAAGAAGGTCGTGCCGAAGACGCTGCATGTAATTCCTGCACCACTTGTAGCGATAGTTGCCGTCACCGCCTATGCCGTTGCCACCAGTAGTCCTGTTCACTATGTCAACGTGCCGACAAATATTTTTGCTTCTCTGAGTTTGCCCGACTTTTCAGCTATCTCGAAAATTGGCGTTGGACCGCTTTTGGAAAACATTTTTGCCTTTGCCTTGATTGCGAGCGCAGAAACGTTGCTATCTGCTAATGCTGTTGATCGCTTGCATAAAGGTCCGCGCTGTAAATATGATCGTGAGCTGATTGCCCAAGGTGTTGGAAATGCTGTATGCGGGCTGGTCGGTGGCTTGCCGATGACTGGCGTAATCGCTCGCAGTAGCGTCAACGTGCACGCAGGAGCGCGCACCAGAATGTCTGCGATTTTTCACGGAATTTGGATACTGTTGTTTGTAAGTTTCTTTCCTTCGGTATTGAAGATGGTGCCGGTGAGCTGTCTCGCCGCGCTGCTCGTTGTTACCGGCGCGAAATTGATCGACATGACCGGTGTGCGCAAGCTGTGGGGCTACGGCAAGAAACTGGTGGGTATCTATGCTGCAACCGTAGTGTGCATCATTAGCACGGATCTTCTGACTGGTGTGATGCTTGGCGTTGCGCTCTCAATTCTTAAACTGATTTACAGCATGTCGCGTCTTGATGTTGCTGTTGTTAAGGAGCCGCCTAACAAAGTCTCTCTGCGGTTAACGGGATCGGCTACATTCATCAGTCTTCCAAAGCTGGCCGGCACGCTCGAATCTCTACCGCCCGATTGCGACTTGCATGTTTGCCTTGAGCGCCTGGACTATCTTGATCATGCATGTCTTGAACTCTTAATGGATTGGAAAGATCAGCATGAATCTACTGGTGGAACGTTGGTTATTGATTGGGGCGAAATTCAGGCTGCGTTTAAGTATAAGACTCGCAGGCAACGTACTTTGTCCGCATTCTCCTCCTCCTCCTCTGATTCCTCCTCTGAACGTGAATTAGTTGCGCCGCACTAGTCCCTGACCTCGGGAGCCGCTGCCGACTCTTTGCAAGTCTTATCCTTTTGCCTTACCTGGTGGGGTGGCTGGATGGATATATACTAGGGCGGGTCTCAATGGAGTATCGCTAATGCGTTTGGTAACAGTTAGTCTTCTTTGTACGTTAGCTTTGTCCTCGCCGGTCATGGCGAAGGAGACTAGTGACAGCAAGGTTTCCAGTAAGGACAGTTCCGATGCACTTGTTACCGAGATAGTGAATACGGTTAAAGCCGCCAAGCTGACTGAAGAAGAGAAGCAAGAACAGAAGAAAGTGCGCAACGCGCGGGTGGAATCCATACTTACGGAATTGGAAGCGAAAGGGCAGATACCTCCCGACGCCAAAGCCAAAATTCTGGCAGGCCTCCGATCCGATAAGCCGGTGCATGAGCATGTTCCGGGCGTGGATAGCGCATGGACGGCACGTCTGAATCTTGACGAGTTTTGTGCTTCTACTACTTCAAAAGTCCTTACCGACCATTTAGATAATCAGGACTTGAAAAACGTGCTCAAGTTTTTGAAAACTCCCACGGGACAAAAGATAATCAAGCAAACACCGGACATGTTGTCTGAAGCTTTCGAGTTGACGGTCGCACGTTTTCTCCCGCCACTGATGGAGCTCGGAAAGCAGTTCGCGAAGCAAAAAATGATGCAGCCAAAAGAGCTAACGCCGGAGCAGATGGAAAAACAGAAGGAAATGATGAACAAGATAAAAGACCTGTTGAGGCAGAATCAACAGTCTTCGGAACCCAAGCCTGACGAGACGTAATTAGTAGTCGGAATTGACGAACGGGGCGATTAACTCGCGCACTTGAGCTCGAGCTCTAGCGATTCGAGACTTTACTGTTCCAACTCCTACGCCTGTCGATTCGGCGATTTCTTCGTAGGACAAGTTTTTGATTTCACGCAACTCAATGGCCTCGCGGAATTGCGGCGGCAACTGTTCCATGGCATTGCGAATGACGCGTTCCAGTTCGTTGTTGATGCACTGATCTTCGGGGCCAACCGATTTGTCGGCTGTGTCGCGCCCCGGGTTTTCCCCTGGCTCGTCATCATACTGAGGCTCATCGAGAGAGCTGGTTGGGAGTTCGCGGCCGCGCTTGCGAAGTTCATCATAGAACAGATTCATAACGATGCGATACAGCCAGGAGCGGAACCGAGCAGGATTCTGAAGTTGACCGATACAGCGCCACATGCGCACATATACTTCTTGAGCGAGGTCGGAGGTGTCGTTCCAGTCGGGAGCGAGGCGACGGAGTAATCCATTAATGGTACGGTTATGACGTTTGACTACTTCAGCGAATGCGCGCTGGTCCTTTATACGGCATAATTCCACTAGCTCTGCAATTTCCAGCAGTGCATAGCCGCTCAATTTCGACGGCTTTGCAATCTTCAGTGAGGGAACCGCTGTTAGTACCGGACGTGCAGTTTCCTTTTGAAGAGCGTTCATGGGTTTCTCCTCGTTTAAGTTCCTTGATACTCCTAAAGTTAGCGCGGGCGAAGGCCTGTGTGTATCCAGCAACTCCGCCATCAATCACCTCGGGTACCAACGCGCGTGTGAATCCCTTGTCCGGGTATCCCTCGGACGAGGGATGAGTTTAGAACATGAGTCCAGACCATGAATCGCGGCTGCCGCAGACTACCTACTCGAAGACAAGCGTTGTCGCGTCTGAGCATCAAACTTCTGCGTTTAGATGCATCGGCTGCGACTAATGGAACCTTGAATCTAGTGGATTTTTGTCCTTACGCGGAGCTGTTAGGGGCGAGCGCCACCACCGCCATCATTGAATATGGCGAGGTCGTTGCAAAATACTCCTGCTCTTCCAGCAGGTTGAGGACGCCAATGTCATTCATCTTACGCAGAAGCGAGCCGACACCATGGACGATCAATAATTGTCTGGTGGTTATCGCTTGTTCTGCAAGGCAGAAACTAAATCCCATCCATGATGGTGCGGACAAGATTGTGAGTCCGTGATTGACCAGTTCGGGTTCAAAAGCCAGTGTTTCTCCCTCACTTATGGTGGTGTTACATGCGGTGGCAGTGTCGCTGCATTGTCTCGCTTCCAGCAGCATGTAAGTGTCGGTGCCGAGCGCAATACTTTGGCGCAAGATCTTCAGAGCTCCGTAGCTATGAAGGAGGCGAAGCGTTCTTTCCTTCTGATGTAGCGGTCTCACTAGCAAACCAATTTGCCCGTCAACCATACGCACTTGCATGTAATCGAACGAAATTGACTGAATGGATGTGAGGGGACATCCTCTAGAGATTGTTCGCGAGACGAGCACTAGTTTCTGTTCGTTTTCACGACGGCGTTGCGATTCCATTCGAAGTGTCTGTTCATCAATTCCAAATCTCTTGATGGCCAATTTTTCCTGGCGAGAAAACTTTCCGTCGATTGGATAGTTTTGGACTAGCGCGTCGAAAACCGTTCTTCTTAGTTTTGTCGCTTCACTGGTTGCCGCATCGCTTACATTCAGGGCTCGAATGTTGGGGGGCTGCGGTTGTGAAAGGGGAAGTGGGTTCTGCTCAATATCCATGTCTGGTGGTGCTCCTGCGAGCGCCCTGCGCGCTCTAGATGCCGTGTTCGTAACGTTTGCCGAACTCTTTGTTTCTCTATGTCATCGCCCCACCCGGCGCTTGACATGCGGTGATTATGCAGCCAATTCTCGTCCCTGTACACCGAATTAACCCTAACTAAAGAATTGGGAGATCTCGGACTTTGGGGGCGATGAAACCTTGTCGTTGACTCGACACGGGCTCTTGCGGGAATAACTATCGCGGGGGAGCCATCTCGTGATTGAGAACCTGAAGACCGGGACCATTGTTGACGAACGGTATTCGATTGCTGAGTTGTTGGGCGTTGGCGGAATGGGAACTGTCTATCTTGCGACTGAATCCTCTGTTGACCGAAAAGTGGCTATCAAGTTTCTGCAATCGGGGCTCATTGCAGACGAAGATAGCTTCTCGCGCTTCGAACGAGAAGGGCGGATATTGTCCCGACTCTCTCACCCGGGCATCCTCACATTTTATCGTTTCGGTCTCTGGAACCCGGAGCCTGGTGTGTCCTTTCCCTTCATCGCGATGGAGTACTTACAAGGCACCTCCTTGCGAAGCGTCCTCGATGAACAACAACGACTGGCGCCCGATAGAGCCTTAAACATAGTAGAGCAGCTTTGCGAATCGTTGGCTTCGGCGCACAATTTGAACATAGTGCATCGCGATCTCAAACCGAATAACATCATGTTGATCGCGAATACGGAACGCGATGTGATCAAAGTTCTAGATTTCGGTTTGGCGAAATTTTGCAGAACGCCCGATGCGCAAAGTCAGCACCTGACGCAAACCGGAAACCTAGTTGGCAGCGTTCACTACATGAGCCCGGAACAGAGCACCGGCCGCGTCGTTGATGCGCGCTCCGACATCTATTCCGCAGGATGTTTATTGTATGAGCTTTTAACTGGTGCACCACCGTTTAACGCAGACAGCGCTGTTGGCATCTTGTATATGCAAGCAAATGACCATCCGATTCTTGCATCGGAAAAAGTGCGCGATTTACCTCCCGGAGTTGATGCGCTGATTGGGAAGGCAATGGAGAAATTGCCGGAGAATCGGTATCAATCCATGTCGCTCTTTCTGCAAGCCATTAGGCTAGTTCGCGCTGGTGGAGGCGAGGTATTGGACCCTCCGACCCGCAAAAAATTGCGGAGATCGCGCCTGGCGCCATTTGTACTCCTGGCGTTATTGTTGACGGTTTTGGGCATCTATCAGATGCTTGATTCGCGTGGTTATATAAACCCTCCGGACCTCAGGCCTGCGCGTCCGGTGGAGGTCGCTCCTCAACCCGATGCCAGTCCGATCTCAACTGCTAGCTTCGCGGAACTGGCTCGGGACGTGCAGCGGACCGAGCGTCGATTCGATCAGGCCACTCGACTGGGGCAGGATGCCAGTGGTCCAGCCGAACTTCTCTACCTGAATCTCTTGCGTCTAGTCGAGTACGACCTCTATCACGGTCGAGAAGATGACGCTTTGGCTTTGTTGTCGAAGATGATTCGAATCGCGCTTGCCTCAGGTACCGATTGACGCGGCGCAGAGAAAACGATACTTGGCAGTATTAAAGTTGCTCAAAGAGAACTGATGCGTCGTTGCGGTGTTAAGATTGAAGCCTCATGTTTATCAATCGAAAACTCAAACCAGCATTCATAATTTATTTCTCCTGGCGCACAGTATTGTTCTCGACGCTTCTCAGTGTTGCCGTGGTCATGTTGCACCTGAACGGCATAAAGTTCATTGAGATTCCGTTCTTGCCCATTGCCACCGTTGGTACTGCCGTGGCGTTCTATGTGGGATTCAAGAACAACTCTTCTTACGATCGCTTGTGGGAAGGGCGCAAGATTTGGGGCGAAATCGTCAACTTGAGCCGTTCTTCCGCTTCCTACCTTCTGTCTGTTACTCGTTGTGAGCGAGGCAAGGACCTCACTGCTGCTCAATTGAGTGCGGTGCGTACTTGCGTGATGAGGCAGATTGCATTTGTCAATTTGTTGAGACTGCAATTGCGAAAACGCAACATGTGGGAAACTCATATTTATACGCAGCTTGCCAGAGACTGCTTTGCGCAACGACCGTTTGAATTGCAGGCGCGTGAGTGTTTAAACAAATATGTTTCTGAAGAAGAAGCTGGTTCGTTAATGGCAGTGCGAAACGTTGCCAAAGAACTGCTTCATCGTCAAATGGCTGCGCTAACAAACCTCAAACGCCAGGGTGTGATTGATGCATATGAACACTCCGATCTAATGCGCTTATGCACAGACCTCTATAGTCAGCAGGGTAAAGCGGAGCGAATCAAAACATTTCCGTTCCCCAGGCAGTATGCATTTTTTAGTGAGGTGTTTGTAAACATCTTCGTTTGTCTAGTACCGTTCGGCCTTATTGGCGAGTTCTCAAAGCTGGATGGCGGGCACGAATGGTTGACGATTCCGTTTTCCGTGCTGATTGCGTGGGTGTTTGATACCATGGAGAAAGTGGGCGATACCAGCGAAAATCCATTCGAGAATGGAATCAATGATGTTCCGATGAGTGCTATTTGTACCAATATCGAGATCGATTTACTGGAGATGCTCGGCGAGACTGACCTACCTGAACCATTGAAAGCAGAATGCGACGTACTGATGTAGTAAGACTAACGCTGTCCCTTGCGCTGTTTGGTCTGCCCTTCTTTCGACAATCCGTAATAGCGGACAATTTGCCGCCTGTCTTTCCAGGGCGAGGTTCGCGGCTGGAGTGGACGAAGGCTGTGCGATTTAGTTCGGAAGCTGCTGTGCAGTTCGAGAACAAGCGAGTCGACCATGCCATTGCGAAAATGCAGCGGGCCGTTTCTCTCTATGCCTACGACAGCGCGCTTTATCAACAACTTGGAGACTATCTCTACGAGGCTAGTGACTATAGCAACGCCGGTGCTCAGTATGAGAAGGCTATCGAGCTGGACCCGAAATTTGTTGAAGCCTACAACAAACTGGGGCTCGTTAACGAAAAGCTTGGTCTTGTGTCCTTGGCGGAAAAGAATTTTCGCAAGGCGCTAGTTCTCCAATCCAAAAACTTCAACGCCTCACTCCACTTGGGCAACCTACTTTTTAACACCAAACGCTTCGATGAGGCGAAGCGAGTGTTGGAGCAGGCGGCAAAGTTACCTGATGCAGACAAGAAAAAGGTCTCTGACGCGCTATGGCATGTAGACGGCGCATTGCGTTCGGCGAAGAAGCCGACAAAAGCAGATAGGTCGAGGATTAAGGTGCCAGCCAGCAGGAGCTGAGCTTTGTCAGATTTTCGCGCGAGTTTTGCCCCAGTCTCTGAGTGTTCAATCCCTTCAATTTCAGAAGTCTTTCAGATTTGTGATCTACTCTGAGGGCGTGTTTGTAGATCGGGTTCAAGAGGGTAGCCGCCGTAATTCGTCTGATTGCCCGGTAAGGGAAGAGGTAATTGGAGCGGAGTCCTCGGCTTGGACCTGATAAGCTTGGAACGATGAGGTTTTAGAGCCCTTTGACAGGGCATATTATCGGAAGGAGCTGACCATGAAACGGCAGTTTTTCGTTGACCCTGGGAGCGCTATGTCGCATAATCTTGACAATGACGGGTCTCGAGGTAGGAAACGAGTGCGTACCGGATGGGCAGTGTTTTTCGTCTGCCTGAGTCTCATCTTTACGCCGACTTGTCTTGCAGACAGTCAACAAAGATTCCCCGGAAAGGGAGCGCGAGCTGATTGGGAGCGAGCAAATTTGCTCAATCATGAAGCCGTTTTGTTGAAGCGTGATAATCGGGTGGATGCAGCCATTACAAAGGTGAAAGCTGCTATCGACGTTTATCCGTTTGATAGCACGTATTTCTATAATTATGGGAATTACCTGTCAGCCAAGAAAAATTTTTCAGAAGCTACTATGCAGTACCAAAAGGCGATCGCGCTTGAGCCTAGAGATTTTGATTCCCTGTATAACTTAGGTCTCGCGTACAGAGGTCTCAAGAATAATAAGATGGCAGAAGCGGCGTATCGCAAGGCACTCGCGATACGCCCAGAGGATTTCGATACTGTCTACAACTTAGGAAATGTATTACGCGATGAGCTTCGGTTTGAGGAGTCGAGGGCTATGTACGAGCGAGCCTCACGACTTCCAGGTGCAAGTTCGCAGCGAATGTCGGAAGCCTATCGCATGCTTGACGATAAGATAAATAAGAATAGGGGGGCGAAGCTCTGATGGGCGATGGCGGTTTAAGACCTGATCGTGATTCCGTTCCACCTGCCAAGGTTGAACCCCTTTCTCAGAGCGTTATTGAGAGTGCTGGGGGCAATCTAGGGGATAATCGACCTGGACAGCCTGTTGTACCCGGTGGACCGCAAAGCGATGCGCCTGTGCTTCCCGGAACTCCCGGCGCTCCTAATCAACCGGCTGATACCACCGTTGGGCGGGGGCGACCGTTAGGGCAGGACTCGCTCGACAGTCGCTTCGGTCAGCCTGATACCGGAGAGAAACGGCCTCTAGTCAACGACGTTGTGCCGGGGCGTCCCGGAAGCACGCGGACCGCCAACAATGTCGCTACTGAACAGATGCATATGTCCACGCCAACGGGCGTCGCGAAGCCTGTCACCGTAGAGCTTCGCGACGGTGGCGGCACTCAGAATATGACTCGTATTAAAGCGGAGGACGGACGAACTGTTCTTTACTCTCAACCCAATCCGAACGGTAGTGGTGAGCGATTCTTTCGTCAGGATGGAAATCGCTTGGTACAAACCGACAAGCAAGGACAGCCCGTTCCGAACGGTGAATCGCTAAACGTTCGCAATATACAGGTCGGTAGACAGTTTGAGGCTCCGGTTCCCGGCGGACCACGCCCGAATCAGCCAGCGCCGCCGACTGATCAAGCCCAGACGAAACGCCCTTCGAATCCTCCGCCGGAAAACAATCCCCATCGCACGGTGCCGCCAGTGCCGGGCGACCAAGGACCCGGCCGCCGTCCTGGCACTCCAGCAAATCCAGTTGACCAGACAAATGTGCCGGGAGCCAAGCCCCAGCCAGGCGCTCCACGACCCGGCGATCAGCCGACTGTGTCTCCACCGACCACAGTGCGCGGAGGCGGTGGTGATGGTCCATCAGGACCCGCTGGACCAAGAGGACCTAATCCGCACCGAGTGGTACCTCCGACCGACGCGCCGCGCCTACAGCCAGGAAATCAGGGACCGCAGGACCAGCCCACGGGGCGCGGACCGAATCGTGGTCCCGAAGGTCCGGGGCAGCCGGGCGGTCCGACGCAGCCTGGCGGACCGGGGCGGCGCGAAGTACAAGATCAAACGCAAAAGGGACCGCAAGGCGACCGCGGTACTCATGGACCGGCAGATCGTGCGCCTGTAGTACCTGTGCCGGTGCCTGGTCGCGGGGATGGACCCGGCGGGACCGGCGGTCCTTCTGGTCGCGGAGATGGCGAGCGGGGAGGGAAGCCCGGACCCGGCGATCGGCCTGACATTCCAGTCCGAGGCGGTGATCGTGGTGTCGGTGGTGGTGGCAGACCAGATCTGTTGGACAAGCTTCTCGAGGGCAAGCCTGGTGCAAAACCACTTGACCCGAGAATACTGGAACTAATTGGCGACCCCAGATTGCAACAAAAACTGATGGATACGCTTCAGCGCGGGCTGGGAGATCGAGACTCACTCAGTCCACGTATTAAAGAGATCTTTCGTGATCTGGACGAGAAACAACTTGTGGCGCTTCAGCGCGGTCTGCTCGATGGATTGAAAAATCCGTTTAATCTGGATCGCCTTGATCCACAATTGCAAGGAAAGTTGCGGGACCTCTCCGAGGCGCTCGGTGGCAAGCAGCTCGCGACTGGACGATTGCTTGATGGAATGGTGCGTGACGGCGTGCTCGTTCCCGGCCGCGACACTTTGACCACTGTCATTCGAGATATGGACAGAACATCAAAGTTGTTCGAGACATCTGACAAGAGTTCTCGCGAGGTGCTCTCGGAGATGCTTGTGCGCGGATTGGACAGGAATCAATTCTTGATTGGTACCGAATCTGGTGGCTCCAGAGTCTTCACCATGCGAATGGATGCGGATGAGGCTAGCATGAAGTCTTTGGTTGATCGATTGCAGAGCAATGTTCTAACGACCGAATCTATTGCGGCCGCACGGGAGTTAAATGCTGTGACGCTGGCGAACAGGTCAAGCGAGGATGACTCAACGAATTCACTGAGCCGGCTGATGGAAGATGGCGACGATGGTGGCTCACCAAAATCGAAGGTGGAAGAAGTCGTTAAAGCTATTGTCGCGAAGGAGATTGCAGTAAGTCTGGCAAAACCTGGAGATCCAGCTCCGGCAACCGCGACGCGTCCTGAGAACCAAGGCGCCAGGCTGCCCGAGGGACCTCGTCCCCAAGCAGAATTGGAAACGGCGACCGCGCTTCCTACGGGTGAAAAGATTCCTCAGCCTATTTTGAGCATGGACGATGGAACCGCAGAGAACAAGACTCGCGAAGAGAAGAGAACCGAGGAGAAACCGACGGAAAAGACCGGACCGACTCCTGAGGAGATTGCTGCGCTTGCACAACGTAAATTGGACGAAGAACGGAAACGTCGCGAGCGCGAAGAAGAAACCCGCCGACTCGATGCGGAGCGCAAAGAGAAAGAGAAGAAGAACAAGCGCGGAAGCTATCGCGTTCGTCACGGAGATTCGCTGGTTTCTATTGCACAGAGTCAATGTAGCGATGGAAATCTTGCACCTCTGATTTACGATATCAACCGGGGACGGATCGCAGAGAAGTTCATCGGCGTCAGGCGCTGCGCTGTTTTGAAGGTGAATCAGAACCTGACCTTGCCGAGCGAGAATGACATTACAAACTTTAAGCGTTGGGGTGGACGCTCAAACAGTCTAGACTTCTCGCATCCTGCTGGTGCTCCGGATGTGCTTGTTGCGCCGGAAGGCGGCTTTGTCTCTGCTGAAGCGGAATTGGCCGCCAAGTTTGGAATGGCTTGGGGGGGCTCTGCATCCGGTGTAGGCAAGTCGCGCTTCGACGATGGCAAGGAAGTGAAGGGAAGTCGCACTGACCGAGTGAAAGCCAAAATTAAGCAGAATCGACATCACATAGAAGCCGCCTTGGGTCCGCTGCGTCAGACCGTTGTTCCTCAAGAAAATCGCATCAGGTATGTGTGCAGAATCGGCGACACGTTGAGAAGCGTTGCACTGCGTCATGCGTCGCTGCAGGATGTGAAGCTTTGGGAGTTGATCGCTCTCGTCAACGAATTGCCGAGGGATATGAATGCCAAAGGTGAGCCCTCTGTCAAGTTGGTACGCGGTCAGACGCTTCTGCTTCCTACCCCTGCTGAGATTCAGGCGTGGCGAGCGGGAACCTTCCAGAACGAAACTACCTTCGCTGTTCTCAATGATGGTGGATACATAGAGTTGGTTGGTCGAGAGTGTCCTCATTGCGGCCGTCCAACATTGGTAACGGCGGTGATTTGTCCTGGCTGTGGATCGGATATGGATGCTGAACTGGATGATGAAGAAGCTACCGGCAATAGTGCGGGTGCAGTGAGTGGCGAATCCAGCATCGTCGATCAGCAGAGCGAACGAAGTCCTTCCGATCGCGCAGTAGAAAACGCGGAAGCTGCGCCGGCGGATCCGCCTCGCGGCTATGATACCGAGTATGACCTTCCGGCTTTGTCGTCGGCACCAATCGGTAGTCTTGGGGATGATCAAATTGCCACCTCGGATGAAATTCAGGGGTACTATGAGATGGCAACTCGCGGACAACTTCATGGTACGTCGGCGTACCAATCTGAAGCCGATGCCGATTCTCAACTGGCATTGGACCAATCAGCGACGGCCGACCAGCTGTCCTCCATTTCGAAACCGCGACCGGAACTTGACGTCTCTGAAACGGTCGACGTTGGTCTAGCTGTTGCGGACAGTGAGGCGAAGGATGAGCAGACCGGTACTGTTATCCTTTCACCGCCGAAAGGCGTAGCTGACCGCCGAGATGCTGAAATCTCAGCGGCGCCGCAGCCGCCTCCGTTGCCGGCATACGCCCGTAATCGGTCGGTGGAAACTGGAGCGCCCTTGTCACGAGGAGATAGCCGCGAGCCGCACTATCTCTCGGTTAACTCGCGACTCATCATCGAAGGATCGCCTGATGATCTCAATGCAGGTTATAGAGTGACGCTTGAAGGTATGTATGATCGGAACTGGATCATGGTGGCATGTTATGAGTTTTATGAAGATGTGATTCTGCACCATACCGCGGATCAGTTTGGAAAGAAGAAGACTCGCCGAATTGCACTTCCGATTCGTCAGGCGTTGCAACTCGCGGAAAACGATTTGACCACGAACTGGTATCAATACATGCGTGGCTACTCCACGGGAATCTAGCTCACAGGGAAGCATCGAGGGACCGCGTCTCACGTCGTTCGCTACTGGCTGTCTGCGTGCCGCAAATACCTGTGGACACAGCGATGTCGGGTGCCAAGATTTGGTCAGGTTACCGATGCTACAAATGGACATTGGTTTTCTGATGACTGAAATGGTGGCGGAATGATTGAAACATTAGCCGGTTTGCTCTCTAGGCATCAAGACGCCGTGCAATTGATTAGAAGACTCCAGAATGTGCGCAAGTGTGATGCTATTCCTTCTCCTCCTGCTCCTAAAGATTTGCGCACCAGTGGCGAACGTATTTGGGATGCGAAGTTACGTGTGCGCGAAGTTTGGCGTCAAATGAAGATGCGCGAAGATCTGTCTGAAAGCAATTAATCAATCGTTGCGCCCTCTTCGAGCTTCACTTGTCACCGGCGCTGCAAAATGGACTTCACTTTGTTCTTGCGTCGGGGATGCGCAGCCATTCTGTCATACTCGTCGAGCCGCGCTTGAAGTTGCGCAGCTGTTACGCCGTTTATCGTGCCTGCTTCTGCGATGCCGCTTTTCTTGAACCACTCATGGGCATATTGCAGTGTTGGTTCGTGTGCTTCTATCGAATCGCCTTCGTCAATAATGTCCAAGATGGCAAGGAATGTCATGCAGAACGCAAGCTTATCGTTGTTGGTCAAATTCTGCTGGTTGTGCTCCAGGGCTTCTTCGATTTTTTTTGCATACTCCCTGGCGGAATTCTCTCCCAGTGCTAAACGCGACTGTGTAGTGCGGAGACCGCAAGCCACGGCTTGGTCCACTTGCGTTGATGCAGTCTGGTAGTTGCCTGCTTGAAAGGAAACGAGGCTCAGTTGCATCATGCATTCGAATTTGAGCGAATTGTCTTTGCGGACTTCAAGTTGCTGGATTGCGGTTTTAGCATCAGACTCTGCGTCATTGAGGAGTTTTCTGCGTGTCTCAGCAGACCGGGACTCTTGCGCACGACTGGATTTTACTTCACTTAGCGCTTTGTAACAGGCTGCGATCAGTGGGGCGCTCTGCATTTTATGGGCACAGCTCAGCGCGTCGTTCAAAACTTTTTCTGCATCATCGAGTCTATTTTCCTTGTCTTTGTAGTAGGAGGCCAGGTCCAGAAAGTTCTTGAGGAGTGACTCCCCGGCATCAGATCGAACTTTGGGTTTGCTGTTCCTTGACTCGAATCGGGTCTTCCATTTGTCTATCTCGTCAAGTTTCTGTTTCTCTTCAAACGTGAGCCCATTTGAAGCGACGGAATCTCTGGGCTGTCCGGAGAACTTGTATATGGACAAGCCCGCCAGTACGGCAAGTGCCAGAGAACATACTATCGCTATTAATGCGACCCGCTTGCTAGCGCGAGTTATCGGCGTTCGCGGCGGCGTAAAGGTAGCTGTTGAGGCCGTGGACAGCAGCGCATGATTGAAAGCTGACTCCAGCTCCTGGAAAGTTGAATATCGTTCCGCCGGGGCTTTCGACAAGCACTTATGGATAAGCTGCGGTAGTGCGGAGCGAATCGGCTTTGAGTTTTGAAATGCCTGAAGCATTCGTGGCGGTTCGTTCATTTGCTTGAGTAAAATCTCACCCGCTGTATCGCCTAGGAACGGCGGTTCTCCTGATAGCGCTTCGTGCATGGTGCAGCCTAAAGAGTAGATGTCGCTAGAGGAGTCGACCGCTGCACCTCTGCATTGTTCCGGACTCATGTATAGCGGGCTGCCCAGGACTGCGTGCGTGGCTGTGACCGTTGCGCTGCCGTCATTTAGTTCAAGTTGACGAACGAGACCGAAATCGAGTAGTACCGCCCGCGGTGATTGTTCGTTGGTCTGAGTCAGGAAGATGTTTCCCGGCTTAACATCTCTGTGCACGAGCCCTTGCTCACTTGCATATTTTAAGGCACTGATGATTTGAGAGAATATGCTTTTAAATTCCTCGATCGTCAGCGGACCTTGTTCGAGGCGGGCCGACAGACTGCAGCCTTCAAGATAGTCCATAATCTGGTAGGGACGTTCGCCGGAAAAACCGAAGCCGTAGAGCTTCGAAATATTCGGGTGGTCGAGAGTCGATAGAATTCTAGCCTCTCGTTGGAATCGCATCTTCGCGTCGGCGCTGGCCTGGACATCCACCGCCAGGACTTTGATGGCGACGTCTCTGTCGATACCGAATTGGCGAGCTTTGAATACCTCACCCATTCCGCCGGCACCAATGCGCGAAATAATCGCAAAGCGACCGGTCAGCCCAAGTTCCTGCTCAAGTGAACCCCACAAGCTAACGGTCGATTCGTATTCTACTTGCGTAAGTTTGTCCACTCAGGTGAGCCTCCTTCTAATTCTTTCCACGCGGGGGCGACTGACACCCTGGATCCCCCGGTTTACCACGGTCTGTCCAGGGGAATTAATGTTGATTCTCACCCGGTCCGGGCGAATGCGGTGCGCACTGAGTATCCCCCTTTTGACGGAACGGCTTCGACGCTGGCTGCGGTGCGAAAGCGGGGGACCGGCCGTCGGAGACTGCTTACAGCAGCTGGTGGACAGGTTGCGTTGACTCCCGGGAGTTACTTCGGCACTGTCTATTTTTGTTGTCGAGCTGTTTCTGTATCGGTCGTTCCATTCAACCTCCGCGGGACCGGGGTACCCCTTTTCGTTCACCTTCGGGCGACGCTGTTTCACTGTCTTCCAAACTCGCAAGAGGGATGTGGAAGTTATGTACGGTTGATAAAACGGTAGTACAGGTCCAAGGGTTGCTCAGAAATGATTACACTGAATCTGATGGCCGCGCGGCAGCGCTGTCGTCCTGGGTCCGTTCGTTCAATTTTTCACCGGGCGGCGGAGACTCGATCAACTCGTGCGCTATGGTGTTTGGCTGTTGCATTCAGTTTCCCTATTTCGAGCGTGGCGCAAGTTGTCGATTCTCATTTTGATTTGAATTCTACAGATCGCAGCAACACGGCCGCAGTTTCCGGTGCGGTGGAACTTCAGGTGGGCGATAGTGTGCGAACGGTTACCTCACGAGACGGATTGACGGATGCGGAACACATCGCCGTACAACAAAAGATTGCCACAGGAGATCAATCGATACTTCTGGGCGCGCTAGGCAACGCTGTGGGTGGAACCTTTAACATTCACTCGGATATCTCGGGCGCAATCGACAGTTTAGTCATTCCCTTCGGGGTGACTGCCATTCACGATTTCGGCGTCTCGCCGCAGCTCAACATCATTGGCAATTTATCCAACTCCGGAAGCTTGTTTGGCATCTCGACAAATGCTGCCGTGCAAACCGGTATCATTTCCGCTTCGAACATTTTTAACCAGTCGGGAGGGCTGCTTACGACGGTGCTACCGTCGGGTGGCCTTCCCGGCCCCACCTCACCGCTGGCCTCACTCAACTTGAGTCTGAACGTAGTGAATAGCATTGTAAATGCCGGCGTTATTTCTAGTTCGGGCAGTCTTACCGCCGTTGCCGGCGGCTCCATTACAAACGTGATTCAGAGCGTGACCGGTGCAGCCTCTCCAATGATGACGGCTGTCGGCAATTTGAGTCTGCAAGCATCCAATATAGTGAATCAGGGACTGCTGGCATCAATCGGTTCCAACATCAATCTTTCCACATTAGTGTCAGCGAATTTTTCACTTGTTAACACCGGCGGAACGCTGGAAGCTCTCAACGGTTCGATCAACGTCCGCGATGCACTTGCCTCCGGCGTGCTTGATACGTTGCTGTCCGGCGGTGATTTCATTGCGCGGGAATTGAACCTTCATTCAGGTTGCGGAACTGTGACCCTGGATGCAAGCGATGTTCAGGGCACGCTGAACATTTTTGGCTCGGAGGCACATGTTAACTCTGCGACTTCCAGTTTGACTCTCGGTGATATCGTGCTGACAGGCGATCCGACCTTCTTCAATTCGGTTGGCGACGTTTTGATTTCTGGAGATCTGGTGTTTCACGGCGCACCGCTGGCGATTGTCGCGGCGGGCAGTATCTTGAGTCAACCGGGGGCCGGGCGCATAGAAACGAGTTCGAAGACTGGTGACGCGGGAACTATTACCTTGATTGCCGGAGCACAGTTCACCACCGACGGAGCGGCTGCTGCGTCCGGAGACAGCGCTGTTACGCTCACCATTACAGGGGGGAGCGCAAGTGGCGGGCTTATCGACCTCAGCCATATCACGTCCCTGGACAGCAGCAGCTCCGCAGGCAATGGCGGCGATATTACTGTCGTTGCGTTCTCCGGAACCCTTGCCGGTTCGGGGGCGATAGCCTTGCCCGAGTCCGTTACAGTGTTCAGCGGTGGCAGTTCATCTTCCGCTAGTGGTGATGTTGCAGTCTTTGGCGGCTCCGCCAGTGGCGTAGCGATAACCGTTGGTGGTATCGATACTACGGGCGGTTCTTCGCACGGCGACATCCAGGTTTCGGCCAGACCTCCAGTAATTGGAGGCAGCGTGTTTATTGAGGATGGGGCAATTGACCTTGCACGCGGAAGTCTGACCGCTGGTGCCGTTGAACGCGGCGCCGTCAGTACCGGGGGGCTGGTGGCGTCGGGACGCAATATCGAGGTCGCCGCTTATGGCAATGTTCTGATCAAAGGGGCGATATCCAACGATGCGGTCGGTGCAGCCGATGGGGGTAGCGTGTATTTGCTCGGGCACACCAATTCAGAGCTGCTTTTGGATCCTTCTGCTTCTGTCAGTGGCGTGCAAGGCGGTATTAGCGTTCGTGGCGGTACCGTATCCGGTGCCGGCGGCAGCCTCAGGGTTGTCAATGCCGGAGCCGGTGGAGTGAGACTGACTTCGACGAGTTTCATTGATGTCTCACCTTTTGAAGGACGTGGCGGTTCGGTTAACTTACTAGGGTTGGGCGGACCGGTCGAAGGTCCGGTCACGATTGCCGCCGGTACCATCAATGCAAGTGCCCGGGGCTCTGGCAACTATAACGGGGGCTACGTGGCGGTTGCAGGTTCCAATATTCTTGTGACAGGAGGGGGAACGTTGCTGCTGTCCGCCGATGCCACGGGCAGTGGAAATGGGGGCACCATCGCTGCCGGTACCTCCGCTGCGATGTCGGATGTGTTTGTGGGACTTGCTCCAGGACAAATTCGTCTTAGTGCTACCGGCGGTAGCGTGGGCTCCAGTGGCGGGAACGGCGGTTTGGTCGCAGTGGGCGCCGGCCATAACCTGACAGTCGACCCTGCGGCCATAACGGCGAATCCTCTCGGGAAAAATGGCGACGGGGCCAATATTCTGTTTGGTGCCGGAGTCTCCGGTACAGGCAATCTGGAGTTGTTGGCCGCTTCGCTACTCACAACGGGCACTGCAACCAATGCGCTCACCCAGTTGAGCCTCGGCGGCAACGGAGATCTTCTTGTCACGTCAGGGCTATTTGTCGATGGTATCGGCAGTGGAAACGGTGGTCAGGTTCTGCTGGGTTCTTTGAGCAGCTCGTCGTTCCATGTCGGACCGACGGCGACAATCAATGGCGTTGTCGGCGGCATCTTTGCCCGAGGCGGTACTACCGGTATCGGTGGCTCTGTTGCACTTCTGAGTTTGGGAACCGGCGGCATCGATCCCGCTTCCGCCAATCATATTTCCACCGGAGCCGGTTCTAGGGCAACGTTCGAGCACGGTCTGCTGGTAGTCTCCGGTGGCATCGAGGGGTTGACCGGTGTGGCGCGCTTATTGAACACGAACATCGGGCGCCTCACCTCCGCTTTCATCATGTCCTCCCGCGTAAGCACTACGGAGATTCGCCCTCGAACCAGCGTAGGGGTAAGAGTCGCAGGTCCCAATAGGCAAACCATAAGTGCCACACGTATTCCAAATATAGTTTCTCGATTGGCGAACAATCTCGATACAACAGGTTCTCGAAGTTTGGGAAATGCGGAAGAGGCTGCAGTTCAACAAGAAGTGCACGGTTCTATGCTCCAAGAGCAAGATGAAGAAGATCGGCTCAACGAAATTCCTGATACCGCCGCCGAGTTGGCCGAGAATGCGGTGGTTCTTCACAAGAACGGGAAGCGGATCCGGACACTGAGTGCTGCCGGAAATGAATTGCAAGAGATTGACGGGAAAGTACAATTGTCCGGAGGCGTTCTGTTCGCGCACGCTGATTCCGATGCTGCTGTGCGCTCGCGAATCGGTTGGATTGAAGCGGCACGTGGTGCTGTGTTTGCCGTTGAAGCTCAAAACAGCAATCTACGAGTTCGCGCATGCAGCGGACCGGGATTGATTTGGGTTCATGCTGAAGGACGCCGCATACCGCTTGCCCCGGGGCAGGAAATTTTGGTTACGGACCATCATCCGAAAGACGAGGAAACCTCTCCCGGCGATTCCATCGGACGAAGGCAAATTGAAACGGTGCGGATGGACCGCTTATCTGTGACCATGAGCGAGTTCTCCATGGTTTCGATGATGCGTAGTTGTCCGTCG
Organism: Candidatus Obscuribacterales bacterium; assembly: GCA_019752635.1. GTDB lineage: Bacteria > Cyanobacteriota > Vampirovibrionia > Obscuribacterales > Obscuribacteraceae > JAKFUT01. The sequence continues at coordinate 25,724 of JAIELX010000019.1, read as the reverse complement.
CTGGCAGCGTTACGTCGAGCTGATTGCAGCGAGGAGCATCGCCAGTTACGCAGTGCGATGTTGAGGACTGCTGCTGCTGTTCATGTCGTTACGTCGAAACATGGCCGTTACTACGTGGCTAATGATTCCGGCTCAGCTTCGCCGCAAGCTTTTAGGCAACACATTCGCAGCGGATTGGTCGCGCGCGCCATGGAAACTCAACAATCAGGAGCTCGTTAACTTTATGCACGAAGCGAATTTTGATAGTTCCGGTTCTGTTAGCGGGTTTTTTCGGACCGTGCGCAAAGCCGTGCAGATGCCTGAATCCGTGATTGAAGATTCCGCGAACAGGGGCGATCGCAATCAAAGCATTGCCGGGCGCTTCGTCAAATTCTCGTCTGCGGTCGGGGGGATAAACATAGCTGCCGGTGCGTATGTGTTGCTTGGCTGGTGCTTGGATATCGATGCCCTGAAGAATCCTTTTCCGCTGGGACCGGCAATTAAGGCGAATTGCGCGGTTGCATTCGTATTAATGGGCAGTTCGCTTTTGTTGTTTCTGCGATCGGCGGGCACGAGCAAGAGCGCTTATCGCTGGCCTGCGGGAGTGGCTCTGGGATTGTCCGCGCTCAGTCTCAGTCAATACTTTACCGGCGGCGACCTTGGCCTTGACCAATTGTTGTTTGCGGACAGCGAAACCCCTTCGCACCTTGCCCCTGGAAGAATGGCTCCCAATACTGCTCTTGCAATTTCTCTTTGCGCTGTGTCAATGCTGACCGCGGGGCTTTCCGGACGTCACAGCCGGTTCTTTAGTCAGATTACCGCTTGCGCCGCGGCATGCGTTTGTTTGCTGGGCTCACTCGGTCACCTGTATGGTGTCAGTGCATTATGCAAGTTCGGCGTTTGGTCGGAAATGAAATTCTCTACCGCCATTCTCCTCAGTTTGTTGTCTTTTGGAATCTTTTGCGCGCAGCCGAAACGTGCCCTGGCGGGCATAATCACGCACGCCAATGTGGGTGGACTGGTTGCGCGTTACGTGCTGCCGGCGGTTGCGGCGATTCCGTTGTTCGTAGGGTGGCTCCGTCTGGCAATGTTTGAAAATGGCCTCGTGGATGCTCATCTGGGCACCGCAATTCTGGTTGTCGCAATTACTGCCGCTTTTGCTGCGCTGGTGTTGCGCATCTCTCATACTTTGAATGAATTTGATGAGGCGCGAAGTCTCTCGGAAGCCGCACTTCACAGAAGTGAAGATCGACTTCAAAGGAGTGAAGAGAAGTATCGATTGTTATGGGAAAGCTCACCGGAGGCGGTTTTGATCATGGAGCGGTCCGCTCGAGTGTGCTTCGCAAACGCTGCCGTCAGAAGCATTCTGGGCATGGAGCCTAATGCGGTAATCGGACGAAGTTTGGAAGAACTTCTGCCTCGGGCGGGAGCCGTTTTGGCAGACGAAATTTCGCATTTCTGTGTCACGGAAGCTTGTGGTTTGAATTGGCGTGCTATTGAATTGCAACTTGCCTTGCCCGATGGAAGAGTACGCTCACTGGAAGCGTCACTCAGTCACATGGTTATCGGAGGCGAGCACATGTTCGCCACGTTCATGCGCGATGTCAGCGAGCGAAAAGAGGTGGATCGCGTCAAATCGGAATTTATCTCAGTTGTATCGCATGAGCTGCGAACTCCGATGACAGCCATTTACGGATCTCTTAGTTTAATGGAGGGAGGGCTGGCCGGAACCTTATCCGAAGAGGCAACGGAGCTGGTGCAGATTGCACGCAGCAGTGCGGGGCGGCTCATTCTATTGATAAACGATATTCTGGACTTGAACAAGATCGAAGCTGGTAAGCTTGAGTTGAAGAAGGCAAAGGAAGATCCGCTGGAGCTAGCGACAACTGCTACACGAGGAGTTCAGTGCACTGCGGATCAGATGTCGGTCTCCATTCGTATTGCCGGAGAGGCCAATCTCTTTATCGGGTGCGATCGCAACCGGATTGTTCAAGTGTTGACCAATCTGATCTCGAATGCCATCAAGTTCTCCGGTGTCAACAGCACCGTGACCGTTAACTTGAGTACGCACTGCAATTATGTTCGATTTGAGATTACAGACCAGGGACCGGGAATTCCGAAGGAGCAGATTCCGCTTCTGTTTCAGAAATTCAACCAACTAGATGCTTCTGATAGCCGTTCTGCGGAAGGCACCGGCCTGGGACTGGCGATTAGCAAGTCTCTCGTTGAAATGCATGAAGGACGTATTGGAGTTGAGTCACCGCCGGGACAAGGCGCGACGTTTTGGTTTGAACTTCCATTGTCGGCGAAAGAAGCTTCATCATCGAATGATGCTCTGCATAGCCTGTGCGCTCAAAGGCTTCAAGATGTGGAGAACAGTCTGCCAATCGGGAATGTTGTTGGGATGTTTGGTGAGGAAAGGCAGCGGAAAATTGAGGAGCGCAAGAAGGACGTATCGCACTCATCCGCCTGTGCTTCCTGACGGCTGTATCGCCGGCAAGAACTATCGCTGCAAGCTGACGCTCGATAAGAGCTGATCAAACGCTTCATTCATCAGTTTTGCGTCGGACACAGTCGACCTTAGTTTTAATTTGAAAACTCGATTTGCGTGCGAAAAGCATACATGCCTCTCGTAAAGATGCGACTCTTTGTGTGTGTCTCGATCGAGGTAGGAACAAGCAAATTGGAAACCGGAAACTGTTCTGTTCCGCCCGAAGGTGATCGAGGGAGTAAGCGCTATCGCCTCGTACTTGAGTGCTTTGCTGTGCGCGTCTTTCTTGGATTCAAAAATCTGCCTCAATGAGCCGGGGGCGGTGAACACTTTTAACTCGACGTACGCAGAGGGAAGTGGTGCTGTCGCTCTGAACAAGTTGATCGTCTCGCCTCTCTTGTCGGAGCCTGATTGCTTCTCAATCCACGAGGACGGAAAGAGGAATGTGATACCGTCAACGGTGTGTTTGACTTGTCCGTTGCCGACTGACTGTGAAACGCCTGTTTGTGATTTCGTTCTTTGTCCATTAGCGGTTGGCTCGTTTCGCACCACGTCAATCGCTTCGAGCAGTGTATTCTTCTCTACCAGTCCCATTCCGAAGGCTTTCACGTCGGTGTTTCGAACAACTACGGTTCTGTATGTCTGCGGATTTTGCGTGTTGTAAAAGTGAACAATAACCTTGGCTACAGACTTGTCTGCCTCAATGAAGGCTTTCGCCAGAAGCACTGCGTCGATCTTTAAGTCGTTGTCAAATACCTTTGCGTTCGCATAGGTCGAGAGAACAACCTCACTATTGATCGCGCGTCCAGTTACTTTCGCTCCCGCGGGAAGTACCTTCGCGGCAAGTGCAACTTTCTCTACCTGCGCCGGTGTCATTTCGGCGCGGGCGGCTGCTGCGAAAATCAATGAGATGCTTAAGCCTGCGGTGATTCGCGCGATTCTGATTCGTGTGACTTGTTTCCTGGAGTTCATACTATCCTTATGGATTGAAGCCGATGAGAAACACTTGAATGAAATTGAATGTACCGTGAGCAATGATTGTTGTTGTTGTGTTGGTGTAACGCCGTAACACTCCCATTGCTGCCGACCAAATGAATATCTGCAAGATCCACAGCGGCGCTCCTGCGAATTGTTGGTGCATGGCGCCGTGCAAGAGCGCTGCCGGAACTATTCCCAGTGCCGGTTGCACCGCACCGCGGAACATCAATTCCTCTTCTAAGCCGGCTGTAATTCCGGTGGTGAGTGCCTGCGCAAATGCCGTCGGTGCCTTGCCATTGGCCAGGTAGGTGCCTTCATTGAACTGCGCCATCAGGCTTGCGGCTTTGCCGCTGGAAGAGTGTGTGAAGAGTGAACCCACATAGTCGTAAACGAAGGTCGCAACTACGGCGGTAAGTGCTATCGCCACATTTGTCAGCCGCGGGATTTCTACTCCGAGCCGTTGCATGACCTCAGGAAATCGTCTTGCTACGAGAAAGCCAACGCCGAAGAACGACAGGAGAATGCCCATCAGCGTGCTAAGAATGTCTTCCAGAATTGGCATTATGTGCGGCGCATGCATCAGAATGGGCGAGATGAAACCACTCGGTTTGATGCTGCCGATACAAAGAGTCAGAAGAGTTATGTAGCAAAAAAGCCCGTTCAGGTGAGGTAATGACTCCGCCAGAAAAATCTTTTCGTGAAAGAAGGAGCTGGCGAACGAAACGGGCGCACCCTCCGCATCTTTGAGTCGACCAAGGCAAGCTAAGAGCGGACGCCCTGTTACTATCTGGTTTACGCAAGTGAATAGCGGGGAAAGGCAGGCGCGCACAGGTTTGAATTGAATCGCGAACAGACACAGAGCGCCCGTAACGGCAGACACCCCCATGATCGGGGTCGCATTTTCGGACGGGTCGTCAGAAACGAATGTGACCGATGACGTCAAAACCACGAAGGTGATTAGTCCGAAGAAAATACGTAGCAACACTGCGCACCACTGCTGCTTGGCTGCGGCATGGGACAGAAGTGACAAGATTATGGCGACAAAGCCTAGTTCACCCACACAGGTACCTTACTCCGGGACCGATTGCCATTGTACAGCGTGAAAGCGAATCCGTGCTTCGGGCCTGCCAGATTAGTGTGAATTTCTGAGTTCGTAAAACACTCGCCAGAGCTGCCATTCTGTAACCGAAGCGGAAGAAAGTCAAAATGACGTTCTGGTGCAAAAGCGATGATGGATCCGTCACGATTCCTCGCCCCGTCGAATTTGATTCTGCAGGCGCTTGTGGATTGTGAGATAACGTTGTCCACGGAGGGTCTTCACTGCTTCGTCTATGTCGTCAAGGCACTGCTCTGCTTGCGCGAATTTGCCAAGTTTTCGATAGACGCGTTCTGCTAGCTTGAAACTATCCAGGCTGGCATACGAATAATGCGCCGACCTGCATTTCTCGAGCACTTTCGTTAACCGCTCAAGCCCGGTTGCAATTGCGCCTTGCTCAATCAAGAGAATCGACTCCAACACTTCGTATTGGTAAAAATAGGGACCGCGCGTACTTTCGCGAACGGGGCCTCGAATTTGTTCCAGCAACGCATTCATCCGTTCTGCCTTTGCAAGACTGCTTTTTTCCTCGCATATGCAAGTTAGCATTTCGAGCACGGGGCGAACGCTAGCTGCTCGCGGGTCTCGTTTCATTAGGCGGACTGCTGATTCTGCCTGCTTGTAAGCCGCAACCGGGTTGCCCTGGCGTCTCAGTGCCGTTAGATAGCACAGCTGATATCCCTGCCACGCTGCAAGTTCAACGTAAGTTTGTATGGACGATGGTTTGGGCGGCGATAGTGGAGCCAGCAGGGCTACGGCCAGTTCAGGCTTGCCCTCATTCAAATAAACCGTCGATAGCTTGCCTACCAGGGAAAGTTTGATGTTCTGATCCGGAGCCTGCGCTAGGGCTCTCTTTGCGTAAGACTCTGCTTTGTCGTACTTTCCGGTTAAATCGTACATGTCAATCAGGGGCATGTACAAATCAACAATCGGTGTTTTGTTGGTATCGCCTGACAAAAGATACAACTCTACTTGTCGATTCGCTTCCGTATCGCGATTGCAGGAGAACAGGAGTTGCGCTCCTAAGAGGTGAAGCTCTCTAAGATCGTCGTCACTTAATTCTTGTTTGTCTTTGAGAAACGGCTCAATTGCTGCTAGCCCCGTCTCAAACTGATCGCGTTGCGCAAAGAATCTAGCGCGTTTGACTGCAATCTGCGCTTGTGCCGTTCGCGGAATACTACCGGTTTTCTGTTTGATCAGATTCTCCACGCGCTCCATAAGTTTAGCTCCGATTTCGGGTCGCCTTGCGGGCGGGATGCTATTGAGCACGAGGTCGTAATCGAACAAGATCGACTTAGGCGTTAATCTCGGGTTTTTGCGAGCTAGTCTTTCGAATTGATTTAGTAGAGGATCGACGTACTCGGGAAGATCTGAGCGCCAGCATGCGGCTGCCAGATTCGGCAGTGCCTGCTCAGGACCGCTGCCGTTGGTGTTCGGGTGGCTGCGAAGGACTTTATCAATTTCTTTGATGCCTTCTGTTTTGTTTCCTGTCCAAAGGAGAGTACGGGCCTTACAGATTTGATAGTTCTTCGCAATGTGCAGATCGCCACCCTTGGTGGTATCGGGGCATCTTGTCAGGCGCAGCGTCTCGAGCGCGTTGCCAAAGAAACCGTAAACAAGGAAAGTATTCGTTGCGTCCACCGCTATTGCAGTAAAGTCCTGTTCGGAAAGTGTTGGTTTGATGCGCTCCAGCCACATGTTCATACGCACAGGCATGATGTGCCCTTGTGTCAGTAGCTGCAGCTTGGCAAGCCAGGCTTGCATTAGTTCTAGTTGCAGTTGTGCGGGGCGGTCTGCCATAAATGAGAGCGTATGTTTGAATAGTTTTTCCTCTGCTTCCGTTTGCTTATCGAGCGCATAGATAAACGCCAGGTTCGGTGCCAGCTTGACATAGGCGGCGAAGTAGTCTTTCTCCTTTAATTGATTGAGTAATGCTTCAAGCTGCGGAGCCGCTTTTGCGAGATTGTTTCCTTTCAATCTTTCGGCGTCACAGATAGTAGACCAGGATGAAGCTTCCAATTCTTCGTCAGTGCAATCAGATTTCTTTAGAAGGCTAAGAGCTGTTTTTGCTGCTTCGATGGCTTGGTCGTACTCTTCCTTGCGATTGAGCACCTGTGCTTTTTTGTCGTACATTAGACTCAAAAGGTGTGGATCTGCTCCTGCTTTTCTCAAAGTTAGCAAGCCGGTTTCAAGATGCTGCAGAAGTTCCTGTGATGTGAGAAAACTTCTGCCGTCATCCGCGATTGTGAAATACACGTGTCGTATCTCAATTGGTGGCACAAGTCCTTGTCGCTGACTTTCTTTGGCCAATAGAATGGCTGTTCTCAACCTCTTTTCTCCCGCCGCCATTCTCGTCATCGACTGTACTTTGGCATGAAAACTGAGGGGATGCGCGCTGCTTTCTTGAGTGCTGCCCGGGACCGACGGGGCGGGGCTCAGGAGTCTGTTGCGGACTGTTGGCGCCGCCACCAGGCTGAGCGCTGCGCATGCGAGCACTATCGCGATAGTTGTGCTGAATTTTCCCTGGTGCTTTCTTCTTTCGGCCTGGATGTCGTGCTGCACGATTTCTGCAATTCGCCCTTGTTGCAAAAGTTTCAGATCTGTTTGCAATGCAAGCATGTCCTGATAGCGCTCATCGGGATTTTTTGCCATGCATTTGGAGAGGATGCTGTCCAGCACTTGCACCACGTCTTTGTCGAGTCCTCTCGTGTTTGGTGATTCGACAATCGTAGGAATAGGAGCATTGGCATGTAGATGCATGAGCCCGACCGGATTGTCCGCAGTGAAGGGGGCTTGGCCGGCGAACATTTCGAAGAGCAAACAGCCAAGAGAGTAGATGTCGGAACGACTATCAGCAGGCTTGCCGACACATTGTTCCGGACTCATGTAGAACACGCTGCCTATGAGTGCTCCGGTCTGTGTGAGATTTTGCCGACGACTGCCGTCGACAACACGTGCCAGTCCAAAGTCTACTAATTTGACCAGGGCGTTGTCTTGAATGAAAACATTGGGCGGTTTGATGTCTCGGTGGACGATTTGATGATTGTGCGCGAAGTGCAGTCCGTCAGTAATCTGTATAGCAATATGGAGGCAGGTATCTAGTCCCGGAAAGCCGCTCTCCATAAACTCAGTTAGTGTATGCCCTTCCAGATACTCCATTACGATATAGGGCTGCTGGTTCTGGTAAAGTCCAAAACGGTAGAACTTGAGAATGTTCGGATGAAGCAAGGAGGATAGGACCTTGCCCTCCCTTTCGAACCGTGCTCGATGCTCCTCGTCTGCTAAGAGACCGTGGTGAAGCATTTTGATGGCGACGATTCGATTGAGCTCCGACTCTGACGCAAGATAGACCGTGCCCATGCCGCCCTCGCCCAGGCGCCGAATAATTTGGTAACGATCATCGATTAGTTTGCCAGCGAGCGGCTCAATCATTTCTTTCTTGCCGGAATCTCATGCCTTAACTATATTCCCTGTGGCATCGTCGTTCTCGTTCCCTGACCGGAGTTCATGCAGTTGAGATGCGCCCGATTTAGATTAACGGCGTAAAAATGGAGTTGCCGTCACCTTTGTCGTTTTGTCCTGGTCCGAAGTCGAATAATGGTGGCTCGATTTTGGTCGGAGCTGCTGCTTGTTTGGCGTCCGCGGTCGCGGGCTCAGTTGTCGTTGGCTTGGCGCCTTGAGTGCTGTGCTGTTGTTTGAACTGCTGAAGCTGAACGGGGGTTCCTTGAGCATAGCAAGTCGAGGCGCAAGCAAGCGATAGTCCGAGCGCCAGGGCTAGTGGTTGAGCGAGTTTCTTTCCGGCGGTTATGTGATTGCGCATACTATTGTCCCTATGCTGAGAAGATGTTCCTGGTTCCACAATGTCAGGCTAACAAGAAATTGTGGTGATACGGTGAGGACTGTCGATGTTTGAGCGAACGCGCATAGAAGATAGTTTAGAAGCGTCGGCGTCGAACCGGTGGTGTGGCGATGATAACCGAATACGGTGCAGAAGCCTTCAGCTCGAAACTCCGCTGTTTGCTTGGATCGGCGCGGTCCTCAAACGTAAAATGTAATTGCAGGCTCTGCCGATCGCCTTTGGGAAAAGTGCCGAACGGGGCGGATTTCAGCACTGCGTCAATCGCAGCCTTATCGACGTCTGCCGCGCCTGCTGATTTGGCTATTCGCACATGGGTGACGCGCCCATCAGGAAGCACTGTAAAGCCTACTACCGCTTCTCTTGATCGGGCTCCGTTCACCGGATGCCATGCTCCTCGCACTTTGTACTGTGCCATCTCGATATAAGTCGCAAAAAGTGGATCGAACTGCGGCTGTTCGGGTGGAATGGGTTTGTATTCGCCTTGCGTTTTCGGTGGCGGCATCTTTTGAAAGATCAATGAAACGTAAACGTCTGATGGTTCCTGAATCACGACCGGCTCAAATGGTGCCGACTGTGTAATGGCTTTTATGGCGGACTCTGTGTTAGTCGCGAATCCTTTGCTGTCGTTTGGTCGCAGTCCCACCACATTTCCGTTCCTGTCCAGTTTGAACCGCACTTCAACGAACTCGACCTTTTCGACCGGTTTCGGTTTCCACGTTTCTAAAACCCGTGACTGCAGCTTGGTGACGTAACCGCCCAGTTCAACATCTCTCGGCAGCGCACCGCGAACGAACAGGTGTCCGGTCACCGAGTCGGATAAAGTACAGCCTGACATGGGTTTCGGTAGACCTGTGTCAAAAGCGTAGTTTATCGTTATGCGCTTGACTCCGTCCTGTAGCGGCGCAAAGGGAGCGGCTTTGGAAATGGCTGAGAGCGCTGCGCGATCGAGCGCGGCGCTCCCGGAAGACCGTTTCAATTTGGGAGTGTTAATCTTGCCTGCGGAGTCGATTTGAAACGTTACTGTTGCCGGTGGCGATTCTTCGCCGCCCTCCGGAGTCCACTGCTCCTGCACTTTCTGTTGGACCACTTGCAGATAAACTGCAAATGGATCCGCTGGGACTTTTGAAGTCAGATCGAACTGGGACGGCAGCGAAGGTTCCGATGGTACAGCGGGAACCGAAAACGCTGAGGGGGCCGCGGTTAGCAGGACTGCGGCTGCAAGCACCAGTAGGTTTTCGACCTTTCGCACCGTTGAATTTCCGAACGTTAGTCGCTACCTTCATTTTGCCAGTTTTGGCGGCTGCTCAAACATTGTCCGACATAATCTTTACCGGTCACTGCCTTTAGGACTTTGCGCGCAGAGGAATCGCACGCAGCGAGACAACGACTGATTTCTTCTGCCCGGGCGGCTTGGCCCAAACGTAAATGTAGTAGAGAGCGGGCTTCCAAGACGGACCGGGAGTGAAACTTCCCTTGAAGCTTTCGCCGTTTGTGTCGACGCGGGACTCCGGCAAGGGACGTGAAGGGAAGGCGCTGATCACATAGTCGGGAGCCAATGAGTAACCGCCGGCCGGGGCCGGATTGATTGGCTTCGGCAGTGGCTCTTTGTAAATGTGCACTGCATCGAATGTGTATCCCTGGTCTAGTTTTCCTTCGAAGTTAACTGCAACTCCTGGCACCAGGACAGGTGGCAAAGGCGAGTAGGTTCCTTTGCGCGTTACAAATTCTTCTGCCACATACAACGATAAAATTTGTGGATAGTCCTTCTGATGAAGAGCGGAGAGACCAACGCCCAAATGTGTATGCGTCGGGTTCAGTATGTTTTGCTTGTGACCGTCGTCCGGCGGCACCTCGGTCATCATGCTTCGGTGACACTCGTCTAATTCCTTGCGGTCGAACAGCGGCGGGTCCGATGGCACGTAATTGCTCGGTAAATCACGCACCCCGTAGCCATTTTCCATGACGTAGTCTTGCCCCCCCGCTTCGGTGTATCGCTGCACGGGTTTTCGTCCGTCGATGCTCCAATGTGAAAGTCTGTGTCGCCTTGCACCCTCGTCTGCATGCGCCTGACCGGCGGTTGTTGCAATCGGGTCCATCTCCAGAGCATTCAGTTTGTTTGCAACGCGATCGCGATTAATGATCTTGAGCAGATACCGTCGAGCCTCGTCCAAGGTCAGTAGCCCGTTCTTTGAGACCTCCGCGGCATCTGTCGTTGTGACCGCGGCGGTGCTTTGTACAGGTTGTTGCAACTGTGCCGCTACTACGCCGCTACTGTCTCCCGACCTTGTAGCCGCCGATTTTACTGCCGGTGCCATCAGGATCGCTTCGTTCGCGGCGTTGCTAAACGGAATGTAGCTGCGGATCTTGTTTAGCTGCGCGCGTGCGGCGGAGTCTTCTTTGATTTTTAATGCAAAAGTGAGTTCGACGAAAGCCCCGGCAAAGTCTTTGCCGGCGATTGCTTCTTTTACGAAGGACATTCTGTCTTCGAAGCTGTCCGGGTTCAAGCCCAAGTTTCGAATAGTGTTGGACAGATTATCTGCGGTGCTTTCGTCCCCGGGACTGTAATAGAGAGCTTTGCGAAAGCAGGAAAGAGCTTCTTTCTTGTCATTTCGCGAATCTATTCCAAGGTTGTTGTAGGCAACAGACAGGTTCTCGATTGCTAACTTATAAGTCGGATCGAGCTTTAGGGCGGCGCTGAATTTTTCAATTGCTTGTTTATAGTTTCGCTCATTGAGCGCCGCTACTCCTTCATTGTTGAAATCAATGACTTCATTGGCCACGCAGAGCACCGGCGGAGCAAACGATAAAGCCGTTATTAAGCCGAAGAACACAGCCGGTAAGATTTTTCTGACCATCATGACATTAACCCTGAGAATAGTTCCGACCTTATGCTACTACGATTTCACGTCAGCGCAGAAGACCAAAGAAGCCGATATTCTGCTGTGATCGTCCCTGGCACTGCCGCGTGGTGCCAGGGACGCGCTAACTGTTCTGCTGGCGCAGATCTTCGGGGGAGGGGAACACTTTGCTCTCAAGTGAATCTATTGTGTTGTGGAACGGGAGCAAAATTATGATTACGAAATGTCTTGCTGCATTTGCTATTACTATTACAGCGCTGAGCTGTGCTGGTGATGCCGCAACGGCGCAGGGGCGCTGGACCAAGCGCTCGTGCATTCAGGGGGTGGCAACTGCATCGCCAGTGGTGGCGACGCAATCAATTCGGAAACCCGACGGACCGGAGTCCATGCCCTTGAGCAGGGCAATCATAAGTATCCGCAAACGGTCTAACGGTCATGAAGTCGCTCGTACTCGCGCAGACCGCAACGGCTTCTACAAAGTCAACGTGCCGCCCGGAGAATATATCGTGGTCGGCTTGCCTCCGAATCCGAAGGACATTTTGCCTCGTGGAGAAACGAAATCGGCAACGGTGCGGCCGCGAATCTGTACCAACGTAAATCTTTTGTTCGACACCGGTATCAGATTCTAACCCGTGATAGCTGGACGAATGTGCTATTGCACCACTCCGGTGATGCTTTCCACTCGTGCCTTTAACAGCTCCTGCTCCGGCTTGCGTCCAAGATAGTAGAGTGTATAAGCATATTTCTGTAGATAGGGCACTAAACCGGCCGAACAAGGACCGCTGTTTCGCTCGGCCAGCTCCAATGCATGTTGCAAAATTGGTGCTGCTTCTTCATAGCGTTTTTGATCGGTGTACAGCGAGCCCAAAGCATATGCGGCCCTGCCGTCTTCGCCGTTCTTGGCCGGCTCATCCTTCCAGAATGTCTGAGCTCGCAGGTACAATTGTTCAGCTTGCTGGTGCTTGCCGGCTTTGATCAAGCATTTTGCAAGCTTGTCCAACCGCGAGTATACTTGTGCGTCTGTGGGCGGCAGTATGCGCTCTGTTTGTGCCAGAGCATCTTCAAAATAATATTCAGCATTTGTCAGGTCATTGCGAGCCAGACTTAATTCACCCAGGCTGTCGTAACTGTTAGCCAGGGACAAATGCTCCTTCCCAAGTACCGTTGACTTCACGTCCAGCGCAGTCTTGTGTAGGCGCTCCGCCATCTCAAAGTTGTTTTGTGTCCGGTACACCGCTCCCAGCGCATCGCATGTGATGCTCCACTCGATGAGTGGATCGCGCATGGTTGTTGCCGCACTGGCAGCGAATCCTTCCAGCGGTACACCCTGCTGCAACGTGAGCTTCTTCTTTGCACGCGGCACGGCTTCTCTCAATTTGCCCTCGACCAGTTCCAACAACTCTTCAGTCATCGGAATGGCTTTGGCGGCTGTTCCGTGCAGTAGATAAAAGCGAATCAGCGAGCCCATGTTCGTAATACTTGGCGCCGCACTTTTGCCTAAAGCCTTTTGTTTGACTTCCAGTTCCTCTTCCAAATACGGTTCGGCGTCCGAAAATCTGCCTCGCACTGTATAAAGCCGACCTAGTTCACCCAGGCTCTTAGAAAGCCGTATGTCATCAAATCCGAACTTGCCGGCCTCAATGACGGCTTGCTTAAGTTGCGGTTCTGCAATCCAGTAGCGGTTTGAATCCAGGGCATCGACGCCTTCCTTGAGAACCCTGGACCACTGTTTGTCCCAGAGAGAGACCTCACCGGATGTGGTGTTCGAGGCGGAGCAAAATGCCGGGTGCTGACAGACAATTAGCGATGCAATGCTTAGTAGCAGGGGGGGCGAAAGTTTATTGAGAGGGCTCACTAACCGAATTTGTTGCGACATAGCTCTGCTCCGCACTGTACAAAATCAATTCTAGTGGCAAAACCTCTAAATGAATCAGCCGGATGTAAGCCGTTGCAGCCCGCCTTTGTCAAGCGATGACTTAATCTCACGCGTTGGGTATAACTTAATCCGAACGCAAGCGAAGATGCTATGTGGAATCATCAGGGTTCGATTTTGGAGCATGTATATGTCAGACGAGAACGCCAAACCCAGCGAGCCTGTTGCGCCTGAATCCGCGGTGGCGCCTGCACCGGCTTCGGCACGGCCCGTATTAAGCGCTGAGGAAGAGGCGTTCTTAGCCGAGAGACAAAAGCGTGAAGCGGAAGAGGACAAGCGGCGTGCCGACCTCATCGCTCAGTCGCGCGGGAACACTAATATGATTTGGCTTTGCGCCGCAATTGTAATCGTGCTGGCTGTGGCATGGGCGATGTCACCGCACCCGGAAGCGACGACAGGCACCACGGGCACTGCGGGAACGACTGGAACTTCGGCACCGCCTGCGACTCCGCCGGCGACGACTCCCTAGACTTCGCCTACTTCTCGATCTTTTTGAGCCCTTCCACCGATAAAGCCGCTTGCTTCGAATGCGGTGCCATCTCAATGATTTTTCTGTATTGTTCCGCTGCTTCGGGGTATTTTCGCAGCGCCACGTAACTTACGGCCATCAAATAACGTGCATCCAGGTTGGTGCCATTGCGGCTGACCACCGGGCCAAGCACGGAGAGACTGTCCTGAAATTTGCGGGTTTGTATCAAAAACAAGGCTTCCTGCACGGGACTCATGACTGCCGAAGCTGTCGAGGCAGGTCTGGCGACTTTGGCGTCAGTGCTTTTGCCCTCGGCGGTTCGCTCATTCTCTTTTTCTTTTTCCTTCTCCCTTTCCTGAGCTTCTTTTATCGGGGCGTTGTTTTTTTGCTCCACCGGTGAGGGCGGTCCTTCTGCCGGTGCCTCAGTGTTTGGCGTCGCTGCTCCGGCGGCTTGCTGGGCGGCAAGTTTATCCTCGTGTTCCTTTTGCGCCTGAGCGTTGATTTGCATGCGAACTTTAGAATCCTGATTCTGCGGATGCAATGACGGATCCCGGTCTGGATCGTAACCGTCTGAGCACTTGAATTTTTCCTGGAACATTCCAGCGTTGCCGTCTTTAAACGGCGGCGGCGCTGCCGGTGGCTGCTCCGTCGGAGCCTGGGTCCAAACCGGTGGGGCCTCAGCCGTCGGGGCCTGTGATCCGCTGTCCGCCGGCGCTCCGGACGGGGCGCCGACGTTATCGGACGGACTCGAACCCTCGTTCTCGCCCTCTGCTAGCGATTGCGACTGTGCAAGAAAAGCAAGCGCAATCAAAATTGTTGCAGCAAGGCTGATTCTGGTCCCGCCGACTTTTTTGAGGAACTTTTGGGTGCGCACGAGTATCCCTCCTTCCCGATACAGTCTTTTTACCCATTATGGCGGGCAGACTTGCACTTCGTCCGGGAGTTGCGGTGTTGGGTATTCGGCACGTTGCGTGGCCTGCAAGCACGAGCGATAAGGCCCGTGCTGTCGGCTCGCAGTTTTAATCCGGTAGGCTTAAGCAGAAAGGTCTCAGCGTCCAGATTAGCTTTTCCGAGAGAATGAGGCTATTGAGGTCGACGTTGTTACAGCCATACCTCGCCCTGATGGCTCGATAGTTCGCCCAATCCAGCGAACCGGCCTCCAGCGCGCTCATCACGTGTTCGACGAATTTTGGATTTTGCTTGTAAGTTTCCAGATACTTCGCCGTGCGCCTTCCGTCTGTAATCAATTTGCCCCAACCCTGTGAGTCGCAGAATTTTTGAAGCGCATCGAATTTCAGCTGATTCACGTGCAAACCAATTTCGGTGAGGACTTTTACTTCTGCCACAATGCATCGACCGGAGCGAAGCCAGATCATGACGTCGGGATAGTATCGGACCTCAGTTTCATCATTCACGTATGGAATCGCGAGCGGTTGCTCCTGATAATAGAGCACTTCGTCGGATTGTTCCAACAACCAAAAAACTCGATGCTCCAGTGTGGATTCGAACTGGACCTCGCGCAGCATTTTTCGACTGTAGAACGTATTCTTCGGCAGTGAACGATGAACATCGCGGGCTCGACGAATGTTGCCGTAGTTGGGCAAACCGACTGCTATCCGGTTCGGCCAGATCACTTCCGGCAGGATTCTGTCTCGAAAGTGATCCAATTTCGGAGCGATGGGCAAAACTGGGTGCGTGGCTCTTGGTGGTGAAGCTGCCGTATGAAGTTTGTATAGATTCTCTGCGATCCTTTTGATTGGCGTAGTTGATTCGTTAACTGTTAACGATGGCAGCTCGATTAACTCTTCGCTGACATGCGCGGCGGTTTCATCAATTTGTTTCTTTGATTCTGTCATGGTATCTCCAGCAGCGCGCTGGCGGTGGGCTTGCCTCTTGCGCTGATTGAAGAATAATGGTCGACTCTGAAAATTCTCTGAACTACGAGTTTGAAGTAACCCGATTTTCGTGATTTACGCACAAGCAATTGTCTTGCTGCTAAGATTGACGAGCTATCAGACGAAGGCGAAATCTTTGGAGTCTTTACCCGAGTCGCAATCAAAGACTGAGTATGAGCCCATGTGGCCGACGCTTGTTGCGATGGCTGCAGCAGGCGGATTGTACGCGGCGTTGCCGCCTGAACTTACAATTGACGGACCGCGGTGGTTGATTCTGGCAGTGGTGGCGGCATTGCTAATTCCAGCGGAAATCTCTCATGCCATAGGTAAGCATCAGTTCTGTCGCTTTTTCGGATATGCCGTTATCGCCATAGTCACAGTTGTGATGGTCCAATGTGTCGTTCGACTCGTGGAGGCAATTCCTGCGCGCACGGTTCCTCCTGCGCAGCTATTGTGTTCCGCGGGCTCACTGTGGCTAACTAATGTACTTGTTTTTGCTGTTTGGTACTGGCGCCTGGATGCAGGTGGACCGCACGAACGCGATCGCCGAGGAGCGCATAGTGACGGCGCTTTTCTCTTTCCGCAGATGACCATGATGGAGTCCGGCGCCGAGCCTGATTCGGTCAGAAATTGGTCGCCGCGTTTTGTTGACTATCTATTTCTGGCTTTCAACACCAGCACCGCGCTTTCCCCAACTGATGTTCCCGTGCTTTCGCGTTGGGCGAAAATCATGATGATGATTCAGGCGTTGATCTCATTAGCGATAGTAGTTTTGCTCGCCGCACGAGCAGTTAACGTGCTCTAGGATTCGACCTGTAGCTAGTATTACTTGGATTTTTGCGCAGTTTTTTCTGCGCACCCTATTGCTCTGGCGTTGCTCCGCGCAGTGCCCCTATGATCGGGGGCGCTACGCCCACGATCGGGAGTTTACCTTCGCTCAAAGTGGACGCGATGTTTGCGATTCCGCCTTGTTTCTTGGCTTCATCGTACAACTGTGTGTCCCATAAAAAGCCGGTGTCGATATAAAGTTTCCCGTTCTCTTCGTACACGTCGCGATACCAATCTTTGGTCTGCTCTTTGATTTCCTCTTTCAATGCATTGAAGTCGTCCGGGTCGCCGTAGGCAGCGGCATATAGCGCATTGCCTGCTTCTTCGTACTTGCCGTCACTCAGGTTGGCTACGATTTCATCTGCTTTGTCGCTCATGTGTGATAAATCCTCAAAATGCCTTCCGTCGTTTAGTCGCGGTCCGGTAATCAGAACGGTACCGCAATTGGATAACCGACCGGTGAATTCGTGTCACGAAACTGTTAACTTGTTCGGGCGTCAAAAGAAAAACTCGATACGGGTTCCGGGCAGGGAGCGCGTATCGAGTTCTAACGATGCTGGTTGAGGTTGGGGGGGGGCGTTTGGTATTCCAGCATCTGTCAAATCTGACGTAGTCGCAATCCGGGAAAAGGTGCAGGTGAAAGCGTGGTGGCGGGCGGGGGGGGCTGACACCTGCACCGAGGAAATGGTGTCGAATTGCTTACGTGCTAGAACAATACGCTTCTTTGATTACTAAGAAGTGAAGCTCTGACACAATTTCGTTAACTCGGGAAGATTCAGGAAAGGCTCGAATCCCAGGAATAGCCGCTGCCGCGCACCGTAGTCAGCGGTGCATTGCCGAGCGTCGCCTCCAGTTTTGTGCGCAGTCTGTTCACCGTCACGCGCACTGACGCGATTGTGGCATCATCCGCGTTTGCCCAAATGCGCGATAGCAAAGCTTCCGGGGAGAATGACTGATCCGGATTGGTCAGGAAAAACTCAAGCAAGGCAAACTCAGTTGGAGAGAGGCGCAATTCCGTTCCCTTGATGGTGACTTTCCTGGCGAGTGGTTCCAGTGATACTGCCCCCGATACCAGTGCGGCGGTCTGCGGCTTGTTGCCGCGACGCAATAGTGCTCTGACGCGAGCCGATAGCTCTTCCGCCTGAAAGGGCTTTGTCAGATAGTCATCAGCTCCGGCATTCAGTCCCTGTACCTTGTCTTGTAAGGTATCTTTGCCCGTTAGCATCAATACTGGAACCCCCGGATTCTTTTCCTTAAACCGGCGGCATACTTCTATGCCTGCGATTTTGGGCATTTCCCAGTCCAGAACTACGACATCGTAGCTGTACGCCTCGAGGAAGTTAATGGCTTCTTCGCCATTTGCCGCCGTATCGACGGTATGCTGATCTTCCAACTTGAGCCAGGAAGACAGCATTACTAAGATTGAACGATCATCATCTGCCAGTAGTAGTCGTGCCATGTGTCCGGTTGCATTGCCAGCTAAGTGAGCTTCCCCTATGGCCCCTATATTACACTTCCGACGGGGCATTGACCAAACTTTGATTTCCCTCCGGCCGGTCGTTTGTCACGCGCAGGATAGGTAATCAACGAAAAGCGGTTTGTCACACTGGCGTCACGATCAGATCATCGTCCAGTCACGCACCCGATTGTAAAGTGATTCCGTGGTTCAGGACGGGATGACGGAGCCGCTGATTGAGGAGTGGGAAGATGGAAGAGAACTATAGTTTATTGGCATACACGGCCAGGCGCATTGAGATGGAAGGTGTTGCCCGTTCAGCAGGGGAAGTTTCATCGTTCAAATCGTTGCGAAAGGTTGCCACCGTCAATGATATCAAAGCGCAACGCGGTTGCAACCTGTTGCTAGATCTTGATCTTCAGTTCAGAGGCTGGGTTGGCTCGATCGCCAATGGTACGCAGTCGAAGAATCTGCATGTTCGCCAAATTGCCGTTCTCGTACTAATCGGGGGCTTCGTTCTGGCGGGTTGCCGCTTGAGTCCCGCAGATCGACAAACCGGCGCTGTCTGCGGAGTTCCGAGAGTAGTGGCACGCATTGCTGCCGGGACCGAAGGTACGAAGACGCACTTGCAAGAGACTGTACTTGTACCTGCTACGCTCTCGACTGAGACGGCTGTATCGCAAAGTGCGTTGCCGGTCCAAAATCCGCCCGTTGCGCCGGCTGTTACCCCGGGCATCGCTGCCGTGGTGACGCCGATATCGCAAAAGCCTTCGCAAAACAAGTTACCAGAAGCGGCGGTAGAGGTCATCAGCGATGAGTTTAGCGGCTCAACTGCGGCGCCGGTAGTGATGTACACGTTTCGAAAGGCAGCTGCGCCCGAGGCACCGATTGCCTCAGTGGCGGTGTCTTCCGGAATCGTATTTCGTGCCGACGCTCAAGGCAACGCTTTAGTGAAAACTTATCAGTAAAAGGGGAAGGAAGTTATGCTAATGAATGACGCAAGAGTTACGCTGAGGCGCAAACTTGTCCTTAATGGCAACGCAGTACTAAAGCACCAGCAGGGCAAGAGCGAGGTGAAGATGCCATTCTCTGTTCTGGCGGGAGGTCTTGTTCGCGATGGATTATCGCAACTGGGATTGCTGTTCTCTGTTCCGCAGGCGAGGCAAACCTGCAATCACAATACGCCTGACAGGTTCAACACCGTTTGGCGCGGTCGAGAGCTTTGCTGCAGCAGTTGCGGCAAGCAAATTCAAATCGGAAAGAAGCAGATGGACTATGTTCTTCATGGTAAAGGCGAATCTGCTCCGTCGTTATTTAGTGCTGCATCGACGGGGACTATGGTGTACGCTGCCGCGGCGTTGACAGGCTCATGGCTCATAATGGAACTCTGTTCTTTGTTTGGAAGCGGAACCTCGTCTTCGCTACCTTCATTTTCGCCCGGGCTGCAGTATGCAAATGATTTTTTCGCTATGTACTCAAACGGAATCGTCTTTACGTTGATGCAGAAGTTTGTGCACGGACGAAGCATACTTATGAGCGCATTAGACTGTTCTCTGTCCGTAATGTTGATTTACATGGTTGCTTCCCTCGTTTATTTCGCATCCCGGGTTGAGAAAAGCGAACGCCCCCGTGCTCTTGTGCAGCTGTATCTTAGCCTGGCGCTTCTTATGCTGATGTTTCCAGTGCCGTTGATTTCCTGGCTACAGCATCATGTGAAACCGACGCGATGAGCGCGTTGTTTCATCGTCCAGGTGTCTCGGCATTTCCGACATCGACGACAAAACTGTTTGGAATTAACTCGCAGGCAAGACGTGCACCGGCACCAGCCAACATGAGAACTTTGCCGACTCGACCGGCGCGGTCAACTCCCGTCGAGCGCAGCACACTCATGTATTTTGATGCAAAGCCTGCCGCCATCGTTGCGTCGGACGTGAGCGCCAGGCTGAACTTGAGAGTGTCACGATGGTTGGTGCTGCGCATTAGGCCGTCGCTGTCGTTCCACGACAGCGCACCCAAGACTCCGGCACCAATGAGACTTCGCTTTAGCGCCATATCTCTGGTGATCAAACTCATGGGATCCCGGTTGAAATGCGCCAGCGGTGAGGCTGCCCAGGCGCCGAGAAGAAGGGCTCCGTTCTCAACTACGTAACCTAAGGGGTCGTGTTCTACCTTCCGGAATTGGGTCACTATTCCCGGTTCATAGTGACCGGCTCTTTGTTCGTAGCCGGTTGGATTGTGCCTCTGGTTAAGCATGGCGGAGAGTTTTTCGGCGGGAATGTTGTAACCGAACTGATTACTGTGCGTGCTTCCTTGTGTCACTATTGCCACAACTTTTCCGTCGGCATTCATCACTGGTCCGCCAGAGCATCCGCGTTCAGTCGTCAGACGAACTTCCACAAGCGGGCGATTTAAGATTTCCGGAGACAGATACTTCTGGTGTTCGCTGAAGCGCCGCTTGTTGTAGTCATGGTGGGCATGTTTCTCCTGCAATACTAGCCAATCTCGCCATGTCGCCATCTTTTCGAAACTGCCTTCGTAGGTTTGCAAGGCGGAGCCGCCGGGGTGACCCATGCTCACCACTTTGTCGCCGGGCTTCAATGCCGCTGCTGCGCCGACAGCAAGCGCGCGAGCCTGTGGCGGCGGTTGTCCCTGAAACTTCAGGATGGCTATGTCATTGGCTGCGTCGAAGATTATTTCCGCACCCAGCGGATAGCGTTTTCCGTCCTGTCCTATTGCCGCGATCTTGCGACTGTTTTGAATGACGTGATAGCTCGTGACGACGGTATTCTCGTCTACTAGCCAGCCGGTTCCACCGCCGCGGTCCGTCTCGATTTTGAAGACGGACGGGCGCGTTTCTTCGAATAGTTTTTGACTGGCGTCTGCTGCTTTGTTCGAGGCCAATGGTGTCGTCGGGTTGTCCATGCCACGTATATACACCCAATTCCCGGGAACGAGACAGCACTTTGTCGCTGACCCGGGAGAATTCCCCCCCGGGTTCCTTTGGCACTCCGCCAGGTTCCGCGCGGTCTAATGCGATTTACATGATTTTCCGTATTTCGGTTTGAACCACCGGCCAGGCCATCCAATAGATTCTTGCGTCGTGTGGAAGGTAAATTTCGGCTCTTCGCTCAAGTTCTTCCGCTTTCTTCGGCTGTCCACGGCGCATGCAGAAGCGGGCATAGTCTTCCAGGTATCGTGCCCTGTCAAGTGCGGCGACATCCAGGCTGAATGGCGATACGAGCTCCTCGAAAACTGCTTGTGCCGGCGCCCATTCCTGACGCAGGGCGTGCTGCACGGCCTTCTCGTGAAGAACAGCAGCATCGAACGCTCTTGAGAAAATTTTCCCCTTGCTGCCTTCGCTTGCCTTCGAAAGTAGTGTCGCTGCTGCTGCTGGATTGTTGCTGGCGCGATTGGCCTTAGATAGGTAAAGATAAAGAACGGGGAGTTGGTATTTACGCACATCTGGCGGGACGGCCTCTGACAGTTCGAGCAATGCTTCGAGTAGCACCTTTGCGTCGTCCGGTGTGTTTTGTTGCATCAAGCCGTCCGCAACCAGTAGTCCCGTCTGCATCGAGTCTCCTTCGCCCTCAGCTTGCAACACCAACGCGGCGCATTTTCTTAGTGCCGTTCCGGCTAGTTCCGCATCCTCCTTTAATGCGCAAATGCCCAGATTGCACAGCCAATTGATATCATTAGCGGTGGCGCCATTAATCATCTTTCGAACTATTGGATCGATGGGAAGCTGCCCTTCTTTGGCATTGTGCACCAAGCAGGGCAGTAACCATAGCTTGAGTTGCGGATCGTCCGCCTTCAGGCATCTGAGAATGAACTTACGTGCTTCGTCGTGTTGATGGTTTTCGATTAGCGAAAGCGCCCATATAAACTGATGCGCTTCTCGACCCGCCCATTGTATTCGGTCCGTGTCGCGACGGTCGCTGCTGGCTTCAGCTAAGAACGGCGTGCTGGTGAGCGGGCCTTCTGCATTGGTGCTCCGACCTTGAGTTCTTACGAAGGTGCAATCACAACAATCTAGGAACCGCTGTGCTTCTTTCGGCAGATTCTCTTCAAGGCATAGAGCCGCGTTTCGATGATTCAAGCCGTCATAGTAATTCAATCGATAGCGAGCAAGGTACTGCGCGAATGAGCTAGGTTTGCTGTTCTTGCTCTTACGGGGTTGCCGCAAGTTCAGAGAATGGAGCAGGAAAAGCTTATTGCTGAGACGGTAGAGCGGATTGTCGTGCTCCGAGAGCTCTTGTCGCACTCTCGCTTCATCTTTGTATTCGCCGGCCAGAGAGAACAAGTTGGCCAGTTGTTGATAATAGAGATGCATTGTGCTGGAAGGCGTGGACAGTCCAAACTGAGATATTACGGATCGGCAATCCGTCCTCAGGTGTGTCGGCCGCTTACGACCTTTTAGTGCGAAGACGCGGAAGTAGAGGATCTGATCAAGGACTTTGCTTCCGGCTGTTTTTTGTACATGACCGAACAGTTTTTCGGCCTTTGTAAAATTGGCATTGCTTGCTTCTCCCTTTGGTTCGAGGCAGTCCTGCGCGGGAATTACTGCGTGTGAAATTGAGAACAAAGCAGGGCATTGAAGATCAGCGAGTTGGAAATGAGCAAGGCAGGCCCCCGCTCTTTCTACCGCGCCGTACTTGGCTAGCCAAAGAGTCAGCAGCTCTTCACGCTTGGCCGGGCTGATCGTGTTTCCCTGCTTGTACGTCGACAGAATGTCCCTTCGGACGATGCTGTTAGGTAGTGTCTTATTCGCAGAAAACGGATCTTCTTGGCTGTGCCGGAACAAGAAAACCGCCAGGCAGCCGAGTACAAGCACCAGCGGAACAAGCCAGAGCGCCGCCTTTGATTTGCCTGGTTTGAGAGCTGCGTTCTCCGCGATTTCATCGCCCCGTCCATCCAGCACCAGCTGCAATTGTTGAGCAAGTTCAGTCATCGTTTGCTGTCGATTCTCGGGAACCTTGTTCAGGGCTTTCATTAGAACGGCGTTCAAGCCCCCGGGTATGATGTGTTCTCCCACTACTTTTGGCAGAGGTTGGGGGAGAACGTTTGCGTGAAAATGCATTAGCCCGATGGGATTATCTGCCACTAAGGGCGGTTCACCAGTCAATGCCTCATAGAGAACGCAGGCCAACGAATAAATGTCTGAGCGTTTGTCTGCTTTGCGCCCTAAGCACTGTTCCGGGCTCATGTAGCTGACGCTGCCGATGAGGCTTCCGGTTTGAGTGAGGTGCTGATTGTTTCCGCTACCGTCGGGAATCAATCGTGCCAGTCCGAAGTCTACGATCTTCACAACTTCTTCACTATTGATGGGCTCGATCATCAGGTTGCCAGGTTTGAGATCGCGATGGATGATGCCGTGAGCATGGGCGTGCGCCATTCCGGCGCAGGCTTGCACTCCTAGCTTCAGCACTTGATTCGGTGGCAGCGAAGAGCTCGCTATTAGCGATGCTAATGTGCTCCCGTGCAGGAGCTCCATCGCAATGTAGGGATACTGTTGTTGCCAGATTCCAAAACGATAGCAGCTGCGAATGTTCGGATGGCAAAGTTCTGCAAGAATCAGGCCCTCACGTTTAAATCGTTCTTGATGCTCACTGTCTGCAACTAGCGAATGGTGCAAAAGCTTCAGTGCAACGACGCGATCCAGCTCCTTTTCCCTGGCCTGGTGCACGCTACCCATGCCGCCGACGCCCAGTAACCCAAGTATCTCGTACCGGTCGTCGACAAAATCGCCTGGCTTAAGGTCGAGCACCATTACGTATAAACTGCGCTGCCGTGGTTGGATGTGGTTCTGAAAAAACAGACAGTAGACTTCATACCCGGTTATACCCCTTCCTCATCATTGTTCATTCAATCTTAAAAACGGAATCGCCCGCTTCGCTCTGTTTACGTTGCAAGGATCGGGGACTAAGGTCGCAAACCATCGTCTACAAGCTTATTACAGACTCGGGCCATAAATAAACGAAAAATGAAACCCGAATAAGCATTTGATAGACTAAAAACTGATGCCAAGGTCGGGGTTTGCGGATGTTCGTTCGCTTTTGACGACAATTGAAGCGTCGTTGCTACAGACGATTTGAGTTCGGTAAATTTTCAAGGGTTTCTCAGATGAAATTGACGGCACAAGAAAAATTGGGATGCGATGACGTCATCGCTTGCGATCAAGTCTTAGCTGACCGTGTCGTCGTCGGTCGTTACCTGTTTCATGGTCCGTATGTCAACCTTGACCGAGTTACCGATGAACCGGGGCTACTGGCCGTGTTCAGGCAGGTCAACGACAATCTCAGCTTGATCGAAGTCATTGAAACCGATTGCATTAAGAACGCTGCGCGTTTCGTGTCACATGATCTTCCGTCAATACTTTCAGTTGCGGTGCTATATACCCGCCAGTTGTCGCAATTGGAGCGAGTTGCGCTGCGGGATGAAGTGCTCAATCAGCTCGCTACGGAAGCTGTCGCGTAGTCAAGTTCGCAGTTTGTTGCTCTTAAGTCTGAAGGCGTTTAATGCGACAGTTGCTGCATGCGAACGCTTACGGCGCTTGGCAGGTAAATAATCCCGGTCCTGCATATTAGGAGGGGCGATCGCCGAGCCTAAGAACCGGGCTCCGATGCGGGAAACTTCAGTTGTGGTCCGTCGAACCGTGGGAGAAGATGCGATACATCCATCGGATGTGGTGTCACTGCGCGTTGAAAGCTATTCATTATGTTGCGCAGGTGATCATCCTGATCAAGTTGTACCCTGGCCTTAGTGGCATCGGTTTTGTCGATGCATTCGCTGTCGGTTTTGTGTTTGACTTGCGCTTTCAATGAGCGTTCGTCCGATTCCTCTCCCGCCGATTTAGCTGCGTTGGTCTCGATCGCTTCTTGAGGGTTTACCAGATGTTCAGAGTTCTCGTAGATCCGTGTCAGTGGCGGCGGCAGCGGGGAGGGCACCTTCTCCTCCACAATGTCTGAGCTTGCAACAAAGTGGCCTTTCTCTGACATAACGAATCCCTCGCCAAATTCTTTCCCGGGATCAATGGTTGCTCCGTGCGACCATTATCATTCCTCAGCGTTACCGCCCTGTGACACGGTTGCCATCCATGGTTAAAAGTTAGCAGCGGTTTGTCCAGGAATTGTGAAAGCTGTTCCTTGCGCAACGACTCGTGTCTCGAGCCGAATTCCGCTTACCCGTCGAAAAATGGCTGCATGGTAAGTAAGCATGCCAATGCACGTCCTTTCGCTTGAAAGAATGGCATTCATTGCGCGCTGCAGGAATGTCGGTGCCCCGAGCTTATTTGTTAGTGATGGTTAATCAAGTGGTGCTTGTAGCGGCTTCAGTTTTCTTTTGGTTTCGAGTTTCTGGCTCTCCTGTTTTTATTGCATATAAGGAATCTCCGCCGGTTGAGTGGATGATTCTCGCTTTCGCGCTACCGACTGAGAAAAGAGGATGGTCCTTGACACTGTTTGAACCGAAGGCGTGCGTCCCTGTATATCTGTTGTGTATGTTTTTCTTGGTCCGAGACACCTTCTTCCTGCTGTGCTTCCGCCTTCGAGGGAAGCCAAAGGTTGATAAAACGAACTATGAATCAAGCAAAAGCTAACGCTCGTCCTGCGCGGAAAGAGCTTCTTCGAGCATTCATACTGTCAGGAGCATTAAGGAATTGTTTCAACAGGAGGTACTTTTGGGAGGCGTTTGGTATTATCTTTCTCCTGCGGAAGCGACACGCAAGTGGAGCGACTGCTGCGGCTAAATAAAAACAGCCGAACAATGTATCTAGAAAAGAATCTGTTGATTCCTTTCTAGCACCGGCAAGTCGAACGCCGCGAGTTCGACGTCTGTACCCTGAAAACTGCATATTGAGAATCATAATAATAAGTCTGTATCTCAT
>JAIELX010000077.1 GCA_019752635.1 Candidatus Obscuribacterales bacterium | reverse complement strand
AGGACCGCTTCTCGCGCACGTGCCCGCTGGCGGACGACGCGACCATGCTCGAGTTCGTTCGGCTGGCCGCGAGCGTCATGCTCGAGGGCTGCGACGGCGGGCAGATCGGCTCCTGCGCCCCGGACGCCGTCCGCGAGCTGCTGACCAGCCTCGGCGCGACGCCCGAGACCGAGGCGACGGTGCAGCACCCGGCGGTCGAGCGCACGCAGCTGCTCGCGGCCGTCAAGTCCGGCGGGGTCGCGGGCGCGAACTCGGCGACCCGCTGGGGGCTGCCGGCGCTGCGCGTCAAGGCCCCGAAGTCGTAATCGCTTCTGTGCGGGGCGGGCTGTCACTACGCCGGTGATGGCTCGCCCTGGCCGGGCGCTTTCAACGACCGCCGGGTTCACACAAACAAAAGGTGAACATGGCTAAGAAACGACAAAAACTGGACAACTGTCAGGTCTGCAAGGGTGCTCACGGAGGCGTACCCGGCAACGAGAACGTGATGAACGGGATCGTGATCTGCGACTACTGCACGGTGGCGTGTTTGGGCGAGGGCGCGTTGCAGACGGCTGCTCGGGCGGCCGTTGAGGCAAGGGACACGGCACGGCTGCTGGAACTGGTGCAGCAGTATCAGCAGCAAGCGCGGGCGGCGCGCGAGCAACGTTTGCGCAAGCAGTAAAACCGTCCGCAGAGATCGATCGAAGCGGCGCGGTGTCTTGCCGTTCGTAACTACCCTCAACAGGAGCAACGCATGGTGTTCAACTCCTTAGGAGTTCGTATTAGCCACCGCATGTAGTGTCCTTAACTACAACTACATGCGTGGAGTGTCTAAAGATGGACGACTTCGAACTGAGCGGCGCTTCGACTAACGAGGAAAACACAACCTCCAGCTCGAGCGTGTACCGCAAGCACCGCCGCCGGCTCTGCCGCTGCAGCATCTGCCCGCCCAACCGCAAGGAGAACGCGAACCGCGTTCCGCGGACCGACATTCACAAGGACCGCCGCAAGGGCAAGCACAAGCGCAGCAAGGCATGAGCCGTAGGTGGTGCAAACCTTTTCCGACAGGGACGTCTGCCAACGGAAAGGAGCTGATTCCAGCTCCTTTCCGTCGTTTTTTACCTTTTTCCGTCCTTTTTTTACCTTTTTCTGCTCTTTTTGACATTTTCAGGAGAGATCTCGGACGTCGACTTTCTTCACTTTTGGGCTGAAGCAACTGCTTTCGCTGCCGGTTCCGCTACTGAGTGAAGTGACGTTGTCATTCGCAGCCGCTAGCGACATATAGCCGATGAATGGCTTCTTCAATCTGACTGTCCTCGAGCGCACCGAACCCGATGATGAACTCGTTTCTTGGAGCGGCACCGGCATAGAAGTCCCTGGTGTCTGAAATCTCCAAACCTGTATCGGCTGCCCTTTGCACTATGTTCTCGGTGCTCAGCGGGGAGTCAATGCGGATTAGGAAATGCAAGCCGCTGTTTGCGCCTGTTATTTGAACTCGCTCGCCAAAGTATTTCTCTAACGTTTGCATCAGCTGTTGGCGCCTTTGTGCGTAAACCAGTTTGAGTCGGTTAATGTGTTTTGCCATCGAACCGGTTTCGATGAAGCTGGCCAGTGCTCGTTGAACCTCCGCCCCTGGCTGCGAGACGGAGAGAAGAATGGCCTGGGCGTAGACTGCCAATAGCGGCTGTGGCAGGATTAGGAAGTCCAGGCAAAACATTGGCGGCACGAGTTTCTTGAAGCTGGAAAGATAGATTACCTGGTCGGTGCGATCAAGGCTTTTGAGTGCCGGAGCAGGTTTCCCTTGGTAAGTGAATTCCGAATCGTAATCGTCTTCGACAATAATTGCTCCTGATTGGCGCGCCCATTTGAGAAGTTTCAGGCGTCGCGCGAAGGGCAGAACTCCGCCGGTAGGAAAGTGATGACCGGGAGTGGTGAAAATGAGCTTCTGACCGCTTTCGCTTTGGATAAGCGAGTCGACGGTTAGTCCTTCCTGGTCTGTAGCGACAGCGGACCACTGTGCACCGTATGCGATGGCATTTTCTCTTATTGCCGGATAACAAGGTTCTTCAAGCAGAAGTCTATCGTTTCGGTCGATGTGCACTCTGGTGATCAGGTCGAGAGCGTCGACGAATCCGGGCAGAATTGCAACTTGATCAGCGGTGCAGCTGATTTCTCGCTCAGGGGCCAGGACATTGGCAATGGCGGTCCTCAGGCGGCGGCAGCCGAATGGTTCGGCGGAGAACTGGTCTGCGTGAGGGGCGCGCATGGCCTTAAACAAAGAAGCGCGGACGCTATCAAACTGAGGCTTGTCGAAGTCCGGGCAGCGGCTGAACAGGCTTATATCGATTCCTCGTGCTGGTTGTCGGCCCGACAAAGCCATAGAAGTAAGCTCCGCACCATATCTGGACAGCGGTTCTTTCTTCGGTGCCTGGATCAATCCTGCCGAGGAATCGAGTGTAACTTCTTGAACGTAAGTGCCTTGCCTGTCCAGGGAGACCAGGTATCCCTCGAGGCAAAGCTGGGTATAAGCTTGCTTTACGGTTTTGCGAGCCACCTTTAGCTCGTCCGCCAGGTCTCGGCTTGACGGGAGCTTTGTGCCCTTTTGCCAAACGCCGGATTCGATCAGCTGCTTCACGGCGAGATAGAGCTGTTTTTCAATGCCTATTTTGGAAGAGCGGTCAATTTGTATGGCTTTTGGTGGCATTGGCGAAGTTGGTTCATTCTGTGGACCGCGTGAGTTTGCGCTAGCGTTTGGACTGGTGGGGTGGCAAGATTAGTGAAATTATAGCTCACTTGATTACTGGTCGGTCCCCTGAATTTGCCAGTAAACAGACTTTCTTCGGAGGCTGGGGTCCTGGAAAAGTAGAGTTTAAGGAAAGGAAGGGACCCACCGGTTGGTAAGGTAGAACTACCGTTCTTTCGCTCCATTCTCAGGAAATACCCAAGCTAAATATTTCCAGTCCGTGCACTTTCAAACTGAACTATTCTGCGATGTCCGTCGCGCCAGGGCCTCCGCTGCTGGAGAGACGCCATTGCTGCGTGCGTTTCTTGATTGCAACGTTAGCGACCAAAGTTTTTTCAACGATTGATCGATTTATGAGTACTCGAGACCTCTTTCTGACCGGCCAAACTGATGCGAGCCTGGCTGAACATGTTGCGCGAATGCCGGACATGGCTAGCTTGTTCATTCAGTCGAGCCCGCGGCTTTCACGAATTCCGACCCTGCCTGATTCTGTAAAAACGGTGCAGCTGTTTGATTGCGTCCGGCTCGTTGAGCTGGCTCGCTTGCCGGAATCGTTGACGTTCCTGCAGATTTCGCGGTCGCCTAAGCTGACCAGCTTGCCTGAGTTGCCGGAGTTTCTCTATCATCTGGAACTGAACTGCGTAGGCATGCACAATTTACCCTCCCTGCCAAAAGGTCTGACTTTTCTCTATCTGTCGAATCTCGCGGCTCTTGGCGCTGTTCCGCATATGCCCGAGCGGGTTTCTTACGTGCAGATTGAGAATTGCGGAATCTCGACGTTGGAGCAGGTTCCGTTAAGGTTGAGCCGGTTGTCGCTTAAAGGGTGTCGCAAGCTAAAGAGTCTTCCTCGGCTGTCTGAAGCTGCGACACGTCTCCAGCGGTTGGAAATACTCGATTGCCCTGCCTTGACTCCTCAGCTGGAGCTGCCAAATTCGTTGACAAATCTGGGGTTGCAGCCGCGTTTTGGAGCAAGTGCGCAAGTACACCTTGGTGAACGTGGTTTGACGATTGTGATGGTGGGGCCTGGTAATCAGCCTCGCTTTAGCGTCGAGACTGCTTGTGCGATTCTTGTTGTCGCTCTTCCAGCTTTGATGTGCGCCTTTGCCTCTGTGGCTCGCTACTTCTGGGGATGAGCTCCGCCTGCGGTGCCCCACTGTCCTTGTTCATTGCTCTGCGTCTGGGGCAGCCGATCTGTTGCACCTCCTGCAGTGCTGATTTCCAGAACGGCAGCAAGTACGTATTTTTGAAAGAAAGAGACAAAGTCATGAGGGAGATATTGAAACACGCTACGACCCTCCGAGTTGAAGTCTATACGCGCTTTTCCTTAAATGAACACCACGACGGCCACAAGCCCTGGATAAATGCGCTGCGAAAGCTTGGTCTGGACCGGGATCCCGGCGACATGTCCCGGTGGCTTGGGCGAATGTTCGCGAATCAGTTTGAGATGCTGCAGAACGGGCGGGTATTCACTGTTACCTTAGACGATCAGCCGGGTGGCATGCCCATCGATGTCCAAATGAACGAATTCGTCGCGACAGCAAGTGCTACTGACGAGTATCGATGGTTCATTTACGATACTGAAGAATACTTGGCTGACGTTATTGGCGTTACCTACAGGGTGCTAACTGAGACTGTACCTCACTCGAAGCCAGTCCCGTTCGACTCCTATGCACAAGAGTCCGGAGAGACTTGCTACGCCTGTCTTCAATTCTTTTCCGCCAGCCGCGGCTTCGTGACCCTGGAGCGACAGGTCCTGGGCCATCAAAACGATACCAAGGAAGAACGAAGCACAAGTAGGGCGCGCATCTTCGAGTCCTTCCGCCAGCGCGCCGAATTCTACTTGACCCTCGGTATCGCGCCTGCAGCACAATAAAACCGGGCGCCACTTCCTACGCCAAAAGTGTGCCTGAGCCCTGATTGTTATGCTTTCTGTTTCCGGACCCGGCGCGCGGTGCGACTGGGGGGCTGACAGTAATTGGCGCAATGCGCGCCTCATTTAGAGATAGGTTTACCTCATGGGAACTTTCGTACTTGTCGCTTGCGTTTTTGTGGTCGTTTCCCTTGTCACCATCTATGTCGAAGTGGCAACTTATGCCGTCACTGCGGTCATCGAAGTTGTATTCGGCATCAAGGCTGCTTCGGCCTTCTTCGCCTGGTGCTCGCGCATTAGCGGTCGTGACCGCTAACCTGATGGACAAAGTGATGTGCAGTGCTTGGCGCAAACCCGTTGGACAATGGTCGATGCGCCGTTTCTTTGAGGCGGGTTCAGTGAACTCGCTTTAGTCAGTTGCAAGTTTTTGTGAATCGGAAAGAATGAGAAATGAAAAGGGCACTTACAACATTGTTGTCTGCCGTGGTTCTATTTGGGTGGCTCGCAGCCCCCGGGCATGGAATCGGGACTCAGCAGTCTAACGCCGCTGCTGGCAACGGCGCTTCTGCTGCTCAGCAGAGCCAGATCGATTTCGGCAGTTGTTCGAACAGTTTTGGTGTTTCGCTCCTTAGCGAACTGCGAAAGACGAACAAGAACGGGAATGTGGTTGTCTCCCCGGTTAGCGTTAGCGTTGCGCTTTGTATGCTGCTCAATGGAGCGGACGCTCAAACGTTGACGCAGACTGCCAAACTCCTTGGCGTTGATGCCAAAGATTTGGTGAACTTGAATAAGTCTGTGAGCGACTTTCTCGATGACACCATTCAAGCAGATCCCGACGTGGAGCTGGAGATTGCCAATGCAATCTTTGCCGCAACAGGCTCGAAGGTAGACGCGCAGTTCATGAGGACTGTACAGAAAGAGTTTCAGGCGCGAGTGAAAGTCGGAAGTCTGTTCCGTACGCCCCCGACCATATACACTTGCAAGGCATGCGAGCAACTTTGTGTATCGTTACGGTGAACTCTATCTGCCCAAGATGAAGATTTCCTGGTCGCAGTCGTTAAATGACGCATTGCAAGCGCTTGGAATGAAGGACGCCTTCGACGAACGCCTGGCCAATTTCTCGAAACTCTTCACTGACAAAAGTAGGAAAATTGCCGTTGATATCGTGCAGCACAAGACTTTCTTGGAAGTCAATGAAAAAGGCACCGAAGCCGCGGCTGCAACCGGCATTGGCATTGTTGCCGTTACTTCCGTCAATGAAACTGTTCCCTTCGTCATGGATGTGAATCGACCATTTTTCTTCGTGATTCGCGATACCAAAACTGGTGCCATCCTGTTTATGGGCGTCGTTTGCGATCCGACTAAGTAATTTCATTCTGGACTAGCCTACTACCACTACGATGCGCGGCGTTGCTGCGCAATAGTGATCGCAGGCGTTGCTAGAATGACACGTGGAATCGCCGTTACTGTGGCATTCCTGAGCCGCCTTCCTTGTTCATGGAAGGCGGCTTTACGGCGTGACGGAAAATTCAATTCTGTTTGTATGGATTGTGGAAGATATGAACTTCAAAGGCCTGGAAAAATTTGCGGTTATTGTGATTTTGATGTTGGCTGCGGCGCTTGTCGTTCCAGCCCTGATATTGGCTGCCTGGACAAGTCCGGCGGTTCTGGTTTGCGTTTGTGCCGCCATTGGCGTCGGCTTCGGAGTGTGGCTCAAGGACGTACGTTGGTCGATCACGATGGGATCTGCCGGCTCAGTGGCTGCCCTTACGTTGCTCTATGTTTCGGCGGCGCTCGGTGGCGGTGTGCTGGCCTGGTTGGCCGCTTTCGTTGCCACGGTGCTCAGCACATCGTTGACCATCCTGTTTGGTTTCTTGTGCGTGCCAAAGTAGGGCGTTAAGTTCTAGGATGCCGCGGTTGCGGGGTCGGTCGTCACTGCGAAACAGTGACGACCGACCGAACAGTTGTAAGGAAAACCGACGGACCGTCACTCTGTGGCGGTCCTCGCTATTTCTTTGCGGATCGCGTACGAGATGTGATAGTAAGTGCGACGAATATAAGTAAAAGCGACAAGTGCGGCTGCTGTAGCCGCGCCTGTCGCCTTGGTCCTTGGCTATCCTCTGCGTCTGCTAAGTTGCTGCGCTACCTCTTAGTCGATGCGGTATCGCAGCCGGTACCGCATTGTCAGCTCGCCCGGCCGTTCGTGTCCGGCTCTTGCCGGAATTGGTGCGCAGAACATGCCCCTTCCGGACTGAGGGTCGAACGCTACGAAGTCGTGAGTCCTGTGAACTACTTCCGCGTGCGCGGGGGCAACATCATAGACTAGTACTTCGGTGGGGGCATTCTTCCAGTTCTCGAGTCTGATCTCGCGCGTGGCCTCGGCGTACCGAGGCTTTCCTTTGCTTGCGGGCGGGTCTTCCTTGTACTCCAGTAAGAGGCGTTGAATCGTGAGGTATCAAGTCGGCTCGCTCAGACCGATTACGATCACGACCTGGCCATTGTAGGACTCGGGGTAGCTAATTTGTCGGGCTCGCGCCGCGTGGATGGCGGCGCTGTATGCGTTGTGAGGTGAGCGCTCAGAGTGCTTGTCGCCTTAATCTCCGTTAGCGCTCAAGGGTTCTAATTCCAGTTGCTCTCGCTGATGGGCGCATCGTCAATCGGTTTTGCTCTGGTCTTTCTCGCTGCGCCGGGCCATGTGCCGAGCCTTGATGCAGTTTCGAGCCACGGTATCCAACGAGGGGAGCATCAGATTAGTTGAATAGGTAGCCGCGCTAGGGTAAGGAGGCGAAGTCCGCGTGTTGAAGGACTGCGCTATATGTCTGTAAACACATGGTTTGCGGATGCCGCCGGTTATGTGCCTGCCGTATTTCTAGATGAATTGTGACCAGAACGCTAGATTAGCGCACGCTCAACTTGTTAGGTTGAGGTGTATCTTTGCTTCTCTTTCTCTTCGGAAATCTCTCAACTCACATTCACTGGAACTTTCGAACCACACCATTGCGGCAAAGCCGCAGAAGGGACGACACATGGGCCGTTTCATCCGCTACGAGGCGAAGGGCAACCGCTTCTACTGCTGCGACGAGGTGGTGTCGGTGAAGACGTTGGGGGCGATGTTGGCGTACGCGCTGCTGCGCCGCCAGAAGGTGTTGTTGCCGTTCTGCGAGCGCGACCGCGACCGAAGCCGTCACAAGAGCCGGATGTGGAGCGTGGAAGTGTCCACCGGCTACGTGCAGCAGATGCTGCAGTTCGTGGAGGCCAACCGCTGGTTCTGGGACGAAGTTCCGGAGCACGTCAGCCGGCAGGACAGCGACCACGACTTCGACCCCGAGAACATCACCCCCAGCTTGAACTGGCGTGTGGTGACCGAGATGCGTCGTGGCGCGGAAATGCTGGATACGCAGGCTCGGCGCATCGAGCTGGAAGGCGGCTGGGGCGAAAACCGGAAGCGGAAGCCGTTGTTCGACGCCGATGCCGCCGCGCGCCGCCTTCGGGCCAACGGGTTGCGCGAGTCCGCCGCTGCGATGTTGGTGGCCGGCGTGCCGCCCCGCTAGTGCCGGCGCTGGAGAAGAGAGCCGAACTCGTGTCGGCTCTCTTCTTTGCCCCGTTGTGCTTTTGTCTGCAGTTTGCGTGAATTCGGAGCCGGGCGTTGGTCCGGCTCTTTCGCTGTTTCCAAAAACTCAATCGAAGCGCGTTTTCAGACGCGTTCGCTGAACCATTACCTTAGTTTTCAAAAACCGGAACCTCAGGAGACGATTCATGAGCAAGGCGAAGCAAGTCCGCGAGATCGAGACCGAAGTGGCGCGGCTGCAGACCCGCATCCGTGAGCTGAACGCCAAGGCCCGCGGCCTCGGGCAGTTCCTGAAGTGCCAGGTGATGGGCGGGCCGGACTGCGGGTGCGGCCGCAAGGTCTTCGTCGCCGTGGGGCAGAACCCGCCGGCCGACTGGCTGAGCTACCGCGACTACGATTACGGCGTGATGTACGTGTGCAGCGATTGCGCGCGCACGCACGGCGACTCCTTGCGGGACTGGGGCTACGAGCGGCTTGGTCCGACCCGCTCGCAGCGCCGCCGGGAGTCGCAGCGCCGCAAGCGCCAGGAGGCGCGCGAGCGGACCAGCGCGTACTGGCAGGAGCCGGTGGTGTTCGTCGATCCGGTCGGGATCAAGGCGTACCTCGGGAGTCGGCTGGAGATGGTGGGCGCGTTCTTCGCCGCCGGGCGCGTTCACGAGGCGAACGGCTCGCCGCCGGATCTGCGTTACGTCGCGCAGTACGGCATCGGCACGGTGTACAACCCGGTGCTCGAGGTGCCGCCGGAGTTCGCGGAGAGCGGTCGGCAGTACCTGGACAGCCGGGGCATCGTCTTGACGTAAGACGGTGCGGCAGTGCGTCGACACCGACGCATTGCAGATGGTGCGTAGGGGGCTGGACTTGCGTCCGGCTCCCTGTCTTTGTTTCCACACATTCAACATGGAGCGCCCTCCAATGTTTCGTCGATTCATTCTCTGGTTGCTCGGTAGTTGGGTTGTTCTCACTGGTGGCATCTCGCTGGCCCTGCGGCTCCTTGTCGGCTCGTTCGACTGGGGAATGCTTTCCATCCTCGCAATTCTCGCCGCTCTGCTGGCGGTCATGGTTGCCGGGACTCAGTGCGGCGGACCGCCGAGCGATCGTCATGGTTTGAAGCGCTGGTGATGTTTCCCGAGAGAGAGAGGGCGTATCCTTCAAAATGCGCCCGTAGGGGTGTCGACCAAGACCGGGCTTTGCCCCGGCTTTGGTCGACATGTTTTCAGATTCTTTCCTTTTGGAGGTAACTAGTGCAGTTCTTGCTTATTGCCGTTGGCTGCCTGGCTGGTGTCGGCTTGATCATGTCGATGAACGGGCCGTTGATGGTGCTGGGCGTCTTTCTGTTGTGCTTCATTTTCTGGCGCTCGGCGCAGGCCGTCGGCGGACCGTCGTGGTATGTCGAGAGGGAGTCCGTTCCTGTCGATGAGGGTCTCACCGGCGCAAACGTCACGCGCAGCTGCTCTTGCTGTGGGCGGGCGGTCGATACGCCGGTCTGCGGGCTCTGTCCTGCCTGTTTCCACGTGTCACAGGGATTTTAGCCGTTGGCGGAGCCGATTGTGCGGCTATCACGAATAACCAGAGGCAGAGTGCCGTGCAAGGCACTCCGGGAGACTTAACACTCTTGGGGTTATCGCTTTTTTACGCAGCTACTATACCGGGTAAAACTGCGACAATCTGACATCTTGGCTAGCGCACCCGGGATAGCCAAGAGTTGCTTCAGAGGTGCTGTCGTAGATGATACTGCGCAGAATTTTGATAGTTGAGAATCATCGAAGTGTTTGTTCCGACTCAACCAACCAAGGATGTCAGAAGTTGCTGGGGGCGGCTCGAATTGAGGTTCTTGGCAAGCAGGGCTTACGCGAAACCTGAAGCACTTTACATGATTATTCGATGCATTTTGGCAAGCAGGTTCAGTAGATTGGCTTGTCCCCAAATCAACCCGCAGTACTGAGAGATTCCCTTCCAAAAGCACAACTACCGCAGAAACCGACGCTCGGAAGCCGAACTCTCTCGGTGAATTGGAAACAGGGTTCAGCGCTCATCACCTGATGAGGCTCGTGCCGTGTAGAGACATGCGTCAAGCACGTCTTGCAAGTTCCGTCGATAACCTCCCATTGCCCTCGAACGCTGAGACTAACGTCTCGGCGCGATGGCTCAAACTCGACTTGCTCTAAGCAAGCACAGAAAGGTATTCCCATGTTCATTCTCCGTCTCATCGCCACCACTTTGCTCATCATGTTCGCTTTCCCCGCGCTGGGCCTGATGGGCTTCGAGGGTGGTGTTCTCGGTGGCCTCGGTGCTGCCGTTCTGACCGCCGTCATGAGCTTCGTCGTCGTGCTGGTCTCGTTGCCGGCACTCGCCACCTTCGGTGTCGGTGCGATTCTCGCCGGTGGCGCCGCGGGCGGCCCTGTCGGTGCTCGGGTCGTCAGCTTCGGTCTTCACACCGCGATCAACACCGGCACGCTGTACCTCGTCGCGTGGATGCTCGCCGGTGTGTCGCTCGTCGGCTTCTGGCCGACCGTCGGAGCGGCCGCCATCCTCGGCCTGGTGCAGGTCATCCTGACGCCGCGTTCGGACAGCAACAACTAAGTAACGTTCCGAGTCCTGCGACTGGGCGCGCTTTAGCCTTTGTCTGACGAAGGCTGGCGCGCAGCCTCACCGGCGGTGCAAGGCGAAGGGAGAATTCTCTTCGCCTTGTTCCGTGTCGCCCGCGCAATTTCTAACCTATGTTTTGTCCGAAATTCCGATGAACACTTTCTTTTCCTTGGATCTGCTATGAATAATAGTAGGTCGTTGTCTGAGCCTAGGGAAATTGTTCGGTTGTTCTATAAATATCGGTTTCAATCCGACGGGCCAGGTCAGCTCGACCGGCTAATTCAAACCATTTTCTCCTGTTGTGAAGCCAGCTCCGCCAGCCTTTAGGGGGGGGGCTGCCGGGGAGGACTGAGAAGTTTTCTCCGCACCAGTTGTACAACGCACCGGCCTCTCGGTAATTTCCGTCTGACCAAAGTGCTCGCGCCAACTCCAGTTTTGCTGCGAATGGCAAAAAGCCATCCGGCAGCATTGCAATATTCTTGTCGACAAAATTGAGGTATTCCTGTCTTAGCAAGAGGCTCTCCTGAAAGCCGTCCACTCTGGAGAATGCTTGTATTGTTGCGTACATTAGCTGTCCATATTCTCTCAGAAACGGTCGATCCTTATGGCCGGACTTGAGACGTGTTCTTTGAGATAGTACAACTTTTTGACACTCTTCAAGCACCTCCAGTGCCTGCTTCCTGTGGCCTTTCGTCGCGCTCCGCTCCGCTGCATCGACCACGGAGGTGACCACCATTTTGACCAATGCCCATTGACCTGAGGATTCGCGCCAATGCGAAGACAAAAAGAAGTCTCTCGTCTCCCGCGGCAAGGATGAGAAATCTTGCGTGGTCAGCAACCGAAGTGATTCTAGTTTGCACCATAAGTAGTCATCTCCACGCCGCTCCGCGCTATCCCTCTCTTTGCCCAGAAAACGATATGCACTTTCGGTCTTATCTGTCTCTTGAGATAAGCGGG
The DNA here is from genome assembly GCA_019752635.1 of Candidatus Obscuribacterales bacterium. Classification (GTDB taxonomy): domain Bacteria; phylum Cyanobacteriota; class Vampirovibrionia; order Obscuribacterales; family Obscuribacteraceae; genus JAKFUT01. Next base: position 68,770 of record JAIELX010000077.1, on the reverse strand, counting down.
CAAAGTCTTCAATGGTACTTAGCGTGGGCGAGCAGGTTCGCTCCCAAGAGTCGAGTGCAATGCGAGCCTGGTCTAAATGACCTTCGGCGCGCTCGATTTTTATCAGAGTGAGCAACGCCGCTGCCGCTTGCGACTGACTCGCAAATTTGATTCGTTTTGCAGTTTGAAACAAAGTTTTTTCGTTGTAGTGCTTGTTTGCGTTCTGAGTACAACCACCTTTATACCAGCTCAAGAACTCTCCAAAGAGCTCCGCGCCATCGCTGAGCTCGGAATAACGTTCTGCTGCTGGTCTCAGTCGCCAGCTTAAGCTTGGCTCCGCTTTGTCTGCGATGAGCTTTCGGACTCCCAGGTGAAGAACCCGAAAGTCGCTTAATGGATCTTGTCGAATATTCACTACGGAGTGGTGCTTGCTTTGAAGTAAACCGAGTGCGCTTTTATAAGCTCCGGCGCTGACAAACAGGTCGCATTGCAGGTCATCTAGTCTCGACCTGAATTCAGACTTGTTGGCTGGGAAGGATTCTCTTAGTCTGGAGATCTCTAGACTAAGCGAGCGAACTTGTGGCAGGAATTTTGGCGTACGCGCCAGGACTCTGGCGTCGCCTAGGAGAAAGCGGAGCAACGAGCTCAGGTAATCGGAAGTCGCTCTGTCTAAATTTGTCACATCGTGTGCTCCGCTTGCAGATTGCCATCCAAGCGACAAGTTTTTGCAATTCCGCGTTAGCGTCGAGATCTGATTTTTCACTGAAGCATCATCTGGATCCTTATCTCTCTGTCTAAGGTCGATGAGTGCTTGGTCAAACACATTCACCACTTTGGCTGAGCTGCGATCTTTGTTCTCGAGAAAAGCTCCCGCGCAAAGAATCGCAATTGCAAAAGCCAGTGTGAAGCTGGTGTATCTAACGAAGCGGTGATGATTTCTTCCTGGAACATTGCTCGTATCGTCAATCTCAAACGTATCTGTCGTCGAAGTTTCCACTCGTTCCAGAGCTAGGCTTAGAGCACGACAATCGCGAAATCTGTCGGAGGTTTTCTTTGCCGTTGCTTTGCCAATTATTTGATCTAAAGCTTTACGGATCTCAGGTGTACTGCTGCTCGGCGGGAGGGGCGGAAGGCATGAAGTCATATGATTTCGCATGACGCCGACCGGGTTGTCTGCTTCGAATGGACGAATCCCCGTCAGGCATTCGTACAGAACGCAACCCAGGGCGTAGATGTCGCCCGCTGATCCAGCGGAACCGGAAAATGCTTCGGGTGACATGTAATGAGGCGTGCCTACGGTGGTTCCTGTATTAGTTAGTGTTTCGAAACCGCTGATTGAAGATAACTTTCCGGCAAGACCAAAATCGATCAGCTTCACTTTTTCGAAGCCGGGTTCTCCAATAAGCATTATGTTGTCCGGCTTTACGTCTCTATGGACGAAGCCGTGATTGTGCGCATACTGCAGGGCAGCACTTGTTTGACCCAAGAGGCGACAACTGCGAGCCCAGTCGATTGCACCACCTTGAAGTTCTTTGCGCAGAGACCGACCTTCGACTAATTCCATAACGAGAAAAGGATAGACTCGTTCAAAGATACCGAATGAATAAACTTGAACTATGCCGGGGTGCTTAAGGCGCCCCAGGACACGGGCTTCACGTTTGAATCTTTGGACGCTTTCGAGCTCCGATAGAGAAGCAATGGCCAAGAACTTTAGGCAAACTTCTCTTTGAAGCGAATGTTGCTTTGCTCGAAAAGTTGCTCCCATTCCTCCGGCGCCGAGCCACTCCAAAACAGTGAAGTCGCGCTCCACAACAGTACCCACAAGGCTAGAATCTAACTGAATTCTTCGCATTACGCTCCATCAAAAATCTACCACAGAATGTCTCTGAATCTTACTGTGGCGACGGTCCACGTCCCGCCTCCTGGTACTAATGGTATAGTAAAGCGATCGCACAAAATCTCATCCAAAAAGAAAGCATGTTCGCGCAGCTGAAGCATCACGAACAAAGCCTCTTTACGGATTGGCGCTCACAAAGATGAGCCGGTGGCAACGTAAGCGGCGGCAGTTGTCACCGGCTGGGAAGATTATTCGCTTGGTCTCAACTGCGTGCAAGGGGAGTCAACTCGGCTTTTGACCTCACGAGCTGCGGGCGAGGTCCTACGGTTGAACTTCGCCCTTGTTTCGGTTCTGTGTCTGCGTTGGGGTCGCTTGTTCCGTTGAGGCTGTGGGCATGAATGAGCTGACCCTAACTGTTTTTGACGACAATTCAAACTTCCGGATGAAGTCCTACTCTCGTGCAATCGCCACGAATCCCGCAGATAGAGCACATAACAGAGGCGGTCGTACTTCGCGCGGGCGCAATCACTTGCGCACCGTATGCGGTGTGAACACGCGTGTTCGCTTTTCGGCTGAAAGCTGGATGGTTGTGGAGTTCCATTGAGCTGTAAGCTTCCTCCTTGGATTTGAGCCCACTGCTTAATGGAAGCCGCCCGGATTACTCATCCTGTTCCATTCTCTTGCTCTCCTGTTAGGATTGGAAGCCGGGTCTCCATTCTCATTTTTGGGACCCGAAATTACTAGTCCGTCAGCATTTACACCAATGCCGAAGCTTCGTCGACAGTTCAAAGGTCCGAGCGGGGCATCCGCCATCTGCCTTGCTGTTCCGTTTTGAAGATCTCTGACAGGATCGTGCACTCCTGCGACTGCTATTGCTCCTCCATAACATGGCACTTTCACGCTGATTCGACCGTATTCCTGGCTAACGCCATTAAATCCCACAATTGCCGGAGCAGGCACACTCATGCGAGCAACTGTAGCCGACACCTCACGAGCAAGAAAGGACGGAAATGCGCCGCCTCCATATGGAAGCACGAATTTATCCAGTGTGACGGTGCACGTGGTACTAGCTTGCTCCGTGTTTTCATCGGAATGAAATGCGACATTTTCTTCGGTAATAGGAATGCCGTTGCTTTCGGCCAGACTCACAGCAAATCTTTTAGCGATCTGGTCAGCTTGAGCATCAGTGAAGTCGACCCGCTTCATTCCGAGAAAGTAAGTGTGTTCTTCGCGCACTTGCGCGGCTTCAGAGCATATCAATCGGAGCTTGGTGTCCGTTGTGAGAATGGCGTATGTGTTTAGTCCGAGCATAAGAAGGAAAACAAAAACAGTCGTGATAATGAACGTCCCGCAAGAGGCTTCAAGCAGCCCCTGACCGTTGTTTTTTCTCATGCCTTGGCGGCAGATTTGGCGCTTTGTCATATTCATTCTCCCAAGCGTAAAGTCTTTTGCGCTCACCCCGAGCGATTCTTGTCCTCAAAACAATTTCTCCATACTCTGCAACAAGTAATCAGAATTGAGGCTGAATGACTTATCGCATGGAATAGGTTGTGTTTTTGTTTGAAAACAGCCTTCAAAGAGAATTTCCTTAAAAGTCTTCGCACGCGTGTGAAGGGCTAGAGAGTCCTGCGTGTCTGCCGTTCGACAAATTCAAATTTATCCAAACATTTTTGCAACGAACTCAAAGGTAGGCTCGCACTGTTTACACCGCACCAGAAGTAGGTTCTTTATGTTTAGCCATAGATCGGACTTTGCTCTTGCTTGCCTCTACTTCACGGTTGGGCTGCTCGCCATGCTTTGCTTCGTTGTAGCGGCACCCTTTGCGCTAAGACCGTTCGTTGTCGGAGCTATCGTGATTTTTGTTACCACCGCGTTTATGGAGTTTGGTGTTTCACCCGCATTGCCTTCGAAGCAACGGTGGTGCCAAGTAAGCAGGGTCATAAGCCTATTGCTTCCCACTCCCTTCTTGATAGTGGCACTCCTGCAAGGCACCATTTGGGAACTCGGCGTTTGCGCAGTGGAAGTGGCGGCTCTGCCCCGTGTGGATTCTGAAAATTGTGACAGTGAGGAGCTTGCCTGTCGCACCGAAGCTGAGTGCCTTGAACGGCGAGGGAGCTACTACGAGGCTGAGAAATACTACAGGCGCTGGATCGAATTAAGACAGAAGTCGCACCCTGGTGAATGCCTCGATGGCGTGCTGGCGCGAATTCTGGATCTGCAAGGTTGCCATAGCGAGGCGGATCAATACTACAGCAATTTTGAACAGCACATACTTGGAAATCTCAATACCGAGAAGTACGAAAAGCAAGTAACGACTGGTAGTCCAGTAATCTCTGGAATTGAAACTCTGCCTGCAGTGTTAGCAGATGGACGCTTACTGCGAATACTTCAAACAATCCCAAGGGAAGCGGCGCTTCACGAGTTCGATTATGCCGGTGAGATACTAAAATGCGCGACCATGCCAGCTTCAGAGATCGGACTTAGAGTAAGCATTTTGGACTTACGCCCTGTCGTCAAGGACTTTAGAAAGTGCACGGCGGCACCTAAGACAGAAGAGAACACCGACAATCTCCCTGAGGATATCGACGAGGATTGCACCATTATCACTTCGATAGAGACCACTGGCAAAGTTCTCTTAGGGCAAACGATGCGCCGAGCGCTATCGGCAATTGGTCAAAAGAAAGCTCTTGCTGAGTTCGATTTTGCGGATGATTTCTATCCGACTCCGGGCGCGAGATTCATTCGGGAGAATTACTCGCGCGTGCCACTATCAGGCTATAAGAATATAGTTTGCGTGCGAGATTTGATTCCTCAGCGCATTGCAATCATAGACGATAGTGACTTTGAGAAGCTCCAGAAAATGTCAGGCATCGTGCTTGCGAATAGTGAATGAAGTTTGTTCGCCGCGCACTTGAAGTGCATGACTGCAGGTGTCGGATTCTGAAGGCAAAAAAGACAAGACCGGCCGGAAGGCTGTCGATCTGCGAGTTATCTCTCTTGAAAATGTCAAAAAGAAATGAAAAAGGCCGAAAAAGTGCAGAAAGGGGCTGGAAGCCAGCCCCTTTCTGTTAGCAGACTTTCTTGTCGCCTATCCCTCCGACTTTTCTGTCGGTCAGGATTGCCGGGGTCTCATTTTCAGCCGGGCAAGGTTAGTTGCCCCACTGGAAAAGCGCTGCGTAACCGCCGATGCTGCCGCAGATCAGACTGCTCAGCAACGGCAAGCCCATGCTGCATCCAACAACGTTGCCAACGAGACTAACAGCCAGGGCACCGATAACCGCACCGGCGAAGACTGCCAGCAGACCAACTCGCGAGTTCTCCCAGTGCGAGATTTCGACCCTGCGCCAGTAGTAGGCGCTGATTGCGTGACCGATGAAGCCGGAAAAGGCTCCTGCGAGCAGACACGCGAGAATTGTAGTGATCATGGAATCGACTTTCCGAGATGGACGGAAGCGGCGTGCGCCGCTGCCGTCGGTGAGTTGCTTGTGTGCTGTGAACCAATCACGCACGATTAGTCAGGACTACGAACCGGATCGAAACATCCCGAAGTAGCCTCCCGCCAGCCCGCTGACGATGCCTGCGATCATGGCCGGTATGAGTGTGCCCGACGGATACGTAGCGAAGTGTTCGATGAGCATCGACGCGATTACGGCGAGCAGAGAACCGGAGCACATCGCGATTGCCGTCGCCCGCGCCTCAAAGTACGTTTTGGGGCGGTTGCCGGCGTTGTGATAGAACCAGCGCGAAAGGAGGTAGCTGGTACCACAACAAAGGACTGCCGCGATGAGGCAAGAAAAGAAAGTGAACATGTTTGCCTTTTCGATTTGCTTTGTTGAATTGAGTAGGCGCAGGTGACTTAGAAGTAGCCGTCCGCCTCGGAGAGGATGACGCTCTGGTTAACCTCCACTACGGAATCCATGGTTGCGTCATAGAACTTGTAGGGGGTCTCTTGCTCGATTCCGAGGACGCGCATACCGGGCGGGAGTTCCTCGAGGCCGGCTCGCTGCAGGACTTCGCGCACCGTGGCTCCGTCGTGCACCTGACCGCTCCATTGCACCTTCTTCGGGTGATACCCGCGCGACAGGACCGACACCGGGGTGTCGTCCCAGAAGTACGGATAGTCCGGTTCGTACTTACGCAAGATCGGGAACAGGTGCGTACCGACCACGAATGCGCCCCGGTTGATATTGAGCATTCGCGTCTTCAGCATGTCCAGCGTCTGGGGACCATAGTTTTGGCATCCGACCATGAGGTACAGCCCGTTCATGTGGGGCGGCCCGTTCTTCACTACCTCAACGGTAGCCTCGATGCGAACGTTGTCGATGACACCGGTGAAGAACGAACTCTCGAGGTTGTAGCCGGGCAGCATCTTGCGTTGAGTGCGCGCGCGCGCCTGGTGCAGGGTGAATTGGTAGATCGCGTTCTCGATCCACATGTGCGACCAGTGCTGCTCTCGCCGGCCGCGGAACGAGAACCTGTCCTGTGTTGCGAGTCGGCATCGGGCAGACTCGCCGCTGCCGTGAATCTGGAAGTGACTCCATGCGGTGTTGCGCTCGCTCGCGGGCAGCATGATCACTTTGTACGCTGCGTCGTTTGACTCGTGGTGCTGGAACTTGAGGCGGAAGCGGAGGATGCCCTGAATCTCGCCGGCCCGGTCAGTATCCGAGGCGATGAAGAAGAGGGCGTTGCAGCGTTGGGGGTGGTTATTCATGTTTTTCATTCAAAAGGTGAAAGTGGTACTCACACGGCCTGTCACCTGGCTCGACCGTGCGGATGAGTGAAAAGGAGCCTGGCGTTGCCTGTCACTCGGCTCGACAACTTTGTTGTTCGGACGAAGCCGCGCCTAGTGGTGCGCGGATCGCTCGGCGTTACTCTTTGTCGTTCGGAGCTCAGATTACTGCGTGTGCGACTTTGCTTTCATCGCCGCATCGCGGTAGTTCTTGATGTTCTGAAGACCCAATTTTGCGCAGTGGTATGCGTAGCCCCATCTTCGCTGTTTCACTTTCGCCAGCGCCGCGTCGTAGTTCTGCCGGGCACTTTCGAGCATGCTGGTGTAGCAGAGCTGCAGCGAATCCTCGGCGGGCGGAGGTTCGCTTTGCATCTCGTCGATTTGAGCTTGCAGCTTGTCCACCGCTTCGTAGACCGGTTGACGCCCGATGTAACGCAGCGCCAGTCCGCTGAGAGCGGTCATGCCGAAAGCGCACGCAGCATAGATGAGACGTGTCCTGGTGTCACCCGATTCGTCGACAGCGATGTGAGCAGCAAACGCAAGGCCGCACACCAGGATGGCAAACAGTAAGATCTTGCTCACGATGTACTTCATTTCGTGTGGCTCTTTGCCTCGGGAGTGCCGGAAGCGGTAGCGATTCTGCTGTGATCAGACAAGCACCGTCCGCAGATGCGGACTGTGTCTTTGATTTTTTTGCTGGCACCGAGTGCGGTGCTGTGCTTAGACCTTGCGCTGATCGCAGTTGGTTGCTGCTGCTGCCTCGTCTCGGTAGTTCTTGATCTTTTGCTTGCCTAAGTTGACAGCGTGGATGGCGGCGCGCCATTCCCGGTGTTTGCGTTTAGCCCTTGCAGTCTCCAGGAAGAAACGAGCTTCCCGGAGCGTGTCTTCGTAGGCTTTTACCAGTGAGAGGTCCTTCGCCTTTTCGATGGACAGGCGTCCGATCTGGAGTCGCAGTTCCTCCGACGCCTCGTACGCAGGTACTCCCCTGTCGATCCACAGAGCAAAGATGCTTCCTGTGCTGAGAAGTAAACCTAAGACTGCGTCCTTGATTTGCGGCTCCTGCGTGTAGCCGGTGGCGGCGCTGTACAGGAAGAAGGCTCCGCCAAGGAGCATACCGTAGGCGATGGCCTTACAAACATGATACGTCATTTATTGCCACTCCCTTGAGAGTACCGCCGGGAACAGGGCAATACTGCCCCCGGCGAAATCAACACCGGTCAAGCATTTTCGCCGAGACTTTTGAACCGCGCCCTTCTGGTTGGCGGGGTTTCCTGTTGTCGTGATGGAACCGAATCGGGTGCGCTCTTGCTTACAGCTTACGCGGATCGGCGTTCGTTGCCGCTGCCGCGTCGCGGTAGTTCTTGATGTTCTGCATGCCCATGTTGGCGGTGTGCACCGCGTAGCGCCACTCGCGGTGTCTGAGCTTGGCGTTGGCGACGTCCAGGTGGAATCGCGCCTGCGTGAGCATGTCGTCGTAGATACCCCGCAGTGCGGGCGACGCGGGCTTGGTCTCTGCGGCAAGCTCGTCGATCTGCTCACTGAGCTTCTTCACTGCGGCGTAAGCCGGGAGCCGCCGGTCGTGTATGAGTGCGGCGACGCCGAGACCGCCGACAGCCAGACCGGCGACTGCATTGTAAATGCGGTCGGGACCGCCCTCGAAGGCGGCGCTGCAGAGGAAGGTCGCCCCGATGATGAGCAGAAGGAACGTCAGTGCACTGCTTACGTACTTGTACATCTCTTGCCACTCCGTTTTACGTTAAGTCGGGGACAGTGGCAATGCTGCCCCCGACTGGAATCAACACCCGGTCTCGGTCTTTGTACGATTCCGAAGAGGTCCCCGCGAATTGGGGGACGTTGTTGTTTAGTGCGGCACCGAAAGCGGTGGCGGGCGGCTACTGCGAATCGGCGTTCGTTTTGGCGAAAGCGTCCCAGTAGCTTTGAATGCTTTGCAGCCCCATATTGGCGCCGTGTTCGGCTGCGGACCACTCGCGATGGGCGACTTTGGCTTCGGCGATGTCGAGGTTGAGTTGCGCACTTTCGAGCATGGCGTCGTAGTAGCGACCCAACGATTCCGATTCCGGCTTCGCCTCTTCGACCAGGTCGGCGATGCGTGTTCTCAGCCGAGTGACCGCAGCCGTGGCTTGCAATTGCGCTCCGAAGAACAGCAGCGCGCCTGATAGCGTGGCGAGTGTGAGTGCCGCCGCTCCATTGAGCAAGCGCTGTCCTTGGTCCGGGTTGCCGTCGACCAGAGTGTAGAGTAGCGCAGCCGAACCAAGAAGGAGCAGAATGGCGGCAGCAGTCTTACTTGCGTAGTAGCTCATCTATGCACCATGAAGGATGGAGAAACCGGGGCAGTGATAGACACGGCTCCCGGTCTGGAATCAAAACACTGTCGACGCTGCCGGGTTGAGAACGACGCCGGCACGGTAGGGCATTTCTGCCCAGTGGACAACGGGGACGCGTTTCTCGCCGGCGAGCCGGCAGAGATTGCGCAGGTCGCGCGCGTCTTCGACGGGATTGCGAACCAGGAATGCCATCGGCACGTTGCGGGTGAGCAGCGCGCGATTGGCCTCGCAGATGCCGGGCTTCACTGCATTGCGCCCGCCTGGCAAGCGGAAGCGTTCGATGCACTGCTCGACGAACCGGTCGGAAACCGCGCGCATCTCAGTTCGCCGGGCATCGTTCCATTCCAGTGAGGTTTGGGCTTGCAGCGCCGCGCACACCTGGCGGTGAACGTAGTCGACGAACCACTGCGACAGGTCGCGGTTGACCCCTGCATCGAAGTACAGGCACTGGTCGAAGCCGGCCGTATCTGTGTTGAGGAACGAGCCTCCGATCATTCCGCATACCGGAGCCAGCATCATCGAGAATGGGATGAGGTAGTCATCACCACTGGCGGCTATTCCAGCCACCCCGGCAAGGTCGGCCAGCACCGCCAGTGATGGCTGGACGGCGGTGCCGCGCGACGCGTTGTACACAGCCAGCGACTCGGCAAGTTCCTGTGCGATGAAGCCCTTGCCCGTCCAGCCGTCAACGAACACGACGCTGTCGGCGTTATGACGGTCGAGGATGTAGTCCAACGCCATCGGGTCGATGCCGCGGTCTCGCACGGCGGAGATGCTGTAGTGCGTCGAGCGGTGACCGAGTTGGCGCAGCGCCTTTTGCAGCAGCACGCCGGTCGGGGTGCCCGCTCGAATCAGCGTAACGAGCGTGATGTCGCCCGCCTGAGTGCGGTGCAAGTGCAGGGCCAGCTGCGCCACGTCACGAGCCAAGCGTGGGGCGTTATCGCGCACCGCGTCGAGGAACAGGTCTTCGTAAGCGGTGTCTGCGATATACTCCGCCGTTACCTTGCCGGCAGCAGTTCCGCTTGCCTTACTGACCGGCACCGGCTCGAGGAGCAAGGTAATGTCTTCGGGATGATAACTACCGTGAAACATCGATCGCCTCCTTGAGCAGGGTGAAGATTTGGGAACGAACGGGCATCATGGCGTAGTCGCACAGTGCCATGAAGTCACCGTCAGTGGTGCTGTCACCCATGCCCACCGTGAAGGCGCGCTCGGGGTTGATTTCTTGCAGGAAGTAGCGCAGAGCAGGGGTTTTGCCGAGGAAGGACGGCATCGCGGCCATGGTGTGTCCGTTACGGTGCAACTTCCACCCGGACGGTTGCACGTCTTTCCACACTCGCTCGAGATGCGCTAACTGAGCGTGATCGCCACCGCGCAGTTTCGCCTCGGCATACAGCGGAGTCGTTTGCCCTTCCTCGAAGTCTTCGCCGAGCAGTTCGACGTCGATCTTGTAGCCGAGCATATCGACAAGCGGCTTGGCCGAGTCGCGCAGGCGATTCAAGTCCTGAGCGATGCCGGCTGCCTGCTTCTGAACGAACTTTCGCCAGCCCGGCTCAAACGAGCCGTCGGGTAAGAGAATGGCCCCGCCGTAAGCGACGATGGCATATCCGTTGAAGGCGAGCAGCATGCGCCGGAACTTCTCTCGATTGCGTCCGGTGCAGGGAAGCAGCATGCCGGTACGCGACAGGTGCTTGAACATCTCTTGCTGTTTCGGGGTCATGAAGCACAGAGGCTTGCCTGCCTTGTCGATGGACATCGGCACCAGCGGAGTCTCGCCGGGCGGGCAGTTTCTCAGCGTCTGCCCGATGTTGTCGTCCAGGTCAATCACGTACAGAGGATTCATGAGCATTTTCCTTCCGAAAAGTGATCGCGCATTTGCAGCGCTGAATCTGGTAAGTGCGAGATTCCGTCTCGCTGAGTGTTGCCCGAAGGCAGTTGTTTTGAGCGCCTACAAGCAAATCCCTACGCACTCGTATTCGAGTTCCGGCGCGGCGATGATGCTCATCTTCAGCGAAAGCGCCAGCGCGATGAGAGGCAGGTTCTGCGGCGTCGACGGATTGCGCAGCAGCAGGCTCTTCATCGGGCGACGTTGCACCGCGCGCACGGTCTCTGCGTAGCCGTGCTTCACGAGGTCTTCGTTGTCGGTGCCGATCTGTGCCATCAGCCGCTTCAACGCATTGGTGCAGCGATTCTGGGCTTCTCGGCGCATCGCATCGCAGACCATCGGGCGCGCTGCCAGTCGAAGCGGCTGGCGCAAAGCCGCCCGCATCGCCAGAGTGACGGTGTCGATGAAGTGATTGGACAGGTCCCAAGCGCGCAGATTCTCCAGCACGTATGCGCCGTGGAAGCTACCGGCGGGCATTTGCGGATGCTCGCCGAAGGTCTTGGAGATCAATCCGTTCATCGGCGCGTTGATGCCGGCCGAGGGCACCATGTAGTCGTCGGTCGTGACCGCCATGCCGGAGGTGCCGGCCAGGTCCGCCAGAACCGTCAGCTTATCGGTGAGCTGCGTTCCGCGGCTCGTGTTGTACTCGGCCACCGACCGGGCCAGTTCGCGCGAGATGCCGCCTTTGCCGGTCCAACCATCGACGAAGTACAGCTTGGCACCGGGGTGTCGAGGCACGATGTAGTCCAGCGCGGCGGGGTCGACGCCGTACTTCTTGATCAGCGAGACCCCGTAGTGAGTGGCTGTGCGCCCGAGAATGCGCAGCGCGCGCACGAGCAGCGCACCGAACGGCGTGCCGGCGCGAGCCAAGCTCGCCAGAACGACGGGGCTGCCGGGGGCGGTGGTGCCGTGCAGGTGAACTGCCAGGCGTGCCACATCGTTGGCGACGCGTCGGCAGTTTGCGTCCATCGCTCCGTGATAGAGCGCGAAATAGCCCGGCGGTGGCACATCTTCCCCGCCGGAGTGCGGCGCACCGTTTGCCGTGTCGTGAAGCTCGGTCAGCAGAAAGCGGCAGTCAGCCTCGTTGTACGAGCCGTTGAAGCCGTGTTGCACTTGCGTCATTAGAACCTCACTGTTCTAGCACCAAGCGCACGAACCAGCGACTCGTCCACGGTGCCCTCGGGCGTCTCGTGGCAGATGATCACGCTGTCGTACATACCGGGCGCTACGTTGTAGGAAAAGTTGTTGATGCTGTCACCGTAGTTATCTGTGAACGTCATGGCGCATCGCATCGCGCCGTGACCGACGATAACCGGGGTGCGGGATGTGGACTGGAAGACCACATCATGACCTTGCTGCTCGAGCGTCAGTGCAAGCGCGAACGGCGGGTAAGCGAACTCTTCGGTCGCGAGCACGAGCGTGCGCCCTCGAGCTGCCCTGGCACAGTCCTCGACCAGCTTGCTCTTCAGTGTCAACTGCCGCAACCCGCGTCGACCGAAGTGCGCGCTGCAGTAATCATCTTTGAACTGATTGTTGCCGAGCAGCTTCGGCATCTTCACCACTTCCGGACCGCCTCTGAAGCTAAGTTCGCCTTCAAGCAACGACACCACTTTTGTTGGCGCCGGCATGCTTGGCTCGAACTGTTCCACCCATTCCATGCTGCGCCAGTCGGTCAGATTGGCGACAATGATGTTCCGGATGTTCGGCATCGAGCGCATCAGCGTGTGAGCCAGGTTGCGGATGGTGCGTCCGGTGGTCAGTTCATCATCGACGATGATCACCGTTGCGGCGTTGCGCAACAGCTCTTGGTCGTCGGCGTTTACCGGAGCGTAGAGATATTCCTGTGTGGCGTGGCTGTGTTCCTCTTCGAAGTAGACCAGAACAGGGCAGTCGAGCTTGTGCCGGCTGGAGTGGATGAAGAGCAGATCTGTGCGTCCGGTGCGTAGCTGGTAGGACTCGTAGACCCCGTGTCCCAATCCGATGGCGGACTCGGCCAGTCCGATCACCACGACAGGCCCGGGCAGATCGGCGGGAATCTTGTTCGCGAGGGCGTCGAACGCTGCGACAGCCTGCGAGGGACGCACGGGCAGGTGCCGACCTGCCACGCGCGACACCACCAGCAGCTTGCGGTTGGGATTGTTCCGAAGGGCGAAGTCGCACAATGCATCGACAGGAAAATCGGAACTGCGCAGACTGGCGTTGAGCACGCCTCCGCCCAGCTCTCGTGTGTAGTTCTTACCATCAATCATGTTTAGTTGCTCCTCACTTAGTCGCGGCGAAGGGGGCACTGTCTCTGGTGCCCCTTCGCCACGCGCGGAGTTCATGAATCTAGCTGGAAGATGGCTGTCAGGCGCGGCAGACCGATACGGCGACGAGCCGTGAGGGGTAGCGCCTGACTGGCTACATTAGTCCTCGACGAGCTGGATGTTGCCGCCGACGACGTCGGGGTTGATCCAGGTGTAGGCGTCGCGGTCGCGTTCCATGGCGAGGCGGTGCAGCCGCGCTTTGTGTGTGAACGCGTGTTGGCCGCCAACCGGACGGCGGGCGTCCACCGGCTGCTCCGACATCTCCGCTACGATCTGGCTGACCTGGCGCAGGCTCGGGGCGTTCACTCCGGGCTCGGGAATCTTGCGCATGAGCCGGTGGTGCATGTTGGCGAGCAACGTCAGGGTGTCGGTGATGCCGCAGCGCTCACCCAGCCCGTTCACCGAGGTGGACATCCAGTTAGCGCCGGCGTCCATGGCAGCCAGCGTGCAAGCCATTGCCAGTCCGCGGTCGTCGTGGATGTGGATCTCGAGGTCGGTGGCGGGGAAGAGCAACTTGAGCGGTTTGACCACCGCCTTCATGTCGCCCGGCTCCAGCAGCCCGACCGTGTCGGCGTAGCAGATGCGGTCCGCACCGGCTTCCACCGCTTCGGCATAGGCGCGCTGCAGCTCGGGCATACTGGTGCGCGAGGCGTCTTCCACCGTGTAGCGCACCTTCAACCCGAGGCTCTTGGCGTAGCCGACCGTGTCGCGAATGATTGCCAGGATGTCCGCAACGGTGCAGTTGCGAAGCCGTGCCGTGCGCGTGGTGTGGTTGATACCGACGAAAACGCCGACCCACTGCGCACCGGACTCGGCGACGGCAGCGATGTCCTCGCGCTTGGCACGGGAGTGCGCCAGCACGGGAATTCCGAGGTTGCCCCCGGTGAGCGCGCGAACGCGAGCCATCTCCTCCGCGGACTTGAGCGGATGCCCGCATTCCACCATGTCGACTCCGATGGCGGCGAGGGCACGAGCGATGTAGAGGCTCTGCTCGGCGTTGAAATTCACGCCCGGAGCCTGCATTCCTTCACGAAGGGTCGCGTCGATGATCTTAACGGTCATGTGAATCTCCAAATGGTCGGCCTCGGGCCAACCGTTCAGGCCCCCGAGGGGACGGTTTTTGTTACACCTCGAGTCACCTACGATGGCGACCCGACTTGACTGACTGATTTAAGAACGCTTCAGTCGCGGCAGCCGACTGAAAGTACAGGGAATGCAGGTCCGGAGTTACGGACTAACGAAGTAACCCTGAATGTGTTTGTCAGCGCTCCGGCTCGTCGGCAAGCCTCCTTGCCTGGGCTTAGAGCGGCGCTTCGCCCTTACGGCTCCTCGCCGTGTCGGGCTGCGCTCCTCCATGCCATTCATGTTGCGCACAACTTCCAGTCCTCGCCATCGGCGCCCAAGTCCTTGAGCTTGGCGCGTATGCCTCTCAACACGAAGTTCGCCTTCTGCGGGTACTCCAGCGCGATGTGGTAGGCGCGCTGTAGCATTGACACGCACTCGTCGCTGCCGGCGTCCATCGCCATTGTGGCCATCACCAGAGCGGTGAGCCAGTGGCGGTAGCCCAGCTGCGTGTTGATTGCTTCTTGTGCCTCCCGGTAGAGCTTGTTGTCGTTCACGCTCTCGGGGGCGCGGTAGCCGATCTCGTCAGCATCGGTTAGCGCGTCCACGAGGCGACCGGCAATGCGGGCGCACTTCAGCTTTGATTCGACGAACTGCATCACCATTAGCTCGCGGATGCGTTCCTTCTCAACCAGCACTTGCTCGGCCTTCTCGTCGCCGTCGTTGGCGAACGGCTCAGCCAGCGTTGCCGCGTAGGAAATGTATTGGTTCGCCCGCTCCATGAGCTGTTGGGCTTCGGCGACCAGGGCTGCCGCATAGACAGCGGTCATTTCCAGGTGTTTGCTTCGTGCGCGTCTGGCGTAGTGTGCTGCTCGCGCGAAGTAGTCGGATGCCTTGCCGAGCTTGTTGAGGTTCAGAGCGATTTCGCCCTTATACAGGAGGCGCTTGGCAGCCCCTCCGTTCGTTATGCATCCGAGTAACCAAACCTTGGAATGCCAGGGGTAGTTGACCAGCATGTGTAACTCCAGTTTCAAGAGCGTTCCCGACGGGAAAACGCTTCGTGACGACTTGCGTTCGAAGAGCTCGGTGTGGCTGTTCGGGCGCGATTTCAGTAAGTAACTGCAATGCCATGGCGCCAACTCCGCTTGTGGACAGCGGAAGGTGTGCCGGGGCGGGTGGTCCCCAGGAGCGAGAATATCGGGTGAACGGGTTGTGTGCCGGGGGCGATTTAGTTCTTGTTTCTCGTCTCTTCTGGATTTAGATCAGGTGTAAGTCATGGGTAGCAAAGTGCTGCGGACAATTATGTTTAGTACGAACCAGTCGCAATTACATGTGTTTAGCTTTACCCTTTGCAACTACGTGATTCCCCCGGGGCGCACGCGGTTGTCAACGTGATGCGCGTCGCGGCAAGATTAAATCCGCTTGGAATCCCGGCTTGCCCGCTTGACATTATCCGGGACCAAGGTATTCTGGGTGTTAAGTTCATACATAGGAACGAGAGCCTGCTCTCACGACTTCGCGCGAACAGCGCAGACGTGAGTAGTGGGGACATTACGTTGCCTGTCAAAACCCGGTTTTCGGCCGTGTTTAGGTTGTCGGCATGGACAACTTACCTGTGAAGTCAGGCGTTCCTTAGACGCCTCTACTTTACAATCGGGCTTCGCCGGATGTTTTTGGGGTTCCGGCAAATGTAGTTTCATTCCGCCTTCTTTCAACCCCCGTTTCAGCGCGAGCAAATTCCTCTAAAAACCACTCAGCCGTCACATTCATCCCAATAAGCAGCTTCCTACGGGACGCGGGCATCAAGGGGGACTGTAGCGGTTGCTTGCGTTTCATTAGCTCGCGTTGAACCAAGGACTTTCCGCGCGCAAGTCCACGCATGTCTTCTGTATATGCGCGCATCACACAACGGCAATTCGGCGGCTTAGCAAAGAAGCTAACCTGCCAAGGAGCAAACATGAGCGTGAATCTGGCCAACCTCGACGTGGAATTCATCCTCGACAAGTCCGGCAGCATGGGCACCAAGGACTGCCTCGGCGGCAAGAAGTCCCGCTGGGACTACGGTCGTGAGACCCTCGAAGGGCTGGCCAACGCGGTCACCCCGCACGACCCGGACGGCATCACCGTCGCTGTCTTCGCCCGTCAGGTCAAGACCTACGAGAACGTGACCGCTGGTAGCGACAAGATCGCCGCGATCTACAAGGAGAACCAGCCGGCCGGTGGCACCGACACGGCCAAGGTGCTCAAGGGGCGGTTCGACGCCTACTTCGCCCGCAAGGCCGCCGGCCAGGCGAAGTCCACCGTGCTGTTCGTCATGACGGACGGCGCTCCGGACGATCAGAAGGCCGTTGCCGACGTCATCGTCGAGGCCGCCAATAAGCTCGACAGCGACGACGAGCTGGCCGTCAGCTTCGTGCAGGTCGGCAAGGATGAGGAAGCCACCGCGTTCCTCAAGTTCCTCGACGACGAGCTGACCAAGCTCGGCGCGAAGTTCGACATCGTCGATACCCTCCCGGTGGACGAGATCGAGAACCTGACCGCGCAGGAGCTGATCGAGAAGGCCTTCGCCGACTAAGTCCTTCATAGGCGAACCGGAAGAAGCGAAACTCGATACGTCGAGGAGAGCTCGCCGGAGCGCTTATAAGGATGACTCGAGGAGGGGGCGGAGTTTCTGCTCCCTCCTTTGGATTCGATTTACCCCACTTCGAGAATCTCTTCAAAGGAGAGTTTGTGACTCAGGCCATTCCGAATCTGGCGAACCTGGACATCGAGTTCTTGCTCGATCGCAGCGGTAGCATGCTCACGAAGGACTGCGCCGGCGGTAAGAAGACCCGCTGGGAGTACGGTCGCGAGACCATGACCGCGCTGGCCGGGCAAGTGCAGACGCACGACCCCGACGGCATCACGGTGTGCGTCTTCGCTCGTTTGGTGCGGACGTACGATAACGTCACCACCGGCGCGCGCATCGATACCATCTACAAGGAAGTGCAGCCCGCCGGCGGCACTGACACCGCCAAGGTCGTCGGGCAGCGGCTGGACGCGTACTTCGAGCGCAAGAAGGCCGGCAAGGCGAAGCCGCTATGCCTGTTCGTGCTCACCGATGGTGTGCCCGACGACGAGGCGGAGCTGAAGAAGGTTATCATCCAGGCGTCCAACCGGATCGAGAAGGACGAGGAGATCGCGATCTGCTTCGTGCAGGTCGGGAAGGATGAGGACGCGACCAAGTTCCTGAAGGAGCTGGACGACGGCCTCACCAAGCAGGGCGCGAAGTTCGACATCGTGGACACGCTGCCCATCGACGAGATCGAGAACCTCACCGTCGAAGAGCTGCTGGTCAAGGCGTTCACCGACTGACCGCGGTCCGCTTCGTTGCGGCGCCGCTGTCAGAGCTGTGAACAATTCAAGGCGCCGCTTTGTCGAGCCGGCGCTTTGCTCGGTGCGAATTTCCCTCGATTTGAACCTGTGAGCGGCAACGGAGCCGCTCCACCACACGACGGTCGCTCAGTGCGACCCCATCCAACAAGTAGGTAATAAGATGAGCAATGCGAAGCTGAACGGTCTGGACATCGAGTTCTGCCTGGACATGTCCGGTAGCATGGGAGCCAAGGACTGCGCCGGCGGCAAGAAGACCCGCTGGGAGTACGGTCAGGAGACGGGCATCGCGCTGGCGAAGGCCGCCGAGCCGTACGATGCCGACGGCATCACCGTGAGCGTGTTCAACCACACCAATCAGACCTTCGAGAGCGTGCGGGCGCAGCTGGTGGCCGCCGCGTTCAAGAAGTTCAGCCCGGGTGGCACCACCAACACGGCCGACATCCTCGAGAAGCGCCTCAACGCGTACTTCGACCGCAAGGAGAAGGCGAAGGGCAAGCCGGGCGGGTTCTTCAGCAAGGCCGTTCCTGCCACCGAGCCGCCGAAGCCGCTGCTCCTGTTCGTCATGACCGACGGGACGCCGGACGATAAGAACGCGGTGAAGAAGGTCATCATCGCCGCGACCAAGAAGATGGACCGCGACGAGGAGATCGCCATCCAGTTCGTGCAGGTCGGCAACGACCCCGGCGCGACGGCGTTCCTGAAGGAGCTGGACGACGACCTCGAGAAGCAGGGCGCGAAGTTCGACATCGTCGACACGCTGCCGATCGACGAGGTCGAGAACCTCACCGTCGAGGAGCTGATCGAGAAGTCCTTCGCGGACTAATGTAAGCGCTCCGGCGGCGAGAGCGTCGCTGCGCCCTCACGGCTCCTCGCCGTGTCGGGCGCGGCTTCGTCGCTGCGCCTAGAAGCCTTAGCGCTTGCAAATGGATGCGGGGCCTCACCGCCGGGGAGACGTTAGCGCCTCCTTGGTCGGTCCGGCCCCTTTCTGGATGGACCTTCGCGCACATCGGGTCCCTCAATTGATGTGCAATTGGCTCAATTCATCACCTGATCTCAACGCATTTAAAGGAAGACTCACATGGCCTTTTCCTGGCTCAACGACTTCTCGAACGGCATGAAGTCCAAGTACGCGCAGCTGAACAACAAGACGTTCAAGGACGCCGCGATGGCGACTTGCGCGCTGATCGCCGCGGCGGACGGGACGATCGACCCGAAGGAGAAGACGAAGGTCGCCAACCTGATCGCGAAGAACGAGCTGCTCCAGGCCTTCAAGGCCACCGAGCTGCGGGACCTGTTCCTCAAGTTCTGCGACCAGGCCACCGACGAGTTCGCGCGGCTGGACTTGCTCAACGTGGTCGCCCCGCTGAAGAAGACCCCCGACCAGGCCGACACCGCGGTGAAGATCGCGCTGATCATCGCCAACGCGGACGGCGACTTCTCGGACGACGAGAAGGCCGTCGTGAAGGAGCTGTGCGCGAAGCTCGGGTTGGTCTACGCCAACTACGTCAGCTAAGGCGCAGCGCCTCGTGTTAGGCGCATAGCCCACACTGCTCCACGCCGTGTGGGCTATGCTGCCGCCCAGCCGCGAAATGCTGCGCAGTGAGCCTGACTCGGATCAGGCTGCTTCGCTTCCCCTGCGTCGATTCAACAAGTAAATCGGGGCGGGTCACTTTCGACCCGCCCCTTCCCTGATGGTGCTCCTGCTTCTATTAGAGGAAATGCAGCGGCACCGTAATGGAGTTTCTCATGGCTTTCACCTGGTTCAACGACCTCACGTCCTCCCTGAAGACCGGCTACGCTCAGTTCAACAACAAGAACTTCAAAAACGCTGCGATGGCGACGTGCGCCCTCGTTGCGGCCGCCGACGGGACCATCGATCCGTCCGAGAAGACGAAGGTCGCCGCCCTCATCGCGAAGAACGAACTGCTGCAGGCCTTCAAGGCGACGGAGCTGCGCGACCAGTTCCTGGCTTACTGCGACGACGCCACCGACGAGTTCGCTCGTCTGGACCTGCTCAACGTCGTGGCCAAGCTGCGCGCCTACCCCGACCAAGCCGACACGGCGGTGAAGATCGCTCTGATCATCGCCAACGCCGACGGCAACTTCAGCGACGACGAGAAGGTCGTCGTGAAGGAAATCTGCCAGAAGCTCGGTCTGCCGTTCGCGAACTACGTCAGTTAACTCAATTGGCTGCACCGCCCGGGTGCAGCCAATTGAGTTGGCTGACACGGGGCGTCCGTCTGGAATACGGGCGGACGCCCATTCAGTGAGCAGGGCACATTCGTGTCCCGACTCGCAAAAAGGATTCAGGCATCGATCCTTGCAGGCGCTTCCAAGCGAGGAAGCGATTCTGTGAACAACGGTGCCGACTCTGAACATCACACAAACCTGGAGTTCACATGGCCTTTTCCTGGCTCAACGATTTCACCTCCGGCATGAAGTCCAAGTACGCGCAGCTGAACAATAAGACGTTCAAGGACGCCGCGATGGCGACTTGCGCGTTGATCGCCGCGGCGGACGGGACGATCGACCCGAAGGAGAAGACGAAGGTCGCCAACCTGATCGCGAAGAACGAGCTGCTCCAGGCCTTCAAGGCCACCGAGCTGCGGGACCTGTTCCTCAAGTTCTGCGACCAGGCCACCGACGAGTTCGCGCGGCTGGACTTGCTCAACGTGGTCGCCCCGCTGAAGAAGACCCCCGACCAGGCCGACACCGCGGTGAAGATCGCGCTGATCATCGCCAACGCGGACGGCGACTTCTCGGACGACGAGAAGGCCGTCGTGAAGGAGCTGTGCGCGAAGCTCGGCCTCGTGTACAGCAACTACGTGTCCTGATCTGCAGGCGCTACGGCTTGTCGGGCTTCGCTTAGTCGGCAAGCAGACTGCGACGCACAGCCCTTGCGGCTCCCTCGCCGTGCGGGCTGTGCTGCTACCGGTAAAAACCAGCGCGGAGATTCTCCACCGCCGTTTGTCACAGAGCATCGCGACAGTCTCCAGGCACCGGAGGCGATCGCTTACCAACACGGGTGCCGTGCACATTCAACGAATATCTCAGGAGCAATACCATGGCCTTTTCCTGGCTCAACGATTTCTCGAACGGCATGAAGTCCAAGTACGCGCAGCTGAACAACAAGACGTTCAAGGACGCCGCGATGGCGACTTGCGCGTTGATCGCCGCGGCGGACGGGACGATCGACCCGAAGGAGAAGACGAAGGTTGCCGGTCTGATCGCGAAGAACGAGCTGCTCCAGGCCTTCAAGGCCACCGAGCTGCGGGATCTGTTCCTCAAGTTCTGCGACCAGGCCACCGACGAGTTCGCGCGGCTGGACCTGCTCAACGTGGTCGCCCCGCTGAAGAAGACCCCCGACCAGGCCGACACCGCGGTCAAGATCGCTCTGATCATCGCCAACGCGGACGGCGAGTTCTCGGACGACGAGAAGGCCGTCGTGAAGGAGTTGTGCGCGAAGCTCGGCCTCGTGTACAGCAACTACGTCAGCTAACCGAAGCCGCGCTTGTCGCGGCGTCTTCATTCTCCTTGAACCGTCGTCGCGTCGGGTAGACAGCGGCCTCGTCCACGGTTCAAGCACGTGTCTAGAACGTCGGGGCGCCACTGTAAGTGGTGCCCCGCTCGGTTCGACTAACTAGTTGCGCGAGCCAATTTGCTCGCCTTTACCTGAAAGGAATAGGCGTGGACTTCTCACAGCTCATGAACTTCTCCGACCACAGCAATCCGTTGCTGTTCGCCGGATTCTTCGGTTTCGTGTTCTTCCTGCTTGCCCTCGACCTCGGCGTGTTCCACAAGAAGGGGCACGTTCCGTCGCTGCGCGAGTCGATCATCTACTCGCTGATCTGGGTCGGTGTTTCGGCGCTCTTCAACGTGTTCGTCTGGTGGACGATGGGAAGCGGCGCAGCCGTCGACTTCCTCACCTGTTACGTCATCGAGAAAGCGCTCTCGGTAGACAACCTGTTTGTGTTCCTCGCTATCTTCTCGTACTTCCACGTGAAGGGTGAGCACCAACACAAGGTTCTCTATTGGGGTATTTTGGGCGCGTTCGTCATTCGCGGTCTGTTCATCGGACTCGGTGCGGCTGCGGTCCAGAGCCTCGACTGGGTGATGTACATCTTCGGTGCGTTCCTGCTCTACAAGGGCTATGCCATGTGGGGCGGCGACGACGACAACGAGAAGAAGTTCGACCAGATCTGGCCGGTTCGCAAGCTCAAGCAGTGGATGCCCCAGCGTTTCGTCGCCGGCGACCACAAGGGCAAGTTCTTCACCAAGACCACCAACAACCTCGGCAAGGCGATCTGGGCGTTCACCGAATTGGCGGTCGTGTTGATCGTGGTTGAGTTCACTGACGTCGTTTTCGCTGTGGACTCGATTCCGGCGATCATCGGTATCAGCCATGATCCGTTCATGCTCATCTCGTCCAACGTGATGGCAATCCTTGGCTTGCGGGCGATGTACTTCGTCCTGGCCGCGGTGAACGACATGTTCTGCTACCTCAAGTACGGCATGTGCCTGGTGCTCGGCTTCATCGGTCTCAAGATGATCCTGCACCACCAGATCGAGCACTTCATCGGCGCGAACGCGACGTGGTACTCGCTGGGCATGATCGGCACGTTCATCTTCGGCTCCATCATCCTCTCCGTCCTCTTCCCCAAGAAGAAGGAAGAGAAGAAGGAAGAAGGCGAAAAGCCCGAAGAGCCGAAGGCCGACTAACTCAGTCGTGCGTAAATGCGGTGCATCGCTTTTGATGCGCCGATTCACATAGTCAGTCGACACCGCTGGTCACCTACCGGCGGTGTCGTTCGTCCGTACGGCTGAACATTCGTCGATGTGATTCGAACAAGGGAGAGTCAAAGTGAAGAATCTGCTGATTGCCGCCGGCCTCGTTGTCGGCACCGTCGTGGCGTTCAAGTTGCTGAACGCGGCCCTGTACTACGGCATCGTGGTCGCGGTGGTCGTCGGTGGCGGCTACTTGGCGTACAACGTCGTCAAGTCGCGCTTCACCAAGTAACGACGTTCGTCGTCGAGAATCGCGGGGTTGGCGACCGGCTCGGTCGCCAGCCCATTTGTTCCTCCGCCATTGCATCTTTTTGGCGTCTAAACCAGGACGGTCGGACGCCCTCTGCAATTCAAGAACATAAGGATCCACACATGCGCTTTTCGCGCCACTTTCTGGCCGCAGGAATCGCGGCCTTCGCGCTCGCCCTCGGATTTACCGCCTCTGCTTCGGCTGAAGACCGCGTTGCCGGCTTCACCTACGTCGAGGAGAAGGGGCACGGCCTGCTCGAAACGAAGCGGGTCACCGTTACCGACAAGGACGGAGTGCTCAAGTCGAAAGTGATTCACTATCGCGACGGCCGCGTGCTGCGCGACGTGTTCCGCAAGGATGGTACGCAGGAGTCCTCCCACGAAGTGTGGGGCAACGGCCAGCAGAAGGAGCACATCGAGTACGACGCCACGGGCCGGTCGATGACGTCACGCAAGAAGTGGCACTTCGACGGGTCTCTTGAGAGCGAAGCCGTCCGCAAGAAGGACGGGCATACGCTGCTTAAGGAGTACTACCCGAACGGT
The DNA here is from genome assembly GCA_019752635.1 of Candidatus Obscuribacterales bacterium. GTDB lineage: Bacteria > Cyanobacteriota > Vampirovibrionia > Obscuribacterales > Obscuribacteraceae > JAKFUT01. The sequence goes on along the minus strand of JAIELX010000077.1, from coordinate 45,675 downwards.
AAGCTTCGCAAGGAGCGTGAGCTGTTCGACAAGAACGGCTTCAGCGATGTCACCTACCGCAAGGACGGCACCAAGTGGTACGGCAGCGAACGCAAGTCCGGTGAAACCGGCCGCGGTACCAGCCTCTACTTCGCTCCCGGCGGCAAATCGCTTCGTCGCAGCTATAACGGCACAGTCATGACTGTGACCGTGCTCGACGACAAGGGTGTCGAACTCTACACGCAGACCTGGATTTCGGGCATTGCCCGTTACCAGCTCTCCAGCGTGAAAGAGTCGCTGGCCGGCGGTGCCTGGCGCGTGGTCAACATGCGCGGCAAGGACGTTCAGTCGGTCGACTACTACAAGGCGGACGGTACGCTCGAAAAGACCGAGCTGCCCGCTGCACTCAGCACGCCTGTCGACGCCTCGCGGCTTCAGGAGCTGAACTCGAACGACGACCCGACCATTCCGATCCTGCGTCAGTTGCGGTAACGAGTTGATGCTGTGACGTAGTAACTCAGGGAGAGAAGTCGCCTTGGCGGCTTCTCTTCCCATTTTAGCCATTGCTACTACTGGTTATAGCAATGCGCAGCGTTAGTAGTTGATAGTGCCGACGCCTGGCGCGTTGGCACCAATTGTGGTGCTCCTCGAGCGCAACTACTCCCTTATTGACGAAGGGGGGGGGCTTCTTTGCTTCGCCTCCCTGCTCAATAACAGAAGTCTCAGCGCCGCCTGCCTTACCGGAAAACTGCCACAAACGCAAACTTTTTTCGTGTCTCGGGAGTGACCCCGAAGGAATGTCCAGTGAACCTAAGAGTTTGCGGTAAGCGGTGTGTCTCAGAAATTTAATTCGAAAGGCGGCGGAGGGTGTTTCATTGAGCGCAGAGAGCGGCTTTGACTGATGGCGTTCAAACTGAACCATTCAAGCCTGGAGCGATCCGAAATACTCGAAATCGGGATGACTACAGTCTTATGGTTCCATGGGGCACCTAACAAGTCGGACAAATGATGCGGTAACAACGCCAGAAGCACCTTTATGTCAGATTTCTCTTCTCGCCCAAGACCACTTAGGAATGCACGAACTGAATCCTCGCATATGCGATCCGCCGACTGCCAAAGTGTCTTCAGTTTCGTTCCGAGATCGCATTGCGCAAGATCAAGTTTGCGATTTGCCATTGATCTGACTTGGACAAAGATGCCGTTGAATAGTCGAAACCTGCTTCTATTGCCGCTGATCTCGTAAGTCACAGTTTGATCACCCGGTAAAGCCGGGGTGTCGTCTTGCGCCTTCACCGGCGTTTCAGAAACTGCAACTCCGATACGTCGAAACACCAGAAGCTTGGACTGAACAATAGTTTCGGTAGGCGGTCTCCAATCTGGATCGCTCGCCTTGGGTTTCATAAACAATCCGGAGGCAAGACGGACAATCCGGCCGGAAGCAACCATTCTGGACAGAGCGCTATCGATGGAAGATCGAGATCCAATAGACAAAAGATCACGTGTCGCGAAAATCGCGCCTTCGACAATAGTCACGAGAAACCGCCGAATAGCTGAAGTCACCCAGCAGCTGGAAACGGATGACTTTGATGCTTGCGTATTCATAGTCAAACCTCCGAATGTTGTTCACTACTGTGTATACGGAAAATGGCCGCCAAGGGTTCAACGCAAAAGATTAAATCTGGGGCCCGCTCCCCCTAGAGCGAAAAAATGTCAATGCAAGATTTTCCCGGGAAAATCTTGCATTGATAAATGCACTGGTTGAAGGAGATCTCGCCCGAAAATTGAGGAATGAGCGTTGATGCCGCAAATGCTTGCTGCGGCTCGGTTTTTGCCTTCCTCGCTAAGTCCCGAAGCTACGCGCTCCGCGAAGCTAAACCATCGGCAGAAAATTCCGAACATGCAGACAACTTTGACATTTTCACGACACCGCAAATGGTGCTCCTCGAACGCCTTACTTGTGGGGCTTATCACTATATGAGATAGTGTAATGCCTGTGCAAATTTCAAGACATTGCGACGGTAGGTTTGCAGTGCGGAGTTACTCTGCGATCGGAACAAATACAAAAGCCGTGCGGCCGGAAATATGATTCCGGCCCGCACGGCTTTTGCTCCTCGAAGCTGGCGTATCATCGCGAACGAAGCTGCCTAAGACAGAAGCTTGGCCGAATAAGGCTTGTCGAGGATCTTGCTGCCTTTGCGCTTGACCCGATATGCCGTCGAGCCAGCTTTGGCGGTCACAACCTCGACCAGTTTGCGATTGACGAAATGCAGTCCGACACCTTCGTCAACGGCGTATCCGTCACCAAGCAGCCCGGCTTCGATCAGTCCGTGGAACGTCTCGGGACGGCCCGGTTCACCATCGTAGTGCGGACAGCAGCTTCCCTTCAGGAAACCCAGGGCCGGCAGCGCCGTATACGCTTCCGCGAACGAATCCGTGCAGCAGCTCTCGAACCAGCAAATTCCGCCGGCACTGGATCCCGAAAGTACAATGCCGCGCTTCCAGGCTTCCTTAAGAATGTGGTCAAGCCCGTATTCGCGCCATACAGCCAACATGCTCTTGGTGTTTCCGCCACCGACGAAGATGACGTCCTGGCTGAAAATGAGCGCCTCGAGATCCGGCGGAGTCCGCGCGAAAAGCGCAAGGTGAGCGGGGGTGCACTTGAGCGCTGCCACCTTAGTGTAATTGCGCAAAAGCGAATCGGCCGAATCACCAGTCGCCGTGTTGATGAACAACAGCTTCGGGTTTGGCTTGCCGCTCAGCGTCAGCACATAGTCCAAAACCAGAGGATTGGTAAAACCGCCACCCATCGCGACGATGTGGCGACGATCCAGGGGAACGTGATGTTTGTTTGCCATTTCTTTTTCCGTAAGTTGGGCGTCAGCAGTTTACAGGCAGTCAATGCAGCCGCCGGACGATGTTACTCAGGAGAATGCGGCGACGAGCTCCCGACACTGCGGCAGGACCGCAATGTCGGGTTCATCGTTGTGGCGTTACTTGGCGGGCTTCCGCTTTGCCATCGCGCCCATGATTTCAGCAGGGTCAATCACTTCGACCTGCAGGTTGGCCGTCAGACGCAGCGCTTCCTCGACACCATGGTCGAGACCATAGTTCAGAGACTTCTTGCTGGAGGCAACCGCCTTCTGTGACTTGTCTGCGATGACCTGAGCGGTCTGCAGTGCAGCCTTGACCAGGTCGTCCTTGAGCGTGTGGATCGCTGTCACCAGACCGACGGAGTGGGCGCGCTGTCCGTCAATGCGCATTCCAGTGAATGCCATCTCACGCACCAGACCCGCGGGCATTACCAGCGGGAGGCGCTGCAAGCTGCCGAGGTCCGGCATGATGCCGAGGTTGATTTCTTCGATTGCGAACGTTGCCGTGCTGTTGGCATAGCGAACATCGCAAGCTGCGGCAAGGTCGAGAGCGGCTCCTAGGCAGGCACCATGGATGGCGGCGATGACGGGAAATGGCGCTCGCTCGACGGCAGTGAAAGCATCCTGCATATCGGTGATGATTTGCAGAAGCTTCGCTCTGGTTTCGGCCGAAGTGAGATCTAGTCGGGCGATCCCGCCGAACATGGACAGGTCGATGCCGGCGGAGAAGTGGTCGCCTTCGCCGTAGATTACCAGCGCCCGTGTGTCACCGCCGCTGCTCAGTTGCTTGATCGCTTTCGGGAACTCCGCCCAGAAAGCCGGTCCCATGGCGTTGGAGCGTTTGGCGTTGGTAAAGACCAACGTCGCAACGTGATTGCTGACGTCCAGCTTGAATGCCGTGTATGCCGGTGTCGACACTACTGTTGGTGTCGTCGTCGGGACTGCCACGGGGGTGATTGCATCGGTTGCGGCAGCCGTGGACGAACCGCCCGCAGGCGTGACGACAGCCGTGACTGCACTGGTGCTAGCGGACGAACCGCCCGGCGTCTGGTCGGTTGTCGGCGTAGTTGCTCTGACCGCAGGCAGGCTCTTGGGTGGCTTGCCGAGGAAGAAGTCGGGCAGCAGCGTGGCAGTCGGATCGATTGCATACTTGGTCAAATCCGTTTCACCGGCTGCGGTCAATACCGCGGAGTCGATGAAGAAATTGCCGGTGCAGGTATCCGACGGCTGGTTGAAGATCCAGTAGGCCGCATCGGCGACGATCTCGGGTTTGCGCGATGCCTGCACCGACTCCTGACCACCGAGCAAATTGCGGATGGCAGACGTGTCGATTGCAGTTTCGGGCCAGAGCGAATTCACCGCGATGCGGGCTTTCTTGAACTCAGCCGCCATGCCCATCGTACAGAGGCTCATTCCGTACTTGGACAGCGTGTATGCCAGATGCGGTGCCAGCCAGTCGGGATCGAGGTTGAGCGGCGGTGAGAGGTTCAAGACGTGAGCGTTGGCGCTCTTCTTGAGGTAGGGCAGGGCATGCTTCACCGTCATGTAGACGGCGCGAGCGTTGACCGCCTGCATCAAGTCGAAGCGCTTCATCTCGGTGTGTTCGGTGCCGGTGAGCTGGATCGCGCCGGCGTTGTTGACGACGATATCGATCCCGCCGAAAGTTTCCACGGCTTTGGCAATTGCCGCTTTGATTTGCTCTTCGTCGCGCACGTCGCACTGCACTGCCAGAGCTTCGCCCCCTGCCGCTTTGATTTCTTCAGCGGCGGTGAAAATGGTGCCTGGTAGTTTGTCGTTGGCCGTAGCGGTCTTCGCTGCGATCACGACGCGAGCACCGTCGCGAGCCGCTTTCAATGCGATCGCCAGCCCGATGCCACGGGAAGCACCAGTAATGAACAGAACTTTGTTCTTGAGAGTCATATAAAGGCTCCGATATTCGAAGGTTTTCGGTGGGTTGCAGTAAGGTTCCCGTCGGAAGAGAAAAGATTAGGCTTGCAAACTACCTTACTTGTTGCGCCGGTCTCAACACGCAGTGACCCTTGCGGCATTCCCTGAATTGTCTCTGCACGCTTCTGCAGCGGTATGGACTCTGCGCCCGCCCTATATGGCGTACGTTTTATGCAAATACGGCTAGCAGAGCTTGTCACAGGTTGAGTGTATGTCTTGACAGCGGCATGGCTTGCCTGTGCAAACTCCGCGACATCAAAAGCACTTGGATTCTCCCCGGGAATGCCCAAGTGGAGGTCGAACAATCTGTTTATACGTCACCGCAAAGAAAGGCCGGGCCGAGTATTTGCGAGTGGAAGCTCGTCGCTGACTGCTTCCGGACCCGTTGGATTGACGAGGGTTAATCAGAGGCTGAAGCTGGCAACTCGGGAAAAAGCCCCGAGCGATGGGGGAGACTAGTCGCGTATCCAAAACCATTTGTTTCCAGGCAAAACTACCAGCTATCAGCACCGGACCAGAACTGCGTTGTCAAATCCCGAATCGATTGGGGTTGCAGGTGGGCACCGGTGGCTGATTCGCACTGTCGTGGCGAGCCGTACTGAAGAGGATTGTGCACGGAGCCGCGCTCTTTCCCCTTCTTGTTGCAATGGTTTTGCTCGATTGCAACTCTAAAAATCCTGTGGAGACGAGAAATGAAAAGTGCAGACGAGGGGTGTGGGATTGAACTCACCAAGGACCTTTCACAGATTGAGGGCTTGAGCACTGCTGATGCAGCGGTCGAGCTTTGCGGAGGCGTGTTCAGCGACCGTGACGGCGTCATGAACGAGGGCATTAACGTTGACGGGCCGGCGAACTTCCGATTGCTTCGCGGCGTGAAGGAGGCGTTCGAGAAGCTCAAGGCCGCCGGAAAGAAGTACGGCGTCATTACGAATCAGGGCGGACTCGGGGAAGACATCGACGGCAAGATCGCATGGCCGAGCCATCCGCTCACTCGGGAGGCGCTGGCTGCAATTCATGCCGAGATGAAAAAACAGCTCGGTCCAAAGGCACAGCCGGATGTGATTAAGTTCTGCCCGCACCTGACGAAGGCAAAGTGCAAGTGTCGGAAGCCTCAGCCTGCAATGCTTCTGGAGGCTGCGGCCGAGATGAATGTTGACCCGCGCAAGTCCTACATGATCGGCGATCGTGTCACTGACATTGAGTGTGGTATCAATGCTGGTGCCGTCGGGATTTTCGTGCTCACTGGCCATGATTCGGAGAATGAGCGCAAACTCTTGCCCGACGGCACTTTGGTGTTCCCGTCAGTGGTCGAAGCTATCGACTGGATTCTCGAACAGCCGGCCTGATTCAGGCTGATTGGCCAATAGTTACGAGTTATTAGCCTGAGTTCTGGGGGATCGTGGCTTTGCTCCATGGTCTCCCTCTCATCTTCGCTTTTCTACTATAGAATGAAATAGGATTGATTTCGACGATTATCGATCGCGATACGCTCAGTTGCTTGCGCTAACTATTAGCTACGTCCAATCAAAGCTGTGATACATACAGCGAATCCGCCTCTTTGAGCTTCTTATACTCGATGTGTCCTTTCCGTTTTCCTTTCCGTTCGGTATCTCTTCTCGACGACTTTGTATCAGCCCTTTAAGGCTTGCTACCCACTGCGAAGAGCTGTGCGGCAATTGTCTTTGCGGCATTGGAGGTCCCGGACCCCATTAGGGCTGGCCGTTTGAACAAACAGGCGCCCGGGCTTCGCAGACCCTCACTTTGCTTAGCGAGCAAGGGCTGGAGAATCGCTCCCGGTGTCAGCGCTGACTCGGTCGGGAAGTGATAGTGCACAAAACCGGCCAAAAGTCGCGTGCGTAAGTTTCGCGCAAGTCCTCTTAGCACATTGCGCCGATGGCTCGCGCCATGTGCTTTTCCTTACCTCAAATTTCAGGAGTTACTGAATGACGCGTTTGTTTTCTGTCGCGGCGCTTGCGCTGGTGCTTTTCGCCAGCGGGTGCGGTTACGTCAACAAGTTGAATCCGTTCGCGGGACCGACCCCGCAAGAGGTTGAGGAAACCAACCGCAAGCTGAAGGTTGCCGACGAGCTGGTCCAGAAGTGGGCCAACAAGTTGCAGCCGGAGGATCGCGGCGCGTTCATCAAGCACGAAGGGCTGACGGAAGCCGACCCGTGGGGCAACTATCTGCGCGTAGAGATGTCGCAAGACTACTTCGAAGCAGTCCTGATCGTGCGGTCGGCTGGACCCGACGGTAGTTACGGCAACGCGGACGACCTAACCAGGGAACGGCGCTGCCGCAATATCTTCGGCGTCTGGAGGGGGCTGGGCTGGATGTTCTGGGTGCCCGCAATCTGGGTGCTCTCCTCGGTACTGACACTGTGGATGGTGAGCTGGCACCGCGAGCGGCGCACTCGCCGCGGGCGCGGCCGGAAGCGTCGGCATCCGGTGCTCACCAACTTCGTGATCATCTTGTTCGCTCCTGTGGTGTGTGCGCTGTACCTGGTGGCGAGCTTGATCGTCGGACTCGGACAGCTGTTCGGGGGAGACGGCATCGACGTTCCCGACGTCGGTGACCTGTTCGATGGTGGCGGCTTCGACGGTTTCGACCTCGACTAGTCGTCTCTGACTGTCGTTCTCGTCCTGTAGCCGATCACTCGTCGGCGGCGATGGTCATCGACGGTCTGGACCGCTTCGACCTGGCGACGGTAGTTTCGACTGAGTCGTCGTGAACAGCGCTTTTGAGTAGTTCTCGTCCGGCAACACCAATGAGCGGTCTAGCGTGGCTTCCGCGCATTGGTGTTTGCCGATTACTCATCTTGCTCAATTGAGCCCGCCGGCTGCGGCGGAATGGAGAACAAATTTGCAAACTCGAGAAGCCGTGGGGCTCCTTCGTTCGCTGGTGAAGCGACTGGCAGCAGATGGCGTCACGGACAACGACGCCTTTCGTAACTGGGTTCGTGAGGACGCCAATCAAGGCGTCTTCGCGCGGAGTCTGGATTACAGGCAGGACACCGGGATGCCGCTTGCGCGGAGTCTGATTCATGCTAACTTTCACCCGACGCTGCCGTTGCTCGGGTTGAACTACACCAACACCGCACACGTGACGCTGCACCACCACCACAACGGGTGGACGGCTCCGATGCGGTTGTGCCGCGGTATCGTGTTCGACCGCCTTACGGGTCGGCTCGTCGCACTGCCGTTTCCGAAGTTCTTCAACGATGGTGAGAACGACGAAACCCGCGATCTGCCGGATGAGCCGTTTGTCGCAACCGTCAAGGAAGACGGGCATCTGGGCATCATCTTCGAGTATGAAGGTGATTTACACCTCACCACCCGTGGTTACTTCTCCAGCCCGACGTCAAAGTTGGGCAACGAGATGCTGCAGCCTTACAAGGCGCGCTGGCTCAAGCGGATGCCGAAGGGGTTGACTGTTCTGTGCGAGGTGATTCACCCGAATACCAAGGTGCACACCGATTACGCCGGCGCCGCCAAGTTCGTGCTCATCGGCGCTTTCAGTCGGCGCACCTATCAGGACCTGGATTACGACCAGCTCGCGGACCTGGGGCAGCGGCTCGAAATTCCCGTTACGCAGCGCTGGGAAGGCAATTCGATCGCCGACCTCACCGCGTTAATGGCGGATTTGAGCATCATCAACAAGGAAGGTTTCGTCGTCCGCTTCGCGAGCGGCAGGCGCGTCAAGTTCAAGTTCACGCGCTATGTCGGCGAGATGATTCGCGGCAAGCTGAGCTACACCTACGCGATGCGTCGCGTGATGGACGGCACCGCGGAGACTCGCATGAGCGACCTGCCGCCGGAGGTGCTGGCAGAGTTCCACCGGTATCGCGATAAGGTGCTGCAGGTGGGGGCTGTGAGCGGACCGAAGAAGACCCGCTGGCAGTTCCTCTACGAGCTGGTGCCCGCGGAGGAGCGAACCGACAGCTACCGCCAGGTGTGCCGCTCGTTTGTGGCGCACCTCGAGCAACGGGCCTCGTAAGAGTCCGTAGCGACAGGCGATCCGCTGCTGTGCGCTCCGGTTCCTCGGCAAGCCTCGTTACCTCCGCGCGAAGATAGCCTCGCTCCGCTCTTTGCGGCGGAAAACCGCCGCTCGAGCTGTGCTTCGACCTGTAATGGAGCGAGAATGAAGACGGACACCAATCCGACTTCGCTCGCTCCATTTGCTTTCCAGTCGTCTACTAGATATCGGCGTAGATGGCTAGTGCCATTCCTTCTTGACAGTATGGGTTGCGGCACCCGGTCCGTTCTCAAATCCCTTAAACTCCAGCACCAGGAATGTCTTTCGTCCTGCAATGCTGGGCGCCAACTGCTGCGACGTCTTGCGAATGATCATCAGCGGTTGGTTCTCTTCTTCATCGTACTCGAAAACTTCGTCGATAGTTAGCTGTCCTTCAATCGAGTCTCCATCGCCACTCATGAGGCAAAAATCTTGCATACTGCCTACAAAGACTCGGATATGCCTGTCCGTTTCTTCTCTGGCGACGAATGCCACTACCCCTGATTCACTTTCAATCAGAGGTCTGTGGGCGAACTCGCTGAGAAAACGTTTCAAGTTTTCGAAGACGTTATCCTCATGAGGAGATTCCAGCATGCTTTCGAGAAGTTCTTGCGGATTGAGCGCGATTTCCGCGGCTTCTTCAATTGGCTGCTGCTGGATTGGCTCGCTCGAAGGGACGGTTGCAGGTTCTATGTTCGTGATCTGATCCACTGGTTTCGATGCCCCGATGGTGCCTTTGAAATTTAACGAGCTGTTGAAGAGTCTCTTAGGCTCTCGGTTTGAAGGTGCCTGGTATCCCAGGGAAGAGCGCGGCAGTTGCAGTTTTGAGCGCAAAGGGACGAATGCTTCGGTTGGTTGATTCGAATTCTCGGGTGCCGGTTTTCTTTGAGGCTGCGGCTGCAGCGGCTCTACCCTGGTTGCAACGGTTTGCTGTGGCTCTGCAGTTTCTGCAGAATCTTCAAGTGCAACCTCATTGATGAGTTGCTCTAAAGTCAATCGCTTACCTTCTCTAACGGGTCCCGGTGGGGTGTTTTCTGATTCTTGCGACGCAAAATGCATAGGTGAGAAATCCTCTCCAACTTGGTTCCGGTTGCAACCTGGCATGGCACTAATTTGTGAAGTGCCTGCGCTACAGCCGATTTTTAATTAAATGCCAAGTCAAAAGAGTCGCAGTATTGCCCAATTATCTTGCGGAGGCACCCGGGCAACGTAGGGCAACTTCTTTAAGACACATCTTCAGTGTATCAGGCTTTGTAAGCGTTGATAGACCAAACCACTGGCGATTGCTTACGTAAAACGGCTGATCTTTTTCAGATAGTATCGGGCAGTAAGCGGATATGTCGGTAATTTGGCCGACGCGAGCCCGACAGTGTTCTCACAACCATAACATATAGTAGTACGAAGTTAAGCAAGAATCTCCGGGAGGCATTGGCTACCGGAGATTCGTTGCTTACTCTGCATCAACGCTAGGCCGTATCAGCGGCTGTCATCGTCAATCCAGCCCCCATTTTCGGCGCAGCTGCGCGCGAGTCGTTCCGTGCCAGCCAAATTCATCGCGCATGGCCGCTTCCTGCTCGAAGTGCAGTTGGTTGACTCGGCTGCCGACTTCTCCGCGGGGATGTGCCTGGCGCGGCTTGCCGAACTCTTGTTCCATGGCGGCTTGGTTTTGAGCTGCCTCTTCCGGGGAGCTGAATTCTGTTGGATCGTAACTTTCGATGCTCATGAGAATTGACCTTTCTTTCAAAGAAGGTTGATAGGGGCGCAGAACACCGTTGTCCTGCGCCCCGGAACGTAGTTTGAAGGTTCGCCTTGGCGGACCTTCATCAGTAGAAGTGTAGCTTCGTCCGGCGCATTTACCGCCGCAAGCGGATTTGTCTACCGTTAAGCGCCTACAGCAACTAGGAGCCGCCGCACCCGCCGCCGCCACAGCTGCTGCCACAGCTGCTGCCGCTACTCGAGCTGCAGCTGCTGCCGGAACTGCTGCTGCCACTGCTGCAACTGCTGCCACTGCTGCTGGAACTGCTGCTGGAACTGCTGCTGGAACTGCTGCTGCTGCTGGAGGAGTAGGTGCCGGCCAGGTAGCCGAGAAGGAAACCGTCGACCGAGTTATAGTTCCCGGAGTCGGCGGCGTCCTGCGCACTGCTGCGCTTCGAGGACGGGCAGCCAAGCTTGCGGGCCTTTTCGACTTTTTCCATGGCCTCGCCGTAGCTCTTCTTGTCGGCCTTCAATCCTTCGCCCAGGTTCACCAGCGCCTGATCCACTGCCTGTGCGTGGCCTGCGGCAACGCGCCAGTTGACGGGTTGTGTCGCCATGACCTCGGTCAATGCGGCCAACGAGGTCGCTGCCGTTGCGCGTAAATCCCTGGTGGCGTCCGTGGTGCCCTTGGGTAGCTCTACTGCCAGTTGTGCCTGGATGTGTTCGGCGGTCGAGGAGGTTTGCGTGGCGTGTTCCTTGAATCGCTCCAGCTGATCCACCAGCTGCTTCAGTTCGCTCAACGCTCCTGTGCAGCGCTCGAAAGCAGGCTTGCAACTCTCCAGACTGGTCTTAGCCAATCCAAAGCGCTGGTCCATGAACTGTTCCGCGCAGTTGTTCAGCGCGCAAATTGCCTCGGCGTGAGCGAGGGTGGCTGCAGTGACGAGCGCTCGGGCCTCAGCGATTGCGTCCGCTTCATGCGGATAGAGTGGCTCGGTGGAATCGACGCGCTGCCTCGCCTGGTCGATTAGGTCTTTGAGATGTTCGATTGCAGTTTCCGCTGCAGGCACCTCGCGCTTGACCGTCAGTCGCGCATTGTTGAGCGCTTTCAGTTCGGTGGAGAACTGCACTACCAATGTATTGGCATTGCTTGCCAGTTCCTCGGCGATAATAGGTTTGCCCTCGGACAGAGCGGCGCGCGACTCGGTCAGGCGCTCGGAAGCACGTTGCAGCCAGGCCTCCGGGTTTTCTTCACTGTGGTAGATTACCTCCACTGTACGCGGCGTCACGTCTGCGGTGCCGATAAGCTTGCCCGGATAATGCATCTCCAGCTTCACTCGGCGGGCAGCAGCGGCCACTGTGCGTATTTGTGTCAAGGTGGCCTCAAGGGCGGAATGTTGTGCCTTGGTGCGCAGCCCTGCTTCAAGTTGTGCGTTGAATCGCCCGAGTTGCTCGAACGCGAGGCGTTGCTCCCAGAGCGCCTTCAGCGGGTCCGTGCTTAATGCTGAGCTTAGCGTCGTGGCAGTCTTGTCGAGTTTCGCGTCTTCCGCTGCGAGCAGCCCGAGCGGCAGTTCTGCTTGTAGGTAACGCGCTTTGAGGTCGACACGTGCTTGGATTGCATTCGCATAAGTTGCTGCTTCCGCCATCCGCGCATTAAGATTGTCTCGTGCGGCCTTGAGCGAATCGAGGCTGAGGGCTTGCGTCAGGGCGCTGATGGAGTGCTGCGAACCGAGCGGAAACTTGGTGCTCTTGCCGTCGAGTGCCGATGTTACTGCGACGTATCCATCCAGCTTCCGGCGGGTCACATCGAGCACAAACCAGTTGTCGACTGCTGCTGCTGAGTCAACGGAATGTCCAAGTAGCGCAATGGCTACGCGAACATCAGTGACCTTTGAGGCGATGTTCGACTGTGCCGCGGCGGTCTCTCCCGTGAACACCTGTGCATCGCCGGGGCGAGCTCCGGGTTTGAGCGTGTTTACGAAATCGATCAGCTCCATCGAAGCGTTGTGAAGTTCCTGTCCGCGTTTGCTGATTCGACTGCGCAGTTCCTTGCGAGCTTCTGCATGCTTGCCGGCAATTACCAGCCAGAAGACCAGTCCGACACCTGCAACCATCACGAACGTGATCAGGTATAGGACGCCGAGATCCGGTGCGTTGCGGCTGCTCGGCTGTGAAATCGGACGTTGCGGTGCGGCCCTGGATGGTGGGTTACTCTGCTGCGGAGGTGTTTGCGAGGCGATGTACTTGGTCAGGTCGTCATTGCAATTCTCGCAGATTGCCAACACGAACTTGCGGTGGCTTGGCGTGCTGTTGCGCATGTGGTCGAAGACGGCGGTCATGACTGGTCCGTTGCGCTGGTCGAATCGAGAGCCGGTCAGCCCCATTTTCTTCAGCGCTGGACCCGCTTCTACTGCGGTTTTGCCACCGAATTTAGTGCCCTTCTTGCGCACGTGCACAATCAGCACATGACGATCGCGATCAAATCCGGGCTCGCTCCACCAACGGTTGAGAATTTGTTTGAGCACGGGAAGCGCGAAGTTGGTTTTGGTATCAAAGTTTTCGTCAGTCTCTTCGATGAAGACGAAGTAGTAGGTGACGTTGTGCTTCTTGCCCGCCGCCTCCAAATCGTCGGACAGACCGTTAAAGTCCACTGGCAGGGCTGCGTTGCTGCCTGCCGCCGGGTCGGTATATACAGTCTTGTCTTTGTCGAATGAAGGCCTGTAGGGCGTGGCTGCATCCGCGCTGCTTGCGAGGAAGAGCACGGCGGCTGCTACTGCCAGAAAGTTACCCAATACGGTTTTGAGGGACATACCCTTTTGATTCTCCGGTGTTGTTGCGGGTCCAGACGCGGATGAGTTTAAGAACCGAACTGCTTGAGACGCTTTGCCGCTGCCTCGATTTGACGCAGTAGCTCGTTTTCGTTTTCCGGAGGGGGACCGGGAGATAGCTTTGTTCTGATTGCGGCACACGCTGCGGGTTTGCGACGCCTGCCCTTGTTTCGTCCCCAAATGTCTTCCGGGGGGTCACCAAAGACGCGCGAGTACAGTTCCAGAGTCGTGATGTACAACTCCTCAAACTTGGCTTCATCAGCCGTGCCGCCTTGGGCGGGCTCGTGGTGAATCAGCCGACCGAGGGTGCGCAGACAGAGACCTTCCCAATATGACTTGGTGTAAATCAGGTGGAGGTGCCATGCCTCATCCACCGCCAGGGAAGGGGTGCACATCTTCTCTGAGATCATGCACAAGAACATGAAGCGCCGATATTCCTCCACCACACGCAGCGCATAGTCAAGCTTCCATGCTTGCTCCTGAGCCAGTCGTTTTGACAGTGGGAATTCTGCGTCGGGGTCGTCGATCTCGAACCTTGAGAGACGATCCCACAGATCCGCGTACTCGTCCGGAATTCTCGGCGTTACAGCGGACTCGTTTGATGTTGGTTCAGCAGCGCGCGAGGCGCTCGGGGTTCTCCAAAACATGTGTGTTGACTCCTGTTCTGCGTTGCTAATGCAGGTAGACCAGGGTTTAGTGAGTGGAATCGTGCTGGAAGCGCGAAGACCTATTTGGAAAGGGAAGTAAGAACGGCCGTTACTTTAGAATTGCCGCTGAAGAGTGCGCTCTATATGCAAAGTGCATGTTCGTGAGTTTTATCTGATAGATAACGGTTTTACAGGGTTTTCAGGAGCCTTGCGCGAGGCGTGATAGTTAGATATTGAGCGCGGTGACGGACGAGGCGGTTATCAAGTGGTGTCCGTAGTTATCTAAGTCCTTCCAGGGCGCATAAACCCGGCGCTGGTTTTCGGGTTGTCAGTGTCGATACTTTTTCGGGCTGGAAAATTATCAATACGGACAACTTGGAAACTCCGGGTCGAGAAAAGTGCGAAAAAGGACGAAAAGAGAGGGAAAAAGATGGAAAGGCGAATGAAATGGACTTTTACGCGTCCAGGTTCATTCGCTCTTTCCGGTAATCGGCACGGGATTGTGAATCCCGTGCTTCGGGGTTACTTCGGCTTGCCGTCCTTGTCGACCAGGTCCATCCAGCCGCGCGGCAACCACGCTCCACCATCTGCGGTGAGCACTTCGCCGTTCATGTAGGCCGCTGTGGGAGACATCATGAACAGAGCCGTCTCAGCCATCTCCTCTGGCGAGGTGAGCCGACCGACCGGAATGATCTTCTTGATCATTTCCTGAGCGTTGGGCGAGTCGTACTTCAGGTTCGCCGACGCGTTGTCGGTGACCATTGCCCCGGGGGCGAAAGCGTTGACCCGCAGCCCGTAGCCACCCCACTCCACCGCAAGGGTGCGCGTCATAGCCAGCACGCCGGCCTTGGCTGAGCACGAGTGCACCACACCGGGCTGACCGCTCCAGGCGTAGTTGGCGACGATGTTCAAGATTTGGCCGTTGCGTTGCTTGATCATTTCGTTGCCGACGACGTGTGAGCAGTACCATGTGCCGTTGAGTACGATGCCGACAACGGCGTTCCAGCCGTTTGGCGTCAGATTCTCAGCAGGAATGTAGAAGTTGCCAGCCGCGTTGTTGACCAGAATGTCAACTCGCCCGAACTTCTCCTTGGTCTTGGCCAGAAGCGCTTCGACCTCGTTGTAGTTTCGTACGTCGAAGGCGTAAGGCATCGCTTCGCCACCGGCTGCGGTGATTTCGTCTGCGACTGTCTGCAGATTTTCGATCTTGCGGCTGGCCACGACGACTTTGGCTCCACGGCGGGCCAGCCCCAGGGCGATGCAGCGACCGAGACCGGTACCGCCACCGGTGACGATGGCAACCTTGCCTTCGAAGTCCCTGGTCGCTACGCCGGTCGTACCGGGAGTCACCACGGGAGCGGGCACGGGATCGACAGTCGGTCGACGCTTGTACTTGGCCATGATCTGCGCACGCTTGCGCAGGTAGAGGGTTCCGGCCAAACCCCCGATGACAGCAACTGCGGCTGTCAGGATAATCCAGGTGTTCATGTCTCACTTCTCTCTCTTGTTGCGATTGCGGAAGCTTCGTTTCCGCGTGCGCTCAAGGCGCGGTGTATCGAAGCGGCAACCGTTCGTGGTCGAACGGCAGCCAGTTGACTTAAACGAAAAATGATGTGCGCTTGCCCCTGCGGAGAGTGACCGCGACACAATTCCGGAATGCTCGCATGGAGCAAGTGTCCGAAACCGGCATATAAGAGCCGATTGGCACTGTTTGACCGCTCCCTGCCGCGAGGCAAGTGCGTTGTGGCTATGGTGGTGAAACTTTGCAATTGGAGTTGGGAGACCGCAATGGCAGAGTTACAGCGTCCGAGCTGTCTTGTACCGGCTCAAAATCTTCGAATCGCTTACTGAGCAATCAGTATGGATAATCAAAACCGAACCTGCTCAGGCTAGAGAAAATTCGGCTGGAATTACAGATGGCTGGTGTTGGTGGAGCGACTCGTGGTTAGTGTAAGCAAAGATACGTGGAGAGGCTAATTGACGGACGTTCTCGGGTTCAATTCATGGCAAGTACGCGCTGGGGGCAGAGGAGCTTCAGCTCTGTTAATGCAGCTAGTCAAAGGCGCTACAGCCTCATTCTCCGGTGCCAGCCTCTGTAAACCGGGGTGCCGTGGTGGCTATTTTCAACTCGCACCCTTGCGCGAACCGCGATGGTGATACCAGGAGTGGACTCCCCCATTGGATATTTTCGAGCGTGTGACCGGCTCAAGTCCAAATGCTTAAACCGGACTGGTTCAATGGGATATGTGTTTTTTACCTGATCTCGATGGTAAGCTTCCCCACTCTCAGACCATGGCACGTTAGGCCAGGGCAGTTGTCCACAAGCAGATAGGTCAACGTGCTCGGCAGAGCGGGAAGACACGTCAGGCCAGGGCAGATCGAGACAAGCAGATCGGTCAACGTGCTCGGCAGAGAGGGCAGGCTCGTCAGTCCATGGCAGTCGGAGACCCGCATAGAGGTCAGCGCGCTCGGCAGCGAGGGCAGGCACGTAAGGCCAGGGCAGTTGTTTACCAGCAGAGCGCTCAGCCTGCTCGGCAGCGAGGGCAGGCACGTAAGGCCAGAGCAGTTGTCGACCCGCAGGTAGGTCGACGTGCTCGGCAGCGAGGGCAGACTCGTAAGACCAGGGACGTTCTTGACCAGCAGATCGGTCAACGTGCTCGGCAGCGAGGGCAGGCACGTAAGGCCAGGGCAGTTGTCGACAAGCAGATAGGTCAACGTGCTCGGCAGCGAGGGCAGGCACGTAAGGCCAGCGCAGCAGTAGACCCGCAGATCGGTCAACGTGCTTGGCAGCGCGGGTAGGCACATAAGGCCAGGGCAGTCGTCGAGCCGCCCGGAGGTGAGCGCGCTCGGCAGCGAGGGCAGGCACGTAAGACCAGGGCAGTTGTCGACAAGCAGATAGGTCAACGTGCTTGGCAGTTCGGGCAGGCACGTAAGACCAGGGCAGTTCTTGACCAGCAGAGAGGTCAACGTGCTCGGCAGGTCGGGCAGGCTCGTAAGGCTAGTGCAGTTGTCGACCCTCAGGTAGGTCAACGCGCTCGGCAGGTCCGGCAGGCTCGTTAGGTCAGGGCACTTCTCGAGTACAAGCGTCCTCAGGCCCGGGTTCCCCCGTAAGTACGCTGCCAACTTTTTCTTCGATTCGAAGCGCATGGTAATGGTTCCTTTCTTTCGACAGGTCTGAGTCACCATCTCTCACTTAGAGACAGCCACAGGGTTGAGCCGTTGATCAAGAATCTAGTTCGAACCGCATAACAAGCCAATCTTGTAACAGCAGAAGCTGATCAATGAGCCCTCCCAAACGCAAGCAAACGCCGATCACACCGAAGTGCATCATGCGGCAGGGGCTGTAATCAGGGCGGTGGTGATGGTTGAGTTTAAAGTGTTCGGGGCCGGCTCGAAGGATGAAATTACAAAAGCGAATAAATTGACATTAGCGATCAGCGGAGAACAATGAAAGAAAGGAGAGGGGCAAGTCTTTTATCAGCAAATGAGCGCAGAATGCACGAGCCGTAATGTCCTTGTGATGCCAGGCTGATTGAACCAGGATGTCATTGTCGTCTAGTTTGACTACGTGAAGAACGCCTTGTTGGGAGGCTCACCTATTGGCGCTGCTCACGCAACGTGGATAGATACTTTCATACAAGAAAAAAATGAATAGTGCCTTCGCTCCGTGGCCATGACTGCGGTTCACGACTCGGCATCATTCATAGTGTTAGAGCTTGAGCGTACGTAACCGTAAAGCATTGATTATCACGGAAACGGAGCTGGCGCTCATTGCCGCACTGGCAATCCAGGGTTGCAATAACAGTCCGGAGATTGGATAGAGCAAGCCGGCCGCAATCGGCAGTGCTAGTACGTTGTAAGTGAATGCCAAGAAAAGATTTTGGCGGATGTTTCGCATGGTGTGGCGACTCAGATTGCATGCCCGCACTATCGCCTGCAGGTCGCCTCTTACCAATACAATTCCTGCGCTCTCCATCGCAATGTCCGTGCCGTTGCCCATCGCTATTCCTACATCGGCTGCGGCTAGCGCGGGTGCGTCGTTGATCCCGTCGCCCGCCATTGCGACCACGCGCTTTTCCAGCCGAAGTGCTGTTACTAATTCGGCCTTTTGCGCGGGCGATAAGCCTGCTTCGACGCGCTCAATGCCAAGCTCTTGCGCGATGGACCGAGCGGCTTGTTCATGATCGCCGCTGGCCATTACCACCTGAACGTTCGACTGACGAAGGCTAGCCAAAGCTTGGCGTGCAGAAGGTTTTATTGAATCGATCGCCGCAATCATTGCTTCCAGTTTGCCTTCGACCGACACTAACATCGTGGTATGACCCGGCTGTCTTAGCGCTGTGAGCGCCTCTGACTGTTGAGCGCTCAGGTGGATTCCGTTTTGTTGTAACTGCTTCTCTGTTCCTATCACCAAAGCCAAGCCGTCCACGGTAGCCCGAACTCCTTGACCGGGCGTTGCTTGGAAGTTGCTGCCCGTGGCTTCCGGTGCCGAGACTTCCACCGCTCGTTTGCGCACTGCGATTGCCAGCGGATGTTCGCTGCCGGTTTCAGCTGCGGCTGCTAGCGATAACAATCGCTGTTCGGTCAGATTGCCTGTGAGGGAAATTGAAACGATTGCCGGCAATCCTTCGGTTAGTGTTCCTGTTTTGTCGATAACCAACGTATCCACTTTTGCAAGCGCTTGCAGCGCCTCTGCGTTGCGAACCAGTACGCCTGCCTGAGCGCCGCGCCCTACCGCGACCATTACGGACATCGGCGTTGCTAGCCCCAGTGCGCACGGGCAGGCGATTATCAGTACGCAAATGGCGTTGGTGAGTGCCATCGGCAACGACGCTTCTAGCGGTCCTGCGGTTAACCAGCCGAAGAAGGTTGCTGTTGCGCACAACAGCACCGCCGGCACAAAGAAAGCCGAGATCGAGTCCGCCAGCTGTTGCACGGGGGCTCGACTGCGCTGAGCCCGGGCTACTTGTGCAACAATTTGCGCCAGGAGAGTGTCGGCGCCTACTCGTTGTGCCGTCATTGTGAAACTGCCGGACTGGTTCACCGTACCGGCCGTGACCGCTGAGCCCGGGACTTTCTCCACCGGTGCGGCTTCACCGGTGAGCATGGCTTCATCCACCGTGCTCTTCCCTTCTACTAAAGTTCCGTCCACCGGTATTTTGGATCCCGGGCGCACAAGAAGTTTGTCGCCGACGTCGATATCAGCTAACGCAACTTCATCTTCCTTGTTGTCAGTTATTCTCACTGCCGTAGCCGGGGCTAACTCCATCAATGAACGAATGGCGTCGCCCGTGTGCGATCTGGCCTGCAGTTCCAGGGTCTGCCCCAGCAGCACCAGCGTTACAATCACTGCAGCGGACTCGAAGTACAGGTGCGGCTCTGCAACGGTGAGCGCCGCTACTATGCTGTAAAGATAGGCAACTCCGACTCCGATGGCAATGAGCGTGAACATGTTGAGCGACCGGTTCGACAGTGACTGCCAGCCCCGAATCAGCAGCGTGTTACCGCAATAGAGCACCACGGGGGATGCCAGCAATCCTTGCAGGATTGTGTTCGTCTTACCGGCTGGCAACCAATGCAGTCCGGTAATCATGTGTCCCATCGCCAGCAGAACAAGCGGCACGGTCAGCCCGGCTGCCAGCCTCATTCTGCTCGCCATCGCGTTCAGTTCGGTATTGTCCTCTGTAAGCGAGATTTCGGCGGGTTCCAGATCCATACCGCACTTAGGACAGGCTGACGGACCGATCGACGACACTTCCGGATCCATGGGGCAGATGTACTTCATGGCTGCAGGAGCGACGCTTGTCGACGCGGCACCGGTGGCGCCTTGACTGTCGTGAGGACTTGCGGAAGTGTCCTGTTGCGAGGGGCAGAATAGGTGCTCCTCGCCGCGGATTACTGGCTGTCTTCCCGTTCCAATGTACGCTGTCGGGTGGGAGCGGAAACGTTCGAGGCACCGCGGATGGCAGAAGAAGTACTCGACTCCTTCGTGTTGGACGGAGCCTGCTGCTGGCGGTTCAACAATCATGTTGCAGACAGGGTCGCGCTTGGCCGTTGTCTCGGCCCCGGATCGCGAACTGATCAGGGTGACCGGGATGAAGTCGATGTCAGTGTCAGAAGTTTTGGCCTTGGCGGTCGTTTTGCCCAAGTACATCAGCGGATTGGATTTGAACCGCTCAAGGCAGCGCTTGTGGCAGAAATAGTAAGTTACGCCGTCATACTCATGAGAACCAGCCGCCGAGACTGGCTCTACCTGCATTGAGCAGACAGGATCAGTGTACATCGGACCGCCTCTCGATACTGCGTCGCATCAGCGCCATTTTAGCTCATAACCTTGGTCTACTAGATGCGCAGTGAAGCGGGTGAGTCGTCAATGTTATAGATCGGCACCTTCGGATTTGTTGCTCTGCTGATGGATAACGAATTTGGTATGTCCATTGGGCTCGTATCTTTGTATGTTGTTAGAGGTCTCTTTCTCCTGCTGAAAGTATTTTTCTGCTTTCAGCAAGATCTCTTTCTTGCAATCGAGCCAGCTCTTTCTTCGCGGCCTCAATCTCTCTTTCTTGGTTGCGGTTGTATCGGTCTTCCCTGGAAAGCTTGGTTTTGTTGCTTCGGGAGGCAATCCAGCCCAACAGCTTGGCGTGCGAAATGCCCAGCTCCTTTGCCACGGCTAATGAGTTCTTTCGCTCCAGCGCGGTTGCTACGGCATTTGCGCGAAACTGTTTGTCATTATTTGGCTTTCCTGGCATTTTTCTTTCCCTGAGACGGGGGGAGACTGGTTCGATTCATTTTACTTGAAATTGCAGCACCGGCAGTTACTCCGATTCCTTGTAGCGAAGCTGTCTCAAGCGCTCCGGCAGCAACCCTGCCAACACGAATTCGATACGAAAATCGCTGAATTTGATTACGTATTCGTGTTGATGCCTTAAAGGGGCCTGTGCTGCTTTCGCTGGCAGAGTAAGCGATTGCGGGAGTTTCTCGGGCAACGCACACATTTAGTAGGGGGCGGTGAAGGAAAAGATGCGCTGAAGAGTCCCCGTGTGGAGGGACTCAGCAGCAGCATCTTTTGACGGGGGTAGTGGAGGCGGCGGGAATCGAACCCGCGTCCCGTGGTAGTTCCGATGAAACGTCTACGCGTGTATCCAACCAACTTGTGCCGATCTTTCTTCGGCGTGTTCGCGTACAAGACCCCGGTAGGCAGGGTTCTTGGTTGCTATCCGGTGCTGGAGTTTTGCTGTCGATGACACCGGCGGATCTTGCGACCCGACGACAGCTAGCCTGATTGGCGACTGAAACTCACACGCTCAGGCAGCGTGTAAATTTCAGCGCAGCCTTAGATTAGGCCGCGAGTGCGAACTGCGGTTTGGCAGTTGAATTGCAATCGGATTTTTACGTGGCCTTCCGATTAACCACGACGCGCAATCTCATCTTCTACGTACCCGGTCGATACCTTTTCGCCCCCGTTTCGTGTGCGGTCTATGCGAAAGAACTTGGCGGTCGGTTCTGTTGTTGTTTGGCGAAACGAAACCTGGCGATGAAAAAGGGAGAGAGGAAAGATGCACTGAACGTAGTCGATGGAGCTATGTCTTGGCAATGACCGTTCGTACATCGTCAATCGTTTACTTGGCAGTGTTTCTGAGAATTGCCGGTGATCGCTCGATTTCGTATTTCCCCGACTGAGATCGGCTGGCTTTTTCTGTGCGAGGTTGATGCAAGCGGACAATTTTCTGGTATCACTGATGGTGAGAAGGAACTCATTGAAACTTCGCGCTAAGAATTCCGCCTTGCGGGGATGTAACCACGTATGCACTAAGCGGACGCGGCGATCCCGGTACTGTGCCGATAGACCCCGTGCCCGGTGCCTTTGCGCCGTTCGCCGGCATCCGCGGCGCTGTTGCGCCGGGCGCCGAAATTATTCACAGTAGGGCATCTCTCTTCTTGATCAACCAACGGAAAAACAACAACAACCCGGCACAGGCTTCGTTACCGCTTTCCCTCTTTGAGTTCAAGAGAACTGCGTACAGTCAGGCGCATGAGGCGCAACAGGAAAGGGGAGTTACTGCCGATGAGAACGTTTGAAGCGCCTGCGCCTGATCAGCTCCACTTCGCTTCGCGCACCTCGGTGTCGCCAGCGCGGTGGTTCTGAATCTTGCGCGGAGCGTCTGGAAGTCGCAGCAACGCGCGCGCTGTGCGCCAGGCTGCAAACTCGGTTCTCACCGAGAGGAGCTAATCACAGAAGCACTCTTTTGAGAGGTCTTTATGTTCGCACGCATCATGCTGTGCGCGGTATTGGGCATCAGCCATCCTGCCGCCGCGCTGGCGCAAATGCCGCCTCCCGCAGCCGCTGCGGCGCTCGAAACGCCGCGCCTCTTTTCTGCACAAGGTGTCAAATATCCCGAAGGATTCACCGGTCAGTACCGACTCGTTTACGAACTGGTCGCTCGTCGGTACGTGAACATGCAGGCTGCCGGGACGCTGAAACCCTACGAAGGCAAGATCGCTACCGCGGAAGAACGCGATCGCCGCATCAAGGAACTGTTGTCTCAAATCGACGATCGCTGGCTTAAGTTTCGCTCTGGCGACGACCTTTTGGACGCCGGTCACCGCTTCGACCTCGGTCTGGTTTCGCCTGGCTTCGCGCTGGACCATCGCGACGGCGGCTGGGTGGTCTCGATCGTCTTCACGCGCACTGCAGCGGAGAAAGCCGGTTTGCGTCCGGGCGACCGCATCGTGTCCATTGGTGGCGCCGAACTTACCGACGCGATGACGCAGTCCCGGATCGACTGGTTGGTCGCCAATTGGCCCGGTACCGAGGTGGAGGTGGAGTACCTCGCGCCGGGAGCGAAGGAAAAGTCCACGGTCAAGCTGACCTACGCTGCGTACGACAACACCGTCGTGGCGGTGAAGATGCTGCCGGGAAAGGTGCTGTTCGTCCAGGTCGCCACGTTCATGAATCACAATCTGCTCAACGAATTCGCGCGCGAAGTCGCCAAGGCTGCGCGTGACTCGGAGGGCGAGATTGCCGGCATCGTGCTGGACTTGCGCGGAAACACCGGCGGTTACATGGACCTGGCGTTCGAATTCGCCGGTGCGTTCATTCGCAAGGGAGAGTTCTGTCGGACCGTGGGGCGGGACGGTCGCGTGCTGCATGAAACCTCGCACAGCGCGCTGCCGTACCTGCCTGAGCTGCTCAAATCCACCGCCGCCAACGTCAAGCTGGTGAACGCTCTGTACGACGCACCGATGGTGGTGCTAACCAACGGCTCGACGATGAGCGCTGCGGAGATGCTGACCAGCGCGCTCAAGGACTGCAAGCGTGCCACGATTCTCGGTGAGCAGACCTGGGGCAAGGCGGTGTCGTTCCACACCCTTGCGGTGGCGGGCGGCGAGCTGCAACTGGTCACCGGGCGGTTCTCCGGTCCCTCCGGCTACGACCACGGACAGCGCGGCATCCCGCCGCACAAAGTCGTGGTGCAACCGCGCAATCCGGACGGTGACCCGCAGCTGGAAGCGGCTCTGATCGCGCTGAAGACAGCTCCTTTCCAGCCCGGCGATGGCAGCAAGTCGCCGCCGCGAAATGATACGGCTGTGGCGCTCATGATGTGGGGACCGCCAGTGGTCGGGTGCTTGCTGCTTGCAGTGGCGCTTGGTCTGGGTATCCACCTGGCGACCCGTCGGTCGCGCAAGAGTCCGGTTCGAGACCCGCAGCCGGACTTCGGCTGGGTCGAAGGATACACCGGCGATGGAGAGGTGCAAGTGGCGGACGGAGCCGATAACGAGACTGTTACCGTAGCTGCAGTCGGCGCAATGGTGAAGACCGGTTTGCGCGAGCGCGACGAAAGCCTCGCGGCGAGCTTGCTCGAACCGGAAGAGTTTCCCCGGGACCGCGGCGAGGTCTGCAACGAGATTGTGTCGCCGGACAGCCACTGGATCGGCGTTCCGTGCCAACTGTGCGGTAAGCGGTTCGCCGCAGGCGATGATATCAACCATCACAACAGCAGCGGCGGGTGTTCCACCTACTGCGTGGTTTGCATCGAGAAGGTCTAGGCGCGGAACGTGTCCTTGCCTCGCTCGACAGTCAACACCCGGGAGTACATTCCGTGTTGTCATATCTGAACAAACACAAACTCACCATCGCCTGCGGTACCGCCATCGCAGGACTCTTGGTCGGTTACTTCTTCGGGGCGGGCCTCGGCATCTGCGCCGCGTGGGCGGCATTGTTCGCCCAGCTGGGTTACGCGGCTTTCCTCGTGAACAGTAAGCACGTGGTGCTTCGCGACTACCCGGTGCTCGGCCTGCTCCGGCGGGCAGCCGACTTCATCCCCTGCCCGGGGATGCGCAGGAAAGACCGTACGAACGACCGATACCGCGCCGATCAGTAAAACGCACCACCCGTCCGCCGGGCCAGTAGTACCCGGACCTGTGAAGCAGTCTTGGCCGGAGAAGGTCAAGCTGAAGACTCAACAGCCAGGCGGCAAGAAGGACGAAGAAGGGGATTGCGGGGAGCGAGACAGCAGTAACTTCACCCTAAACCGGAGAGCCAACCTGTAAAGCGAGGGCGCATTTCGCGCTCGGCGCTGCGTGTCTCAAACCCCGTGAGTGTATGAGCAACAAAACCATCCGCGCGTTGACTAACCCCCGCAACCTCTTCAACAGCCTTCTCGGCCGGAAGTGGCACATCGTTCTCCAGGACGATGACACCACGATCTTCTTCGACGACGACAAGCAGGTTCTGCAGACCCGGCAGTTCCCCTGCGGCTCCATGCGCGAAATCACGATGCCCGACGGCACGCGCTTGGGCCGCCAGTCCATCTACGACCGCCTGCTCTGCGAAGCGGACGGCCCGCACCCCAAGAACGGATACGGCGAGATCATCGTGGATCTCGAGGAGTGCGGCGTTGAGACCGGTGCCCTGTTCGGGTGCGCCAGCATCAACGTGGTCGGGTTCGACTACTGTGTGTTGAGCTGGTAATCGGCGGGCCGGGTTGCGCCTCGGTGGTAAAACCGAGGCGCAACCAGCTTTTGGCCGCCCGTCAAAATGGTGGCGCGATTGCAACTAGGGGATGCTGCCGGGTCAACGGCAGCATCCTGTTGCGCCCCGTTTTACTTTCTCCTCAAGACGGGCTCTGCGAGCCCTGGAAGGATACTAGCGTGGTTCTGGGATACATCATTCTGCCAGGTTTGATTCTGGCCATGTTCCTGATGTACTTTGGCTTCAAGCTCGGAGAGAACAATCCGAACTGGTTCGTGAGGCTTCTTTCGCCTCTGCTCGCGGCCTGCGGCCTGGCGGCGATGTTCTTCGTCGGGGCGGAATGCAATCCGCTCTATTCGGACCACCCGGTGCTGAACAACCTGATCGCCGCATTCGGCATCTGTGCCATGACTTCTGGCGGCTCTGCGTTCGTGGCATCGACTCTGTCGAGCAAGATTCCGCAATACAATGCCCTGCTGCCTCAGAACGAGAACAATCCGTCCTACAAACGGGCCGTTTGGTTGCTCGTGCTGACGGCGTTCATCATCGGCGTACCGGCAATGATGCTCGGCATCGTGCTCTATCACGGTGAGTTCGTCGCCGGCCACCTGTTCCTGATAGCGGTCCCGACGGCTCTTGCCGGGCTCACCATCAGCGCGGCTCGCGCGCAGCTGGGTAGGCCTGCCACCCGGAGCCAACCGCCGCTGTGGACGCTCCACGTCCTGGTGATTGTGCTCGTGGTGCTACTCATCGCCTGCTTCAAAGGACCGGGGCTGCTTTTTATCTTCCTCGCGTCTTTTGTGTTCCTCGGTACCGGGCGTGCCCGGTAAGGAAATCGTCCGGAGTCCGTTCCCGGCTCAAAAGGAAGCGTGTGCCAAAACGAGCGCACGTCCTTTAGAGCCGGGAATCTGCCTTTGTTTACTTTGTGTGATGATTACGACAGGATGTAGTAGCATTTGTGTGTATAATCTGAGCGCAATGGTCGCTTCGCCTGATCGAGAGTCCTCGATTACCGGGTGTGCACCTCAAATTAGGGGAACTCGGCCATTCCAGTGTGTTTTGATTGATTCTGTCCTGGTTCTCGTCCGCGCTTTTGGAACGTAGAACCTCAGAGAGTACGACAAGTGAATTTGAAGAGCTTCCGCTAAGGTCCGAGCTTTACAGCGCTGAGCAAATGGCGCAGCATGGTCGGACTCTTGGTGGTCTTCATCGAATTATCCATGGGCAAAGCAGTGATCAACTGCTGCAGAGATTGGATCAGAACGAACAAGTCCTTGCTGATATTTGCAATCGTCTGACGACGTCGGTAAAGATTGGTCGGCGTATTACGCCTGCCGGCGAGTGGTTGCTCGACAATTTTTACTTGATTGAAGAGCAGATTCGCACCGCCCGAAGACATTTGCCTCAGGGTTATAGTCGCGAGTTACCGCGTTTGTCCCATGGACCTTCCGCCGGGTATCCGCGAGTTTACGACTTGGCTCTGGCCGCAATTTCTCACGGCGACGGCCGCGTAGACTCCGACAATTTAAGCGGCTTCATTCATAGTTACCAGCAAATTGCCGAACTGAGAATCGGAGAGCTTTGGGCCATTCCGATCATGCTGCGATTGGCGTTGATCGAGAATCTCAGGCGTATTGCCGTTCGTATGGGCCACAATGCGAAAGAGAGAGACCTCGCTGATTCATGGGCAACCAAAATGGTTGAAACGGCGACGAACGATCCTAAAAGTCTGATTCTGGTGATAGCAGACATGGCGCGGTCCAATCCGCCCGTGAATAGTTCATTTGTCGCGGAGCTGTCGCGTCGCTTGTCGGGGCAGAGTTCGGCGTTGGCACTGGGTTTGACTTGGATTGAGCAACGGTTGCTGGAGACTAATTCAAGTATTGAGCAGCTGGTGCGTGTCGAAACGCAAATGCAAGCAGCTGATCAACTCTCCATAAGTAACAGCATTGGCAGTCTCAGGTTTCTCGGTTCCATGAACTGGCGTGACTTTGTGGAAGATCAATGCATCGCCGAAAAGAAGTTGCGAGAAGATCCTGACAATGTTTACGCTCGAATGGATTTTGGAACACGAGACGAGTATCGCCATGTGGTCGAAAAACTGGCGAAGAAAACCAAAACTGCTGAAAGTCTAATAGCACAATACGCTTTGGATTTGGCCCGGGCAGCCGGAAGTGAGGATGATCGCGAAAGGCACGTCGGGTTTTATTTGATAGATGACGGTTTGCCTGCTTTAGAGAAGCTGGCCGGAACATCTATTTCGTCATGGTCGGGGCGCGGCAAAGGTCCGCTTCTTTTCGGAAGCTCGATCTTTCTTCTAACAGTTCTCTTCTCGATTTACTTCGTAAACCTGGCGAATCAGTCAAAACCTGACGGCTGGTTTCTTGCCCTCCTTGCGGCTTTGATCGTAGTTGCAAGCAGTCAGCTAGCGCTTAGCTTAGTTAACTGGCTCGCTACATTATTGGTGCGTTCAAGGGCCTTGCCGAAGATGGATTACGCCGCGGGGTTGCCGCGTGAATGTCGCACCCTGGTTGTGGTGCCATCGATGCTCGTCTCCGCTGATAGTGTGGAACACCTTGTGGAGGCGCTGGAAGTTCGTTTTCTTGCCAACAATGATGAGCAGCTGTTCTTCGCTTTGCTGACTGACTTCGTTGACGCATCCGAGCAATTGAGAAAGATAGATTCGGACCTGTTGGCACTTGCGTGTCGACGAATTGAGGCTCTGAATAGAAAGTATCGTTCCGATGGAGAGTGCGTCTTCTTTCTTTTTAACCGAACTCGCTTGTGGAATCCCGCCGAGGGCGTTTGGATGGGCTACGAACGCAAACGCGGAAAACTCGCCGAACTTAACGCGGCATTAAGGACCGGAAAATTTGATGGCTTCTCGACCGTAGAAGGCGATGCGGCAGCGCTGTCCGCAGTCAAATATGTAATCACGCTCGATACCGACACGGAGTTGCCTCGGGACTCGGCGCGTGTCTTCGTTGGTGCCATGGAGCACCCGTTGAATCGCCCGTTCTTTGATGAGAAGCAGAAGCGAGTTGTCAGAGGGTACGGCATCTTGCAACCGCGAGTAGGTGTTAGTCTGCCCGGTGCAAGTTTGTCGCACTACGCGGCAATGCATGGTACCGACGCCGGCATCGACCCCTATACCAGGGCTGTTTCCGATGTTTATCAGGATGTTTTTCGCCAAGGGTCCTTCATTGGTAAAGGCATTTACAACATTGAGGCGTTTGAGAAAGCGCTGCAAGACCGAATGCCTGAGAACCGCATTCTTAGCCACGATTTGTTGGAGGGATGTTATGTTCGCTCAGGCCTGCTGAGTGATGCGGAACTCTATGAGTCGTATCCGGCCAACTATCCTGCAGATGTATCGCGGCACCGGCGGTGGACCAGGGGAGACTGGCAATTGCTGGCCTGGTTGTTGCCTGCCGTTCCCGCGATGGATGGCAAACGGGAACCGAACCCCCTTACGATGTTTTTGCGGTGGAAGATTTTTGACAATCTCCGTCGAAGTCTTGTTGCGCCGGCGTTAACCGGTTTGCTAATTCTGTCGTGGACAGTACTTTCACCGACTTGGCTGTGGACTGTAGCAGTAGTCTCTGTTGTCTTGCTGCCGCCGGTAGCAATATCACTAGTGAGCCTGGTTCGTAAGCCTTCGGACGCTATGTTAGTGCAGCATTTGGATACGACCGCCAAGCTTGCGCTCAACAGTTTTGAACAGGCTCTGTTTACTCTTGTCTGTCTTCCTTATGAGGCTTTGGTCTGGCTGGATTCGATTTTTCGCACTCTGTACAGAATGTTCATTACGCAGAAGCATTTGCTGGCGTGGAATCCCTCGTCTGAAGCACATCGTCGTGCGCCAACCGAATTTGCCGCCATCTGCGACCAAATGTTGGTCGCGCCCGTAACAGCGAGCGTCGTCGCCGGTTTTTTGATAGTGGCACGACCCGAAGCGCTCGCGGTGGCTTTGCCGTTGCTGATTGGTTGGTTTTGCTCACCGGCAATTGTATGGTGGCTCGGGTGTCCGCGTGCTGCCGGGGCGTTGCTGTTGGAACCCGGACAGCGCGCTTTTCTGCGAAAGATTGCGCGAAAGACCTGGTCATTCTTTGAAATGTTTGTCTCGCAGGAGGACCACTGGTTGCCTCCGGATAACTTTCAGGAACAGCCTCTTACAGTGGTGGCGCATCGTACTTCTCCGACCAACATGGGGCTTTCGCTCCTGGCAAACCTTACAGCGCGCGACTTTGGATACATTCAAACTGGAGAGGTCCTCTCGCGCGTTCAGTGCGCCATTTCGACAATGCGCGCGTTAGAGAAACATCGCGGACATTTGTACAACTGGTACGATACTCAAACGCTTAGACCGCTGCCGCCTCGCTATGTTTCAACTGTGGACAGCGGCAATCTTGCCGGACATTTGCTCACTTTGAACTCAGGCCTGTCCTCCTTACTCGATGAACAGATTGTCGACCTGAGAGTGCTTGCGGGATTGGAAGATACTGTAGGGCTTGTCGTTGACGCTCTGGAAAAGGGTACGACTTCGCCCTCTGTGGTGAGCTTTTGCAGCGCGCTTGCTCTTGTGAAAGCGTCGAATCCGCTTCGGCTTTTGGATTTCAAAGAAGCAATGGTAGAGCTGCAAGATAGCGCTACTTCAATTTGCGAAGAAATTCCGGAGAGCTCATTCTGTCGGGTTGGTTTTGACAATACAAGCAGCGAAGCCAGTTCCTGGGCGGCTGCTGCGCAGCGTCAATGCGCCGACGCTGTCAACGAATTGCAGTTTATGGCACCGTGGGTGGAGCTTGCTGGCATCGAGCAATTGGTGGAACAGTTTCCCTTCGTTAACAGAATACCTACTCTTCAGGCTGTTGCTACTCTCTACGCCGACGAAAAGAAGGCGATCCAGGACGAATTGGCCTCAGTCAATTCCGAGCAGGCGAAAGAGCAACTGCAAGCATTACTGAAAGCGGTGGCAGAGGCTAGCCGGCGCGCAGCGGAAAGGGTTTCGGTGATCCAGCAATTGATTATTGAATCAACTGCATTAGCCACTTTTGAATACGAATTCATCTTTGATAAGAGCAAGCAGCTTCTTTCGATTGGTTACAACGTGGAGGAGCGGCGTGCCGATGCCAGTTGCTACGATTTGTTGGCCTCTGAAGCGCGTTTGGGAAACTTTGTTGCCATAGCTCAAGGGCAGTTGCCGCAAAAGAGCTGGTTCTCGCTGGGACGAACTCTTACCACCGCTGCAGGAGAACCGGTTCTGTTCTCCTGGAGTGGGTCTATGTTCGAGTATCTGATGCCACTGCTGGTAATGCCGACTTATCCCGGCACCCTTTTGTATCAAACGTGCAAAGCTGCTGTGGATAGGCAAATTGAGTATGGGAAGCAGCGCCACGTACCCTGGGGGATCTCCGAGTCCGGCTATTACGCCGTTGACGTCAATCTCAACTACCAGTACCGCGCCTTTGGTGTCCCCGGTCTTGGGCTGAAGAGGGGGCTTTCGCAGGATCTGGTGATTGCGCCGTACGCAACAGTGATGTCGCTGATGGTGGCGCCGGAGGCTGCTTGTTCAAACCTGGAACGGTTGGTTCAGGAAGGATTTCTCGGTCGGTACGGCTTCTATGAAGCCATTGATTACACTTTGTCGCGAATTCCACGCGGGCAAACGCGGGCAATAGTTCGTTCATTTATGGCTCACCATCAGGGAATGAGTTTCCTGTCTCTGGCGTACGCACTGCTGAATCAGCCTATGCAAAAGCGTTTCGAACGCGATCCGTCATTGCAATCTGCGATGCTGTTGTTGCAGGAGCGCATACCGAAAGCCGGCGGTATGCATCTGTTCTCCACCGAAACTGCTGAGCAACGAATCGAAGAGAACGGCGGTGACGATATGCCGATGCGGTTCTTTAAGACCGCTGGAACAGCGACTCCGGAGTTGCAGCTGCTCTCGAACGGACGCTATCACGTTATGGTGACCAACGCCGGCGGCGGTTACAGCCGCTGGAACGACCTTGCCGTCAATCGCTGGCGCGAAGATGCAACTTGTGACAATCGCGGCACCTTTGCCTACGTTCGCGATGCAAACTCCGGTCACTATTGGTCCACCGCTTTCCAGCCTACGTTAAAGTCGCCGGACAGTTATGAGGCGATTTTCTCTGAAGCAAAAGTGGAATTCCGCAGACGGGATCGAGATGTGGACACGCACACGGAGATTGTCGTTTCATCGGAAGATGACATTGAGTTGCGTCGTGTACGTGTAACCAACCGTTCTAAGCAGCGTTGCGTACTCGATGTGACCAGCTATAGCGAAGTAGTTCTGGCTAATGCTGCTCACGACGATCAACATCCGGCCTTTAGTAACCTCTTTGTTCAAACAGAGATTATCCCCGACCGACAAGCGATTCTTTGCCATCGTCGTCCCCGCTCCGAAGGCGACCCGGTTGCGTGGATGTTCCATCTGCTGGCTGTTCATGATGCGGAAACGGGTTCGTTATCGTATGAAACCGATAGGTTGAAATTCATCGGCAGGGGCAACACGCCGGCCAATCCGCAAGCCATGCAAGCGGATATTCTTTCCGGTAGCCAGGGGTCCGTGCTCGATCCGATAGTGTCGATTCGCTGTCCGCTCAAATTGGGTCCGGAGGAATCGGCAACTGTAAATCTGGTGACTGGTATAGCGGAGAGCAGAGAAGCTTGCCTGGAATTGGTGGAGAAGTATCACGATCGCTTGTTGGCGGACCGTGTATTCGACCTGGCCTGGACCCATAGCCAAGTCGTGCTGCGTCAACTGAACGCTACTGAGAGTGACGGACAGCTATACGCACGATTAGCTAATTCCGTGATTTATGCTAACCAATTTCTTCGTGCCGACTCCGCTACGTTGATTAAGAATCGACGCGGTCAGTCTGGATTGTGGGGCTATTCCATCTCCGGCGATCTGCCGATTGTGCTTTTGCAAATCAAAGACGTCGAAAATATGAGCCTGGTCAAGCAAATGGTTCAAGCTCATGCCTACTGGCGAATGAAGGGATTGATTGTTGATCTTGTTATCTGGAATGAAGATCGCGTCGGCTATCGACAGTTGATCCAGGAGCAGATCATGGGGCTGGTGGCTTCAGGAGTTGAAGCCAATTTGCTGGATAAGCCCGGCGGAATCTTTGTGAGAATTGCTGATCAAATCTCACAAGAAGATCGTATTTTGTTTCAAACCGTAGCGCGCGCCATCATAAAAGATAGTCGGGGAACCCTGGCGGAACAGATCACTCGGCGACCGCTACGAGAGTCGAAAGTTCCCCGTCTGATACCTTCACGCGTGCATCAAGATGCACAGCGATCGTTGCAGGAATCGCAGCGTAGCGATTTGATTTTGTTTAACGGGCTCGGTGGCTTCACATCGGATGGACGCGAGTACGTGATCACAACCACTCATGGTTATGTTACGCCGCTGCCCTGGGTAAACGTTCTGGCCAACCCGTTCTTTGGCACAGTGGTGTCTGAGAGTGCTGTCGGGTACACCTGGTTGGAAAATGCCCATGAGTTTCGTTTGACCCCATGGAACAATGATCCTGTTTGCGATCCGGCGGGAGAGGCTTTCTACATTCGCGATGAAGAGTCCGGCTATTTTTGGTCGGCGAGCCCGCTTCCTGCCCGCGGGACCACCCCGTACACAACCAGACACGGATTCGGTTACAGCGTATTTGAACATACCGAATCCGGTATCAGTTCCGAAATGCATGTCTTTGTGGCACTCGACGCACCGGTGAAGGTAGTATCGCTCAAAATCCGCAATCAGTCGGGCCGTTCGCGTCGGATATCGATTACAGCGTATGTGGAATGGTTGCTGGGAGACATTAAGAGTAAAACGGCAATGCACGTTTCGACAGAGCTTGATCCAGTAACGGGAGCAATTTTTGCGCGCAATTACTACAGCTCGGAGTTTCCCGATCGCGTTGCGTTTCTGGATGTTGACGCGGTCAATCGTTCGTCGACCGGCGATCGAACCGAGCTTCTTGGACGCAACGGCAACATGGCAAGCCCGGCCGCGATGCTGGCGGAGCGACTTTCGGGTAGAGTCGGCGCCGGTCTGGACGCGTGCGGCGCATTGATGGTGCCGTTCGAACTTGCCGATGGCGAAGAGCGCGAAGTAACCTTTAAGCTAGGTATAGGCCAGGATGCCGAGGATGCTTCGAAACTGATTAATCGGTTTCGCGGTGGCATTGCTCGCTTGGATGCCTTTGAAAAACTTTGCCAGTACTGGAAACGGACTCTGGGAGCAGTGCAGTGTATTACACCGGATGTGTCCTTAAATATGATGGTGAATGGCTGGTTGCTCTATCAGACCATCTCCAGTCGAATGTGGGGACGCAGCGGCTACTACCAATCCGGTGGTGCTTTTGGATTTCGTGACCAGCTGCAAGATGCGATGTCCTTGGTCTATGCGGCACCGGAGTTGTTGCGAAAGCAACTGTTGCTGTGTTCATCTCGTCAGTTCGTTGAGGGCGACGTTCAGCACTGGTGGCATCCACCGTCGGGGCGCGGCGTGCGCACGCGAATATCCGACGATTACTTGTGGCTTCCACTGGCGACCTGTCGTTACGTCTCGACGACCGGCGATACCGGGGTGCTGGATGAGACGACGCCGTTTTTGAGCGGTCGGGCGGTGAGCCCTCGCGATGACTCGTACTTCGACTTGCCTGCTGTCTCGTCCGATTCGGCTACTTTGTATGAGCATTGCAAGCGAGCTGTTATTCACGGGTTGCGAATGGGGGCTCACGGCATTCCTCTGATGGGTTGCGGGGACTGGAACGACGGTATGAACCTTGTTGGTGAGAAGGGCACCGGCGAGAGTGTTTGGTTGGGCTTCTTTCTCTACGATGTATTGAAGGGGTTTGAGTCGCTTGCGTCGGCGAGGGGGGATGCTCTATTTGCCGAACGCTGTCGCTCCGAGGCCTACCAGCTGAAATACAACATTGAGCAAAACTGTTGGGATGGCAACTGGTATCACCGGGCGTATTTCGATGACGGGACGCCGCTGGGAAGCGCTAGTAACGATGAGTGCCGGATTGATTCCATATCGCAAAGCTGGGGCGTGATATCCGGCGCCGCTAACAGCGACCGAGCCAAGCAGGCGATGGATGCCGTCTATCACAGACTGGTTCGCAAAGAGCATCAGTTAGTGCAGTTGTTAGATCCTCCTTTCGACAAATCAGAGTTAAATCCCGGGTACATCAAGGGTTACGTTCCGGGAGTTAGAGAAAACGGCGGACAATACACTCATGCTGCAGTTTGGACCGCGATGGCGTTCGCTCAGGTCGGCGAAACCGCGCGGGCATGGGAACTGACCACTATGATTAATCCTGTGAACCATGCGCTCAATGCTGCGTCTGTAGATGTGTATAAGGTGGAACCGTATGTGGTGGCGGCAGATGTGTACGCGGTATCGCCTCACGCCGGGCGCGGAGGGTGGTCTTGGTACACGGGTTCTGCGGGATGGATGTATCGGCTCATCGTGGAGTCTTTGCTCGGTCTGCATTTGAAAGTTGACAAACTAAGATTGACTCCTCGATTGCCTGCTTCATGGAGCGAGTTTAAGGTGCACTATCGTTACCGCGAAACGGTCTATCACGTAACGGTTTTGCAAGGCAACGGAGATCCTGAGTCTGTCACTGTCGATGGCGTGCTACAGAGAGGATCCGAGTTTAATCTAGTCGACGATCGCGCTGAGCATCAGGTTCTAGTAAGGCTGCCCTCAGCCGCCGATTAGCATGGTATATCGAGAGTATGTCATAATGGTGAGGTTCGATGTTATTGGATTTCTCGAACATTCTTTAACAGCCGACATTATCAGGATTGCCAGCTGAGCTACGAATCCAGTCCTCTCGTTGTTTGAGGATATGAGCAGCTGCTGCAGGCTCTTCGTGAGCTGCTTTCTGATTGAGGCTAGATGAACGTACTATTAGTTGAAAATAACTCTGCGCAAGCAGACAAGATCAGTGTATTTCTCAGAGAACACGGATTTGCTGTTTACTGGGCTCGCGAATTCTCTGATGTGTTGCCTCTTTTGGTCGAAGGTCCTATCGACGTTATACTGCTGGACCTGGCGATGCCTGACAGTTCAGGCTTGCAGACCTTTTGGAATGTTCGCGGGGTCTCGGCGCTTCCAATTGTCGTTCTGACAGATCTCAATGATTCAGAGCTTGCTGTAGAGGCAATAAAGAATGGCGCACAGGACTATCTTGTCAAAGGTGTGGTCAGTATGGACTCCGTGGTGCGCTGTCTGATCTACGCCATAGAGCGCACGGGCGTCGAGAAAGCACTGCGCAAAGAACAGCATCGATTGAAAACTATCTTGGACAACTCGTATGATGCATTTATCTCGACTGATTCCGATTGGCACATTACTGATTGGAATGCGCGCGCTGAACGAACCTTTGGTTGGAAGCGCGAAGACGTAATCGGCAAGCCTCTGGTGTCGATCATTCCTGACCATTTGCAAAAGCAATTAGTAGGCAGTATTGAGTCTTACTTTATGGAAGAGCGCGATGGTGTTCGGCGGGCGACGCGAGAGCTATTCGGTATTCACCGTAATGGCCACCGCTTCCCCATTGAGATTGGTATGTTTCGCGTGCAGGAAGATTTGGCATACGTTTTTTGTGCATTTGTTCGCGACATCACAGAGCAAAAGCGATCGAGTGAGGAGCTGGAACATCTTGTGCAGGCGCGCACGGTGGCGTTGACTCAAAGCAATGAACAATTGCGGCAGTTCGCGAAGATAGCGTCACACGATTTGCAAGAGCCGCTTAGGGCTGTGGAAGGGTTCGCAAACCTTCTAGCTGAGAGCACAGAAGGCAAGTTGGAAAAGGATCCGACCGAGTTCATCGAATACATCATCGACGGCACGAAGCGAATGCAGGAACTGGTGCGTTCCGTTCTGATTCATTCTCAAATAACTTGTGATGAAATTGCCAAGCCTGTTTCTTGCTGCGCCAGTGTTATGGAAGAGGTGCTGGTCGGGCTGGCTGGACCGATTCGTGAATCCGGCGCCAAGTTGGACATCGGCAAGTTGCCTCGGGTGGGAGTTGCCCGAGAACAGTTGGTTCAGTTGTTCAGCAACTTAATTAATAACTCGATCAAGTACCGCAGTCTGGAATCTCCGCACATAGCGATTAACGCCAAAAGAATAGGCGATATGTGGTTGTTCTCTGTAAGCGACAACGGCATAGGCATCGACCCGCAGTATGCCGACAAGATTTTCGACATGTTCGCTCGGTTGCACGGCAAATCGCAATATCCCGGAACCGGTATAGGCCTGGCGATTTGCAAGAAAGTTGTAACGTCCCACGGCGGAACAATTTGGGTTGAGTCAAAACTCAATCAGGGCGCAGTCTTCCTGTTCACATTACCTGTGGTATCAAAGTTAAGGAGAAACAAAATGTCGAAAACGATTAGTCTTTTACTCGTGGAGGATACTCCGTCGGACGTGCGTCTTACGCAGGAAGCTCTTAAGCGCTCCGACATTTCTTTTGAGTTGAAAGTGTCCATCGACGGTGTAGAGGCTATGGATTTCTTAAACGAGCAAGTCAGTTCTGGCGGAGCGCTTCCGGACATCATTTTGCTCGATTTGAACATGCCCAAAAAAAATGGACATGAAGTGTTGGAAGAGATTCAAGCCAACGACAACCTGCGTGATATTCCGGTCGTGTTGCTCACTGTGTCCGAGCGCGATGAAGATGTCATGGAAGCGCTGCGACTGAAGATGAACTACTACGTTGCTAAACCAGTGACTGCGCAGAAGTTGTCTACGTTGATCAAAGCCATTTATGAGCTCAGTTCAGGCGATGCGGCTGAAGCAAATGAGCGTCGAGAAGATGATAGTCACGTTAGATTAGTCTTGGCGGGTAATCCGCACACTGCAGCGATTGCGTTGTCGAAGCTTGCCCTGGACCCCAGCGTGAAAGTTCGTCGTCGCGTCGCTGAAAATGCCAACACGCCTGCGCAAGCGCTGTCGCGGCTTGCTCGAGACAGCGATGCGGAAGTGCGCATCGGGGTGTGCGATAACAAGAATTCCGATTTGTCCATTCTGGAAGGGCTGGCGGTCGACAAGTGCGAGGAGGTCCGTTTGGAACTATCTTCCATTGCGCGTTTGCCGGTCTACCTGCTCAACAAGTTGGCCGCCGACGAGAATACGTTTGTATCGGAAAACGCCAAGAAGACGCTCAAGCAGTGTGCTGAGAAGATTTAGTTTATAACCGATCTCGCTCGCCTGAGATTGGTAGATACGAGGCAGCCTCGTCCCTGCCATGATTGACATTGCGGCCTGATACCCAAATACTATGACTGACAGTAGGTTCCGCCGAAAGAAAGAGATGCACCGCCGGGAATGGCGGTACACCTCTTCTATCGAAGCTGGACTGTCTGGATGAACAGGCTCGCTTACGCGTGATCGCTCTCGGCGACGACTGTCATGTCCTTGACGATGTGCCGTGAACCGAGCAGGCAGAACGCGATTGCCAGAATCACCACGACGGACAGGCTCATGAACGCCACGTGCATGCCGCTGCTGTCGGCGGTAGCACCGACGATCATCGGCGAGATGGCGTCGCCGAGAAGGTGGATCACCAGAATGTTCACACCGTAGGCGATGGCGCGGTGCGTCGGCGACACGACGTTGGCAATGATGGTGTTCATCGGCGCGCCGCCTGCGAAGAGGACCGCGCAGGTTACGGCAATCAACAGCCATGCGTAAGGGAACGGCGTGTAGAGCGCCAGTATGAATAGCGGCAGCCCGATTGCCAGCGCCGCGGCGGGGAGCAGGAAGTCGATTCCCGAATAGCGCGGACGCAGTTTGTCGGCCAGGTAACCTCCCGCGAAGGTTGCGCCGATACCCGTGAGCAGTACGATGCCGCCAAAGATCAAGTTGACGGTCGCCAACGATCCCGCGTTGCGATACTCGTGCACGTAGCTAGGCATCCAGTAGCCGAGGGCGCCGATGCAGAAGGTCATCGCGGTCATCGCCGCCATGGCGTAAAGGAACGACGGTGTCTTGAGCAGCCGCACGAAGTCCTTCCAGGTGGTCTTCTTCTTTTTGTCTGTCTCGCTGCGCACCGGCTCAGGCATCATGAAGCACAGTCCGCCCAGGAGCAGACCCGGAATGACCGGCAGGTAGAACGCCCAGCGCCAGCCCAGCGTGGCATCCACCAGACCGCCGAGAATGTATCCCAGCGCGCTACCGCAGGGGACCGCAAGCATGAACAGCGCCATCATGGTGCCGCGCTTTGCTTTGGGATAGAGGTCGGCAATCATTGCCGGTGCCAGGGGACCGTGTGCGGCCTCGCCGACGCCGACCAGAAACCGGCTGATGAGCAGCATTCCGAAGCTGCCGGCCAGTCCTGATAGTCCGGTTGCCAGGCTCCACAGGATGATGCCGAAGCCGATGATGCGCCACCGTTTGAAAGGCAGTACCCCGAATATGGGCGCGAGCAGCATGTAAGCGCCCATGAAACAGAGCACAAGCATGCCGAGCGCGGCGTTTTGCGGGTCTTGTCCGGGGTGAAGCCAGTTCAGAATGCCGGGGACGGCGTGGTCGTTGCTTTTGAGAAACTCGTCGCGGACAGACGGCACCACTGCCGAGAGAACCTGACGGTCCATCCAGTTGACGAAGTTGCACGCTATGAGCATGCCGAGCGACAGTCCAATCCGGAATGGCGTAAGACCGACTTTGCGGTCTTGCGTGTGGTGGTCCAAGGGAACCTCCGATTCATTCACTGAGAACAAACGCAATGTGACACTACGTGCCTACGATCCCCGTAATGGAGAACGCATCCGTGTTTACGGCTCCAAGCCGTTCCGGTCAATCATCCTGTTGCTGATTCGGTGTCGCCAAAACGACATTGGAATTGGCATTGCTAACGTAGGCAGTGCTTTTTAAGCGCAGTCAGGTCCGAAACAACAGGAGAAAAGTTCTAAATTGAGACTATCTGTTCGCCTCTGCCGCCTGCTACCTACGTCTGCGATTGTCAGGCGGCGGCAGCGTATTTTCCCCGGGGCCACCGCAGAGGAAGTCCGGTATAAGACCGAAAAGTATTCGCTCGGGTATCGCGAGCGCAAGCATGATAAGGCTCTTAACAGTGCTGTCTTGTGCCGGAGCTTGTTCGGCTGAGGCGTTAGCGGGCCATGCGGTACCAGTCGGGCACGGAGGCCTGCGAAAACAGTTGTCGTCCGCCCTGTTCTTTCGCCTTCTTCAAGACGCCTTCGGCAGCGGCTACCCAGTCGCGCATGTCCATCTCTGCCTGGTGGGGAACAAATGCACCGCTGATAGTGGCTCTAAATTCGGAGCCTCGAGCATAGTGTTGCACTGCGCAAAAATCATCGATTACCTGGCGGGCAAGTCGTTCCACTTGCATTTCATCAAGATTTTCCAGTACTAAGGCGAATCGGTCGCCACTGATGCGACCAATCAAGGGACAGTTGCGGAAGGCCTTATGCAAAGCCGGTCCGATCGATCCGATTACTTTGTCGCCGGCAGCATAACCAAAGCGATCGTTTATGACGTGAAGTGAATCGATGTCGAACAACAGCAAGGTCATCGAAAATCGGTGAGAATCCGGCGCAATTGCTTCGCTCGATTGATCCATGAATGAACCGTGCGTCAGACAACCGCTCAACACGTCTCGCTCAATCAATTTCTTAAGCACTCTGGCTTTTTCAAGTCGCCCGGCGACAGCGGCGGCTAGCAACTGAGGCGCTATTGGCTTCAAGAGATGGTCGTCGCCCCCGATGCGTGCACTCTTGACGTGCATTTCTAATGCGTTTTCGGTGGTGAGGAACACCACCGGTAGTGCCGCGTAGCGATCCTGCTGGCGAATGTACTGAGCGAGCTCAAATCCTGTCATCGCGCCTAGCATCACGTCCAGCAAGACAAGGTCAGGTTCGAACTGCAAAAAAGTTTCTTCGAATTTTGTTGGATCTTGCAGGGATACTACCGAGTAGCCTGCCGATTCCAGAGTTAGTTTGATGAACGCTGCCTGGTCTGGATCGTCTTCTACGGAGAGGATCTTGTACATTTCCGGCTTGTCGCGATCGAGCAAGTGTCTGAGCTTCTTGCTCACGGCCGCATCATCGAGTGGATGCTCAAAAAATGCATCTACGCCGCTGCGGATCGCTTGCACTTTGTCAAGGAAACCGCCTTGCTGACTGACT
This sequence comes from Candidatus Obscuribacterales bacterium, assembly GCA_019752635.1. Taxonomy (GTDB): domain Bacteria; phylum Cyanobacteriota; class Vampirovibrionia; order Obscuribacterales; family Obscuribacteraceae; genus JAKFUT01. The sequence continues at coordinate 5,531 of JAIELX010000077.1, read as the reverse complement.
GCCACAATGGGGGGGCGTTCACCGCCAGGTAACGACCGGACCAATTCCGCTAACTCGTAGGCGTTTCCATCCGGCATCGGTACCGATATGATCATAGCATCCGGCAAGCGGGTCATGATTCGCTCATGTCCGCTAGCTACGCTTCTTACTATTTCTGTTCTTAATCCCTTCTCTTCAAACTCACGCAGGAAAGAATGAACTGGTATTGGATGCGGTTCTACGATCAGAAAGTAGGACGGCGACGGAGTCGCTGATCGTCCGGGCGACTGCGGCATCGACTCGGCTGCCGGTTCCGCCGAGCCAGAAGAGGCATTTCCTTCAATAGACGACCGCATCGCCACAACAAAGCGGAGCAATTGATCGCACTCGGTCGCAGTTGCCGGCTTATTCTCGCGAATCAGGTGATCGCAGATATCTTCGCCCTGCAATCCCAGGCGAGTAACACTTTCGAATCCGTAAATGCCTCCGGAACCCGCAAACCAGTGGAACTGCTGTCGAACATCTTTTAGCAACGCAAGTTCGTTGGGCTTTTGAGACAGTGATTCTATTAGCAGTGCAAGGCTGCCGATTCGTTCTACGGACCTTGAGATGAACTGGTTCTTTAATGCCGTGAAACGGTCTTGCCAATCTTGCATGGGTTCTCCAAAATCTTGTTAGCTAGCGCGACGCTTGTACTATTGGTTTGACGACTGCTCTGTTTCGCCCCTGCTCTTTCGCCGCTTTGAGTGCCCGCTCGGCGTCTACTACCCATTGCTGCAGGCTCATCTGCGGTTCGAGCAGCGCCAGTCCGGCGCTGCACGTCACTGATATCGCTCCTTCGTTTGTGGTGTGGGTGGCCTTGGCGATGGCCGCAAGCACTTGTGAGGAAAGGCTGTAGAGCTGTTGCTCGTTTAGATGTTCGATTATCACTACAAATCTGTCGCTTTGATAGCGAGCAATCATGTCGGTGTTGCGAAATCCGCGCAGCAGCAAAGAACCAATACTGGAAATGACGCGATCGCCGATTGCGAATCCGTGTCGGTCATTTATCGCTTTCATGTGGTCGATGTCCATCATCATCATCGCTGGTGAAGAGCGCAAGTTTTCGGTGTTTGCCAGGCGCTGAGCCCGCTCCATGAAAGTGCCGTATGTCAGGCAGCGTGTTAGTCCGTCACGGTCGATCAAGCGTTTCAGGGCGCGCGCTTTTTCCAGGCGTCCGGCAATGGTGGCGATTAGGAGCTGTGGTGCCACCGGCTTCACCAGATGTTCGTCACCGCCTGCCCGTGCACTGCGAATGTGCATATGAAGCTTGTTTTGTGTGGTGAGGAAGACAATTGGCAAAGTCGCGAATCGGTCATTCTGGCGAATGTATTTTGCCAACTCGAAGCCTGTCATTTCGCCCAGCATTACGTCCATTAGCACCAAGTCCGGTTCGAATGACAGGAAAGCGTTTTCAAACTGATGAGCATCGCTGATTTGCTGAATCTTGTAGCCGGCCGATTCCAGCGTCAGCTTGATAAACTCGGCCATTTGCGGATCGTCTTCAACTGATAGTATTTTGTATTGCTCAGGTTTGTCGCGATCCAGCAGATGAAAAACCTTTTGAATAACCTCGCTGTGATCGGGCGGGTACTCAAAGAAGGCATCGGCCCCGCTGCGTATTGCCTGAACCTTATCGAGAAACCCGCTCTGCATACCGAGAATAATTATGACTGTCCTGTGTCCTCCTTCGGCTGCGCGAATGATTTCGGCCAGCTCGTAACCAGTGGAGTCGGGCAGAGGCAAGCTTAAAATGAGAACATCGGGTAAACGGTCCATGATCGCTTTCTTTGCTGCGCCGGATGTATTGTGCTCCTGAGCGAAAATGCCGCGCTCTTCCAACCCTTGTTGCAGCCCCTTCAAATTGTGGATGTTTCCGTCGACCAGCACCGCGTACGGTCTGTCTTGCGGTATCGCCCCGGGGTCGACCGTGGCGGGGCGAGGCGTTGACAGCTCGATTTCCGTTGCCGGTTGAGCTGTCTCCGCCGCCGTCACCGCCGACAAGACCGTGGTTTTTTCAGGTTCGACAAATTTGTCCGCCGGCTTTTGTTTGATGATCGAATCTGCAGTTGAAGCTTGATCGGCTGTCGAAGCCGCTGAGACAACCGCTTGCTGAAGTCGGGCTGTAAAGAGGTGGCGCACGGTCTCCAGGGCGGAAGACAGTTTGTCTAGATCGTCCTGCGTGACCGGTCTGGCTACTTTTATGAAGTAGTCGCAGAGTTCTTCACCATAAGTGCCCCATTGGGTGACGTCGTCGAAACCATAGGTGCCGCCTGAACCTGCCAGCCAGTGAAATTGCTGGGAGATTTGGCGCAAGATCAGATTGTCGTCGGGCGCCTCTGCTAGCTTCCGAATAAGGCTGTCGACTGTATCGAGCCGGTCGGCAGCGCGCTTGAGAAACTGTTGCTTTAATTCGGAAAACTGTTGTTCCCAGCTCATGGCATCCCCTGCAGGTAATCTGCCAAAAATATACCCGTTGATGGTACCGTGCAGCGCTCCGCGGTGGCTGATATATCCGGCTTGTATCTCTCGGGCGTCGAGGACCGTCGTCGGTTCCTGTCCGTGCAGAGCGCGGATGTCAAGGACGGACGAGATCGCCTGTATCACTTGCGCTAGGTTTACTCGATATTTTTTTCCTGTAATCCGTGCCCGCTAACGCCCGTGAGTCGGGCATTATTGGAGGATTTCAATGCACATCCCGACATGGGTCGTTCGGCGGCAGGAACGCCGGACGTACACTATCAGCGCAACAATTACCTTTCTTTTCGCACGTACGCAGGAACACCTCGAACCTTACGCCCTGACAGTTTGACAGTTCGCTACTTCCGCTTCATTGCGGTTCGGGGATTAGCGGGCCAACGCATAGGGTGCGCGTTGCTCACTTTTTTCGCTCTTTCTGACACCCAAGGAACTAGGCATGGACAACTCCCTTCTCATCGGACTTGGAGTGGCTGGAGCCGGTGCGCTCACGGCCTTCGCTCTCCTCTTTCGCTCCTCGACGACTCTTTTCCAGAATGCTGGAAAGGTTGACGCCGAGGAGCCGAAATACGTGACGGATGCGCGGCAGGCGGTCGAGTCTCTGGACCTTCAGTATTCCGTTGCTGCGGAACTGCACCAGGACCCGGCCACGGTGGACGAGCTCGGGCGACGGCTTGATGCTGCGCGCACGGCGTTGGACAACGCTCTGTCCACTGCACGGCATGAGGCTACGCAGCCCGCGCACGGCCGAAAGCCCGTTTCGCCCGTTACCGCGCCGGTGCCGGTGCGCCGACGCTCCGCAGTCGATGACCAACCGTAGAGGTGAGACAGCTTCAAGGTCCGTGATGGCGGCTTGAAGCGTCGCACTGTTTCTAACTGCCGGAACCCTCTTTCGGGTTCCGGTGGACATTCCTCCGATTGGATTCTCTCTTTGGTACCAATTTGGAGAAAATCATGGAACCCTGGATGCTCGTGGTCGGTGGACTGATTCTTCTGGCCCCGGTGTTCGTTCTTCTGGTGCGGCGCTCCAACAAAGTGTCCGCCGACAACCACAAGGTGCAGGTGGCCAAGTGGGAAGAACTGCGCACCGCTCTGAGAGAAGCTCACTTGGCGTTCGCCGCCAAGCAGGTGACTAATGCGCAGGCTGTGGACCAGCTCATCACCGCAGCCACGCATCTGAGCCCGGACTACTGGATGGTGCACACCCGGCGCATTGTCGGCGCAAGCGACTATATGGCGCGCTACGCCGAGGGACTGAAACTCGTCGATAAGGCGCGCGCCACCGCCGGCGTGTAATTCAGACGGAAGTGGTGTCTTCAGGGTGAACGGCGAGTGCTGTTCACCCTGTCGGTGTAAATCCCATGAGATTCTGAGGACGTGATGAAAAGCATCATGATGGCGTCTTTGTTCGCCGTGCTGGCAGTGTTCCTTTTCGCGGCGGCGGAGCCGGAGGTCGGAGCCGATGCGCACTCTGTCACGGTTGCCCCGGCTGCGCCCGCCGTCAAGTCCGGTGTGGAAGGGCGAGCTGTCCAATACCCCGTGTTCGGCAACGCGCCGACCTTCCCCGTGCCGCCGACTTACCCCGCCGGTGTCGAGATCGTCGCGAAAGACGTCGCCACCGGCAAGGAAGTCGCCCGGGTGAAGACCGACAAGGACGGTGCGTTCAAGCTCGACTTGCCTGCCGGTAAGTATCGGCTGGAGGGCAACAACGGTCCGAACTTTCGCTGTTCGGTGGACGTGACCGTCAAGCCCGGCGAATGGGTGAAGTTGAAGCCGGGTGCCGTCTTCCGTTATGTCGGTCCGCCGATACCCGCGCCTCCTCCGCACCGTCCTTAACCGAGCGCCCTCGCCCGGAATCGAAGGAGCTCGACCTGTGTCGACTCCTTTCGATTCCGGCGGTTTGGCAAGATCGCAGATATAACCGCTGCTGCTGCAGTCATTTCACCAGAGAAAGAGGGCGTTGGCACTGCTGGTTTCGGGTAAAACAGGAGTGAGCCTGTCGCAGTCCTGACTCAAGCCTTTATTGCGAGGTAGCGATGAAAATCGTAATCAGCCGGAAAGGCTTCGATTCGGGCAGCGGCGGTGTGCCAAGTCCGATATTGCCAGACGGACGATTGGTGCCCTTACCCATTCCCTGCGCTGGAGATCCGCATGAATACGCCGATGTAATGGTCAACGGCGTTCGGATCGACAAGCTAGTTGAAGATCTGACCGGTGGTCGCCTCAAGGGTAGCGATCGCTGTCACCTCGATCCGGACATCGACGCAGCTTCGGTGCGCCGTCGTCCCTCAGGATGGGGACCGGCATTCGGTCAGATCGGTGCGGCCCAAAGTCACTTGGCGCGACATGGTATCGGTTCCGGTGACTTGTTTCTGTTCTTCGGTTGGTTTCGACCGGTCGAGCAAACAGCAAGAATGCGTTGGCAGTACGTCAAAGACCAGCCCGGAGTGCACGTGATCTACGGTTGGATGCAAGTGAGCGAGGTCATTCAGGTCAATAGCAAAGATGCTCGCCTGAAGCCGTTCAAGAATCATCCTCACTTGCACAATCGCGACTGTGATTCCAACACGATTTACCTCAGTGGCAGGAAGCTAGCGATCGCTTCCATCAAGGCCGATGCTGCCGGAATGTTCTCCCTGCTGCATGCCGGGCGAGTGCTCACGGATCGCGCTCAGAGCAAGCGCTCCGTCTGGCGATTGCCTCGGTGGTTTCATCAAGATAGTGGTACCACTCTCAGTTACCATGAGCAGCCTCACCGGTGGTGCGCGTCTGGATCGAACCACTGCACTCTGCAATCGGTAGCTCGCGGTCAAGAGTTCGTCCTGACCGCCGGTGATCCTTCGCTGGCCGAAAAGTGGCTGGCGGAACTCTTCGATGCCTGATAACGCTTCGTTCCGGGGATCTCTTCGGCTCCTTCGGGATTGTCCCAATCTCAGTTGAAAATTGTTCTGAACCAGCAGATATCCGGATCGTAGCATGAGCTGCTTTCCGGATATTTTTTCCTTTTTGGTACTTTTTGCACTTTTTCGGTCGAA
>JAIELX010000040.1 GCA_019752635.1 Candidatus Obscuribacterales bacterium | reverse complement strand
CAAGAATTTCCGACACGCTTCCTGGTAGCCGCCGCCCCTACAAGACCGGACCATCGACACTTGCCAACCACCCGAGATTGCTTTCATGGAAGAACCGTAGAAAACCGTATACTGGTGCCTCAGCATGAAAAGATGGAGCAAACAGTGAGCTTGACAATCAGCAGAGCATTATTCGCAGTTTTCGCTGTGGCGAGCACTTTCAGCGTTGCAGTAAACGCGCAAACTGGCACTTCAGACGCCAGCGCTCCATTTAAGGCGCCCTCGTCCGAAAGCATTTACGGTCTAGACAGCGGTACCCCGGCATTCAGCATGCCGGATCTCAACCTGGCTCCCGGAATCGGCTCACCGAGAATGCCATCCATTGACGAGAACGAGAAACCGAGCCAATCAACAAGTCTCACAGGACCGGGAGGCGATTCGATCACAGCAGAAGAAATTCCGAGTACGACAGTTCCCGGAGAGAAGCCTTCGCCCTGGTTTCGATATATGACACTTGGACCTGATCTTGCGCGTGAACTCCAAGAGAGCGAGCGAAAGTCACTGCTTCCGATCGTACCCACGCCTCCTAATCTGCGCGCTACGCAAAACAAAAGAGATATGCACTATGTGCTGCTTCGCGCTCGCGACAACGAGCATTTCGGGTCGTTTCAAACACCCTATGGACAACTATTCGCCAAGTCCGGAGTTGTTGCTTTCGTAGCCACCTCACAAAAGATCGTTCGCATTCTGAACTTGAACGGTCGCGAAGGGCAGATGTTATTCAAAATGAACAACGGTCAGTTACTTTGCATAGGTGCCGGCACCGAGATGACACTGGCTCCGGACATGGAGAACATGACGTTAAACGGTCCAGACGGGCTAGCACGCAGAGGCATTACGCGGCTGCCGAAAGACGGACCGATTAGACTCGCCTTTTCGCAATTCTCTTTTGAAAGTTTCTTCGAGTTGCCCGAATTGAAATACTTTCTCACCACACAGACTAAACCCTACGTGGAAAGCCTCCAAAAAATCGCGTTGCGCATAAACGAAATCCGCGGCGTGGCAGGATTTCGGAAAGCAATCGATCCCACGGTCATAGCCAAGAAACCCTCGTTGATAACGATTCCGAAGCTGCCCCCAAACCCGGCTACCGCGGTTGTCGTCGCAAAGCAGTCGCCCGCGCCAGACGCGGCGCAGCTAAGAGGTAAGGCACCCGCAGGACAGGGTATCACAGACAAACTGCTGGCACTCGGGCGGAAAGCCACCAGCCAGATGGCTGAGACAAGAGCAAAAGTACAAACATTGGATGCCAGAACTGATGAAGCAAACCCGTCCAAGAAAATCGCCGGCAGAACCACCGCCATCGCTCCGTCCACAAGACGTCCCCCTCAGCGCATGAGCTCTAATTCCGGACCGACAGCGTCCACACAAAGGACTACGACGCATCGTTCGCAAGGTTCACCAGCAGTGGTGATAGCGAAACAATCATCCACCGATTCCACACTGTCGACAGAAGTTCGCTCCAAGTTGTTCTTAGCAGAAATCGAGGAACGCAAAGCACAGAAATTCCTCAAGCAAGCAAAACGCAGCCATGAGTTCGTCAAAGGCGGATTCTTGTCTCCGGAGCAAGCTCACACAATGGCCGCAGAGGCCAAGCAATTTGAAATCAATGCAACTCTGGCGGAAGAAAAGGCCGACAAGCTTAGAGCTGAAGCTGTTCAACTCTCCGCAAAGCCAGCCGTTCCCGCGATGTAAGCTCAGGAAACGCTCGTTGTAATTGAACGCCCAAGCAAGTCCGAAAGCTCCGCCCAGCTGCGCGTCTGGTGTACGTTGGGCAGCATAGCCGCGAACTTGCTCATTTCCTTAGGTTGCCCGTCGAACAGATAGAGATTGGGAACATTCACCAGATAGGAAAGAACCTCAAGCCTATCGTCAACAAAGTGAGTAACCTCAAGTTCATCACAAATTTGCGCTTTCTCGGGACGCGTTCGGCAGAAGCGAACTTGCTCCGGCAGTACACCGGTGCGATCATAGAACTCATGGTGAGCCAACCATAAGAGCGTCTTCCTTTGCACTTCTTCGCCGCATTTCGACACCAGGCAAGTTGTGTATCCGGCATCAACGGCAGATGCGATTGCTTCAAAGGCGAATTCAACTGCTTTCGAATTAAGGAAGTTTCCCCCAAAGAAGGAAGTATCGGATTTATCGTTTGACCGGCTGATTATCACTCCGCCGATGTCGACGCCGAGTACGGGATGTTTGTTGGAGTTCATTTGCGAATCCTCCGCATGTTTTCATTTCGTGTGTCATGCCTAAAGGCTACTTTACGGAGTCATAGTAGAGAACTATACTTTTATTAGTTACTATCAGCTGGACTTATACATGTCTCAACTGAACTATGACGCAATACTTGCTTTTGGTCTCTTCGCGGACCGGCTGAACTTCACTCACGCGGCAGAGGAGCTTCACATCTCTCAGCCCGCGCTGCACATGAAGATCCAGGAGCTGTCCCGCAGCCTGGGAAAACCACTCTATCGAAAGAACGGCCGGCAATTGGAATTGACCGAAGCCGGAAAGCTGGTAGCGAAGTTCGCGAGGGAGCTGTCTAATCAGACAGGCAGCTTCTTAGAGCAAATGAATACCGGTGAGAAGCAGCAGCACATCACCATCGCATCTGGCGAAGGGACCTACCTCTACCTGTTGGGCGACGGAATCCGCGAATACAAGAAGACCGGGGCGAAACTGAAACTCCTTACATTCAATCGAGAAGGTGTGATTGAAGCGGTTGAATCAGGTCGGGCAGACATAGGCGTTTCATCGCTGGAATATGTACCCGACGGCATGACGGCAAAGTTACTGTGCCGCGCACACCAAGTCCTAGTCATGCCAAAAGCGCATCCGCTTACAAAAAAACGGACATTGAGTCTTGGTGATTTGGCGGGACAACCGCTCATTGTGCCGCCACCGGATCGCCCTCACAGACAAATGTTGACCGCACATTTTCAGTCCAAAGGTATAGGTTTGGAAGTCGCTGTTGAGGCCTCCGGCTGGGAGTTAATGAACCATTTCTGCAAACTAGGACTGGGGCTTGCTATCATCAACTCCACCTGCACGGTACCAAGCGGACTTGTCACAAAACCGCTCAAGGAGCTCCCGGGCATCCAGTATCACGTCTTCCACCTTACCAGCACAAGAAATCGCTCAGTCGAGCTCTTAAAGAGAATACTTCTGAATTCCTGCGCCACAAGATAGATCTAACGATACCAGTAATCTACACACGGGACCGGGTTCGGCAATCTGCAAAGCATTGAATGAAGAGAACAACGCCACCATAACAGTCGAAAGCGAAGGAGAGATTCCAGTCCTTCAATTCTTGATCGACTCCGTTCAGTTGGGATTTCAGGAACCGCACGAAGCGGTGTGCTAATCTTCAATCGCGCAGCGAGGACTTGTTGATGAAAAACCAGCCGACATTAAAGCGGATCGAAAAGTTCGTAGAACCTTACAGAATTACAAACGGTAAGGGGTTCAAGCTGAGCAGTATCGACCCTGGTGACACTCAGGGTTTAGGAACCAAAGATAAACAGGAAGCTGCGGAAATGCTTCGAGAAGGCGTTGAGTGGCTAGCCGATGAACAAGGTCGACTTTATGCGCAAGACCGATGGAGCCTATTGCTAATTTTTCAAGCAATGGACGCGGCAGGAAAGGACGGAACCATAAAACACGTGATGTCCGGCGTCAATCCGCAAGGCTGCCAGGTCTTCTCATTCAAGCAACCCACAGCGGAAGATCTTGACCACGATTATATGTGGCGATATCTGAGATCTATGCCTGAACGAGGCCGCATCGGAATCTTCAATCGCTCCTATTACGAAGAAGTGCTTATTGTACGCGTGCACCAGGAAATACTTGCGCAACAACGCCTCGATCCAAGTTTGATTACGAAGAACATTTGGGAAGAGCGCCTGCACGACATACGATCAATTGAGGAGTATTTGGGACGCAACGGAGTAGCCATCATAAAGTTCTATCTCCATCTTTCTCCCGACGAACAAAAGAAAAGATTTCTTGATCGTCTAGTAAAGCCAGAAAAGAATTGGAAGTATTCGTCATCAGATTTGAAGGAACGCCAATACTGGAAAGATTACATGAAGGCATACGAGTCAGCAATCAGCGCAACAGCATCGGAAGAAGCTCCATGGTATGTAGTGCCGGCAGACAACAAGTGGTTCACTAGACTGGTCGTTGCGGGCGCCATAGTTGAACGATTGGAGCGACTCAAACTCAAGTATCCCGAGGTACCGGCCGAAAAGCAAAAAGAGCTGGAGGAAGCATTGTCCGTACTGAACGGTTCGGGTCCTACTCAGAAGAACAGACGGAAGACTGCTGAGAAGGATGATGGCAGAACCTCCGAACAACCCAAAACGAAGGCAAAGGCGACGAAGGGAAAGACAAAAACGGTTACGAAGGCGAAACCGGTCCGGAAGAGCAGTAAACGTGCTGAGCAAGAGTCCGAGCAGCAGAAGACCGGAAGAAAGAATGGTCGAGAAACTGGACAAATGACTGCTCGGAAGAAAAAGAAAACAGCGGTATAGCGGATCAAACTATCGGAAACTTCTTGTGAAAAATTAGCGACACAGCTGTTTCCTCAAGAGAATTCGCTTCGCCCTCCGAAACAGCCAGAGGCTCATCAGTCCTGGTCACATCTTCCAGGATATTAGCAATCTGCTCCATCAGGAGCAGATATTCCGTTCGATCGGAAGAGTCCATGTCCGCCACTGTCCATAGTGCCCCACCGAGTCCGGCGGTTAGAAACAGACCTAAGATCAAGTTTGACACGTTTCCATTCCCCATCGCAACCAATAGCAAGAATGGACCGAGCAACAAACCAAAAATGCCGACAGGGAGAATGACGGTAAACAGTGCAGTCATCCACACCTTTCGAACAATTGATGTTCGAACGACCACTCTAGCCTCGGTCTTGTCGCCCACCGGAACTAACTTAACAGCCAAGCTCGGAGCGAAATCAAGATTTAGCCAGTGAATTGGTAACTGATCAAACCTCAGCAAGTGCAACAAGGTCCTGAAGAACTTCGAATTGGTCGGTCGAATTCTGGTTATCAGCAAAGTGTCCGCATTGAACTTTAGAGCAAATTCCGGTTGACTTGTCAGTCCGAACCATCCAGGTAGCGAAATCTTATGGGACTGTGCGAAATGACACAGTGCGTCCCTAACACTATTATGCGGCTCATTCAAGTGAATAACGAAGCTTGAGATTCCCTCATCCGGCATATTCGACAGAGCGGGCAAATTGACTTCCAGCACGGGTGGAGTATCGGAGTAAGTCAAGGACTTGCACGGTGCTTTAATCGGCTCCGCGCGATTGGATTCGATTAACTCCGTTTGCAATGATGTCATCACGCTGTTCACATAATCGACACTGTAACGCTCAAGCGTCGACTTCGCCGCCAGCGCCTTGACCCAAATGAACAGCAAAATGCTCAGGGAAGGGATCCCGACAACCCATCCATAGGGATTCATAGTGGCTATTCCAACAAGCGAAATACTAGCTAGCAGCGCTAGCAAAAAAGTGGCGCTGGCTATGGCTCGATTTCCTGTCGATGCAAAATGGGTAGTCAGATAGAATCGAGTTCCGTCGAAAACAGATTGAAGTCTAACGGCCACGGCCGGGCAAGTCGCCTGCCCTGCATGGGATCGCAACCGAAAAACGATGGTGTCTCCGTCAAGCTGAACAAGAAACTCGTCGCCTCGAGCGCGGCTTACTTGCCCGGTTAGTCCGCCCTGCCTTCGCTTCGGCACCAGCGCGCGCCGAACATCTTCAACATTTCGTGAGATAAAGCCCTGCCGCATTTCTCCAACCTGTTTCCTACCAATTGAACTTAAATATACCCGGAGAACCAAGCGATGTTTTTCGAGTTATCGGGAATGTGACGGAAGCAATCAGATTGTCATTGCAGTAGAATTAAGTGCAGTTGTTAGCCAAGGAGCAAGCTTTGCGATTACTTCTCTGCCTACTTCTTGTCGCCGCAGGATTCGTACAAACGTACACAGCCATTGGAGCACCAGGTACTAAACCCGTGAACTCAGAAACAACCAAACAAAGTACATCCCGAGCGATCTTCGGAGCCGGTTGCTTCTGGAAAGTTCAGTATGTCTTTAGTAAGGTGCCGGGCGTCATTAAGACCACCGCCGGATACTCGGGTGGAAAGACAGATTCGCCCACGTACAAACAAGTTTGTTCGGACCAGAGCGGCCACGCCGAAGTTGTTGAGGTTGAGTACGATCCCTCTAAAGTCACTTACACAAAGCTACTTGAGACTTTCTTCGCAAACCATGACCCGACCACTATGAATCGGCAGGGTCCAGACTTCGGTTCGCAATACCGTTCAGCTATCTTCTATACCAGCGAAGCCCAGAAGAAAGAAGCAGAAGAATTCAAGGCGAAGCTAGACAAAGAGCACAAGTTTCGCTCTCGGATAGTCACCGCGATCGAACCGGCAAAGAAATTTTTTGCCGCCGAAGACTATCACCAGGACTACTTCAAGAAACACGGTCAAGCCTGCGACTAAGACTTACCGACAAGCTGTTGTAATTTCCGGCACACTCTCCGGCACCACACGTCAGGTCAGCGCCTCCTCTTGTAATCCGCCGTCCGAAACTTAAGGTCGGGACGGCGCTTGCCTCTCTGAAACCTGACGATTTTAGATAGTCAGAAAATCGCGAGTTTTTCCGACTATCTGAAATGGCTACGGCGAAGAGCACAACCACGAAAAAACCGAGCTCGAGCATGCCGCGCGTGAACATTTTGTGGCTTCATTGCGCACGTTAAGCACGAATGGAAATCTCTTGCGGAATAAGAACCTCATCGTGCAAGGTGTTGAACATCGGAGACTCTTATCTTGCTCGAATCTGTCGGGCTTTACAGGAACAAAGTAGCGCTCGGATACACCTCCGTTAGTTAGCCCTTAGCACCCGAGAAAGAGGAGACCCTTTTTCAATGAATAGTTCTGCGCGTTCAGATTCCTACTTTAGCGACTTCGTCGCGTCAATTGTCGTATTCCTGGTCGCCCTGCCATTGTGCATGGGGATAGCAATCGCTTCAGGCGTTCCAGCCTCGGTCGGTATTATGACCGGTGTCGTTGGCGGACTCATTGTGGGAACATTGTCAGGCTCACCATTGCAAGTAAGTGGTCCCGCCGCCGGTTTGGTCGTAATGGTGACTGAACTCGCCAGACAACACAGCATCGAGACGTTAGGTCTCGTTGTAGTGATGGCCGGCGTTATGCAACTCGTGTCCGGAGCTTTCGGACTGGGACAATGGTTCAGAGCCGTCCCTCCTGCTGTAATTCACGGCATGCTGTCTGGAATCGGACTTTTGCTAATCGGCAGCCAATTTCAAGTCATGGCAGACGAGAAGCCTAGCGCATCGGGCTTAGAAAATCTCATCGCCATCCCGAATACCCTGGGACAGCTTCTCTCCAGCACCTGGTCCGAGCAACATATTGCGCTGGTCGTCGGGTTCGGCACTATCGCGGGCGTGCTCCTCTGGGACAAGCTGATTCCCAAACGGTTCAAGAAAATTCCGGGATCGTTGATAGCGATAGTTGCAGCCACATTGATATGTGAACTGCTCGCACTTCCCATCAAACGAGTTGAGATACCAGACAACATTCTGCAGTCGTTTCACCTTCCATCCTTCTCCGCCCTTCAAAACTTCAAAGCTTTCGAACTGCTTCTCGATGCACTGGCATTGGCTTTTATCGCCTCAACCGAAACCATGCTAACAGCCGCAGCCATCGACAAAATGACCCCGACATTGAGAACAGACTATGACAAGGAGCTCAGGGCACAAGGAGTAGGCAACGTTTGCGCCGGATTCTTAGGGCTGCTGCCGATCACCGGCGTCATTGCGCGCAGTGGCGTGAACGTAGCTGCGGGCGCAAAGTCACGGTTGTCGTCGGTTCTGCACGGTGTTTGGCTAGTTGCCTTTGTATTGCTACTAGGCAATGTCCTGCGAATGGTCCCCATCGCAAGTCTGGCCGCACTACTCGTATTTACAGGCTATAAGCTCTTCTTGTCCAAAGAGGCTCAAGAGCTACGGAAGTACTCACTGGCAGAGTTCGGGATCTACTTCGTTACTCTTGGTTCAATCGTATTCTTCGATCTCCTAACCGGCGTTATCGTCGGAGTAGTGCTATCAGTGGCAAAACTACTCTACATTTTTTCGCACCTCACGGTTCGTATGCAAGTCGACCCAAACAATCAGGCATCGAAAATAATGTTTCTCGGCGGCGCGGCGACGTTTCTCAGCTTGCCCAAACTGGCACAGTTCTTAGATGCCATTCCCGACGGAACAGAACTGCACGTCAACTTGAATCGCCTCGAGTATGTCGATCACGCGTGCTTCGACTTGCTTCGAAGCTGGGAACAGCGGCAGTCAGCCACGGGCGGACAACTCATAATTGATTGGGGCACCCTCTCCGCAAAGTCAAAGCGCGAGCAGGACACCACACCGACTACACCTGGAATCGCCGGTCGATCATCCTGAACGCGACTCACAAACCATTTCTTTGGATCTTTAGATTTAATGTTTGCTTAAAGCAGATTGAAATTATTACAAAGTCATTAGCGTAGAATGCTTCCACTGCGGAGGAATGCAAATGCGCTACGAGATCGTTCATCCAGGCTCCAATTCAATGGTGGTCATCAGGTTGGATGCAGGCGAACAACTCAAAGCTAATGCAGGCGCCATGGTAGCCAAAGATGCGCACATCACAATAGACGCAAAGATGGATGGTGGCGTGGGCAAAGCTCTGAAGCGATCAATCTTTGGTGGCGAACAACTGTTCTTCGAAGTGCTCACCGCTGCTGGTGCCCCTGGTGACGTTATGATTGCGCCACCAAATCCGGGCGAAATTACGTTGCTCGACATGAACAACGGCGAAGATTACTATTTGCAGGGCGGCGCGTTTCTGGCCGCTCTGGGCGACATTCAAGTTGATACGCGAATGCAGAAAGTGTCTCAAGGACTATTCTCCGGAGACGGGTTGTTTGTATTGCACTGTACAGGCAGGGGGCAACTCTGCATTAGCTCCTTCGGCGGAATCTATGCAATCGCCATTCCTCCCGGCAAAGACTATGTCGTGGACAACGGACATCTGGTGGCATGGTCCGGCGATTGCAGCTACACCATCGAAAAAGCAGCAAAAGGCTGGATCAAGAGCATGACCAGCGGCGAAGGTCTGGTCTGCCGCTTCAAGGGGCCAGGCAAAGTTTGGATTCAGACGCGCAATCCACATGAGTTCGCCGAGTGGCTCCAGCGCTTCATGCCACAAACAACAGCCTAGTTTCAAGGTCCTCGACAATCGTACGGGACTTCCAAACCGCAAGGGGAGCAGAACGGCGCTTGTATAGCATGCGTCCGTATAAGCGGAGATCCATGTTATGAAAATCAAACCCACAGTTCTCAGTCTGCTAGCGCTCAGCGCAATTATTGTCGACGAATCCGGGAACAGCCAGGTAGGACAGCGCTAACGGTCCCCACGGCAGAATCCACATCCACAAAGCAATGAGCTGCGAAGTCCGCATATCGGGAGGATCTTGCACTATCTTCTTTGCGGACTCGTTCATAGTGAAGCGCCTCCGAGTGAGTTAATCATTCCCGCGCGAGGCCTCAACGAGACAAACCACTTTGTCTGGCACAATGTAACTGCAATTCCTGCAGCGACGATTGAATATGGTTTCCAACGTTGTTACCATTGACGACCGACCAAACCAATCTGGAGTCAACAATGAAAAATATTCTGATGCTGCTGCTAGCTGCATTAATCGCATTTGCGCCGGCTGTCTCCGCAAAAGATGGAGAAGACGCCGCAAAGGAAGCCGCTAAAGCGAAAGCTGAAGAGGCCAAAGCAGAGAAGCAAGAAGGCAAAGGACACCCGATCCGTGCTGCCCGAGCAGCCAAGAAGGCGCAGAAAGCCGAAGAGAAAGCGCAGAAAGACGCAGCTGAAGGTAAGTAACGAACAGCGTCACAAGTCAGAACTTCTCAAGAATTTCTGACTTGTGACCGCCTCGACTTAGAGAACCTGCTTTCCCATCCAAATTAACGCAGCGATAGCAGCCGCAGCGGCAGCCACAATCAGTGCAAGACGGCTAATGTTCGGGCTACTCACCGCCCTGTGAGGGATAATCCGGATTGGCGACGCGGACTCCTCATCATTCGCCTTGATTAAAGCAAGCGCTTCCTTAAACTGTTCGACATTGTCGTATCGAGCAGAAGGGTCTTTGGCTATCGCCTTGAGAATTAGTTTCTGCAACTGAACGAAAACCGGCGAATCCGATGGACTGAACGACAGCTCCTCGCTCAAGTGCTGGCGTACAATCGCAATCGGATCGTGAGCGAGAAAGGGCGGTCGCCCTGTAAGCATCTCGTAAAGAATACAACCAAGCGAATAGATATCCGACCTCACATCGAGTTGATTTCCAAGGCACCGCTCAGGACTCATGTAAGGAGCGCTCGTAGTTAATAATCCTGTCACCGCCAGGTGAGTAGTGATGCTCTCTGCTGTAGTCGCGAGATTGCGTGCTAATCCGAAGTCCAAGACTTTTACCGTCTCACTTTCATCTTCTTCTACAACTATCATAACGTTCGAAGGCTTTAGATCCCCGTGAACAATACCTGCTGCGTGCGCTGCAATCAGCGCGTCGCAAATGCCCAATCCGACGAGAATCGCAATATCCGCGCCCAGTGACTGTGCCTGAGTATCGAGGATATCCTTCAGGTTGAAGCCAACAAGAAATTCAGTCACCACATACGGTAGCTTCTCTTCAATCAATCCGAACTGATAGATTGTCGCAACGTTCGCACAATCTATCCCGGACAAAACTCTCCCCTCTTTCTTGAGGCGCACAATCTCATCATAGTCCTCGACCGCAGACGTATGCAGTAGTTTTACTGCAACTATCTTGTTGTCACGCAAGTCTCGCCCCTTGTACACAGACGAGAGACTGCCGTCACCTACCAGTTGGACAATCTCGAAACGATTATCAATCACATAGCCGGGCAACAGCCTAGCCTTCTGCGACTTGCCGATTCTAAAGCCATTTTTTTGATACGATTCAGGCACAGTAATTACCCAACTAAAAAACCTCCAGTATGAACTAGGTGTACAGAAGCCCCAATTCGCGCTGCATTTTTTTCGACAAGGTGGAACCGACCAATCGATAAGATGCTTCCAGATACTTCTTGGCGTTTTCCAACGGCATCGCGTCAGCACTCTCAACCCTCACCCAATGAAAGCGCGCCGCATATGGAGCTGGAATTATTCCCGGGCGCGACACCAGGAATTCAAACTCTTCCGGAGTGGTCTTGAAACCGAACTGAACACCTTCCCTAGAGTCAAAGGACGCAAACATTTTTGACCCGATGGAGAACACCAGGTCATTGCCCCACTTAACATCTTCTGTGACATGAGGCAACCCGCGACAGGCTTTAAGCAGGGACTCTCTTCGTTTGTCTCCTCTGGGTTCCGACACACTAACCTCTCCGACTCACACCGCAAAGTATAAACCCTTGATACTACAGAAGAAAACGACGACTACCTTCGCATTGCGATACCGAGTTCGGCTGCGCGTTGGCGGTCGGCCTCACATTCCACCGCCATGCCCAACTTATCGTGAGCCTCGGCCCGCCAGACAAATGCACAACCGAGATTCGGTGTCTTCGCGATTGCCAGCGTAAGCTGATCAACAGCAGCTTTATAAAGCTCCAGCCGGAAGCACAAATGCCCGCGCATGGCTATGTATAAGGCATTGTCGGGATCAAACGTCAGTGCCTTCTCAATACTGAGAAGGGAATCCTCATAGCGTTCCATCGTCAAATAAGTATTGGCTTTTTGATAGTAGACAATTGGACTTAGCGGATTAACATCCAACGCCAGATCGTACTGCGCCAGCACCTGCTCGAAATCTTTCATCCGCGCGTACACTGCTGCCTTCGCCAGGTAAACTTCCTCAGACGGCTTCAGAGTCACGCAGATATCGAAATCGGACAAGGCTGACTCCATGCGCGACATCGCACCATGGGCCATACCACGACAGAGATACGCTTCAACACAATTGGGGTTAAATTCAATAGCACGCGTCGAATCAGCAATAGCCTGTTCATACTGCCTCATGCTCATGAACAGAGTTGCACGGCGATACAACCAATCCGGCGACGCAGGCATAACTTGCAAAATGGAATCGTAATCACGCAATGCCTGCTCGGGCTGATTCTGCACGAGATGAATCTGTAGCCGATAGGAAAGAGCAGACACCGAAGAAGGATTGGTCTGCAAAACCTCATTGAGATCGGTCAGAGCTTGATCGTAGCCACCAGCGCGGATGAGCGCCAGAGCCCTCATCACTCTGGCATTCTCACTGACCGGGGTCTTGTTACCCATTGCGAGCGCTCGTCCAAAATCGGCAATGGCTTCAGGCAAGTTGTTCAGCTTCAACATAATGGTTCCGCGCATGTGATAACCGTCTGGACGAGGCTGATCGTCCAGGGCGGCCTGCGTATCGGAGAGCGCTTTCTCGATTTGATTGAGACCGCAATGCGCATTGGCTTTCGCCAGTAAACTCATGCCGAAGTTCGCGCCAAGCGAGAGCGCCGTGCTGGCATCGGTCAGTGCCTTCTCGAAATCGCCCATCTGATTGCGAGTCAACGCACGCAACAGGTACACAGGTCCCGAATCGGGATCCAGGTTGCACGCCGAATCCAAGTCAGCCAATGCCTCGGCATAACTATGGCGCTCCAGGAGAAGCTGGGCCCTGGTTACATAGCCGTCCGCATAGGCTGGATCGAGGCTGATGATCTGATTGCAATCGGCAATGGCATCCTGCAACCGACCATAGAACATAAAGAGAATGGCGCGCTGCCGCAAGTAGAAAACTGGTGCAGTCGACGCAAGATCAATGGCGGCAGTGTAGTCTCGTAGTGCTTCAGCAAACCTCCCTAACTTTGCAAACACGGCGCCGCGGTTGCAATGCGCATCAGCCGAATTCGCGTTGAACGTAAAAGCCCTGCTGCAGTCATCCAGGGCCTCTGCGTATCGACCAGCCATCAAGTAAATGTTGCATCGAGTCAGATAAGGTTCGACTGAAGTAGCACCACGCTCGATTGCGATGGAGCACTCTTGAAAGGCTTCTGCCATCTGTCCGTTTTGAAAGTAGAGATAGCCCTGCCCGGCGTGAAGCTCGACACTGTCGCAGCCCAGTTTGCGCGCGGAATCATAATCGGCTCTGGCACGATCCCTCTGCCCTGTTTTCGCGTAAGCGGTGCCCCTTATCACGAATGCTTCGGGCGAACGCTCGTCCAGATTAATGGCGCAGGTACTGTCTTGAACGGCTCCGGCCATATCGCCTCTACCCAAGTAGGCGGAGGCACGAATTATTCGAGCACGGCGAGCAAGTTCTACCGCTAAACTACCCGGCTGGCACAAAGGATCGCGCGTATTAAGCGCCGCGGTGCAATCGGCGATCACGCGAACAGTATCATTCATGGCATTTGCAACGGCAGCTCGCCAAACATAAGCAGCCATATGAAGGGGATCGGTTTCGAGAGCCTGATTGCAAAAGCCGATAGCGTCGCGATACGCCGTGCGTGAGAAAGCCTCCATCGCCCGATCGACGAACTGCTGAGACTTCGCTCTTCTTTGGCTAGCTGATGCTTCAGCGGACAATGGCTATACCGGCAAAACGGGACTTGATACAAGTTACTCCATTTTTCACGTTTGGTAAGCGAAAATCAACCAACTCAGCAGCCCTCCGACCAAATCAGGAGCCGTAAAACCATATCGGTCGGTTAAACATTGGTCCGACAAGGGTAAAGAAGATTTGTCGACCTTAAGAACTGCCATGCCCGAATCTCCAACGATTGCGAAACTGAAACCCGGCCAATACTTTCAAGGGAAGTACGAAATCTTGGAGCATGTTGGCGATGGCGGATTCGGCGCCGTTTACAAGGCTCGGCATATGGAACTGGGTCTGATAGTCGCGATAAAAGTCTTACATCCGGAGATGCTTACCCACGAAGAGAATCGGACCAGATTCCAGACCGAGGGGAAGATTCTCGCCGAACTGTCGCACCCCAACGTCGTCCATTCCTACGAAAATGGCATCTCGGCAACCCATTTGCCATTTATTGTTATGGAGTTCCTTCAGGGGGAAACGCTTAACACCATCCTGAACGAAGGTCGCCGATTAACACCCGCAGAAGCGATCAACATCGGGATCCAAGTGTGCGACGCGCTTTCGGCCGCTCATGCCTGCGGCATCGTGCACAGGGATCTCAAACCGAACAACATAGTGCTGCTCACAAAACGCGACGGATTGGTGAAGCTACTAGATTTCGGGCTTTCTCGAATCATGGAGTCGTCCAAGGTATTGGAGAATCAGCACTTGACTCAGACAGGATTTCTGATCGGAAGCGTTCGTTACATGAGTCCGGAACAGTGCGTGGGAGATAAAGCGGACCATCGCTCAGACATTTACGCGCTCGGCTGCATCCTCTACGAGTGTATTTCCGGCGAGTTACCACTGTCGGCAGAAAACCCTGTGGGAATGCTGCATAAGCACGCCCATGAAGCGCCGATGGCACTATCGGAAGTGGCAGCCGGTGTTTCGATTCCGGAAGGGCTCGAAACAGTGCTCTTGAACGCCTTGATCAAGCATCCCGACTGTCGCTATCAGACTGCGGCGGCAATGAAAGCAGATCTGGAGCTTGTTCGAAAAGCAAAAGGTCACAAGGTCAAACAGCTTCTAGAGACGCCGGGGGCATTGGCAGAAAGGGCGGCGTTCGACAGGAAGGCGAACATCGCGGTGATTGTGCTGGCGATACTCGCTATTGTCACACTGCTGTATCCCTGCCTAAAGCCTGCATTAGATTCGCTGAAACAAACAGCATCGCATCCAGCTCAAAAATAGCCGAGCTACAAGAAATTAATCTTTCGAGAAACTAGAGAATCCGGTTTCCAAGGTTCTTAAACGACAGGCGGTACAAAACAGTTCGCCACATTCCCGGCTTTCCGGACGTCATAATAGAAGTTCGAGGGGAGAAAGCTAGTTTCGGTACCCTCGACGTGGAATAAAACAGTCCTAGCCCCGGGATTTATCAGGCAATTTCCCGTTGCCACCAGGGGAAGGAAAGCAGACAATATATAGGGTGACTATGCACCCATATGCAGGAGGCAAAACAAAATGCGAATCTCCAGAGCGTTGAAAGCCACACTACTGGTTATCGGCGCCACCACAACCGGCGCTATTGCAAGTCCGCTCATGATCGGAACACCAACAGCTCCGATTTCCGCTCCCCCTGTGGTTGCCGCAATTCCGGCCCCCGCAGCTGTTCAAACACAAATGCTCAATTCCTATCGACAACTTAGAACATTCTGGTTGTCGCGGGCTATTGTCAGATAATTGAATTCGCAGATTAGTCTCTATTCGTGAGTGTCACGTAAGCTCTTCTTAGAGCAAAAATTAAACGGCTTCCGCACAACGGAAGCCGTTTTTGTATTCGGTAAACGCAATCGGCAGTTTCGTCGAAACAGAAGAGAACTACAGCCTCCGTTGGCGGCGCCTTTGCTTTGAGCGGTCTGCAATACAGCACCGCCTTCAGTATCAGCTGCTGCGCAGAAGGTGACGCACACCGGCGATGTCGGCCCGCTTCATTGGTTTGCCGGTAACGCAATCATTCAGAACAACGTCCCGCCAACTCCAGGGATAGATGGTAATCTCCACCGGGTAGGAGCACTCATCCCACCGCAGGTGCACGAAAGTGCCTTTGAAGTTTTCGACTACTTCGGCCTCGACACCTTCGTATCCGCGCTCGCTCAGCAGTGTCATAGTCTGTTCAGGATCATCACTGTAGGAGTGCAGGTCAATGTCTGAAGTTTCGCGAATCTGTCCTGTCAGAGTGCTGCCGACTAGGAACGGGTCGCAGTCCTCAAGTGTCGCCATAATTTGCTCGGCAATCTCGCGCATTTCGCGCACCCGCCGACGCACTTCGTCCTCCCCGAGTTTGCTGCGCGTCAGTCTCGAAACGTACTCTCTTACAGCCTTGTTGGTCGGCATTCGGGTCTGATCGGATAGCCCCAACATTAACAAAGCTCGTTCTTTGGCCTGAAGATATTCAGTTTCCGTTCCGTCAACCATGAATCGAGCCGCTTCTTCTGCGACCCTGCGCTGTACATTCTTCGCCATAATCGGGACAAGCCATTGCTTGCTTTCAGGATTGTTAGCATCACTGCGAACGCCGACCACTAGTCTAGCATCCCGAGCGAGAGTGCGCAGGTTCCTTCTCGATGGTCCGAAGTCTTGGTGAGGACTACTCGGTTTCGCCCCTCAGCAGCGCCAGCATTCTATCAAGCACGCGGGAACCGTCTACGCGGATCGCGTCATGCTCATACTCATTGGTAATCCAAAGCTTGATTCCGCGAATATTTTCGGCAGTATCCATAGAGAATTCTTTGTCCACATACATGTCGTTGTGGTACACGATTGCCGCAGTCGGAACGGTGTTTCGCCGCAAGACATCGACGCTGTACAGAGCCGGCCAGTCCTCATACTGCGCAAGTATTTCAGCTGCATCCTTAAGAGGTTCCAGACATTGAAACTCGTCGAACATCCACGGATAGATCATTTCACCAGTAAAGAAAACGGGTTCACTGTCATGACTAAACTCGGGAAATTCAGCCAGCATCCGTTGCGCCGACCAGTTCGATTTCTTCTTGTTGCAGTATATAGCCTCATGCAGCAAAGCATAAATTGGATTGGTGTTGAAACCCAGCATGCTCTCAACTGCATGCAAGAAGTAGTATGACAGCTGCGGATGCGCACAAGAAGGTTCGAAGGCTCGCTCGATGAGATAGTGCAGAGAGTTCAAGCTGCTTCCACTCACTCTGAACCCAAGATTCAAACCGGCTTGCAAGAATCTCCGAGCAGAGAGCACTTCGCCGGAGGGCAAGCGCACAGAATGCTTTCGTAGGTGATCGACAATAGCGCGAAGAATCTCGCGATCCTCGGGAAAGCGATCGTGGAAAATTCTGTTTTTATTAGCAACCTCTTTGTAGCAAGCTCTATAAACCTCATCAGGCGCATCGTGCAAAATCGGTGGCAGCCCCCCGAATATGAGCGCCCCGACAAGCCCATCCGGTGCAATCGACAAGTAAGTAGCAGAGCAAAACCCGCCATAACTCTGACCGATGATGGTCCATGGTTTTCCGCCATTCAGGCTCTTCCGGATTGATTCACAGTCTCGCACAATGTTGTCCGCGCGAAAATGCTTCAGGTAATCCGCTTGCGCATCCGCATCAGGAAACGTTGACAGTGATTCATGCGTCACCGCGGTACTCAATCCAGTGCCGCGCTGATCTAACAATAGAACTCTGAATTCCTTTAGCGCTCGTCCTAGCCAACCATCAGCGCTCTCCGGACGAGGTGACTCAAACCCGGGTCCACCTTGCAAAAACACCATCATGGGCAAGTCTGGTTTGTTCTCGTTGGCAACGGCCGTCACTTCGCGCGCAAACACCGTTATGCGGCGCCCGTTCGGTTGTTCGTAGTTTAGTGGCACTTCAAACGAGTGACTCTTGCAAATCAATCCACCAAGACGATGAGTTTTTGTTTTTGTAGGAGTTGCAGCTGTCATGTTCTACGTACCTTCAGTTCGACTGAAACGATGAGATCATAATCAATCTGATCAGGGGTGCTCGCCCTTGGGGGCAACGGCGGGATAGTCGATTAGCACCACTGATGGTAGCATCATTATTTTGCCTTCGGAATCCCTCATAAATTTACCGCTTCGACCACGGTGAGGTTTAACCACGTAATCACCGGACTTCGAATCCATCAAGAAGCCAACTTGGTCACCGGCAAAATCGCTATCCCAAAATTCATCACCGGCACGCCTTACTTTTCTCACAAAATCCCTGTACTCAAGCGATGTGACATCGATTGCACCGATCTCAACTCGCGGCTGCCTATAGACAGCAAGCTCGCCCTGCTTGCCCTCAAATATAGTTACTTCACCTTTGATTTTTGCGTCATAGGAACGAGTGCCCCAATCATAATTCCACTCACCATTCGGCAATTCGGCACAGCGAGTGAGCTTCAGAACAGATCCGCTTTTGAGCAAGAATGCTACAGACTCGAATCCTGCCCCCATAAAGTCTACCGTGCGATAAGGCGTTTCAGCCAGCAGCCGTGCGTAGTCCAACAAGTCGTGGTATTGCAGCCCCTCGTTCGCCCGACGAAAAGTCCGGTCGCCAAGCTTGTCCGCAAGCTCCAGCAGCGACTTGCTCACCGGGCTGGAAAGTTCGATTGGCGGCGCCTCGCCTGGACGAACAATCTGAGGCTGATCGGCAATACTGATGCGGTTCTTGCCGGCACGCAAAAACATCGCACCTGGTGTATCAACAACTGCCTTGGCAACAAGCTCAGGGTTGAGGTGACAACTGGCAACCAAATCGACGCGCGCAGCCAATGAAGCCGAGACCTCGGGTCCGTGCCGTATCAACAGGCTTTGCTCCGGAGCATAACGCGACAGCCCGAGCCAACGACTGACGAAATTTCCACCGGAAAGGCGTTCCTGAACGGTCAAACGCGCAGCTTCGCCTTGCGCGATAGTCGCCAATGCTTTGTTAACTTCTAATTCGCCACCTTTCACCCTAAACTCGCGAATGGCTGTGTTCTCACAGGGTGTCTTGGTGTCAGTCTGCCAATCAAAGTTGGATCGTCCGCTTTCGTAGCGCCCATAACCCTGATGGTAGAGTCCAAATGCACCGCCGATCATACTCATGGTTGTGACAGCTTTGGCCGACTCCTCAGCCGAAGCCAGCTTTCCAGTGCGCAGAAAGGAGTCGAAGTTGCAATTGACCAACCCGGCAGGCGCACCGGAAAGTACGCCTCTCAAAGCTTCTCCCGGCACTCCTGACTTTTTCAGTCCAAAGGCGGAAGCGGTCAAAACGGTCATTGTGGCTGCGCCATTGAGCCCGTTGCCCAAGCGAGCCTCCAGAAATGCTCGTTTGTCATCATGCTCCTGAGGTCTCAGGACAGAATCGTGCAAAAAGCCCGTAAGGGCGACCTCCTTGAGAGTCAGCCCTAAAACACCTCGTTCCGAAAGCGTGACGGCAAGTTGCGTTTCGGTCAGTCCCGACCGCATTCCATTCTTCACCACACGACCGACAACGTAGAAGGTCGCAAGAGTTCCCACCGCATGACCAAGTTGCTGAGACCAATACTGTTGTGTATTGAACTTTGCCGTCTGCGGCGCATCAATTAAACTGACGGCTTTTTCCACCTGCGTTCCCAACGCGTGGTCCATAGGCTGCGCAAGCGCTTTAACGGGTGACTGCAGTGCCGAGTATGCAGCGCTTCGCGCAAAATCCTCGAAAGGATTTTGCCTTTGAATGTCTGAGGCCAGCAGAGCGCTGACAGTTACTTTGGACGGCTCTTCGCCCAGTCTTCCTTCCGGTCGTCCGTTCACCAGTTACTTGTCCTCTCCGACCTTGACATAATATCCGCGCCCCCGTGCCACGGCTATACGTAGTATCACTGACTAAAATGGGCGACAAACGGCGTTGCATATGGTCTCAAAGGCTTTCAAGCTTCTTCGCCCTTCCGGGGCAAACCCGAATAGAATCAGAATTTTGGAGGAGGCTAAAGTGTCCGCAAAAGGGGAATACTCTTGGGGCGGAGATCGGCCGGAACCAGACCGACCTGTTTACAAAAAAGTCACTACACCTTGGCTTTGCCAATCCGTTTGGTTTATGTGCGATACCAGTGGTACATAAGGAAGGAGCCACATCCCCACAAGTTCATGTCACTCGAGCAGAAAAGCATACCCAGCACCCTAGCAAGCTTCTACGCGAGATTCGGTCTCGTGGCCGGCGGCTGCATCCTCATAGCGATTTTGCTAATCAACCCGTTCCAGCCCTCAGAGAGCCAATTGAGAGAACGGGCCGATAAGCTCGTCGCCAAAATCGTTGACGGACAAGTGGTTTCACCATCGGCCCCTGCAGAATTTCTAGGGTCCGGTGCCTCCTGGATGGTATTGACCGGAAAGGACGGAAAGCAAATAGCATCTTTTGGAGCAGTTTCGCCCCGTACAGACTCTACCGGACCGATGATTATCGGAAGCCAGGAGTTTCGTCAGTTCAAACTGACACTGGCCAACGGAATGACCGCTTGCGTCGCCTATGCGGTGGTATCGTCGACTTTGCCGGTACTAATTTTACTGGTCATGACTTTGGGGCTTGGTACAACGCTTGCGCTTATTCATCTTTCGGTCTTGAATCCAGTTGCAAAACTACGCCAG
Organism: Candidatus Obscuribacterales bacterium; assembly: GCA_019752635.1. Taxonomy (GTDB): domain Bacteria; phylum Cyanobacteriota; class Vampirovibrionia; order Obscuribacterales; family Obscuribacteraceae; genus JAKFUT01. Next base: position 61,485 of record JAIELX010000040.1, on the reverse strand, counting down.
GGACTGAAAGGACTAGCGCCGGACCAGGACGCGAAGTTGCCCGCGAAGACCACGGAACCGATGGCATCGCAGCAAGTGACCGAGCTAGTCGGAGAACTGAACAACTCACTGACCAACATTGTCGATCATTACCAAAACCGCATGAAGCAGTTGCAGTCGGAGCTGCAGGTCAAAGAGCGGCTCACGAACCTGATTGTACGAAAGTTAGCTCCCTGCACATCGAGAGCGGACGCTTGCGACGCTTTGATGATGCGAATATCAAAAGACTTTCCGGAAGTGCTGTTTCAATTCGTAATCGAGGTATCGCGCGATAATCATGTGTTGATTGTCGGCTCGCACAATTTGTCTGAGGCTTCTCTACATCGATTGACCGGTCCAACAAGCGTGCTGGCATCCAGGTTATCGCGCGCCGATGTGATTAGCATTGAAGGTGATGCCTTGGCACCTTTGGGACTGAATGTCATTGACGAAGCCAAACAATGCGGTGAAGTCTTTGCAGTCAAACTGGCAAAGGACATGGAATCATCAGTGTACCTTTGTGGTGCCATCAAGGGCTCTGTGCCAAGCTTCGAAAAATATCTGCGTCAATTGAGCGAAAACTGCGGCGCACTGCTCGAAACTATTATTCGCTATGAGAAAGAGCGAAACAAAGCATCTATTGACAGACAGACTGGACTCTTCAATTCTAACGAATTCAGCAACTATAGCACTGAGTTGTTGCGCCTGATGAACGAAGGTCACAGCCGATTACATGCCACCATTTTCCTTCTGGAAGGAGACACCTTCAGCAAAGGAAGAAGCAACGGACACATGTTCGAAGAGTCGATGAAAGAACTCGCCAATTTGGTCAAGCAAAAGATCGACCCTCGCCCGAGAGGAGGCGAGTTACTGGTCGGCGATCGAATTTTTCGTTACGACCGAACCAGATTGATTGCGGTAGTAGAAGGCACCCAACGAAACAGGTTGCTGCGCGTCGGCGAGGAGCTGGCTAAAGCTGCGCAGTCATGCGGCATGCCCATCGTCAGATTGTCCATGGCGCGCTTTCCTGAACAGGGCGATGACTTGGAAGAAGCACTACGACTTGCAGAAGTTGGAATTGAGTATTGCCGCAGCGAGAATTTACCTGGATTCTTTGTCGACAGCGCCACCATTCCCATGGAATTCACAGCCAACTTACTGGGCGAAGAAGCGAAACCCGCAACGGACGGAACGCTTAGTCCCAATGAATTACTGCAAGCGATGAAACTGAGCAGACAAACCGCGATACTGAAGATCGCATCGGTCGACGGCAGAAGAAGCTGGATGTATATTCAAGACGGGGCACCAACTCGCGCCGGTGTCGGCAATATAGCCGGTAAGGATGCGGTAATTGAGGTGTTGGCGACATTCGATGAAGCGACTGTTCAATTACACCAGGTTCAAGATTTTACTCACGATCAAATCGAGCAGCTAGCTCCGAACGACAGAATTTATTGGGTGCGCGACACCGTAGAGACACTCTTGCATGAAGGCACACAAGCCAAGAGCAACTATGAGAAATCAAAGTTTGCATTCTCGAATCCAAAATTACACGTGTTCCCGTGTTCGTTCAATCCACAAGTTTGGGAGCGGCTGAATCGCACTGTGCCTGAAGACGTGCCCCTGATGAAGAAGATCCTGTTGCTATCAGCAGGCGGCAGCAGAAACTGCGTGGAAATCGTAGCGTCCCTCGAGAACGATCCTAGTTATCGAGTTTGGCGCGCAATGACGGTGCTGATGACCAACAAGATGATTCGGCTATCGCGCTTGAAGCTTCAATCCGTCGGACCGGAGTTTTCCGAGCCTTCGAAGTACTGTCAAACCTGCCACACTCGCCACCCCGTTGGCGGTTGCAGCGCTTCCTACTCAACGGAGAACATTGACGTAAAGGAAGGTACGTTCGGCGCCAATAGCGCACCGCACCATATAGATCCATCCGTGCCGCTTGAAGATCAACTCATGGGCAAGACAATCGCCGGCAAGTATCGCATTGACAGCTTGATCGGCGAGGGCGGCATGGCGAAAGTGTTCAAAGCTACTCATACCGGTCTCGATCGCGAAGTCGTAATCAAGATCATGCAAGTGCTGCCATCAATTGATACAGACTTAAAACGCTTCGAACGCGAATGCAAGGTCACCGCGAAGATCAACCACCCTAACGTGATCTCGGTATTCGACGTCGGCACGCTCGACACGAACCGCCCGTACCTGGTTATGGAATTTGTTGAAGGTGAGTCTCTGCGACAATACCTTGATCGCGAAGGCTGCATGTCGCTGGAAGATGCGGCAGTCGTCATGATCCAGGTCTGCTGCGGACTGAGCGAAGCACACAGTAAAGGTGTAATTCACCGAGATCTCAAACCGGAGAACATTATGCTGCGCAACCAGCCGGACAGACCGGACTGGGTGAAGATCGTAGACTTTGGCATTGCGCACCTTCGCCATACGGGCACCCACTTTACCCGCGGCGGGATGGCGGTGGGAACAGCGGACTACATGTCGCCTGAGTATCTCAGTGATAAGCCGCTTGATCATCGCGCTGACGTTTATGCATTGGGCATCATCTTCTATGAGCTGCTTACCGGGCGCACCACATTCGAAGCAGCGACGCTGGAAGAAATGTTCGCGAAGCATATATCCGCGCTACCGAGACCACTATCATACTACAGACCGGACCTGCCACCCGGCTGCCTACTCGATCAAATTGCCGAGAAGGCGTTACAAAAGAATCCAGACGACCGCTGGGACTCTGTATTGGCGCTGCGCACCGCCCTTGAGCACGCATTGCAAGAAATGCTCGTCAGCTAGCCAACACGAAGCTCGATTTTGGCTTCTAGTCGCGTTTGCCTTTTGGACGATCGTCGTCATCGTCGTCATCATCATCTCTGTCGTCATCATCACGGTCACGCTTGATGTTCGACTTGTTCTCATTCCGGCGTTCGGTGCGATCCGGGGAAGTGGTATCACGACGGTCCGTGTTCGCCGCACCATTCTTCCGTTCCTTCTGTCGGTCATCAGCCTCGTCATCATCTTCGCGTTGACGACGAGGCTCAACGGATGGCGGGTTCGCAAAGGATGACTCCACGGAACTTCCCTTCATTTCGCCAAAAGTGTTCGCGTCCTTCACGGACTCTTTCAAATCCGGACTGATTTGAGACAAATTACCCGCCCGAGTCTTCTTCTCAAGAATAACTATGCTCGAGTGCGGAGTCGTTGTTGATTCAGTGGTGAAGCTCTTCACTTGCTGTTTTAGGTAACCGGGTTCACTGAGAGCAGGATCAGGCATCGGGATGTTGCTGACAGGCGGCTCTGCCACAGGAGTCGAGACCGGAGCCACAGCAGCCGGTGCGGTGGCAGTTTCTCCCGCCACCGGTGCAGCTACCACCGGCATATCGAGCTCCGCAGGTGAACTAAACAGCGCAAGCTGAGAAGCTATCCCCGCAACAGGCTCGTATGCTTTCTGCGGCAATTTGGACGGCACTGTTTTCGTTATGCCGGCTTTTCCAGCAGTAATCTCAGCATCATATGTACCATCGGCTTCCGCTGCACCAGTCTTGAGCGACAGCAAATTCACCCACATGTTTTTCTCAACGGAGTGAATTTTGAATCCTTTGATATTCACCACACGAATGTCTTGCGGCGAAGTCTGCTGGATATCGAAGGTTACGGACTTCTCCAACTGCAGTCCGTCAATCTTCGTACTATTCAAAGAGTTTTGATAGGGCGATTCCATCGAGATCTCGACCCTTGCACCACCATCGGTTTTTGCCATCGAAATGGTTGCAGCATTATTCTTCAATGCGTTTGCCCCGGCACCGATTACCGCAAGGTCAACTATCCGATAGCAACCGGCAAGAGCCTTGAACTCATCGACATAGTCAGGCTCAACGTGTCCCAGAGTCTTATAGACGTTGCGGGCGCGCTCCAAAGATTGCGAAGCCTCTGCAACTTTTCCCGAATTACGCAATGCTGTCGCCAGAAGCACCGATGCTCTCGCCACACCAACGTCATTGGTGTTCGTAGTCTGATTCAAGGCTCTCTTTAACGCTGTCTCCGCTTTCTTATACTGTTGCTGTTCCAGAGATTTTCGAGCGGTCTCAATGGCACCGTCAATCGACGAATCAGCAGCGCTGCACGGAGCAGACATCAACAGCACGACCGCTAACGTAATGATTCCAAGCGAGAGACGGGGCATCGGGTAGTCCTCAGAAGTCGGTATTAAATAGCCAACTGTGCAGGGAGCACAATTAGGAGTAATAGTAACGTGTGTACACTCTCTTGTCAGTGAGATAATTGTCCAACTCGATTGCTGGTAATCTTTCATGAACTTACTATCACTCGGCATCACCTTCGTAATAGTCAGTACCTTTGCTGGCCGTTGGCGGAATGCTTATGGTGAGGCATCGCTTCGGTGTAGAGAGTCTTGTCGACAGCCACGAAGTGGACGGAAATCGGCTCTCGATAATCGGCACCACTGCCGGGTTTTGTCATCGTTGATGCAATGGAGAGGCAGCAGGAGCTGCGTGTGATAGTCGAGCAAGAGGCAAACGGAATTGCAAACATCTTCTTACTCGCTCACGGGCTGCCCTCTGAAATGCGGACGCCGGTTCAGAGAAATTGCGACGGATACACCCAAGCTGTCATTTACGAAGAGTGGGAGGCAATGAATCGGGATACCTGCAGCCCTCGCGCTTTGCAATGCGCATGGGCACTCTTTCGCAACATAACCGAAATGCAATCGAAGAGCACCGCGGAAACGACGCTGCATTACAAGCTACTTGACCGGATTACTGAAATGGCTGATATGCGGCGCACGGTATTCCACCGGCAATGTGGATAATTCTGATCCCGGGCGGCTCGTTCACCGTTATATTCACTTATTTCTTTGCGGCGAAAAACCTGAAAGTGCAATTGCTGATGACGACAATGGTGGCGCTAACTCCGGCGCTTAACGTCCTGCTGGTATTCCTTTACGGTTCGCCGTTTTCGGGGGCACTAGCGGTCAAGCCCGATGCGTTCAAACTCAACATGCAGATGTTCCAGATTTACAAGCATGGAAAAGTGCCGTTACAGCAAGTGCCGTTACACGACGTGCTGGAGTAATCGCAATTACAGTCTTAACGCGCCGCTACCGCAATCACTCCGGAGACGATCGAAGGCACCGTCCATACAGCATTTGGTGGCAGTGACGACCTGGTCGCGTCGGTGACTTTTCTTCAACCGGTTTCCGATGATCGTTTCGGACTAACCGCCCTTGTTTTCTAAATTTTTGATTGCAACGGTTCGAGCGGAAAAGATTAACACAAACAACAGGTTGCAGGCGATTCTCCGCAGGAGCGCCCACCAGTGTTGTAAACTTGCCAAAACCCGATTGTGAGCGTCGGGTGAAATCGAAGTTACTTAAAGAAGGTGTTTAAATGGAGCGCTCTGGAGCAACCGACAGCACAAAGCAACAGTCCGACAGCGGAAACGGCAACGAACCGGAGAAAGGCTCGCCCAAGAAGGGGTTCCCGATACTAGCGGCGGGAATCGTCGCTGCAGTCATTGGCGGTTTGGCGTTTTTCGCCTCCACCCTGTTTTCCGCACCCATTGGCTTCGACTCCGAAAAGTGGAAAAATGAGCCGTGCTGCCGCCAACGCATGGTTAAATCGCTTGAAGCGACTCACCCTCTCATCGGCATGACCAAAGATCAGGTTCGGGCGCTGCTAGGCAAGGCAGATAAAGAAACTGATGCGGCGTGGCAATACACCTACAGCGGTCAAGACGCCGGACTCGATCTCAATTGGGACGCAAGCGGAAAAGTCGCTGCCCACTAGTGCGACGCGTATAATTGCATTATGAAAAACAACGATGCAACGCTGCGCAAAAAGATTATATTCGAGGTTATTTTCTCGGCTGCGATTGCGCTCGTCGGTGGCGCACTATTGTTGCTTCTTTCGATCGAACAGTATCGCCAAACCTTGTCACGCGGGGCGGAAGCACAGCATCCAGCATTTGTGATAGGCGGATTCTCGGTAAGCTGGTCGATGCTTTCGGTAGCACTGTGCGCTGCAGTTTCGTTCACAGGCACGGCAATTTCCACGCACAAACTGACAAAGTTGGCAAAAACTTTCAGCAGCAATTCTCTGTAGGTAACGTGACCTGCGATATGGGCCGGCAGAAATGTTTGAGACTTCTGCCCCATCGGTAGCCGACTACCGCCTTCCTATGGTCGGCGTTGTTCGTTACGTTGGTGATTACTCACACCGTTGCTCTGCAACAACTTTGAAAGCATTTTCAGGCACACTGGACAGGAGCAGACAGAGCTACCGTTCACAGTTATTGGACAAATGACGCCTAACCTGGGTGCATAGATTGGAGCTAATTCGGGGAATATTATGAGAAACTGTCGCTTGGGGAAAGAAGAGACCATGTTGCGAATAATAGCAATTCTGGGGCTTTTGCTGTTTGCTTCCACCGCGCCAACCTTTGCACAAGTCAACAGAGACGCGCAGTTAGCCGAAGCGTCGAAAGCCTACGCCCGCAATGATTTCGCAAAATCTCGCGACATTTTGGAACAGTTGACAGTCTCGTATCCCAAAGACCCCATTGTGCATTATCTGCTGGGCAACAGTTATCTGGCAGTCTCAAAATTCGAACTTGCAGAGCGCGAGTATCAGCTTTGTCTGAAGCTCAATCCACCCCTGATTGCAGTGGCTCAGTGCCAGCAAGCATTAGGTCGAATCCGTGTTTATATGAGCACTCGCTCGGCTGCAAGCTCCGCGCAAGCAACGAGCGCGCAACCTGCAACTTACCCCGGCGCATCAACAGCCGCAGCGACGACAGGGCAAGCGCCACTGGATCCGAACTTGGCGCTCAACGAGCAAAAACTGGCAGAACAGCAGCAAGAGTTGATCAGGCGGGCAGACATGGAACAAGCCCGGATGACAGAGCATCACAAACGCATATGTGACGCGCAGACCAGCCGCATTAAGGAACAGGCGGAATTCGAAATTTCGCAGCTCCAAAAATACACCTACACTTCGCGCGGTCGACAGATAACGAACCCGCATTACGAAGAAGAGGCCAGAGCCATTCGCGAAGATGCCGATCGCCGAATCAAATCCGCTCTCGACGCTTTGGAGCGCAACAGCTCGACACTAGGGCGCACAGGCGACCGGACCAGAAACGACATCGCTGCGATGGCGTCAAATTTGCGTGAAGCCGCACAGAGCGACAAAGGCTCCTCAAGACTGATGCCAAACGGCTCAAACCTCTACACAAAGAACTATGTCAACTTCGGCGATGAGATTGAGAGAGAACCGGAGCCGCCTCGTCCAGTCGAAGCGCTCAAAGCCGACTACGCAAAAGTCACCGTAAAGCCGAAAGGAAGCGGGAAACCTTGATTCGCAACATCAAGCAAACGCTGGCACGTCGCCGGAATGAAACACTGCGACTTGCTTCTATCCTGTGGATACCGGGCTTGATTGCAGGCAGTTATTCACCGGTCTGCGCGGCGGAAAAACCTGCCAAATCGAGGACAATGCTCACCGGCGAGGTCAACCAGTTGCTGGTACTCTGCTCCGCAGCCGGGCTCACTTTGGATAAGCCTTCGGTTCCTGCAGCAATCACAAAATTGAGACTAGGTTCCACCGCGGCATACAGTGGTCTTCGCGCCGGTGACCAAATTCTCGACGCAAAAGTCGACCAGAACATTCTTCAGCTTACGCTTCAGCGAGGCGACAAAAGGTTTCAAGCAAGAATGGCTGTCGATTCGAAAGCGCTAAAGGCCATGATCCCCAAATCTGAACCGGTGAAACTCACGGTTCAAAGTGTTGCGAAGAACGTAAGCTTGAGTTCGAATCATCTTGCCTCAAACATAACGGAAGCCCAAGCTGAAGAAATACTTTCGGAGTACAGATTCATCATTCTGATAGACCGATCCGGCTCGATGGGGGAATCAGAAAGCGGCGGACAAGCAGAGTTCCTGAACCCCGATGCGATCCCGTCCAATAAGCTCGGCTGGGTGAAAAGCAACATCTCAACGTTTGCTGATTTCTTGCGAACGCGTTCTAGCTTTCCCGTCACCCTCATTCCATTCAACGCATCACATACTTTGGAAGTGGTTAACTCCCCGGTAGAATTGCGCAGTACAGTCGAGAACTTGCGCCCCGAGGGGGGCACTAATCTAACGTCTGCTCTATCTCGCGGAGTAGCTATTGCGCTTCAGGAGAACCGCAAACAGATGGTCGTGGTGCTGACCGACGGAATGAACAACATCGGAAACTTGGAACAGACGATGATCAATGCCACCGAAATTGTTCCGCCGGGGCAGGTGGTGGTAAGCTTCATTCAAATCGGTAACGACAGCAGCGGCATAAACACAGTAGCGGACCTTGATACCGGGTTGATTGCCAAAGGAGCGAAGTATGACATGGTTGATGCGAAATACTTTTCCGATGTAAAACGGTATGGCTTGAAACGGGTACTTGCTGATGCGATCATCAGGGCGATGGCGCCGCGAAAGAAATAACCCCGTTCCGATACCACGCAAAAGAATACGCTAATGTCAGAAGATAAGATTCAAGTTCGCAAGGCCCTTCTAGAAGCAGTTACGGCGCAGAAGCTAATCGAGAAGAAGCTGGAAGCGGCACACAAGGAGATTGCCTCATTGAAAAAGCTCCTGGAGCGCCCCGAACCGGAGCCGTCATCTGCTGCCTCTGAACAAAATCTGACGAAGAAAATCAGGCAACAAGAACTGCTCATAGCAGAATTCGAAGCGGACCGGCTTTCTCAAAACGATCTTGAGAAGCAATTGCAAGCAACGCTTTTCCGGCTTGAGCACAGCGTAAAAGTAACACCGCAACCTAAAATAGACGATATAAACGGTACGCGCGCCACCATTGATCGCATGGAAGGAAAGGTCTTCAAACAGGAAGCCAGAGCAGAGCTCAGCGCCAAAGACAACGCACAGCATAAATTGAAAGCGGATACAGAAGCAGCCGCTATTGAAGATGAACTCTCTGCTCTAAAAAAGTCACTGGCTAAAGACCAAGACGATTAGTGACTTCGCTGGACCGGGAACGACCTATATGGGCGGAGCAGGTTGATCAATGAAGCACGCAGGGCTTTGGATGGTATTAATAATGGCAGCGCTATTGCTGCCATCGTGCCCGAATGTCCTTACGGCGGTCGTATTTGGTCTCTTCGTCGCCGGCGGCGGCGCCATCGTAATTGCGGCTCTCAACAGACAAACCAGCGTGGATCGCAGCGTTCCGGAAGAGAAGAAGAAGCTTGCACAGACTCCTGAGAGAGGCATGCTGATCACCACGATGCCGGAGGACGACACTTGCAGATTGCTCATGACGCTAACGCGCCAGGCAGGCTGTGAGATACCGCAAGCCGATGAGAGCTCGTTGGCATTTGACGCTATCAAGGAGGCGCCTTCCGGTGCTGAGTTCAGATGTCACATCGACATTGTTGCATATAATGGTCGGACCTACATTCGGTATCAAACCTTAACATCAAACCTGTCGCGCAAAGAGTTGGAGCGAGAGGCCCAGCACCTGCTGGGCGGATTCATTGAATGGCTTCCCGAAGGACGTGTTTTTGAGAACGAAGATGATCGCGAACTTATTGTAACCAAGCTCGTCGTACGTCAAAGGATTGCGAAGACAGAACCCCGCTCAGAAGCAAATTCAGGGGATATAGAGGTGTCGCCGGAGCGGTGACCGATACCGCTGCGAAGTAACAGGCGAGCAGAAGCTCATCACTCATAGTGGCAATAACTTGAATTGTAAACAGCCGCAAAGGCTTGCTGTACAAGCCCTTACAAATGCTCGAGTAGACACGTCGCACACAACTGAATGCAACATGCGATAATGCTGAGCGTTATGGTTATGGCCCGGAGTTCTTCACCTTCGCTTGCGTAGAGAGCACTTGGTCGAAGGTGGATTATTTGAATACTTTTTCCGATTTTGGTTTGTCAAAATTTATCCTGGATTGCCTCGTCAGAGAAGGGTTTACTGAACCCACAGAGGTGCAATCCCAGGCAATTCCCGTTGTTTTGGCAGGCAAGGACTTAATGGCTTCAGCCCAGACCGGTTCCGGTAAAACGGCTGCATACGCACTTCCAATTATTGATCAGCTCAAGAAAACACGTAAGGATGGTGTTCCTCGTGCTTTGATTATGGTGCCGACCCGTGAATTGGCGCTGCAAGTCAAAGAACAATTCGAGCGCTTTGGACGGCATCTGCGAGTTGTCGCCATCTACGGCGGCACAGGTTACCTGCGCCAGTACAGGCAATTCGCGCGCGGCGTCGACATCATAGTTGCGACACCTGGAAGACTGTTCGACCTGGTTGAGCAAAACGTAGCAAACCTGGCCGAAATCAAGACCCTCGTTCTCGACGAAGCCGATCGTCTAATGGACATGGGATTCATGCCCCAAGTAAGAAAGATTGTGGCGCGCATTCCTGAAGTTCGCCAAACACTGATGTTCTCAGCGACCATCGATCAAAAGATCGAGGACATGGCTCGCGAATATCTTACGCGCCCGGAAATCGTGCGCTCAACAGCTAATCAGCTGGACTCATCATCTATCGAACAGAAGATTCACTACCTTCGCGAATTTGCCAAAGACGAATTCCTACTGGAACTAATCAACGGCTTGCCGGATAGCTCCGTTCTAATTTTTACGCAAACCCGTCGTAAAGCCGGTTTCATTGCAGACAAGCTGCGCGCAGCGGACGTGCAAGCAGAAGAGATTCACGGCGAAATCAAACAAAACCGACGCGAAAAAATCATGGCGCGGTACCGCAGCGGAGACTTCAAAGTTCTCGTTGCAACGGACATCGCAGCGCGGGGTTTGGATATCCCGCACATCAGTCACGTAGTGAACTACGACCTGCCAACCTCTGCTGAGGACTATGTCCACCGCATAGGACGAACAGGCCGTGCCGGACGAAGCGGTATAGCGCACAGTTTCGTATCCAACGAACAACGCTATCTGCTACGCGACATCGAAAACATTCTCGGACGCAAGTTTGAAGCTCCGCCCCAATTGTTCGGTGCCGCAGCTCCGAAGCCGAGACAATTCGACCGCAACGGCTCGAAGGCCCGTTCAGGCGGCTTCTCACACTTCGGCAACGATAAACCATCGTCGAAGTTCAAGCAGAACAAGTTTAAGTCAAAGCGTCAGCGCGTCGTCTAAGCTTCAGCAAGAGTAATTACAAAGGGTGGTATCACGACTGTGATACCACCCTTTTAGCTAACAACGATGCAATCAGGCAACAGCGGCTTCGATTTTCGCCGATTCACGCGTTGCTGAGTTGGTGTCGCCATCTGGAGCTATCACCACGGACAATACTACATCACCCGATGTCTTAGGCATAAGTAACGACGCAACCACACCAATTAAGTAGACCGAAGAGACAACACCGGCAGCTAGCGAGTAAGAGCCCTGAAAGTAGCCGATTAGCTGCCCTCCGCAAAGAGCCGCGCCAGCAGCGAAGATACGACCGACGTTATAGCTGAAACCAAATGCAGTGCTACGATACCTCGACGCGAATAGCTCGGGCACATAGATGAAGAGTACAACGAACGGTAGTATTGAGCAGAAGCCGGTGAGAAAGCCCCAAATCAATAACGCCGGACCGAACGATTTCACTGTTGTGAACATGCCTACGCAGCAAAGAAAACTTCCCAGGGAGCCCATCCGGAAACACATTACTCTGCCGAACTTCGAGACAATGAAGCCTCCGAAGATTGCGCACGTAATCAGCCCCAAATTCATTGCGATGGTGGTTGCGCTGCGTTCGGATATAGCAGCGGTGCCGGTTAGCTGAGTTACCCAGGCAGGCACCCACGATAGAACCGCCCAGTAGCCCATTATGGCGGAGCTTCCCATTGCAGCGACAATCAGCGTTTTATGGCGATTCGCTCGCGCGAATAGATCGAACAGAGGGAATCGCAACATATCCTTTTCCGCATCCGACCGAAGCGCTTCAATCTTGGCTTTTGCTCTTCGCTTTGCTTCGCACAAAGACTCGAACTCGGTGGATTCCTTCAGATGCGTTCTCAGATAAAGCGTCATTAGGGCCGGAACAATACCAAGAACAAACAACAACCTCCAACCAAGTCCGCCCAGGAACAAGTTCAGCAACGACGTCGCAAGGTAACCGAATCCAAACGCGGATAAGGATACGCTGACGGCGTGCAGCCGAGACTTACCGCGCCAGCATTCCGACAAAAGGACGCCGCCTATGCCAACTTCGCCTCCTATTCCGCAACCAACAAGAAAACGATAGAACGCCATTTCCTGCCAATTGTTCGCCGTCGCACACATACCGGTGAACAATGCATAGGTCAGGATCGTTATTGTGAGCGTCTTCGCCCGTCCTATATAGTCTGCAATTATACCGAATACGACAGCACCAACAGCCCAGCCAAGCATGAACAAGGCGAGAATGATTGCACCGGTGCCACCGATCGTTACGTGCGAAGTGGTATTCAACAGCTCGCTAAGACACGGAACCATAACCATTACAAAGATCGTGGCATCCATTCCATCGAAAAATGCTCCGAGCCATGTGGCTACAAGCGCATGCCACTTGTTATTGTCGGTCGCCTTTTCGATTGCCGAAACCGGGTCGCGCCCAAATAGTGTTTGCATCGTGAACAATCCTTGTATTGAGCCACCCTGCTCCACACATCTAAGCGCCATCATGTGACAGAGTAGGGCAACCGCGCCAAGTTGCCAAGCGCCGCGTTCCCGGTGACTAGGGTAATTACGACAAATTCCGAGGTGGGCTCGTCGGGATTCGCTGAGTCCACATTGACTAGTCGGATTTTCACGAGTTTTTCTGACAACCACTTCCGGAAGGCGCCTCAGGGCCAGGGACCGGCTCTGCGATTTTACCGGTCAGATTTTCTCGAGATGTTCTGACTGTACCTTTGCTGCTGTGGCGGAGCGGGGAGTGCGGGGTCAGGCTTGGTTTGAGGTTTGATTGTTAACAGCTCGAAACAGTTGCCGGCAGGCGTCAAATCGTCCCGCCCCCATCTTAAGTGATGGTTTCCGCCATTTCCCGCGGAAGCGGACCGGTTTAAGCAAAACTCATCTTTCGTATTTTTCGAACCCTTTCATGTTGCCAAGTGTAAGGGATGGCAACTTACATTTTCCGATGCAAAGCTTTGGAGGTTCGAAAAGAATGAGCCGAATGACAACAAGAAGAAGAAGAAGAAGAAGAAGAAGAAAGCCATCGTCGAACAAGAGTTCGAGAGTCGATGGCGGCTATCAGCTTATCGAATTGCTGATCGCTGTCGGCATATTGTCCACCCTGATGGCATCGATCATGGACGGACTGTCGCAAGTTCACAGGCAAACAACGGCATCTCAAAATCAAGTCATCGCTACCAACATCGCACAAGAGATTGTCGACCAGGCGCGCAATGCCGATTGGACCACACTGAATGCCAACATGGGCACTCGCACGTTATTGGTAAACAAGCAAAACTCCGCTGACAGTGGCACCGGATATAACACTAGACCGCTGATGTTAGACATGGTCGGTCAATCTTATACTCCGGAGGCATCCGCAAACCTTTTTCGCGGCACCGTTCAACAAACACTTACTAACGTTGGAGCAGGCCGAATGAGGCTCACCGTAAATGTGAGCTGGCCGGGCGAACATGGTGGCGGCAATAAATCGCTCATCGTATCAACCATGATTTCACAGTACGGTATCCACAATTAGGGAACAAGCAATGAGAAGAAATCGCACGTTTTCAATGCATCGCTCCCGCAAGGGAGCTAGCCTGGTGGAACTTTCCATCTCTTCAGTGGTAATGGCTTTTGTATCAATGGCAGTTTTCGGCTTGCTTATCACGACCATGGCGGCCGGAAACAAGATCAATAACACGTCCGACACCATCGATGTTTCGCGAACGGCACTAGAGCGAATTTCGCAGAACGTACGCACCGGGCGAAGTCTGGGCGACGTATTCGGGTCGCTGGTGGGCGGCAGGATACAAGGTAGCAGCGTATTCCCATCAAATCAAAATCCTATCTACGGCGCGGGACAATCCCCGCCTAACGGCTGGCCGATATGGGCCGATGGACGATCACTCAGCTCATTCGTGGTCGACAGCCAGACCTTGGTCGTGCAAGTCCCCATATTTGATCCGAACGGCTTTCCGACGGCAATCCCTCCGTTTACCGGACAGCCGGCAACTTCACAGGTTCAAGACAACGTCGAAACGCATGTCTACAGAGTAATTCCGGATCCGCAAAATAACGGTGAGTGGATAATGCAGTGGGCGAGATTCCCGGGAATGGCAGCAGAGGGATATGTCCCGGCTGCAGCGCAGTCTCAACCACAAACCATTTGCACAGGCATAATCGGTCCTCTGCAAAACGGGTTGCCTTGCGTCTTCCAATACTTAGACAAAACGGACCCGTCCGGCACTCCACAGAACAACATTCCAAATGGTGGCACCGATATAGCAGCCTTCAGCGGTCTGATTGTGAATCTGGAACTTTCCCATCACCAAAACTCATCCCAAATCGCCGGAAGATATAAACAGCCCGGAGTCCTGGCACTCAAGACCGAAGTTTTCCTTCGCAACAACTCGCTTGCCACAACAGTAGGAATGCCTTCAACAGCTGTGGCGCCCTAGTAAATCGCTCGAGGAATCATCAATGAATAGCAAAAACGCAAAATTCCAAGTTCGTAGTCAGCGCGGATTTTCACTAGCAACAGTGATGCTGATTGGTATCACTGCCGTCTTGTGGATCGCAGCGCTGATGGGTACGGTCATGCCAAGTTACAGGCAAGTCGCCAAGGGACGCGTTACAAACGTGCTGCGCAGTTCAGCCGAAGCAGCGCTAGATTGGGCGGTGGCCGAGTTGAACGTGACCGGCAACAATCTCGACGACCCTACAAATGATGGTGTCGCCGGCAGTGAGCTCCCTGTTCCACCGGATGTTCTAGGAACATATGGTATGCCATCCACGGCCACGGTGTCTGTAGCAAACGTTCAACCACCACAGTCATCCTATCTGTATGATCCCCGGCTTGACCCGGCAAACGCCGCCACTAATGGTGGTATCGAAGAAAACGGATGGCGCATGGTAACGGCCACGGCGCAAACAGGTACCCAACAGAAATCCGTGCGTATAATCCTGAAGCCGAACTATACAAATACACCAACCTTCGAGATGGCAATCTTCATGGACCATGGATTGACACTGAACGGCAATGGATTGACTGTAGACTCCTACGATTCATCGGTTGGCGCCTACGGTGGCTCAAATGTTTCCGATCTCGGCGGGGACATCGGCAGCAACGGACTAATCAACATTGGCAACTCGAACGTCGGGGGCAGCATTTACAGCCTGACGAACCCGATGAACGATACTACGCATACAGTTGCAGAGAGTGGTCCCGGCGCGGTCGTGACCGGTGGCGTAATCTCAAACGCGCTGGTTTCAAATAGCTTTGACTCAATCGCGCAGGGGCGAGGGCTACCGGAAGGAACGCCAGTGGTTCAAGAATCACTCTCCCTCGAACAAAAGGACCTCCCGCCCGTCCCATCCCATCCATCCAGTGCAACATACATCGCTACGATAGGCGCGTCAGGCCGAACAGCAACAACACTGGCCCCGGGGGATTATTGGTGCAACGCCATATCGATCAGCGGCTCGGGTTCCATCATTTTGCCGGCCAGCGGCACGGTCAGGATTTTCGTCGAAGGCTCCAATCCCAGCATCCAGATCGGCGGACAAGGTTTCGTCAATTCCGGGCGCCCTGAGAACTTTCAAGTATTCACCTCAGCCACCAGTGTCGATGTTTCAGGAAACGGCATATTTCGCGGTGTGCTCTATGCACCGAATGCAGACATTACCATGCGCGGAAATGGTCAGTATTACGGCGCAGTGATCGGACATGAAATGTCGCTTACAGGAGGCGGTTCGCGCGGCGGTTTTCACTACGACTCTTCGCTGCGAACGGCGAACATCTTTAATTCCACGACTCTATCGAGAGTACAAACGGTCAGTTGGCAAGAACTCCAGGAGCGCCAGCAATAAGGACTAACTGGCTTGACCCGGCTCAGGGAGCCGCGATGATCGATGCCGGAAACTGGCAAGATTGGCTGACATGGCTAGCAATTGGCGGCACACCGCATCGGCGCGGATTCTGTAAATCCCCGGAATTTGGCGACATCAATTCGGCCAACAAAGCGCGCTAAGCTAAGCTCGTTCAGGTAGATTCCGAACGGATCTCGTTTGCGAATCAAGCCAGTTAGTCAGCGATTCCACCACCGCCGGCTTGAGGAATGAGGTACCGAGAAGGACATGCCCTGCACCGGCCAGCACCACAATTTCCTTTTTCCGGGTGCGCAAATTCTTGACGATGTCTTTGATTCCGTGTTTGGCGACAATGCTGTCCACTGCCCCTTGCACTACAAGCACGGGAATGGACGGGTCAATTTTTCGGACGGCGGAAGCAGTCTGCTTAAGGAACCAGGCTGTGCGCACCAATTCTCGCGGTGTCATCGTCACTCTGGACAGCGGGTCGGCCACCATTTCATTCGCCACCCGAAGATCATCCGAGGAGTATCTACTGATGTAGCGCTTAAGATCCATCTGTTTGTTCAGGCGAAAAACGCCCTTAACAAAGTCAGGAACGGTCAAGAACGGGTCGAAGATACAAGGACGGATACCGGAGCTGCAAAGTACCATGCCATTGACTAAACCGGGACTTTCGCCCACGGCCCGGGCTGCCACGCTCGCACCGACACTTTCACCAATACAAAACAGCGGCAGCGCGCGGAAACGCTTTCGCAACTCGCGAAAAGTCCGCACCAGCAGCCGAACACTCTTCTCGTAATCGACCTCCGGATCACGCTGCTCCTGGTGGAAGCGCGCGCCATGCCCGCAGAGGTCAACGGATACGACTACATAACCGTTACCTGTAAGGTGCTCCGCCAATTTTTGAAAACTTCCGGAATGTTGCGTCGTGCCATGTGCAGTGACAACAACCCCCTTGGGATGGAGCCCCGCCTCAGGTACGTGAACCCGATGGGTAGCACGCTCGCCATCTTCGCCGAAGATGTCCGCCAGTTTACCAGCCAGAGCCGGCACCAGGTCAAACCCCAAAATGACCGCAGCTAAGCCTGTCGTAAGGGTTCCGAGGAACAGATCACCGGCAGTATCTCTAACTGCGCCTACAACGGTCCGTTTTTTTGAAGCGTGTTTCGTCATTCTTCCTGCAAGCTTTCGCACCGAGGAGGATCGGCACCCCTAGATTTCCTTATACTACCTATTCCCCGATTTGGAAAAAGGTTTCAAAAAGACATTAAGACCGACGAGCCTGCAACTTGGGCAAAATGTGCCTGCGCCAGACATCTTCGGAGGTGTGCAGCAAGAATGAAATGTTTGAGATTACTCCGGCTTCAGGTCCGGCACCCAGATGATCGGTAATTAAATCGTACAGACTGATCTTGTCCTGATAGGCCTTCGTAACGGTTAGGCTGTACTGAATTCCGTGGACGGCGGCAATCGGTCCCAGCGACTTGCGCAGTACAGAAATCTGGCAATCCGGACGCTGTTCCAACAACGCGTTGAGCGTACCGGGATCGAACAAACTACTATCGGCCACGTTAACGAGAACCACGCCAGGCGCCACAACCTCAGCAGTATTTGCTAACGTCGCAGCCACTTGGACAGCAGCATCATAATCTTTAGTGCGTTCTTCAAGCCTCTTTAGTGCTGCATCATTTCCCGCGACAGCTTTCAACCAGTCGGAGAACAGCTTTTGATACGCAATCTCGCGCTCTTTCGGTCTGGACGAATCATAGGAAGGGATCACGGCAATTCCCTTAGCCAAAAGCTGGGAGATGTGACTGCCGGTAACTTGAAATTGAGGCTCGCCGTCCAATTTCGCCGCATCATTGTCCAATTCGTCGTAAGAGACACCGGCAGCCTTCATCGCAGCAGTTAATCCATCCGCATCAGGATCCGCGATGATTGCCACGGCATCGACAAACTCGCCAGCCTGGACCAGAGTACTACACGCCGGGTGCAAGCGGCGCACCGTAATGTGACAGTCGTCCTTCAGAAGCTGCTTCAGCTTCGCCGTGCCGGCCAGAACTTGCTTTTCGCGCTCATTTGAAGGCTCTCCATCAATGCCGTGATGATCTCTAAAGACCACTCGATAAGATTCGGACTGCAACTTCGCGACCGCTTCAACGGTCGAAGGAGTAATCGGAGTATCAATAAACAGAACCTGGTTACTGAATCCTGAGTAAAGCGCCGACGCCTCACGTACAAAATTCAAGATAGTATTCACATCGGCGGTATTAAACGCTTTGATGAAAAGCGTTGGAACGCCATTGATTTTCAGAGAAATCATCGTGTTGCCTTTCGGACGCTTTGGCAGCAGATTCACATCGCAAGGCGCCTCTGTTCAGTTTATCGCATTCCGACTGCCAACGTAATGTAATAATGCAACTTTTAGTGCAAACCATTTTTCACATGGTTTAGAATCGGCGCATTGCGAGCGTTGAGAGTCACGCCCGATGGCAAATCGTCGGAGAAGGAATCGTAAATCATGAATGAAGCAGATAAGCTCAACGCCAGAGCGCTTGCAAAACACAAAAGAAGATTCTTGCGATTCTTTCCGAACGGATTCAAGGATCAACGCTACATCGAGTGGGAGCGCACATACAAGTGGGAAGCTCACAAGCTCTGGGAGTCGCTACTGAACAAGAAAGAGTTCGGTCGTCTGCTACGCACGCGACAGTTTGACACCATAGCAACTCGTGCATTGCAGGTGGAGTCTAGAACCAATTTCCTGTTCTCATTCGAGAAGATGGCTCTGAGAGACGCACTCCACATGGGAGCCGGTGCCGAAACATTTTCAGGTGGACTTTATACGCTATTGTACGAGCGCGGTGCTCACAAAGAACTATTCGTACAATGGATAATGTCCGTAGCTCAACTCCCGCGAAAGAAGTCGCGAGTGCTCTCCTGGCCGGTACTCACGTTCTTTCCGTTCATTGCGCAACCGAGCAAGCACATAATAATGAAACCGAGCGCGATGAAAATAGCAGCGGAAGAACTTGATTACGATCTTGAATACTCATCGAAGCCCTCATACACAACATACGAGCGATTGCTGCACCTGGCAGACCTTACAGGCGAAGCGATTGCAGACTTGAGTCCGGCAGATTACCACGACCTGCAAACCTTCCTCTGGGTGATTGGCTCCGCCGAATATCAGCGCTTAGGTCAAGAGATATAACGCTCAGTTTGCCATTCTGAACAGCATTACCGCGATACAAAGTTGATCACGACGCTTCAAAGCGAAGCCTCCATCCCGCGCAGCCAGGCACTTTGCAGCCACGTACATTGAGGGGGATACCTCAATGCGGGTAACCCGCGAGTTACTTAGCAAGCTGTTCCATGACGGTAATGCTGGATACACACGACTCCCGAATGAGACTAGATTAGATTCAGAGCCGCTAATTGGCAGTGCCAGGAGGGTCTTTACAATGAATGCTCTAAAGAAGGAAGCACCCGGCGCTCTTACCGCGTTCCCCTCACAACCTGCAAAGCTCAGACTACCAACCCCATACGCGAAAATGGCTAACAACGAGTTAGTGGAGCTGTGTAAGCAACAGGATCAACGCGCATTCGCCGAGATCGTAAAACGCCACCAGAGAACTGTACATGGAGTTCTTTATCGTCTGGCTCCGGACTGGTCCGACACATCGGATCTGGCGCAAGAGGTGTTCGTACGTATGTGGCGTTGCATGGGTCAATTGCAGAATCCTGCGCGATTCCGCTCCTGGTTGTACCGCATCGTCATGAACCTGTTTTATGATGAGCTGCGCAAACGCTCACGCGAGTTACCGACCAGTTCCCTGGATGAACCGCAATACGATGATGAACCGGGAGACCACCCGGGACGAGATACCGCAGATAAATCGGCCGGACCGGAAGACATATGCGTCAATGCAGAACTACAAGGCGTCATTCACAATGCCATGGAACAACTCCCTCCACAATTTCGAGAAGCGATTGTATTGCGTGAGATCAACGGTTTGTCCTACGAAGAAATTGCTGCAGAGACAAGAGTCGGAATAGGAACGGTAAAGTCGAGAATTGCCAGAGCGCGCGCGCAAGTTCGCGATACAATCTCGCCATTCCTCAACGCCTGAGGAATTTAGGACACGGGTTGTCCGGCAGAGGCGTTAACGCCGGTGTCCCGGGGTGGGGAATGCCCACCGGAGTTGCGAAGAGACAACTGTTCTTCCGACTCGAACGAAGAGGTAAGCGGAAGGCGAAACCAGAAGGTGCTTCCGCCGCCCTCCGTTCTCCTGACACCAATAGTGCCACCATGTTGCTCCACAATAGCTTTGCATATCGGTAGACCGAGACCCGTGCCTCGCTTTTTGCGTTCCCGCGATACGTGCGCTTGCTCATACTTCGAGAATATCGAATCCTCGAGCCCCTCGGGTACGCCGGCGCCATGGTCGACAACCTGTATTTCGGCGTTCATTTCTGCGTCAACCACGGTCAGTTTCACTGTGGCATCGTCGTCAGAAAACTTGATACTGTTCGAAATCAGATTGACCAGGACTTGTACTATCCGGTCCGGATCTGCTCTGACAACAAGATGCGGAATCGCGCCGGTCTCAAGCATTACACGCTGCTGTTCAGCGAAGCCCGCAACGGATGGCAAGGCGCGCTCAACAATCACGGCGATGTCCACGTCCTCCAGCAACATTGTTAGCTTGCCTGCTTCCATTTTCTCTATGTCAAGCAAATCGTTTATCAACGATATCAAACGCGCAATTCCGAACTCGGCACTTTTAAGTCGACTTTCGGCAGTTTCGGAAATAGGTCCGTAGGCACCATCCAAGAGCAGGGTAAGAGTGGCTTGCAGAGAAGTAAGCGGCGTGCGAAGTTCATGACTGATTACGGCCACAAATTCCTGCTTCACTCGTTCCACTTCTTTGCGATCGGTAATATCATGCGCAACACAGAAGAGCGACTGCTCAGGCTCCGACCAGCGAATGGACCAGAGCATCGGAATCAGTTCACCACTGGCATTGAGAACAGAAGTTTCAACATTCTGCATTCCTTTGCCGTCGTGACTGTCCTCGAGAGACTGGGCAAATCTGACCTGATCAGCCTCAGCGATAATCTGGCGATAATGCATACTTGTCAGTTTATTCGGATCGTAGCCCCAAACTTGTCGACAAGCGGGGTTGGCAGCAACGAAGCGGCCGTCCGAACCGATCGAACAAATCACGTCCACCGCGTTATCCAAGATAGCGCGTTCCTTCTTAGCAGCTGCCACCAGTTGATCAGCCATGCGATGAAAAAAATCATCGAGCCGCGAAATCTCATCCTCCCCGCGCAATCGAGGCAACAGCTGCTCCTTCCGGCTTAGGCGCACAGTGTTGTTCATCAAAAGGTCTAATCGGCTGGTTGTGTTCTTCGAAAAATAGCGAGCAAGAGCAATGCCTACGACGCACGCCAGAAACACACCGGTGAGAATCAAGATTTTGACGAGGTTCCGCGTTGCTCGCTCTTCCTGCGATCCAATCTTATGTTTAGCGGTTTCATGCGCCACAAGCTGATCAAGTTTTGCGGTGAACTGAGCCCCGGCAACATCGAATCCTTTGTACAAGATTGCCACGTCCAGCTCTTTCATTCGTTCGGTGCCCAAGATGTGCCGCTCGTATCGGTGCATCAACTCCATGCCCTGACCGGCAATGTGTTTAAGTTGCGCCAGCCGCTTGAGCTGGCTTGGATCGTTCTTGAGCAGCTGCTCAAGGCGGCGGAAGCTTTCCTCAGTACCGTTGACTTGTTCGAGAAAATTCTGTCTCGACTCTTCATCGCGAGTATGCTTATAGATGATCAGTCGCGAAGCTGCATCGTAATACTGCTTCACCAGTGAATTGGCCGTCGCGATAGTTGTTCGGGACTGATCGTTTTCGGTGGCTTCCCGCTCAACTTTCATTAACAACAACGACAAGAACATCAAAAACGCCAACATCAATCCAATCGGCACACCGACAAGAATCAATCCTTGTTGGGAAAGGTTTAGGCGCATTCGAGAACGGTTCTCATAGGGTTATAAAACAATAGCAGGACATAACATAACAATTACACACAAATAGATTACTATGTATCCCCTGCTGGCAGACGTTATCGGCAAATCGCGGTTGTGCTCTTTCTACCTTAGGCTCAGTTGGCGGGGATGCGAGAATATGGCAAAAGTGTTGATAGTAGAGGATGATCGCCAACTTTCAACGCTGTTGGTCGACTCTCTTACCGCTCAGGGTTATCAGCCTGAAACAGTTTACAAAGGCGCGGAAGGTCTTGAACGACTGCGTTTTTATAAGTATGACGTCATTATTCTGGATTGGGAACTGCCCGAAATGTCCGGACCGGAAATAGCGAAGCAGTTCAGGGACGGGGGAGGTGTTACGCCGATCCTAATGCTGACAGGCAAGCGCGAGATCGAAGAAAAAGAGCAAGGTCTCGATGCGGGGGCGGATGACTACCTGACCAAGCCGTTCCACCTTAAAGAACTAGCAGCTCGGCTACGTGCACTGTTGCGGAGGCCAGCAGCAGTCAACAAGACAGAACTTCGAGTTGGCGACATAACCTTGCGCCCCGGGAGCGCGCAAGCATTCAAAGGTGATGAAGAGCTGAAACTTCAACCAAGAGAACTTGCATTGCTAGAGTTCTTCATGCGTCATCCGAATCAGCCTTTCAGCGCCGAGGCTATTCTGGACCGGGTTTGGTCCTCAGAGTCGGATGCTTCCAGCGATCAGGTGCGCATTCAAGTAATGCGACTCCGCAAGAAAATTGATGATGAAGGCAAGGAATCTTTGATCAAAACCGCACATAGAGTTGGCTACATGATGGTCCCACCGGCTGAGTGACCGGAAGCCAGATTTAGCATGATTTCGCGCGGATCGATAACGAATATATTCGAATTCGATATACATTCGGCTCAAGAAATCTAAAGCGTCAAATTGAAAACAATTTCACCACAGCACTAAATCCGGTGCTGGCGGTCAATGCAAGTAATGCGAATTTCTTAACTACCAATGCCGGTCGCAGAGGCTTATCTTTGTAGCTGTCAAAGGTGGAGCGTGTTCATGATCACAGCAGAACTAAAAGAGCCTCGTCACAGAATGTCCCCTGCACAACAAAATAGCCCTGAACAAGAAGCCGCGCTATCGGTTCTGTATCCACCGATGCCGGAATCTTCGGCGCCCGGAACGCTTCAGTCGGCATATCAATTGGCTCAAAAGTTAATCGGCAATCTGCGCAAGAACACTATCGATAACGATGTGTTGAACTTAATGAGCAGAGAAGACGAAACCTTCTTTAGCGAATACCAGCAAATGGCACGAGCAAGACAAGCTGAAGAGAAAACACTGCAACAGTCTATGCAGTCGATAGTCGATCGCGCATTCGGATGTATCGAACCGTACATCGACGAACTGAACAGCAATGCTGTTACAGGCGAAGTCACCCTTGCTTTTACGCCGCCACAACGGGTAACGGAGCAGTTCGGCTCCAATGGTCAGCGCAAATCGTTCTACCGAGCACGCGTGTCCACGTCGAAGCTCAGCATTGTCATTCGCGGTGGTACGAACATCGTCGAATTTTTCGTGTTGCCTGCGCCCCTTGTAATGGGTTTAAGCACCGTCGAAGATCGCTACGACCCCTTGATGAAGTTCACTGCCACTGGTCCGGTTGACGCGATTGAGTGGGAAGTTGAAGGTAAGGCTTTGACTTCCGAGCGGCTTGAGCGCTATTGCTTGCTGCTGCTGAATTATTTGCTCGAAGAAACTCGTGCCGAACTAAAAGCGGACTCGACGCACTAGCCCCAAGGGACCTAAAGGTCAAGCCTTAACGGTGGTTGTCGCGCCAAACTTCTTGATATCTGCGTCCGGTATTTTTTTGCTGCTATCAGTGAAAAAACTAAGAAGGCTGCGCCCGACGCCCCGAAATCCGCGGACAGAATACCCAAAAGAATTACACCACCATACTTTCGGGACCTTTCAATGCGTCCCGGCAAACAAATGCGGACGGACCCCCGCCTGACAATCAGGTAAAGCGGTGCAACTCTGTTACACCCGAATCGGCCGGAGCCCGCCATTGCACGCGCGCGTTGTTATAATTCAACCTTTGAAGACGCACACTGATTCCAAGTCTGAATTCATTCAGCTTTCAATTGGCAAGTGACGGTGAAGCCGTAGTAGTACCGATTAAACAGTTAGTCCGATGGCAGCCGTACTTACAACCAGATCGTGCACTCTTAAAAAAACACAGCGATTTGATGATCTAAGGAAGCGCCACAATGCCGATTATGACTGCAGAAGCAGAGTTGATGAGAAAGAAGGTTCTTGTGGCGCGCGTCGCGACGGGTGTGGTGCTGGGGTCACTCCTCGTGAGCTTTTGCTACGCTCAATGGTCCGGAAGCGAGGCTGGCATCGTCGCTAACGCCGAGGGCAAACTAAAAAACGATCATCGCCCGCAAACCATCGTCGATTGCCTGGAAACAGCGGCTCGACTGACTAGAGAAGGGAAGAAACAGTCAGCAACCCAAATTGAATTAGCCGTCGACCGCGTCCTGGAAGCTGATTCCCGGGGATCACAGACGGCTCCAGCGGCTTATCTCGGCATCGCGCGAACGCTACAAGAAAAAGGTGACGACGAGCTTGCGTACAAATATGCCTTCGGTGCGCTCAAAGCTGCCGAAACATTGCCAGCCATAAAGACCGCTAACGGTGCTGCCATCTCGACAGAGGCACTGAGCGACGTCCAAAGTGCCGCTGCAATTATCTTGCGCTCCAAGCACCGCATGACAAAGGATCAGGCAGCGACGGCTGTTACGGTCGCAGCCGCCTCCGCCGACTCAGCTTTGCAAACGGGGAGCGACAGTGTAATTGACCTGGCGATCAAAGCAATTACAGACCACTCGCTACCTCCGTCCGATGGCACTTTGACTTGTTTGTTCGCAAAGGACCTCTTCCTGGCGAAGCACGGTCAAACAAGTGAGCTGGAAAAGACTGCCGCACTATCGATAGAAACTGCCAACAAACTGCAGGATGCCACCACCTTGCGTAAGGCACCGGAGCCTTGCCTCCTGACCCATCTGATCCAGTTGAGCGTGACACTGCAGCCCGTGAACCCGGGCGCAGCAGCGAAGTACATGGCGCTTGCAGACGGAATTCTTCCTGGTATTTCCAGAGTACAGACTGACGAAGCCAGCAAATCGGTACTGGCGGATGCACTATGTCGGATGTCGTCCGCATGCGAGGCTCTGGGAAACAAGGACAAAGCTCTGTCGACGGCAAAGGACGCCGCATCCGTCAGAACGTTGCAGGATGCCGCAAGCGGCGCCTGTTACAACCAATTGATCAGCGCGATGGCAGCGTCCAACCAATACCGCAGTGCGCAATCCGTAGCAGCCGATACTTACAAGTTCTTCAAGGCACAAGACCCGAAAGACGCACAAATGATGAAGTTGAAGGCTGAATGTGCGGTCAATTACTTCCGAGCGCTGGTCGGTCTCAACCAGACGTCGGCCGGTATCAAACTGCTCAAAGACGAACTAAGGGACCAGAAGAGCCTGTTGCCTGGCTCCGCACCCAATGCGGTGCTGGTCACAACCAAACTTGCAGACTATCACCTAAAGAGGCGCGAGCTAAAACTGGCCAGCGAGTGCATCAGTCAAATACCACCTATCGCGAAGAAACTTTCTGATCAAGACGCGCTTGCAGCAGACATGACGGTCATCAACTATGCCGCAAAAGCCAAATCCCCGGAACTGACGGCAGAGGCCTGCAGCGACGCGCTTGAGCGCATCAACAAAACCAAAGTTACGTTGAACCAAAAGTCCATCGACGGTCTTTGCCTTGCACTGGATAACCTACGTAAGGCTGAAGCAACCGAGCTCTACCAACAAGTCCTGGAGAAGCTGAAAGACGGGTGCCTGCAGCAGCTGGTGTCCAACATGGCGGATCCAATCTCACTGGCCAATGTGGTCAACGAACTCGGTACTTCCGGAGAAGCGAAAACATCAGATCTCTTGCGATCGCAAGCGGTAGAGAAACTTTCCGAATCACAAAAAGCCGTATTTCTGTCGCACAGCATGGATTTTGTCGTCAGCGGCCAGGATTCCAGTGAATACGCAGAGCCGCTTCACGCGGCAGACGTCTACTTGGACATGGCGCACAGCATGCAAGGAAAAGACAATGAGTCCGCCTTCAAGAATGCATTTGAGGCGCTAAAAATCTACAACGTCATCGGCACGAAGCAGCCCGAACTCCGAGAACAGTTGCTTGAAACGATTGACGAAGCCGCTGGCGTGATGATGCAATGCAAACAGGCGCCCACCGTTGAACAGCTGAAGGTGTTGCGGTCAGTCTGTTCAATGGTCGAACCGGTGATCAGAAAGTCGACTAAGGGCCGCATCTTAGACCTTGTGGTTGGTGCGGAGCTCAAGAACGAATCTGTCCTTACCGATGAATTGATTTCTCTAATCGAGCTCAATAATGAATCGCTGGCACGACGAGCTTTGTATTCTCAGCTTCAAAGCAATATCACCAAATCCCAAAAGGACATCATCGCTCACGACAGAGACAGCATGAAGTTCGCGAACCACCTCTGCGATATTGCCGATATCCTGGCGGAGAAGAAAGAACAGTTGGCCGCCAGACGCTACCTCAACAATGCCAGACGACTGGTTGAAGAAGAGACTGCTGCCCTGGCAGCGACACAAGCAGCCTGGCAAACTGCCGCAGCTGGTACCACGGATGGTACAGCACCTTCACAGAAACTAACGTTGTCCTCCGCGGACACAGCTAAACACCGCGACTTCTGGACCAGATTGTCCGTGGCATACGGACGCGTAGGTGACGCTCCGTCCGCGCTTTCCAGCGCTAAGAAATCAGTAGTCTACGGCGGCGACGGTCGAGCGGCGAACGCACTCCTGGCTGATCGGCTGCTAGAAACTCGAAATTATGCCGAAGCCGAGCCACTGGCGATCGAAGCCTATAGAACGGCAAAAGCAAGAGCGGCATCGCCTCAAGCCGCCACGGCGCGAGCAATCGCTGCACGTAAGCTTTTCGTTGTTTTCAAAGAACAGAAAAAAGACGAGCTGGCGGTGGGAGTAATGCGTGACGAGCTGGACGCACGACGACAAGCGGCCGACGCGGATGCATTCCAGACAGCGCAACTCTATTTCGACCTGGCCAATTTTTATAGCGCACGAGGTGACTCAAACTCCACCACGGCATGCCTGACTGGGCTGATTCAAAGTAAGGCGCGCATGACTCCCGACGAAAAGGCTCGGTGGGAGCGCTCCGGATTACAGCGCGAGATCATCAATTTGGCGTTGCAGGCAAACGATTCAAAATTGGCCACCGAACAAGCCGCCGAAATGGTAACTTACAAGTCTATCGACAAAGCCAGCGCAACTCGCGGTTCATCTAAGTGGTGGTCGGCGTCTTTGCTTTCGCTGAAGGCTGGCGATCAGCAAGCGTATCAACAAATGGTAGAGTTCCTGACCGCCGGTTTTAACAGTCAGTTAAGTCGCGCAGATGCAGATCCCGCAGCCCTGGGCAGAATGCTTAGCGAATTGATGAGTGCAGGCGAAGAGAAAACGGCAGTGGAGCTGCGAGATCGCGCCAACAGTAAGCTGTCGAGCAAAGCAAAGGCAATCTTTGCTGCAAACTGTAAGGGACTACCTGCCGAAGAAGTGAAACCGAACGCAATCGCAGAAAAGAAAAGCGGCACCGCTGAAGCAACTGCACCAGCAAAGGCCGAGCCCCCGCGCGATTTGGGCGGCAGACTGGATCCGTCTGACGACTAAGGCACCGCCATGATCTCGGAGTCCCTTGGATAGTCAGAAATTCTCGAGAATTTCCGACTATGCCCTGACGCTTCCTCTGCTACCTACCGGTTTCGTTTTTCAGCGACTTTTCTTGCCTGCGACACCGTCGTTTTCGGAGGCTCATCGATAGTCGGAAATTCTCGAGATTTTCTGACTATTCCCTGATGCTTCCACCGTTACCCGACCGGTACTTTTTTCCCGAATTTCCCACGAAAATTATGTTCCCAAAAGGACAAAGCGAACCGACAGGGAGGGGCGAGAAGTCGGTTCGCTTGTAGGCGGGATAAAGCTAGTTGGGCAAGGGTATTCGGTTAGGCTATAGTCTCCGCGAAGTTCTAACAAGAACAGTATCCACATCGAATGTTGCAAAGTTATTGAGAAAGTCGCAGATGAGATTAACTGAGCCGAGTGTTGCCAAATTATGTGCACTATAATCTCTCCACACTGCGAGCAACTTATAAAGATGGGTACGGTCGGAGTCAAAGGCAAATCAGTTAACGTGGCGAAGATTCGCGGCATGGCCGTTAGCCATAGCCTATTCGGACCGTTGCCGTTAAAAAAGGCAATCGCGAAACTTGGCTTTGTCCAAGCCGATCCAATCAGGTCGCCAGCACGGGCGCAGGACCTGATTTTGAGGCAGCGAGTCGCAGGCTACAAAGCAGGCGAATTAGAGCGCAAATACCCAACCCTGGACGTAGAGGAAGACGTGCTCTACGCGTATGGCTTCCTTCCTCGTGAAAGCTGGCAGTTGCTTCATCCTCGCGACCGGAAATCCCTGGCTAAGGAAGAGAAACTTATTTTGCAATTAGCCAGAGAACACAACGAGCTTCACCCGCGGGATCTAGAACCGCATTTCGGCAACGCCCGTTCGATAAATGCCTGGGGCGGATACTCCAAGGTCAGCACCAGGTTATTAGAAGACCTGCACTACAGAGGGCTGTTGCGCATCGCCCGCAGGCAAGAAGGAATCAGGATTTACGCGCCTGCATCAGCGCCGGTGCAACTGCTCTCCCCTGACGAACGATTAAAAAGGCTGATCCTTCTAATAACTAAGATACTATCGCCGATTCCGCTCCCCAGTTTAAAGAGCACGTTGCGCCAACTCTCATACTGCGCTCCGGGTCTGCCCGGACGAGCAACTATACTGCAACAGCTGCTGAAGAGCGGCGAACTACAGACACTAGATGTTGAAGGCGTAGAATACATTGTCCATCCACACATTCACACCGACACCGACGCACCGGATACGGTGCGCTTTTTGGCGCCATTCGATCCGGTAGTTTGGGATAGAAAGAGGTTCGAACATTTGTGGGACTGGGCTTATCGGTTCGAGGCCTACACTCCCGTAGCCAAACGCAAATTGGGATACTACGCGCTGCCCTTGCTTTGGCAAGACAAAGTTGTCGGCTGGGTCAACGCATCAGTCAACAACGGCAAGCTTAAGACTGAAGCAGGCTTCGTAGAGTCATCCACGAAACGCAACGCAAAATTTCGCGCCGCATACAGCGCAGAGCTGGAGCAGTTTGCCGAATTCCTCGGCTGTTAGCATGGTAAAATTTTTCTGCTTAGTGAGTCGCTGAGAGCCTGTTCAAAGACGAAGGGGAGACCTTTTGCATATGCAATCGATAGTCATTTTTACCGATGGTGCCTGCAGCGGAAACCCCGGTCCGGGCGGTTGGGGCAGCATCATTTCTACTCCGGACGGACAGATCGAAGAATTGGGCGGTGGCGACAAGTCCACTACTAACAATCGCATGGAAATGACTGCGGCGATCAGAGCACTCAATAAGATCGCCCCCTCGGACGCCGCAAACATAGTCCTGTATACGGACTCCACCTATGTTATTCGAGGAATCACGCAGTGGGTGCACGGATGGCGCCAACGAGGCTGGAAAAATGCCGAAGGCAAAGATGTAGCAAACAAAGAGTTGTGGGAAGAAATGCTTCGTCAGGTCATGCGCCTGAAGCCCGCAAAAGTTGAGTGGAAGTACGTACGCGGGCACTCCGGTTTCGATGGCAACGAGCGCTGCGACCAGATAGCCGTAGCGTTCTCCAAGGGATACGACGCAAATTTGTACATCGGCCCGCGCAGCGAATATGCAATCAATATAGATTTCCTCCCGGCAGAGGAGCCGTTGCCTGAGCAAAAGTCCGGAAAAGGCGCAGGCTCATCTTCGAAAGTCGGCAGTTCCGCATCGTCAAAGAACGGAACGCAGTCGTACCTAAGTTACTTATCCGGAGTTGTGGTGCGCCATACGACGTGGACAGCATGCGAACGCCGAGTCAAAGGCCAGCCGGCCAAGTTCAAGAAAGCGAAATCTAAACAAGAAGAACTCGAGATACTGACCTCATGGGGATTAGACTCTCGAACCGCGATCGTTGAAGACTAAGATTCAGCCTGCTAAGATTCTGAAAGGCAAATATTGATGAGGCATTTTGATGTCACTCCTTCCGGACGATGAAGATTTCGATAAACGTTGGCTGCACGACTCGACAACAGAACAGAACATGTCCGTGGTCGCGAACATCCACGCGGTAAAAGAGTTCGCGTATCAATCCTTTGACCGGTTAGATCAAGACAAGAACGGTTTCATCGAATCGAACGAACTTCAAGATTTGCTTGAAGGCGAAAGTCTGAACAATCGCGAAAAATCTTTTGTAATGTTCTTGCTGAATAATCAAGAGCAGATTGCCGGAATGAGTCAAGATGACCAGGATGACGACCCGCCCGGCATTTCGCGCGCTGACCTCGACCTCTATTTTGAACTGCTGGCGAACCTGCTTTAACTCTCTTACGCGACTACGCTCGAACGAGTAATTTGCCGAGGTTCTTGCCTTCGAACAAACTGTTCAATGCGTCGGGTAATTTCTCGAAACCATCCACAATAGTTTCAGCGAAATAGATCTCACCGTTCTTGACCCAAGGGGCAACAACAGCAAGCATTTCATCCATTCGATGAGTGTAGTCTCGAGCGAGAATGCCCTGGATTGTAGCGCGCTGAAAAAGTATGTGATGCAGGAACCGCGGACCTTGCTCCGGGTTATCCAAACCACCGTCATATTGACTAATGGCACCGCAGATGATGATACGCGCGCGTTTTTTGATGTGCGGGATCACAGCATCCGTGATTCGTCCGCCAACATTGTCAAAGTAGATATCCACTCCACCGGTTTGGCGTAGAATCTCCGCAGATAGCTCTGCAGGCGCTGAAAAAGCACGATAGTCAATTGCACCATCCAGCCTCAGATTATCCACCAGGAACCGGCATTTGTCCGCACCGCCGGCAATACCGTAGACTCGGCAGCCTGCTCGTTTGGCAAATTGGACAACAAGCGAGCCGACTGCACCGGCGGCGCCGGAGACCACAACAACGTCGCCCGGTTTGGGAGATCCGGCATCCATCAATCCGAACCACGCAGTCCGTCCCGGCATTCCCAATACGCCCAATGCCGTAGTGACTGACGCTGCCTCAGTATTCAATTTCTGTAATTCGCCGGCATGACAAACTGCATGAGTTTGCCAACCACTGAATGTCACAACCCAGTCGCCAGGAACGAATGCGGCACTTTGCGAGTTAACAACCTGACCAACAACACCGCCTCGCTGCACGATCCCCAGCGGATGAGGAGCCTCCCAAGTATTGCGCTCCGCCTGTTGAATCCGCATATAAGGATCAACACTGAAATAACGCGCTTCAATAAGAACCTCGTTGACAGCTAGTTCGGAGCGTAACTCAGTTTCACGCAGCTCATAGTGTTCGCTGCCGACACGTCCGGTTGGGCGTTTTTTGTAAATCCACTGGCGATTCAATATCGTTGCAGTTTGCATAGAAAAACGACTCCGATTGCCCGTCTAAATGCAGCGAACAACAATATCACAACAGGCTTCAGGGAACAAACAGCGCTCGGTCGTTATCAAACCCTTGAGGTAGCCTCGTCAGTCCCGATCTGTTGGGTCGTATGTACAAAGCAGATGAGTCCGCTAAAAGCACCGCAAAACAAAACATTTTGTTGTTCGTCGCCATCATGCTGATTGCCTGCGCCTTTTTCGCATGGACGCACATGGCAAAATACGGCAAGAAGGGCTACATCGGGTTGGGAGAAAACGCCGCATTCGTTGAGATGGCTTTTCCGCAGCTTCAGGCAAAGCAGTACCTGTCCGCAGCGGAGCTCCTCGAGAAAGAGAACAAATACTGCGATGCTGAGTATCACTATCGGCGATACGCGGAGATAGCGCAACAAATCTATCCCGACGCAAATTTCAACGGTGTTATCGGCAGAATACTGGATGTGCAGGGACGCCATGCCGAAGCCGACGCGCATTACACGAAGTTCGAGCAGTTTGTCACATTGCAGCATCAGCGGGAGCTTGAAACGTCGTCGGACAAGTCGAAGAAAGACGAAATGATCGGACGCTCAGTAGTGGCCAACGGGCGGCTGCTCAGTATTCTGCAAACGGTGCCGTACGAACAGGCCAATGAAAAATTCGCATACGGAAAAGTAATTCTAAAGGAAAGCAACCTACCGGCAGGAGAATTAGGAATGCGAGCCAGTCTCGTCAAGCTCGGCAAACAAATAGCCGTCTTTACCGAGCCATCCGGTGATACCGCCTCTAGTATCACCGTTCCGGCAAACACACTGCGAAAACTCCTTGCAAAGACAGACCGGAATATCGCCCTTAGAGAGTTTACGTTCGCCAAGCAATACTACCCGTCCAACAAGGACGGCACTCTCAATCCAGAAGAGTTCTCCAACCAACGAATCACCGGTTACGGCACGATAGCAAGCCCTCGAGACCTGGTCCCGGTAGACATGGCTGTAATTGCGCTAACCGATTTCACCAAGCTTCGGCGCCTCGCAGGCGGCACCAGCAAAACCAACGATACGCCTCCCGTCGCTATCACGCGACGATACCATCCCGCGCGACGGCTGGTCGAACAATCTCCCCGGAGACGAGCGCAAACGATGCCCCCTCCGGCCCCGTCACGCATGATGGCAGCGAGGCAGCCTTATCCCGGCGCAAGCCAAAATCAATATCAGTACAGGGAAAGTCGTTCGGCATTCGAGCAAGAACCACCCAAGAGCAAAAGGTTTCTCGGGTTGCTCGGCAAATGCCTGAAGGCGCCGCTTAAGGTCGCTGGCTCCCTAGTCTCGGCGGTCAAGCGTGAGTTGCGTTAGTCCTGGATTCCAGAAACGCAGACGCCAATACTCCTCGAGATGTCAGAAATTCTCAAGAATTTCCGACTGCGCATTCTCGAGTCCTGACTACCAGGTTGCCAGCAACTGCTCGAAACTACTAGTCGTCGGTTCGGATCAGGCTCTGAGGAACGGCGAAGACACGCTTCTTATTGCCTGACCATTGCTCTACGTCATGAACACCAATCAGACTGTCAGGATGACCAATCTGAAGTCGGTCGCCCTCGAACTCGGGAATTCCCGGAAACTGTGGCTTGGCCGCAATCCTGCGCTTGGTGTTCGCACGCGTGTGCCTCGTCGGCTGATGTTTGGTAACCGATGCGACCGGCGCGTCAGCCGCAGGAGCGACGACCACAACACCCGAGTCGGGCATAATGGTAGCGGTGTCGCCTTTCGGAACGTTTACGGTAACATCGACCGCTGGTGCAGGTGCGGCTGGCTTGTCGACTGCCACATCTTGCGGCTTGTCTCCGCGTTGAGTGCTCATAACAACTGCAGTAGCCGTCGCCACACAGCCGGCGATGAGCAGATAAATCAAAAGCATTCCGCGACTGCGCAATATGTTTCCGACCTGCATGTGCATATCCTCGCAACGATTCCAAAACGCGTAAAACGCCTGCTCCATTAAACCCTATCGGTTGCAGGCTTTCCCGGTATTTTTATAATGCCAAGAGAGCGAGTCCCGGGGACCCGCTCTCTTGAGAATGGCTGCTGTCAGTCGATTCTAGTTGCCTTTCAATCGGCTCATCAAACGACCGCTGACATTAGAACTAGCTGAACTGCTTCTTCCCCCGCCGGCATACGGTGTCGAATAACTGCCGCCATAACTGGCCGCCGCTACCGGTGCCGACGGTCTGCGAGCAACCGCGGCCCCTGGTGCGGGTCCAGCACCGCCAAGCATGGGACGGTTAGCAGCCGGTCGTGCGGTCGCTGCAGCGGGCGCCGCATGAACACCGGTGCTGGTACCTCGTGGCAATGCATTTTGAGGCCCCATACCGCGGGCGGGAATGTTACTAAATTGTCCGAAACCCGACTTGGGCAAAGCGCCCATAGGGTTGGAAGGCGTGCGATACGGAAGTGCGCCGCCTGTCGACATCTGCCCTCCACCCGCACCGCCACCGGCGCCACCGGGATAAGCTCCCGGTCCGGGCGGAAGCTGGATCATTCCTGGTGCCTGCGGAGCTTCACGGAAATCATGAATTAGCGGACGTTCGTCAATTATCTGTATCTGCCGCGGGGCGTTATAAAAGGTAGCCTTTTGTCTGGCTTTCTCGTTGATCATGCCCTGGGCATTGGCCGGCACTGCGATTGCGAACCCGGCTAAACTTAAGAATGCTGCGATTGCAATTTTTATCGACATATAGTTCTCCTCATCGCCATTCTTACTAAAATTGCGCCCCTTGTCAATGATTCCGGCGCTCGGAAGGCTCGGGTTATTCCTAGTTTTGCACACTGATATTCACTGTCCCTTCAGCTGAACCAAGTTAATACTCTGAAGTAGGAAACTCGTGAACCCGAGGACCATTGAGAGGGGGCCGATGTTCCCTTAATAAGCATAAGCTACCTCCGAAAGTATCGTGAATCTCCGACAAGCCGGGGCGAGACCGTATTTGACCCGCCCACCAGGGATTTGCAGCCCTTCAACGAAAAACGGCCGAAATTCGCGAGAATCTGACAACATCCTCCTGTCCGCAAAAAGGAATCACCTTGAAAATCTTTGCCGACCGACTCCCGCGGTGGACTCATCGAGTAGGCGTGGTTACGACGCGATATACTCATGGCGCTCGCGTTGACGCTCGTTTTCACAGGGTCACGCTCCCGCTCACACCATGAGAACAAGGGTCGAATTAGGGATGAGAGAAACCGCATTGGTGTTCGGTGAAGGACTAAATGGTATCGTCACTGGTGGCGACAGCAAAAGAGCGCCCGTTATTCTTACCCACGGCGCCGGTCAGGGGATGCAATCCCCTTTACTTGCAAAAACGGCATCCCGACTGGGCGAGCTTGGGTTCGTCTCCCTGAGATTCAACTTCGCCTACATCGACAAAAAGTCCGCGCCCTCGGCAGGAGGAAAACGCGAACAACCGGATTTGGTATCAGCCATTGAGTACATGAAACAATTCGGCAACCCGATTCTGGTGGGCAAATCTTTCGGTGCAAGAGTATGCGCCGATGTTGCCCTCCGACGTCACGACATCGAAGGACTAGTCTTCTACGGCATGCCTCTGCAAGGCGCCTCGCCAACAGCGAAACCGCGTGACTGGTCGCATCTTGCCTGTATCAAACCACCGGTATTGTTCATCACAGGAGACAAAGACAAGCTATGCCCTTTAGACCGCCTAGCTGTTGTACTCGCTACCATGAGCGGCGACGTCACCTCTGAGATTGTGGCGGGAGACCATTCTTTCAAACCAAAATCGGAAGACGCGGCCATGCTGTTATGCACCAACTGGATCGATCAGCTGGCGAAGTAGAGCAACGAACACATCAAAGTGAGTCACCTAAATCCTGCCAGGCGCAACCGCCGCCGAACGATTGATTCACCAAATCGAAGCCAGGAAACTTCAATTTTTCCGACCTCAGTACGGTTTTCCGCATTTATGCCAAATGAAAAATGAGTTAACTTTGTAATCCAACCAGTCGAGGAACCTGTCAGTCGAGGACAGGTAGGAGATAAATGAATAGAACATACTGTAGCGCCGCCGCCAGCGCTTGGGTTACACGACGACGTTGCCGGACCAACGGTCCGCTGCACTTTACTACGTTGATGGTGGCAGTAGTCTCTATTTTTGCTTGCACCCCCGCAGTCCTGGCACAAGGAGCGGTACCGGGATTGGTCGAAACAAACGAATATGTCGGCGGCAATAACATTAACGAGACTCTCGGCGGCTACGGCGGCTCTTTTCAAACGCCGCAATTTGGTTTTCAACCGCAACAACAACAAGGCGGTCAACCGCAGACCCTAAGCGGTGTGCCATCGAACGAACATCCGGGCTCTCAGCCGGGCGGCGCCCCGGGTTCTCGAAAGAACGCCGGCAGAGGATACAACGGTCCGGGCCGTTTTAGCGGCATGGGCAGCGCACTAGGTGGAATGACACGCAGCATGGGCATGCTCGGCGGTATGGCAGGCATGATGGGCCGTGGCGGCGGCGGTGGCAGCGGCAACAATAATGGTGCCGGCGGCAACAACGGTCAAAATATGAATCGCTTCCAACAGCAACAACAAGGTATGAACGGACAGTCTCCCTACGGACAAAACGGGTACACTGGTCAACCCCTGACGCCGGAACAGATGGCGGATAGCTATCGACAACAATGGTGGTCTCGGCACGGGCGCCAGGCGCCAACGAACTAACCAACCAGCGATTAATTAAGCTACTCGCTACTGCGACATAGAGAGAGTGTGTGTGTGCAACCGTCGGCGCGCGCCAAAGCGCAAAGAGTTGCAGTTCCACTAGCGGACGAGGCCTGTCTGGCACTGCAATGTGGTCGCGCACAACTTTGCTATCACCGCGGGCGCAAACTTCCTGCATTCGCCGACTGCACGATCCCATCCCCCCGCACCAATTCAGGCTCCGAGAGCAGCGAAAACCAACGTGCGAAGCATTGCAGCGGTTGCACTAGCGGATGACGCTAGGATCTCTCCCTGCAATGAGGTCACGCACGATTTTGCTAACCCCGCGTCCGCCGAACTCCATGAACTCGCCGGCGGCACGATCCGCAATCACCGCGGCACCAATGCCCGCAGTCATGGCCAAACCGAAACGCCCCGGTGCCCATCGAAAGCGTGCAAGGTTACATAATCCGTGAGTACCAAGACTTGTACCTTCGTAGACCAATGCCATTTCGCCGGCACGCAGTAACTTCCCGAAACCTTCGTCAGTAGATCTCATGAACGCGCCGGGAACAT
Source organism: Candidatus Obscuribacterales bacterium (assembly GCA_019752635.1). GTDB lineage: Bacteria > Cyanobacteriota > Vampirovibrionia > Obscuribacterales > Obscuribacteraceae > JAKFUT01. The sequence continues at coordinate 24,447 of JAIELX010000040.1, read as the reverse complement.
CATTGGCAATACCGGCGATCGCCAGTGTTCCTATGCCGGACGTCCAGGCCATTGCACGTCGCCCCCCTTGAGTAGAGAGTCTTTCATACGCACTGTATGCAGGATTAGCAAATCGAGATTCACTTGCGGCAATGTGGTAGAGCTTACTGCGAACGTGCCAGTTCAGATCGCCGAGTGTTGTATGCAACATAAGGCTGGAACTCAGCGAGCCAACAGCAACTTTTCCAACATCCGTTAAACTCGTGTTCAAAATCCGCTCTTTTACCTCCTTACCGAGGGTATTTTCAGAGTCGGACTTCGGCGCCCCCCGACGCATAGCAGCAAAAAGTTCGTCTACGGGGACAAGCGGCTTTTGGCCCGGCTTGCCCGTGTGATCATTGCTGGAGCCCCATTGGTTGTCCACAGCGACCAGGCCTTTGGCTGCGTCGTAGTCCGTAACGGTAACCAGGTGTGGACTGAAGCTGGTATCAGATCTAGCACCATCCGAAAAGGGCTTCATCGAGGCATCAACTGTTAACAGAACCGGCAACTTGTTCTCGGCTTTCAACCGCTCCAGTGTGCTTTTGAAAGAATCCACCTTGTCAACGTATAAGATTCCTCGAGTTTCACGGGTAGACCATCCCATTTCGATACCCTGATCTCGGGTTGGCCGTCCCGTGATCTGTGCGTTTATATCGCTAATTTCGTCTTGTCCGATACGAGGACTGCTCTTGCTCCCGCCCTCCTTCTGAAGGAAGAACGAAACTACTTGCGGCGGATTTTTGGAACAGTCCAGCAAGTACTCCGCTTCGCCCTTTCGGTCTACACTTTGGCAGTATTGAATGTTTCCTTTACCGGCCCGCGTCAAATCAGGAAGGGTTTCGCGTCTGTTCCAGTGAATATTGATAGCAGTATTCTGGAAAAGTTGACTTGCATAGTTGCGCTCACCGTCAGGCACCGGATTCTTGGAAGCTTCATCATCGGGTTTTGTCGACCGCGGTGTAATCACAGTGCCATCAGCGCAGGTGAACCGTCCGGTTGTTGCCACCGAAACCACCAGTCGAGCTGCTTGAGAGGGTTCGGAAGCATACAACTTGCACTCGTAAGAGTTGACGTTGCACGTCGGATGTTGCCCCTGGTCAATCTTGGTTGGATCAGCAGCGTTGCGAATAATCTCGTAAGCGAGCTTGGTCGTTTTGCATAACGCAGCAGCATGGGCACTAGTAAGTAACTTTCCTACTTCGCGATAAGTCGCGGCGATTTCGGACTCAGGTAACCCACGTTTTCGTGCACGCGCCTCGAAATCGGTCATCATCTTTTGCATTTCAGCAAACTTGAGATTATCTTGCAAGCGAAAGTTATCGGCGAGGTCCTTTCGCCAATGCGCCACATCCACTTCGCGGGCGGCTGCTCTCGCTTGAGCTTCGAGCGTCCTTTCTGTTTCCGCAGCAATGCCGGAACCGCTTTGCCGGAGGTTAAGTTCACGCGGCTTCCAATTAGGCAGCAATGGCTGAGGACGAGTGTTAATCAAACTCTCGGTGGTGCCGGAAGCGACAAGGCGGAGCCCCTGCTCGGAAAGTCTTCCGTTGAAGAATGAAGAACGCTCGGCAGTCTGCTTCGCCGTATCAGCAACATTGGCAATAGCGCCACCACCATCCGAAGGTCTGACGCCTTGCTGCCGAGCTTGAATGTTGACGGCGCGATCCGCCGGCGAGACCAACTTGCTACCTTGCATCGCAAGGAACGTCGCCGCATTCACATCGAGAGTCGGGGTCAGCAGCGCTCGGACAGGCGAAGTCCCGATCGATCGGGTATCGCTGGCAGGTGTGGTCTTGGGCTCCAACCGACCGTTTGTTCGCTCAAGCGATCCTGCAAGGTCGGACGAAGGGACGGACGATTCAGCTCCGGACAATACGGAGCTACGGTTGTCCTTCACGATGTCCAGTAAATTAGGTGCATTAGCGGACGCACCACTGCCGGTGAACGCAGTCTGCTCCGTTCTTACCTGATTTGTTCGGTCGGGGACCATGCCTACAAGCGAAGCAGCAGAGTGTGAGTCCCGGGCCCCATCGTGCGGCGATGTGTGGTCCATAAAGAATCCATAATTTATGTGAGCAATTTAATACTATTGGCTTAATCTTGGCAACACAAGTCGCCGCTTCGTATTTCCACCACGCAATTCGGTTAAAATCGTCGCCAAGATATTAAGGACTCCTGATTGACTCATTCATTGCGGAGCGAATCAATATGCTGAAAGCATTGTCGGTGTTCACTTTCCCTGGTGGACAGCAAGCCTCCATTTCCGAGGTCGGCGGCAAAGGCTACTCACTCATTAAAAGCGCCGAGTCCGGGCTTCCCGTCCCTCCGGGTTTCGTTCTCCCTGTAGATTTTTTCCGCCCCTGGCTGAACCGGCTGAAAAGCACAACGCATTGGACTCACTTTGTCAGCGCAAGACCAGACGAGCTACAAGCCGTATGCAACGCGCTAAAACAAGCAACTTCAAATTTCGCTTTCGACAGCGAACAATCGCAAGCCGTGACAGAGTCTCTTTCAAAGTTCCAAGCCGACTCTCTATTTGCAGTACGCTCTTCATCTCCGGAAGAAGACCTGGAAGGTGCCTCATTTGCCGGAGGCTACGAAACGATTCTCGGAACAACTAAGTCAACCATCGAAGATGCTGTTCGTCGCGCATTCGCCTCCTGCCTGGACTACCGCGTCGCACTCTACAAACGCGAACACGGCTTCGACGTTTCAGACCCCAAAATAGCTGTTGTCATTCAAAAGCAGATTGCCAGCGATGTCGCAGGCGTCGGGTTTTCGATCAATCCACTGACAAACAACTTCGACGAAGCAGTGTTCAATGCGAACTTCGGATTGGGCGAGACGGTTGTGGGCGGGCTTGCAACACCGGATACCTACAAGGTCGACAAAGTCACGAGGATCGTTGTCGAGAAGCAATTGGGAGCGAAGGAAACATCCATTTGGCTTGGCACCGCCGGCGGCACTACCGAAAGTCCGTCCCCCAACCGTACGCAACTCTGTTTGACGGACAGTCAAATTCTGGAACTAGCAGATCTAATTGCGCGAGTGGAACAGCTCTATGGCAAACCAATCGATACAGAGTGGGCATTCGAACACGGCAAGTTATACCTGCTGCAAGCGCGGCCAATTACGGCGCTGATCCCTGTTGCTGAGAATCTGAAAACCGAACCCGGCGAACGGAAACAACTCTTCGTAGACATGACAATCATTGTCCAGGGATTGTACAAACCAATGTCGCCGATGGGAACGTGGACAATCAGAACGCTCCTGGCGCGGGCCTCGACTCACTTGCTCGGTGCCAGTATTTTGAGGGAGCCTCATGACTCTGTTCTGATTGTCGAACACGGACGAATCTACGCAAACGCCTCTAACATCATGGCGTTATTCGGTAAAGAAGAGTTCGCAAGATTCATTGCGAATGTCGATCCGATAACCAGCGAAGTGCTACTGGAAGCTGACGATAGCTATCTGTCGGAGCGGGATGCATTTCATCACCCGCCATTTCACTTGATCATGAAGCTGCCGGAGATAGCCGCACACCTTCTGGAGGCACGCTTGTTGCCGGAACATGCACACAAAGCTGCCCAACGAGAAATCGCAACATTCATGGACTCCTTGCAAGAGCGAGCACTTAAACCTGAACCTGTCTACGACAAAGCAGAAGACTTACTCGGTGAAGCATTCAAATTCATCATCAAGACAAGCGCGCCATTGTTTGCAGCATCAAGGTTAGCTTTTAGGAGCCTGAAAGAATTGTTGCTCCCGCAAGACGATTCGCTCCTTAACAAACTTGAGCGGGCACTACCCAATAATGTAACTACTGAGATGGGACTGGCACTGTATCATCTCTCTCAGCTGGCGCCGAACAGCACCCGGTTCGCGCAAGAGTGGCGCGAGTTTATGAAGCTCTATGGACACCGCGGTCCGATTGAATTTGACATTGCATCTCCCCGATATCGCGAGGAACCGCAGCTGTTGCTCGATCAAATTGAGACGTTGCGGCAATCCGCAACAATGGACGACAATCCGCAGTTGAGATTTGACCGGGCGCAAGTTGAAAGGCACGAAGCGTTGGAAGAACTTGCAGAGCGAGTTCATCAGCGTTCAGGATGGCTCCAATTCAAGCGCTTTCAGTCACTCTATCGTGTTTATGAAACTCTCGGCGGGTATCGAGAGATCCACAAGTACCTCCTGATTTTCGCACTAGACCAATTGCGCACACAGATTTTGCAACACGCAAATGAGCTGATCAAGCACGGGAAATTAGACAATGCAAGTCAAGTCTTCGATCTAACAATGGATGACCTTCGCGCAGAAGCCAGCGAGCCCGGATACGATTTGCAAGCGGCCCGAATTAGAAACAAAGCTTTTTCCAACAAACTGGCAGCAGTACCAATTTTGCCACCACTTTTCGATTCCAGAGGGCGGATTCTCCGACCTGTTCCTGCGCCGCCGCGAGAAGGCGAAGTCGTCGGCACGCCTATTTCGCCGGGAGTCAGCCGCGGGCGCATCAAAGTCTTGCATGAAGCGGACGAAAAGCCATTGCTCAGAGGCGAAATTTTGGTAGCGCGTGCAACGGACCCCGGGTGGACTCCGCTCTTTGTGAACGCGTCAGCGGTGATTCTTGAGATAGGCGGCATGTTGCAGCACGGAGCGCTCGTCGCGCGTGAGTACGGACTGCCCTGTGTCTCAGGCATTGCGAACGCCACATCACTGTGGACAGACGGGACCCTTGTCGAAGTCGATGGCTCAGCCGGCGTGATTAGAGTGATCGCGGAATAGCTTACTTCCACAGCAGCCCGAGCCTTCGGGCGTGAGTTCGCTCGCCCCCTTTTCGTCCGTCAAAGACAGGCGCATATTGTTGCCTGAAGATGTCGGCTCAATCTCCGTTCCAGCGGGTTTCAGAGGTAGTAAAACGTCTGTGTCCTAATTGTGACTAAGAATCTTTCCAAAAATCCGGTGAACAGTGTAGACAGGAAGACGGGGCGAAAAGGTATTGGCAAGGCGAAGGCGGAACAAGGAACTCAAACGTCGTGACTCCACGGCGACGGTGTTGTTCGTTCCTCCATGCGGCATAGTCCGCATTAGACCGGAGCGAGCGTAATAGTGGGCGCGGCAGCATGCCAGCCTCGAACTTTATGATCTCTCAATGGTCCGCTGATACTCTCCAGGATATGACGCAGGAGGCCAATTGCCCCGGCATAAGGACGGAGCCATATGGCACGCAGGCTGACAGCGGCACATGCCGCAGCCGATCGACGCAAGAGATCGGTGCAAGTAACCTTGGGGTAACGTTCATCGCCAACACTCAAGGTAGTAAGGGGTCGCCTTTTATGGCGCAAGGCGTTCCGAAGGAACGCGGAGGAAGCGTAGAAATGGACGGAATGAACGACTTAGACCTTGGCTTTGGCAACGATGATGAGACTCCAAATCCACCGGAGAAGAACGAAAACGCAGTGAACCCGGATCTTCAGTCAGAAGAAGTAATGGAGAAATTCTGCGCAGAAGCCGATGATCAACCACTGCCACCGGCACCGGTCTTGTCGGAGCGCGACAAACAGATACAAGAGATTCAACGCACCAACCCCGTGCTGGTAGACACGGAACTCACCCGCGCAAAATTCCTCCAACAAACTCTCTCGAATCTTCTGCCGCTGTACGCCGATCCGCTGCCACGGCAAGACAACGAAACAGCGGAAGCCTACCTCAATCGTTGCCGCGTTCAACAAGCAGCAGAGCGAGAACAAATCAATCTTGAGCGCGACGCTGGCGTATTCGGACCGGCTACACGCAGAGCTTTCGAGCGCTATGTTGCCTGGTTACAGGCCCGTGCTGTTCCTGAAACAGTCCGCGAAATGGATAGTTTCCGGCTCCCGGTTCCCGCCGGCTGCCCTTTGACCATGCCCGCAGACCGACTTCAGCGCACTATGCATCCCGACCTGTATCGCGCGATGACCAACTCGAACGAGCTGAAAGCAAACATGGCGTTGGACACGACAAAGGTCCCCGGGGAAGCGCAAATGAAACGCTTGGAAGGTGCGACACAATGGCTCGAAGCCTGCAACAAACTCGTCACGACTGCACGAGCCGAGCATGACGAACGTCGACTGAACTTGATGATCGCAGACGGACTGCCGCAAGGCTGGAAACGTCAACCCGGCGAGCCACTGCTTGAGTGGCGCTCATCAGCAGCTGAAATGATCGATTTGTCCAGCAGATCAAGAAACTATATCGAGGCGATGCAAAGTCTGGCTAGACTGGATAAATACCGGGACATGAAGGTCTCGCTGCCCCAAGGCACCGTTCTGGTCATGGAGCACGACGACAAGACTTTTGAAATCACAGCCGACAATATAAACGAGAAACTCTACCTCTTCAGAAAAGGCACCATCAAAAGTGTTCGACTGGACTTACCGCAGGACTTGCGTCAAGAGAATCCGGTGAACGCGCAAAAGATCGAACGCCTGCGCGGCTGGCTGGCAGAGAATGCAGAAACTATTGAGAAAGGCTGCAAGGAACTGGCCCGTGTCGGTCAAGATCCCGATTCGCTAGTAATGTACGGCGATCAAGAAATTCGCAACGGCAAGGCAATCTTCAATGCCCAAGGTGAATTCACCGGATTGGCAAAACCCGGCTACGCACCAAAACCAGGAGAACGCGTCGAAGATATCAACCTGTGCGGATACGACTTCGAAATCGAGGCGATTGCAGACAAACCCGGCAAGTTCCGCATAACGCAAACCATAACTGCCGAGCGCGCCCCCTGGTACGCATATCAAAACTTCCGAGCGCTGGGAGTTGAAAAACTTGGCGTCAAGCGCCTGCCTCCAATTGAAGTCGACGGAAATGATTTTGTGCCTGTGCGCAATGGCGACAAAATTGAGATGATTAGAGCCAGTCGTCTGAAAGGCTATAGAGATTGGCAACAATTCACCTACTACGGCGAAAAAGGCCTCGTCGCTACGATGGATGTCGCAATGTGTGTTTCCGGCACCATCGAAATTGGTGCGGCGGTAAGAGGTGCGCGCATTGCCGCTACGGCTGCAAACGCGGGTCTCCGCCTCGAAGGCACGGAAGCAGCTTTCCAGCTCACAAAAGGGTTTACTCGAGTAACGGTTGGCGGAGCAGGTATTCTCAACAGCGCAGGCGGACGTAATCTAAAAATCGGCGACGTTAATGTAGGCGAGCACATAAATACGGCTCGCGGATTGTACTTCCTCGGCGATGTTTCCCTCGGATTGGCGCGCGGCGGATGGGGTCTGTTCAAATCGGCAAAAGCTACAGAATCGTTATCCAGCGCCGAAAAGGTTCATTCAATAATTCACGGCAGGCAAATCGGCAGCGAAGTCCTCAAAGGCATTCCATTCGTCAAGCAAGTCCACACAGGCAGTTCATATGCATTCAAGGCGACGGAGTATGCTTTCGCTCCTGTCATCGCCAGCGAACTGAAACATCAAGTTCAAATCTTCCAAAACTTGGGCAAGCGCGACCCCGCGATTGACGCACCGATTCAAATTGGTGACGGACGCGGACTACAAGCAGCAGATAAAACATCGTTCAATCCCTCAAACAAGCGCGCATATGATGGCACGTGCGGCATGCTCGATCGCTACAAGGGCATATTAACTGAAGGCAAACAACCCGAGACAAAAGCCAGGATAGAAGACATTTTCAGCGAAACAAAGCGCGTTCTTGGTCCGGGAGCCACCGCGGCGGATCGACAGGCACTTGCAGCAAAGTTGGTCGCCAACGTCTCATTCACCGGCGAAGAGATCAAAGAGCTGGAGAAAGCATTTCCGTACGACGAGAACAAACCGTTACCGCAACTCACGGCCGGACAGCTAAGCGACTTGCGCGATCCCGAAAAGCGAAAAGGTTTCCCTCAGGAAGTTCGCGAACTGGCCGAGCGTCTGATGGCCGCAAAGGACAAGGATGTGGCGTCCGCAAGTGAAGTAGCGCTGTTGTTCATAGCACGCGATCAGGACGGCAAGATTGGCAGTACCGCAGGTAAACTCAAGATATCAGTACCGAGATATGACGCAGCAAGAAGCATTCCGGTTAGTGAACGCGAAGTGACTATCACGCTTAGCACCACTACAGTTGTGGCCGATCTCAAAAGGCTGCTGGAAGCCAAAGATGGCAGCAACCGTGGTATCGTCATCGGTGACACACTGGTCCGCATCGAGGCATTAACCCACCAGCAATTTGCCGGCACGCTGCAAGATGTACTCAAGAATCCGCATGCCAGCAGAGAAAGTAAACTTGCGAGCCTGTCCGATCCCTTCGGCGCAAGACTCGCCACCATCGCGGATGGTGTCCGCTACCAGGAAAGCTTACCTGCAGATGGAATGAGCGCTACAGAAAAAGATAGAAGCGCCGGGCGCCAGTTCGGCCTCAGCTCCAACGCATTGATGGCGACTCTCGAAAATACAGCGAAGTGCGATCCCTCCGCCGATGTTCGCGTACTTGCCGCGGCGCAACTATACGCGCTACGCGAGACGAATCCGCGTCGCCGAGCAGAGTTGCTCGCCAGCTTCAATACAATACAGCAAAACTTTGCCGGAAAGCCGGACGGTGAAATGGCAGCTCAATTGCGAGAATTCTTGCGAAAAGAGATGCAAACCCCGCTGCCCACGACCGTTGAACTTGCAGACGCAGTAAAGGAGAGACAGCTCAACGCAGCATTGATGCTTTCGCTCATCACTTCGCCGACGGACAAAGCAGCTCAGCGCGAAATCAACCTGGCGATTGCAGGAGCTTTCACCAGCACGGATCCGAAACTGACAATGAGAGTAGTTGAGGCGATGCTTCCGGATCGCATCAAACAACTGCAGGCGGATGACCCTCGAGTGGCGCATGACTTGCGCACCCAAGTCGTAGCCCTGGTGAAGATTCCAGACAGTTACGCCAAGGAACAAGCCTTAGTGGCGATCATCGAGAGAATGGAGCCGTTGCTGAAAGACGGTGACGTCTCCTTGCGCAACCAGCTGAAAATGAATCTGGAAGTAATGCTCACAAGAGAGAGTCAGAATTATGCCGAACACTATCCCTCGCTGCGCTGCGCTGCAATCACAGCGCTAGCAGTCATGGGTTCGCAAAGCAGCCTCGACCTCATTCGTGGTCACGTTGCATTATCACCGAAGATAAAAGTCGGCGACAAGGAATTGAACGCGGGTGAACAGGACGCAAGAGTTCGCATGGCAGCAGCGAAAGCACTCCTGCATCTTCAAGACCCGGAAATGCGTTCGTACATCGGCAACTTGATCGACAAAGAGAATGATGCCTCAGTCGCAACAGTGTTGCGAGACTTCAGCTTCACGGAACAGCGTCTGGACCGTGATTCCCTAGAGTACAAGCGCATCTACGAACAAACGCTTGCTCGCCTAATCGACCCCTTCAGTGAAGCGAAATACCCTCATTTGAAAGGATTCAATGAGCATTCCGCCAATCAGTGGCTGGACGCAAGCTATGATTTGCTCAAATTCGAAACGTTCCAGAGCAAAGCAAAAAGCGCCGTAGATGGCGCCAACGACTGGGCTGATCGCCGCTTCACCTCCAACGCACGACTGGAATTGCTCGAATACCAAGCCGCTGCGGCCATTCAAGATCAAAGGCTGAAACAATGGAAAGAGTTGCAAGCCGCAGCTCTTACCGAAGGAGTCGAAGGCGACAAGGCGCGAAAGGCACTTTACTACATGACGTGGGCCGCGCCGGTGACCGGGCGATTCGGTTCGGAAGGACTTCACGGCGTCCAAAGTAAAAACAGAGACGAGGTCTATCATAAATTTTTCACTTTCGAATCCCGCGGGATGGCAGCCGCCATGCTGAAAAAATGCTGCGAACCAGGGTGCAAAGGCCGGGATTTAACAGCGTCGATTATCGAAGATGTCTTCACCACCAAACTAGGGGGCAGTGCAACCGATCAAATGGGATCGCATTTGCTGGAAGGCCTTAAGAAGCTTCACAGCGGCGGAGCGATCAGCCGCGAACGAATGGCTGAAATCTACGCCCGCGCTCTGGAAAACGAATTGAAGCGCCCCATCGCTGATCAGCGTGAATGGTTGCAGAGTGCAATAGTAAAGGAACTACGCGGACTAAAGTACAGAATGATGTATCCCGCATTCGAAGCGCTTTCTGAACGCAGTCCCTATCCGGCAGTCAAGCAAGCTGCTACCGACGCCCTTGCAGAGTTGAGAGATTCGGTACCGGCAATCCTGAACGAAACGCCGGTTGACACAACATCATCGGCCGCGGATCGCGCTGCGCGAGTCGGAGCAGCCATCGCAGGAAAGGGTGACGCGGACAAAGTTATTCAGACAATATTCAACTCATACAAAGGTTACAACTTTGACGATCCCAAAGATCCCGGTCTAGCTCACCTCACACTGGCCATGAAAGATCCAACCCCCCGTGTTCGTGCCGCAGCCGCATATGTTCTGGTTGAATCCAAACTTCCGAACAATCATCCGACAAAAGCAATGGCAATCGCCACACTCGGAACACTTGGAAAGACCGGTTTCGCCACACAGTACCAGAAAGCAATTTTCGAAAGCTTGGACAAAATCAAACTGGATAAGCCGATTCACTTGTTATTGCCAGGCAACACAATGATGATGATCAAGCAAAACGGCACCAAACTGGAATTCTCGGAGTTCCCTCCGGTGGTTCAACACTTTCACACCGAACAACGGCAGCAATTAGTGACGGTTGTAACCGCCAAGCCCGATCCGGCCAACCCCGGTCGCCAGATCATTGCTACAGAGCAAAAATCTGTGCCGGTTTACATGCGAATGCAAAGTCCATTTCAACCTAACACAACCTGGACAGTCGAGAAGGGCGCCTCGACCCGGCCAATGACCACACTGACTCCGGTCAAGCCCGCCAACTAACTTGCGCCAGCGGCTCCCACCGGTCTCCAGCCGGCACAATGGACGAATCTTCAAATTTGCAGCCGATTACCGAGTGCCGGTCAGCCTGGTCTGGTCCGGATGTTCCCCAAGCCAGGAAATTTTGCCGGTCTTTATGTCTCGAATCGCTCCGACAATTTTGACCTTGTGTTCCTTGCACGCCCTGGCGATTATCGGACTGCCAGCGAACACGTCTTCTATCGACTTCCAAACATTCTGTTTGATAGCCTCATTCGTAAGCTGATCCCCGCTTAGTTCGGGATTCGCTTGCCTGGCTTTTTGGACTGCGGGGCGAATTTCATCCATAAGTTTGGGCAAACTGCCGGACAAAGAAGCCTCCGACACCGCTGCAGCGACAGCGCCGCATTGAGTGTGTCCCAATATCACTACCAGTGGTGTCTTCAAATAATTAACGCCATACTCGATTGATGCCAGCTCGGCCATCTGGCAAACATTGCCGGCGACCCTTATCACGAACACTTCACCGAAAGCTTTATCAAAGGCGGTTTCAACCGGCACGCGGGCATCGGCACAGCCCAGAACTGTTGCGATCGGCTTTTGTCCTTCGTCGGCTGTCCTGGATCTGCGTACAGGATCGATTTTCGGGTACTTCTGAACGCCGCGCAGGTATCTGGAGTTCCCCTCTTTAAGTTGAGTCAGTGCCTCGTCCGCGGTCGGGGCGGTCGCAGGTTTGTCTGCGGCAAGGCTGCTAGTGCCCGGAAATGCGAGACTCATGATGAACGTTACTGGTAGTAACACACACACAGAAGTGGTCAACGGTCTCACAAGTACACCTCTTATCAATTATCTATCCGGCGTCCGCAGGAGACAACCGCGTGAACTATATCACGACGGACTCAAGGGTAACAAAGTCAATATCAAGATCCAGTCAGATCCTGCCACCTACCGGGAACAACAATCCAGGGACCGATCAACACCGCGGTCAGCACGAATGGAAACGGATCACGAAACAATATTAGCTACCTACTCGCCAAAGCAGTCGTGGCCTTCGCCGCAAGACTACAACGAAGCGGTGCAAAATTTGAGCACGTGCTTCTCCGATCCGGACCTCAAATCAGGAGCCCCCGAGCTAGATGCACTGGGACTTCCGAGACCGGCTTCGGGAGCATTCGCCAGCGTCTACAAGGTACAGTCGGGCACCCGGACCTTTGCTGTTAGATGTTTCCTGAACAACGTTCGCGATTCTGAGAATCGTTATCAGCAAATCTCCGACTACGTGATGAATGATCAGCTACCATATACGGTATCATTCCAGTATCAGGCCAAAGGTGTTCTAATTCGGGGCGACTGGTATCCGATCCTGAAGATGGATTGGGTCGAGGGGCAAACGTTAGACTCGTACATCGAAACCAACCTCCACAAACCGGACCGGCTGGTGTCTTTGCTAGCGCAATTTCAATTGATGTGCACGGATCTCGAAAGCGCCGGTATAGCACATGGAGACTTACAGCACGGAAATATCATGGTGACGAGTACTGGCGAGCTCCGGCTAGTGGACTATGACGGCATGTTTGTACCGAGTATGCAAAACTGGAAATCGAACGAGCTGGGACATCGAAACTATCAGCATCCCAAACGCGATGCAACCCATTTCGGCTCTTATCTCGATACATTCGCCAAATGGTCGATTTTTGTGTCTCTTTGTGCACTGGTCGAAAAGCCTTCTCTCTACAAAGATTGCAAAGCAGGCGGAGACTGCCTTCTATTGCGAAAAGACGATTATCTCAGACCCGAACAATCTCGATCGCTCAAACTACTTCTAAGAGATGGTTCACCATCTCTGGTGCAAGCAGTAAAATGTTTGCTCTGGCTATCCGTAGCACCGCCGGACTGCCACCTGGCTCTCAATCAACAAGTCAATGACGCGGAACTGCCAAGTATTACTTACTCGATCACTAAAACATGTGAAGAAGAGGTCGCCCAATGGTGGGACGACTTCCTGAACCGGCAAAGCAAAAGCACAATCGTTTTGTGCGACCGAGATATCCTTTCGCTCCCTGTGAGACAAGTAGTCACAAAATACGAAGGACTTCCGGTGTACTTGCAATCGACGACTCCAAAAGTCGATTATGTCGGGTCATCTCTGGCACTGCTAGGCTTCGCTTGCGTGGGAACGCTAATCCATCCCGCAATGGGAGCGGCAATGCTAATCCTCGGTGCTATTGCGATGCGCAGTCTGCTCAAACCAACGCAGCCTACGTTTTCGCAAAATAGCCCGGAACTAATTGCTACGGGTATCGCAACCGAGGGACTGGTAACTGAAAAAAGAACCGTCGGAGATCCGGGCGCACCAGACCGGCAATTCTTGATACATTACGAATATAATATCGCGCTGCCCGATGGACGAACATCGCGACGTGCAGCCGATTACGCCGTTCCCGCCCTGGAGTGGAACAGCATCCCCCCCGGCACCGAGTTAACAATCCTCTACTTTGAGCATGACAGTTGGGTAAGCGTGCCCTACGAGTGTTGCCACTATAAAGCGCTTGCCCCTCACGACGAAACACAAGAGCAAAAAAATCCGTCGAAGCGTAGTTTTTGACCACTGCAGCCTCGAAGAGTTCGGAGTCTGCGGTCCCCGTCAGGGAAGGACTCCCAGTGGCGGGTAGAATGTTAAGGTATAGGCTTAGCGCGTCACTTTGCATCCATCCGCAGACATCGAGACCAATCAAGAGGTCAAAGCTTCCAAACGACCTTGAGGCCCATGGACGAAAACAACATATTGCTAAGTACACCGGACCTGTCAGACCTTGTTAGCGAGGTGCAAGTCAGTGGCTACAATATTCTGGAACGCATCGGTTCCGGTGGGACAGCCATAGTCTATAAGGCGAAGCACACCACCACGGGCAGGAGTGTCGCCATAAAGGTTCTCGAGCGGTCACCGACCACGACCATGGAGAAATTCTCCTCAGAAGCAAAACTCCTTAGCCGGCTAAATCATCCAAGTATCTGCCAAATCTATTCTTTCAACCAATCACCAGCGGGCGTGGTCTACTTTGCCATGGAGTGGATCGAAGGAGAAAGCCTGACCGAATATCTAAAGCATGGTGAGCTCTCAGATTTGGCATTCGAGCAGCTCATGCGTCCCGTATTGGAGGCTGTACGCTACGCACATGCTGAAGGTATTCTCCACCGAGATCTGAAACCAGACAACATCATGGTTTTGAAGAACACCAACGATTCCGTCGGCGGTCTGAGTATCAAAGTCATTGACTTCGGTTTGGCTCGCGCTCTCCACGGCGAAGAACGCAACGTTGTTCTTACGCAAAGCCTCAGCGGCAGTCCTGCATACATGAGTCCGGAACAGTGCAGGCAAGAGCGAGGCGACGAGCGAAGCGACATTTATTCGCTTGGTGTAATCATGTATCAATTCCTGACCGGTACAAGGCCATTCGAAGGCGATACCGCAATGAAAGTAATGTACAACCATCTCAACGAAACGGTGCCACCACTGGAAACACCGGGAGCGAAGTTGAGTTCTTTTCGTCCCCTGGTTATGCGCTGCCTGGAGAAGGCTCCTGAGAACCGTTATCAAACCATGTCAGAGTTGCTGGAAGCATTCGACCTCGCAGTGGCGCGGCCGCGTCGGGCAGCATGTTTGCCGCGCAAACTGCTCATTCTGCTTGCAATGGTGGTCCTGGTGCTTGCTGCCACAATTTTCAGAACAATCAATCAACGAATGCAGAGCAAACACTCAGATCCGACGAAAGAAGCACCGACAGCGCAAAAGCCTCATCCAGTATCAAGTAAAGCCCAATTTCTCCAAGCGGTAAGTGATGACAATACGGCATTGACAAGCAAGGACAATACCGGAAAGGTGAAACTACTGAACGAAGTTCTTGCTGGTCAGGACCGGCAGCTCAGAATGTTGTCCCTTGCTAAATTGATCACGCTGTCGGAAGACCCGAAAGAAAGAACGAAATTGACCGACGATCTAGTCAACGAAATCGCGAACACGCACAAAACTGATGAAAGAATAGCGACTCGCCATAACCAGAGGCTCGCAGATTGCGCAGCCCGCTTGGAAGACGCGAATCAGCCGGAAGAAAGACACAAGATATTGGTTGCACTCAGCAACGCGTCCTTCATTAAGGACGACCGACAATTCTGTCGTCAAATTTACAGATACCTTTACCGAGACTATTGTAGAAGTAATCAACTAAACCTTGCGGAGCAGACACGAAAGAAAGCACTGGCAACATGCACTGAAGAAGAGAGCAAGCTCCTCACTTTGCTGTTCGAGATTGAACTGGCTCTGGCAGCCGAATGCGCAAGAGATTATCGCGAAGCAGAGCTGCGCTACACCAAGGCAACCAACATTGAGCAGGGAGAGTCTCTTCGCACGGTCAAAGTGTTGCTGCCGGCAGCTTCCTTCTTCTTGCGCCATGGACAAATAGACCGCGCAGAGAAACTGTACACTAAGGTAATGGAGACAACAGCATTAGACACATCTCCTGAGATGGATGTTTCACACACTGCCAGAGACCGCTCCTGGTATCGTGTATACCGGGAATACGCTCGTTCATTGTTTGACGCGGGACTAATACTCAACGACCGACGTTTGATTCAAAAGGCGCTGGTTCAATGCAAAAAATGTCTCGCTCTCGAGAACCTTACTACCCCCAGTCAAGCGACGATACATGAGTTGCAAGCACAAATACTACTGGCGTTGGCCAATACTTCCGCAGCAAGTAAAAGTATCGAGCTGGCAGCGAAAGGCGACTACGCTGTAGATTCATCACTTGAAACAAGACTCAGTAAGAGCAAAACTAATTTCATCAAGGGGGAGATTGACTCGAGGCGCAACCAGGTTGCACTGGCACGAGAGCATTTCAAGAAAGCGATTTCGCAGTCTCGATCATTAGAACTTGACGCTCGCGATCCCTTCTTGCATAACGCTCTCACCAGAGCCACCGAACTAGTTCAACCCGGGGACCTGCCTGCACAAACGATAGCGGCAGCAAGGAAGGCTCTGTCTGTCGAAGCTGACGGGTTCCGATGGAACAGTGCCCTCCGCTAAACATAGCAGGAACAAACAGTATCCGCACAGTTAGTACGTTTCAATA
Organism: Candidatus Obscuribacterales bacterium; assembly: GCA_019752635.1. Taxonomy (GTDB): domain Bacteria; phylum Cyanobacteriota; class Vampirovibrionia; order Obscuribacterales; family Obscuribacteraceae; genus JAKFUT01. The sequence continues at coordinate 8,432 of JAIELX010000040.1, read as the reverse complement.
GCTCAGCAGTTCGCAGGGCTGAGCATGAGCGTGCAACCAACCATGCAGGGATACCGTCTTTGATTCAGTTACGGAGAGGAAACACCCATGAATAAAGACCAAACCAAAGGTAACCTTAAGCAACTCAAAGGTAAGGTCAAAGAGACCTTAGGCAAGTTGACCGGCAACGAGAAAACACAAGCAGAAGGAACGGCCGAAAGAGTTGAGGGGAAGATTCAAGAAGTTGCTGGTGACGTTAAGGGTACGATCGACAAAAAACTACGCGACTCAAACTGCGACAGGAACTGTTAATCTCGAAGAATTGTCCGCGCACACGAAGCGGTCTTATGTTGCCAGCAGGAATTCTCACTCCTGCTAGCGGCTCTAAGGCCGCTTCGAAGCGACCAGCACAGCGCCAGGAGCAGGTCCGCGGTTGCCTCCTGCAAGGCACCGGAACCCGCCACTTGAGATTAAGCGTCTGGTGCACCACGGAAAAGATGGTCGGGACGATCACCTTATTTCTTCGTTGCCACTCGATACAGAATTATTCCCATGAGAGTGAAGAAGCCTACGCCCAAAAGTTGATACCCGTCGGGACCTAGAAACTTTGTTATCACCGGCTCGCAACTGATTTTCTGAAGAAATGCGTAAATCGGTTCAGGTATGCACATCAACGCTACCACGACACCCGCAAGCGCGCCGCCTGCCACCAACCCGGTTGCAAACAAACTTCCGCTTCCGAGTTCGTCATCGTGCGATGCCTCAGCGATACCGGACTTTCGATCGGCGAGCTTGCGAATGACACCACCAATGAAGATAGGCAGCGTAGTAGAAATTGGCAAGTAGGCACCAACCGCGAAATTGAGCGAATTCACACCGCACAGCTCAACGGTGGTGGACAGAAAGACACCGACCAGGACAAAGTTCCAATCCAGGTTGAACGATAACATCCCTTTGATCAGAGTCGCCATCAGCGTACCTTGGGGTGCAGGAAACTTGTCGGTTCCGATTGCATGGGTGATGCCGGCGGCAATCATATCAGGCGACGGATGGTCCAGAAGTTTGACTGTAATTCCAATTATAATCGACGAAATTACTGCGCCTATAAACAGGCTTATCTGTTGGAACCGGGGAGTTGAACCCACGATGTAGCCGGTTTTCAGATCTTGCGATGTGGCACCGCCATTAGCGGCAGCAATACAAACAATGCCACCGACTGCAAGCACCATCGGTTCGTACACAGTGCCAGTAAGACCGAGTCCTATAAATATGAGACAAGTGGCCATCAACGTTGCAATAGTCATTCCAGAGATAGGATTCGAGCTGCATCCAATTAAGCCGACGATGCGACTCGATACCGTCACAAAGAAAAAGCCGAACAAAACCACCAAAGCACCAAGCAACAATTTCTGAAAGAAATCGGTGCCGGGAACCTGAGGCAGCAAGGCAATCAGAGCAACCAGCGCCAGCGAACCGAACAGAACGGTCTTGACAGACAGATCGTTGTCCGTGCGCACGGTTGTTTCAGCCCCACCGGCATCAATATTCGACTTCTTCAAGAGCGACAAATTCTCCTTGAATGAACTCACAATCGTGGGAATAGTTTTGAGCAGCGTCATAAATCCGCCGGCAGCGACCGCACCCGCCCCGATCTGGCGGATGTATGCCTTGTAGATCGCGTCTGCGGTATTCGAAAAGGAATGCGAATCCGGATTCCATCCGCCGGGTCCCCCGGCCGTAGCAAGATCGTTCAGGTAGCCGAGCTTAACCAGCTGAGCAGCTGTGGTGTCAGCAGGCACCAGTGCCGCAAGCAAGGGAATCATTCCCAGCCAGGCTAATACTCCACCCGCAACAAGTATGCCTGCAATGCGGAACCCGATTATGTATCCGACCCCCATGTACTCCGGCGTAATCTCACCGCTGATAGTGGCCGAAGGAAAAATCTTGTTTGCTTGCGCAGTAACAAACTTTGGAGTCGCAGCAACGACCTTCAAAACGTGCTGCAACAGCGCATATACAAGTGCAACACCAATTCCCTGGTAGGCAGTCTTGGCAAACTCGCCCCCCTTATCACCGGCGATCAAAACCGAACCGCAGGCGGTGCCCTCCGGGTAAGGAAGAACGCCATGCTCTTTTACGATTAACGAACGTCGCAGTGGAATCATCATCAAAGTGCCCAGCACGCCACCGAGCACGGCCAGGACAAAGATGGTCCAATACTCGAAATACTTATCACCGACACTGGTGCCATTCTCTGCCAGAGAAAGAAACAGAAACCCCGGTAAAGTAAAAACCACTCCGGAAGCAATAGACTCGCCCGCCGAAGCAGTCGTCTGAATAATGTTGTTCTCCAAAACAGTTGTTTGGAGAAACCTTCGACCAAGCGAAATGGCCAAAACAGCCACCGGTATCGAAGCCGACACTGAGAGCCCTGCTTTGAGCGCCAGGTAAACGGTTGCCGCTCCGAACAGCAATCCGAATACACAACCGAGAAGAATCGCGCGCGGCGTGAACTCTTTCACTGATTCGCCCGGCGCTATATACGGTTCGAAGTCAAGCTGCTTTTCAGTCATGTGCTGCCCACCCGCTAAGTGCGGTAATGATATCGGATTTCCCAAGCCGGTTTCGAGTAACGGAAAGCAGGTCTCACCACGTTCGCCTGAAACTGCCGAAGGAGAGACCAAGTGCAATTCCAAGAAGTCCGTAGAGCAGGATGCTGGCACCGTCCGCTCCAAGGGCTAAGTCATTATGTCTAGTCAGGCTGCAAACGGCTAGAGGATAAGAGTTTCGGCACTATCGAACTACAAGTTTGAGGAAGATGCCGCCTGTTGACAACCCTCTCGGTAGCTATATACTGAAGTGGGTTACCGCGCAGAATTTACTATGCACGAGTTCGCCGTCCGCTGCCGCCGATCTTTCAAGCGTTACTCAGAACCAATTGCCATTTTGGCCTTCATTCTGACAGACTGTTTTGCGTCCGGATGGATGCTGATCGCAGGAACTGCCGCTGCAATAATTTACGTGATCGTTCCGGCCGCCGCAACCTTGCTCAGGCTCTCTGCCATAGAGCAAGTCACCTTCTTAAAAGCCTACGTCAAAACGCAAAAGGTTCAGCAAATAGCGTTGCTGTTGTTTTGGCTATACTCGATTCGCTTGCTGGTCTTCGCCACCAGCTCCTCAGGGCTTTTCACAGTTATAACTGAGGACAACCTACCTTCATTGTCGAGCGCACTAGTATTGGGAGCTCAGCAATTCGCACCACTGGCATTTCTTGCAACTCCGGTATTCTTCTATGCGGTGGCGTGCGGACTCTCCATCCTGCTTCGAACACGCCACAAACCGACGAAGAAAGATCCGGATCTAATTCAGCAAAGACAACGATGGTGTGGTTCGTCGCAGGTCTTGTTCCTGAGCGCATTCATCGGGGGCATCCTGTCCATAACTATGAACGTGAGCGGACCGGCGTACATGGTATCAAACTGGCTGCTTGCGTCGGCGCGCGATGCAAACCTGTTCGTCTCTCCGGCAGAAAAATCCATGGACACTTTCAACAAAACGAGGGATAACGCTGGAGCCAATGTCCCTGAGCCCCCGCCTGAAATACACGAACTGCCCAAGCCTATGATGGCGCTACAGAATGCCCCGGTGCAACCAACAATCAAAAGTGCACAGACTGCATCGGATACCAAGGCGCGGCCTCCTCAATTCATTCAAGACCCGCTCCACGCAGGTAGGCCTAATTCGCCCCAGCTCCAGGGCGTTACCGGTCCAGGCACGGAATCGATGTCTTTTGTACAGCCCTTCGACACGTTCATCATCGCTGCTGTATCCGGAATCATCTTTACTGTTTTGTTGAAGCCGGCTCTCCGCCTCAATGCATTACTAAGCTCGTTTTGTTGGCGCGTCGTCTCGCCCTGGTCGCTGCAAAACTACATAGAAGCCTTCCTGGAGGCACTACGACTGCCAGCACGATCACTGGCATTCAACGAAGCCCATCCACTTGTGGGTAATGCGGTAAGAACATTGGGTTGGCTCTTGCTGTGCTACGGAGCATTATTTTGGATTTTCGGCTTTTCTGGCGGTCCACTGGGGGAAGCTATTCATAGCTGGATGATTGCCTCCGCCATGGACGCGGGCTTCCGCATCGACAATAAAGCGCCAGAATGGCTGTTTCAGCCACCGCTGCGAATATTCCTCGGATCAATCGTTGCTCTCTATGGCACCGCGCCCATCGCGATCACAGCAGCGATTTTTCTTCCCTGTGCGATGGCTCGAAAACTCACTATAAACTGTGATGGCATTCTGTTTTCGCAAGGTCCATACCTTACTCTCCTGGGCCGACAGTTTAGACTCTGGAGCGATCTGAAAAGCATGGTGGTGACAGTAGCGAAAACCAAGGGAGGGATGAAAGCAAAGTTTACGCTTTCGTTCCGCAGCACAGGAAGTGTGGCCTTTACGAACTCGCAAATGTCGGTCAGCGACCTAAGAGTTCTGATTGATGGCATCGATGAGCATGCTTCGAACTGCGAGGTTGATCCACAAGTATATGAAGTCTGCAGAACGCTAGCCGAAATTGAAGGTGACGTTGCAATCTCGGATGGCATCGACAACACTTCCATCAGCACAATTGCGACAGAAGAGTTCAAGTCGACCATATTTGTGCCGCTCATTCCCGGTGCGTTCTTGCCCGGAACTCAGATTCGAATCATCAAACAACTATCAAGCAAACCACTTTGCGCCGTGTACCTCGCTCGCGATGACAGTGGAAGAATGTTAACAGTTAAACAGTTCTACTTAGCTTCCGATGACGAAGAGACGCGAGCACTGACGAAAATCTTTCAGCGGGAATACGAGCTCCTATCAAACCTGGACCATCCCGGAATAGCCAAAATTGTTAATTCCCTTGAGCATGAAAGATCCACGTTCCTTCTGATAGAACACCGGTTGGGAAGCGACATGCGCGACATCGTGAAAGAGCACGGTCCGCGCTCGGAAGCCACCACCGTGGAGTGGGCCAGGCAGATTGCAAGAATAATGCTCTACTTGCACGCCAGAGAGCCTGCTGTCACACACAGAGACCTCACACCGGACAACGTTATTGTGGGCGAGGACGGTCAGTTAAGGCTAATCGACTTCGGAGCCGCACGAGAGTTTTTAGAAGGTATCACGGGAACGATGCTGGGCAAGCACTGCTATGTTTCTCCGGAGCAATTGCGCGGAGAGGCTACTCCTCGAAGCGATATCTACAGCTTCGGCGGTACTCTCTACTATCTGCTAACCGGTCGCGATCCCGTTGCGCTGTCGCAATCGTCACCGGCGAAACTGGTGGACTGTTCGGACTCACTGGATCTTTTGATTCGACGATGCACCGAATTCGATGAGGACAAACGCCCTCGATCATTTGAAGAAGTGTTGGACGCGCTATCCGAAATGAACGCAGGATTTCGCTTGAAGATACCAGCGGTCATACAGAAGGCACCGGCATGATTAACGAAGACCTGAGCAAAGGAACGCGCGTAAAGGAAGCAGAACCTTCGGCTTCCTTTACACTGGTGGAAGTAGAATCACAGCCAGGGAACGAAATTGTTCAGATCGTCTCGCCCGACACTACTTATGATGCCGATTCAGCAGAAGCCGCCAATGTTGTCGGTCCGAGAGACACCACCGTCGACGGACATCAGCGAAGAGACACCAGCGACGATAGCTTCGGTAAGAACAAAGGATCAACGCGCCTGGCGGCATTGGACTCCACTCTTAAGACGAAGCTCCATTGGATCTGGGATCTGAAGGTCCCGCTGATTAGCCTTGCTGCAATGGCCGCGTTTCCAAAACTGATACTTCTGTGGATTGTATTGATACTAGCCAAGCCGGTGTCGCAGTGGCTCTACAGGCAGATGCCCAAGACTTGGCAGGAGAAACTTCAACTCTGCGTGCCGGAGTCGCTACGCAATTCCACGCTTGTGCGAGACCTGAACGAGGGAGCAGATCAGGGACTACCTTTCATCCTATTCTGGCTGTACTTGTTCTGCGCACCCTTCGCCATAATCTGGATGAGTGTGCACTGGGTACGAGGATTCATTCCAGAAGAACGCTCAAAAGCAGTCAACGAGACTAAATTCGTGTTCGCTCAGAACAACAGGTCCAACTTAGGAAACTCCGAGACCAATTTCTATCATTCCAAGGTCTTCGGGCTGGTAATATTCGTCTTCTTCGCATTAGGTATTCCATCTTTCATAAGCTTGGCGCTCTACGAAAGACTCGGAGTTGAGGGCATGGTAACTAACAGTCCAAGTTACGAAATCGGAATGCTCAACAGCGGTCCCTTGCCCCAGCCACCGCAAAACAAGAAAAGCTTGCAAGCAGCCCCGAAAGAAAACTACCCTCCAGAATACAATCACACACATGCTCCTAGTGCCTTGGACTCAACAGTTATACAAGGCTACAACGGCTACTGGCCTTTTCTGCGTAACATCGGTTTTGAACCGAACAAAGACAGTCTCGTATTTATCCACTTTTATCTTGCAGGGCTCGGCTCAGCACTCTCCGTCTTATTTTTCAGAGCCTGGTTCTCCTTTCCCCTCAATTTTATCGCGGACGACTACGACGTTGAGATCACGGAATCGGGGCTAAAGAGGAGAACCTTGAAAGGCTGGTTCCTGTCAGTAGTTACAATTAACAGATGGGCTTTCAGTAGCGGTCCCGACACACTCCAATGGACGGACATTAAGCGAATGCGCAGATTCGAAGAAGGATTCGCAAAACTTTGTCCACTTCCCGAAACCATATTTAGTAAGGAAACGCTCACCTATCAGGTATTGAACCGACTAGCTGCCTTTATGGAAGGCATCACCCGTCGCCCCCACGCAGGCAACTTCTTGCTATTCAGCTGCTCTGAAGCAGAGGCCGATTTCGGTCGCAGTATCAAAATAAACCTGAATGATCTTAGCCGAGCAGAGCGTACAAAACTCTTGTACTCGGTCAAGAAGTGGGCACCGCATGTGGTTATTGATCCAATCGTGGAAGAACAGTTAGTGGGTTCCACGGTGTTGAAGGACAACAGATACACCCAGCTCTGGTTCAATTTGCTAACTACGAGAACGCGCCCGCGAACGAACAACAACTTACCTCCCGGAGAAACTCTAAAGGATGGTGAATACACAGTAGTTGACAGAATTTCCTCGGGCGGTCAAGCGACAACATATCTAGCCAGGAAGAGATCGGGTGAGAAATGCGTACTTAAAGAATTCATTCTTGCTACTTCAACCTCAGGAGCATTAATTGAGTCGGCGCGAGAGTTCGAAGCCGAAGTCGGATTGCTTTCACAGTTGAGCCATCCCGGAATCGTCAAACTTGAAGACTTTTTTGCAGAAGACCATCGCCTCTATGTCGCCCTGGAGTATGCAGCAGGAAAAACACTTCGTCAGAAGGTGCAAGACGAAGGCCCGCTGGACGAAAGAGAAGTTGCGAAAATTGCGCTATCCGTTTGCGCCGCACTGGAGTATCTGCACAATTCAAACCCGCCCATCGTACACCGCGATGTTACTCCCGAGAACATTATCGTTGCACAGGACGGAACGATCAAACTAATTGATTTCAGCTTGGCTGTGCGCCAGGACGGCAGACCCGCAACGAACTCCTGCGGCAAGCAGGCTTTCACACCACCGGAACAGTTTCGAGAGGAAGCGTGCGTTCAGAGCGACATTTACGCTCTGGGAGCCACTATGTATTTCTTACTAACAGGCTCGGCGCCAAAACCGATCAGTCGTTCGTCCCCACACAAGAAAGCTCCTCATGTTTCAGACGAATTGAATCGCATTGTCGAGCAGGCGACGGAACCAGACCTAGCGCAGCGCTACACCGGAGTGAGTTGGCTTAAAGTAGATCTGGCTATTCTGAACAAAGATTGAACCTGTCGGAGTACCCACTGGCGGATTTTAATACCATAGCGCCGGGTTTTCTTTCAACAGGCTTTCAACACTGACGCCAGTGTAAGTATTTTGCAGTGGCGCCGCAAATTCAATTACCGCATTAAAAACCGCTACCACCAGCGACATCTTGCTAAAGCACCGTGGTGCATACAAGACAAAAACTCGCGGCAGGTAAAAGCGGCGTTCCTTAGTCAGCCTCCGTGATTCTCCAGGAATTGACCGCACCCGAATTCAGACAGAAAGAACAACTGCCCATAATCGAAATTTATCCTGTAACCCGCATCGTGCCGTGGCTACGAGGACAGCTCAACTTGACAATAAGCCGTAAACTTGACCGTGGCGGTCGCCACGCCCCTCGCACATCAGGAAAAGTTTGTCAGAAAAACTCAAGAACTTCTGACTAACTTTTCGGGGGCGCTCGCCCTTCCTCATTCGGTAAAGTTGTCAGAAAAACTCAAGAATTTCTGACTAGCTTTTCGGGGGCGCTCGCCCTTCCTCCTTCGGTAAAGTTGTCAGAAAAACTCA
>JAIELX010000046.1 GCA_019752635.1 Candidatus Obscuribacterales bacterium | reverse complement strand
ACGAATAAGAACCGCTTTTAGGGGGGACTGACCTTGTCCCCCGTGTGGCGTAGGGGGTAAACTATCGCGCGGCAACTTGTCAGAATCCCTTGATCTACCTGATCGCAAATTAGGGTTGTATCGATAACTCTGCAAGAAGTCGAACGGATTGCCGGACCCACGGGTCACATGTCCGGACTAAGCCTGACTCTTTTAGAGTCGTGGCCAGTCGAAGACCGTTGCGGGTCTTTCAGAACAGAAGCGGGACAAGTCAAACAATCCGATTGCCGAAATAAAAAATTAGGGAGATACCAATCTAGTGTCAGCAGATCAGCAAGTCGAAGGGAGCCTCAAGTCGGAATTTGAACGACTTTTGGAAGAGTCGTTTAAGTACAAATTCGAACAAGGAGACATCGTGACTGGCAACGTCGTTCGCATCGAGCGCGACGGCATTCTGGTCGATGTCGGTGGAAAATCCGAGGGCTTCGTGCCCGTTAAAGAACTGTCCAACATGTCCGTTGATTCTCCGGACGAGATAGTGAAAACGGGAGACAGACTCGAGTTCTACATTCTTCGCGAGGAAAACGAGAACGGGCAATTGACCCTTTCGCTCAAGCGCGTAGCGCAAGCTCGCGGTTGGGTGCAATTGGAGCAGCAGAAAAAGAGCGACGAGACTATTCGCGCTCGCATTTCAGCGGTGGTCAAAGGCGGCGTAGTTGTAGATGTCTACGGCTTACGCGGGTTCGTACCGGCCAGCCAATTGCGCGTGAAGGGAACCACCCCGGAAGAACTTATCGGAATGGAAATTCCGATGAAGATCTTGGAAACAGACACCAAGCGAAACAAGCTCATCCTCAGCCAAAGGCTCGCAGTGCAGGAAGAAAAAGCTGCGCAACGCGAGAAAATCCTCAGCACTTTGGAAGCAGGTCAAACTGTTACCGGAGAAGTTGTGCGGATTGCAGACTTCGGCGCATTTATCGACCTGGGCGGATTGGACGGATTGCTTCCGATTTCCGAAATCTCCTGGGAGCGCGTTTCGCACCCGTCCGATGTACTCAAAGTTGGCGACATGGTCACCACCAAGGTTCTCAAAGTGGACCGCGACAAGGGCCATATCAGCTTGAGCTTGAAGCAAATGCAGCCTGATCCCTGGAAGGAAATCGAAGACAAATTCCAAGAGGGCCAAGTGCTCAACGGCACTGTACGCAAGATTCAAAGCTTCGGCGCATTCGTGCAAATCTATCCTGGCGTAGACGCCTTGCTGCCCACGGTCGAAATGTCCGAGCAGCCCAACGTTAAGCCGGAAGATATCGTTCACGTTGGACAAGAAGTCAAAGCGATCATCAAGAAGTTTTCCCCCAAGGAGCACAAGATCAGCTTGAGCCTTCGCGGCGTAGACGTTTCCGACCTGCTCGGCGTTTAATTCGCTTCAACCGATTCGAATCAATAATAGGAAGGGGCTGCGCTATACGGTGCAGCCCCTTCTCTACGTGAGCGCTCCGGCTCGCCTTTGCGTGATGGTTGCTTGTGCGTAAACGGCAAGTTGCTCTTGATAGCGGATCGGGTTCAGCGTTGGAATTTCGCTGCTGCCGGGACTCTTTTATTCCGGACGAACAGATAAGCCGCATTGTCTTCGGACGCGATTTTCCAGTCGCTGTCCTGTCTTATAGCATTGGCGAAATCGGTGTTCTTTCGGATTAAGATCCAATTGATTCCATCCTGTTTCAGCTTCTCTCGCCATCCTGGAAGCAACGACACGATTTCCCCGTAGTGCACATAGAAGTTGGCGAAGAAGGACGCTCGATCATCTATATATACTGGAACTCCTGTCTCGTAAAAGATGTACCCGCCCCAGTTCGCTTCGTTGAAACCTTCTCGTGGAGCCAGATTTAACTGCTTGATCGATTGAAGCGTGGTCGTCGGAAATGAGTGTTCGCTGAATTTTGAATTGAGAATCTGATTGTTTCCATTGGCGGAGAGTGCGAAGAACAATATCGTTAGGCCGATGGGAAGCAGATGGAATCCGTTTAGCACTTCCTGCTGGTCCATTCTCTTGCAACTAGTAAGGACTGCGTCCAGTAACCTTCGCAGCAGTGGCGGGCTTTCCGTTGTAGTTCGGTTGCCGAGAAGCTCTGGAAGTCTGGTCTGAGACATTAGTTGGGCGATGAAGGGGACCGTTACCAACGCGAATAATGGTGCGTTGCGCACCGCATAGAGTGTTAGATGCGCAAAGGCTATTACCAAAGTACAGCGTGCGACACACGGGCGCAGTAGGCTCATGGCTGGAGCGACCAGGGTGCCCAAAAGCAATAGCTCCAGTGCCTTTGCTTGAATGCCACCGTGGAATGACGGCGACCGGAACTCGTCGACCGAGTCGATAAGGCTATTTTTCGAGCCATCGACCAGGTCTTGCACCAGATCTATGTGCAGCTCGATGCCGTAGGGATTTACCAGTGTGGCAATGAAACTGCCGAATAGAGCCGTACCTAGAGCCACTGACTTTGTCACGGCGCTGCGGCGCTGTTGGCTACTGCTGTGAAACAATGAAGGAATGAGGTTCCAGCACAGGTAGATTGCGACCATTACCAGGCCGATGATGAACCCCGGATGGCAGTTTGCCCAGAACAAAGAGGAAACGGAAAGAATGAAAATAAGTTGTTTCGTCGTAAGCTTGTCGTTTTGGAATCGGTCCAGGACTAACCCGAAAAGAAAGACCATTAGCCATGTGACAATGATTGGTCTGGCCAGGAACTGAATTGAAGAACAAATTGCAGCCACGAAGACCATTGCAAATACCAGAAGGCAGTTAGCTCCTTCCTTGCGGCAGGCGTGATAAACCCAGAGAAATAGCCCGCCGAAACCAGTCGCGAAGAAAACCGATAGCCCGTTGTAACCGAGCGCATGTTGAAACCAGTACATAACCGCATCGAAGAGCCAGTACTGTGAGACCCAGGGCTCGCCCGGAAACGTGAATGACATGAAGTCGTTGTAGGGGATTTTTCCCGTTTCTGCAATGAAGCGCCCCGTGGCCAGGTGCCATCCTGTGCCGCCGTCGTTGTACAGCATACTTGGCAATAGCCGCAGCAGAAACAGAAATACGATTGCGTAGATGAAATCGCCAAGTGAAGGTATGAACGCTCGCTTTAGAAGTTCGTTCACGATATCCTTCGTTAGTTTCTCATGTTGCCTAAACCAAGTTGTTATCGCACGCAAACTTAACCAGTGCGGTTCGGCTCTTCAGCTTCAGTTTCTTGCGAATTCTCGATGCGTGCAATTCTACGGTCGACTCCGTCAAGAACAGTCGTTGAGCGATTTCTCTGTTTGCGAGTCCGCCGGCTATCAACTTCAACACTTCCATCTCTCGCGGAGACAGTGGTACCGAAATTGGTGGCGTTTCCGAACCTTGTCCAACTTCCGGTTGTCGTTGTCCCGGTCTTTGAATCTGGTCCAGCGCCGATGTTAGCTGTTGCGTAAGATTGGAGATGATTTTGAAATTGAAAAGTTGCTCTCGTAATTCTTGATATGCTTGCGCGTTAGCGAGCGCACCACAAAGTGCTTGCGCGATATGTTCGAGCAGCTGAATCTCATGTGGCTGCCAAACCCTCCAGGAGTCACTCCTAACTAAATAGACTCCGAAGCTGACATTGTTAACAATCAGTGGCGTTCCTAACCATGAGTGACCGCCTTCGTCCGGTACTTCGCTATCGAGTACCGTGGCTGTGCGGTGGTGAAAGCGATTCACCAGTCTGGCCGGTACGTGCGAAGTGTCTCCCAGTCCCAGTGGTGAGATGTCCGGACGGACATATTCGTGGGTGACCACCGGAGAGTTGCTTGCGTCAGTGCGAACAATCATGCAAGCACTTGCTTTGAGCAAGTGTCCCACGGAATCAACAGCTGCCTGCAGGATATTGTTTCGATCGAGGCTGTTGTGAAGTTTGCCGACTACGTAGCGGACCGACCGCTCAACGGCGAGATGGCGGGTCAAGGCCTCTGTGTTGTCATCGGAAGTACGAGCTGCCGACCATTCAGCACCACTGGTGGAAAGCTCAGTGCAGATTGCTTCCCCCAATTCGACCACGTCTTCGGAAAAGCTTTCGCCGAAAGACTTGTGAATCGATAGAAAGCCGCTCAGTCTGTCGTTGCTGTATAGGGGAAACAGCAGGTGGCGAGCGCCGGAGGGAATAAGGAATTCCCTCAGTGCTTCCGGTTCTGATCCATCGGAAAACACCAGTACTTTGCACGATCCTGCAAAGGTCAAAGATATACTTTCGGGCAGTCCAGTCTCATCAAAGGAGAACTTTCTTCCTGAAAGCGAGGGAGTCGAATCGGCCGTGTGTTCGGCTGTCACAGTCAACCAGCTGCGCGACTCGTCGATGCGTGTCACCTGGCACCGGTCGGCTGCTGCCAGTGGACCAAGCGATTCAACCGTCGCCTGCAGGCAATTCGGAGACATCCCGCTTGTCTGCGTTGCGAGTGCCCGAGCGATGCGCTGCAGGTTTCTGAAACTAGATACGACCTTCGACTGATACATCTGTTACCGGGAGACCCGAGCACCACTACACACTACCAGCATACATGAACCGCCGGGGCGGACTTGCCGTGTACGGTCGGAAAATTTCGGAAAACCTTATGATAGCAGGATTAGGCTGTCGGTCTTCTCGTGTAATGAGTCGTTAATCGCCAGCTAAGCCGCCCCTGACGACAGTGTCGCCCGGGAGCGGAAAAATGAGAGGAGTTTAAGCAAGTTTGCAGCCATAGCATTGGCGAACTTGATCGGGAAAACACTTCATTTTCGGACGCTTTCACCATTTGAACTTGCCAAGACTGTGCGCTAAAATTAATCTGCGTTCACTTTCTTCAGTGCAAGGGTCTGCCTCCGTGTTGCTACCTCCAAAAACTCTTCGGAATCTAAAGCGGCAGTTCGGAAAACGCCTCGTTGAGGTGGCGTTAAAGTCGCCTACGCTCATTGACGACATTCAACGGATTAAGTCTGAAGGTGTCAAAATACGGCAGGTCGATGGACCTTGTCGGGCTTACTACGACAGGCGTAAGCGTACGATTTATATCGGACGCTGGTGTCCGCGCAACTACAAGCTCATCAGCATCGCGCATGAGTTTGTGCATGCATTGGTGCGACCGACGATCGACCCCGTGGCCGGTGAAACTGGTCGCAGGGAGTTCGTGGAGCGTTGTTTGGAAGAAGAGACCGAGGCGATCGTCCACGAGATTCGTATAGTCAAAGAGCTTCTGAAGGCTGGCGTTAAGGTTGACCCGAAAGAGTTGGAATGGCTGAACCGCTACAAGCGCGGGGGGCGCAGGGCGATTCGCAAAGCGCTCGAAAAGACCATTACATCAACGACGGGCGAGGATTATCCGGAATACTACGGTAGCTGGTATGACGAGATAGTCCCGCAAGCCAAGCGCCTGCCGTAACCGGCTCGACCGGTAGCAGCTTCGGCTAGTCGCCGTATGCCAGCTGACCCTCTTCCATCTCGCGGTCGATGGTGTAAGGCTCTGAAGTCAACGAGCATGCGAAAGGCACGATACTACGAAGTTGTTCGCAGACTGCTTTTGCATGCGGCATCTTCGGATGCACGTGAATCGTTTGGAAATCCACGCGAACCGGCGAACCTTCGGAAGAGATTACCGTGCCGTTGGTAAGCAGGCTTTCTGCTTGGCGCAGAATATCGTTGGGGTTCTTTATTTGCGACCGGCTGTGTGTGTGTGGCAGAAGATGTCCGTTTGCGTCATAGGTACGATCGATCCACGCTTCGCCGGCAACGCGAATTCCGGCACGTTCGCCCGCCTGAAGCAAGTTTGGACCGGCGGGACCGATGAATACCAGCCATTTGTCAAACTCTGCTACCGCTCGGGCCACTATCAACGCAATCCGCAAATCGGACGCAATCTGCCGATAGAGGAAACCGTGAGGTCGAACTTGAGAGATGTCGAAGCCAAGCGTTCTTGCTAGACCCGCAAGGGCTCCTAATTGATACAGCACCGATGCTCTCAGTTCGGTAGGGGAGAGGTGAATCTCTCTGCGGCCAAAGCCCGCCAAGTCCGGGTATCCGATGTGGGCCCCTAAGGTCAATCCGTAGTAACGGGTTTCCTCTAGAGCTTCTTCCATCAGAACCGGGTCGCCGGCATGGGCACCGCAAGCGATGTTCGCAGATGTAACGAACGGCAAAATCTCCGCTTCGCCCTCTATACGGTAAGGACCGAAGCCTTCCCCGATGTTGGTGTTGAGGTCAACACCCTGCATAAATACTCGAGCTGAAGGCGCGACAGCAGTTTGCGGAGCAGGTTGCTGCTCTTTATTGTTGTTGTTGCCTCTGGTGCGGTGTCTCTGTCGGCGCATGCTTTTAATAGCGCTCCAAAAATCGTGACGATGGGCAATTCTAGCAGGTAAATCAGTGCATTATTCGGCTTGGCGCAGTTCAGTAATTTTCCTGCTTCACATTTTTTGCGAGACAATTACAATGAGAAGACGAGGTTGCAAAGAATGCGCAAGTACTTAGGTCTTATTCTGTCTTCATTCGTGCTGCTAGCCCAGCCTGCTGTTGCCGCCAACAATCGGCCGAATCGGGCGGACTCGATCAGGCAGTATCGCGGGCAGGCGATGGGGCTGGCCATGAATAACGACTCGGAGCAGGCGCTTTCTTGTTACAGTCAGGCTTTGTCTCTAGCTAAGCAAGAATTCGGTGCGACATCCCCCTACGTCGCTGAAATCTACTTTGACATGGGTGTGGTAGCGCTTGAGTCGGATAAGTTTGAGCACGCTGAGAATCTGCTGAAGGAAGCCATCAAGCTCAATCCCAATTCCATGGTCGCTCGGCTGAAGCTCGGCGAGCTAATGAACAAGAGAGCGCAATACGATGAAGCGGCGAAACAAGCTCGATATGTACTTTCCAGGCAAAAAGACAACATAGTCGGACGTTATGTGCTGGCGGAAGCTTATGCCCAGAACGACAACTCCGTTAAATCAATGCAAGAGTATTTCTACATGGACGCACTGGCAAACGGCTACGGCAATGTTGCCCCGCCTGTGCCTGCGCCCGCCGGGTCCCCGCCGGCCTCGCTTCCACTTCCTCCTCCCAAGGCAACGCCTCCGAGAAAAGAGTCGGACAAGAAGCCTGTAGCGAAAGTGCAAAAGCCGGCAGCGCCGAAAAAAGAAGAGAAGAAGGTCGAGAAACCGAAAGTCGAGAAACCGAAAGTAGAGAAACCGAAAGTAGAAAAGAAAGTAGAAAAACCGAAGAAAGCAGCGGATAAGAAACCAACCTCTGCTGGTGGCACCGATATATTGGGCGGCGAAGCGAAACTGAAAACTACACCTGTTCTGCTCACGCCGATGAACAAGAAGCCCGCTCTGAAACTTGCCGAGCCGAAAATTGACCCGGACGAGACTACCGAGGCGCCTGAGCCGCCCAAGAAGCCGGCTGTCGTCAAGCCTCCAAAGCAGGAGCCTGTGAAACCCGTGAAGAAAGCTCCTCGAGGCTTCGTTCCACCGCCACCGCCGGTAATGCCTTCCGTAATCCCGATCGCGCCACCGCCTCCGATGCAATCAATGCCGCCGCCGAGGAAAGTAGAAAAACCGAAGGTCGAGAAGGTGGAAAAGTCCGAGCCGAAGGAAGAAAAACAACCGGAAGGCGGCAACGAAGATCCTGATTTCTTGCTTGACTGGGGCGGCAAGAAGAAGAAATAGGTGGTCCTTATTTCGCTTCAGTGGCAGGCTTTTCGCAGTCCTCGCCTGTTTTGGTGCCGCCTGTTTGCTCTGCATACTTGCGCACGGCGCCGGAAAGATTGGTGAACTTCGGAGTAAACCAGTATTTCCTCATTTCTTTGTAGGCTGCGTCGTAGTTCCACTTCTCTTCCGTTACGCGCCAGATGCCCATCATGCATCCCGTGCGGTCCGACCCATGTGCACAATGAACAAATACGCTTCCGTCGGCAGGTGCTTTCTTTGCGCTCTCAATTGCACGCATCATTGTTTTTACTTGTTTTGAGGTCGGTGCTGCGGAGTTCATCGGCATGGCAATATATTTGATGCCCAGCTTCCTCGCTGCTGATTCTTCGTCCCATTTCTTTTCGCCAGGGTTTCTCAAATCAAAAATAGTTTTGACACCCATGTTGTTGAGCTGGTTAACACCCTCCGGCGTAGGTTCGCCTCCACGATAGAGAAACGGATGAACCTGGTGGAAATTCGGCAGATCCACGATCTTCTTCGCTGGAGCGGTGGTTGTATCTGCAGCTCCGGCAAGTTGTGCGGACAGCATTAATGCTGTCGCCGGAATCAATAAAATGCGCGTCAATTTCTTGCTCATTCTCGGCCTCATGCAAAAGTACATTTTACTCTTATGGTGAAGGAATCGCTCGCTAGTCAAGTCCTCTTGCAATCAGGCGGCAAAAGCCTTGCGTCCGGACCATGTCCGAAATGCTGCACAGCAGGCATCTTTGGGCAAGGGTTCAATCACGGAAGTTCATGAAACAAGCATTACGGTGTGACATAATTTTGAGCTTCTGCCGTTACCTGCGACTTTTCGGCGGTTTTTTGTCGTCTGCAGCAGAAGGAATCGTTCAAGGGTAGAGGCAACCCTAATTGATCATTACGAGTTTGTGGAGAATTTAACATGGCCGTGAAAGCAATTCCAGATGGTTACACCTCAGTGACACCATATCTGGTGGTAAGTGATGTTAATGGTCTGATTGAGTTTTTGAAGAAAACAGTCAATGCTTCGGTAATAATGAACATGCCCGGTCCGGACGGAAAGCCAATGCACGCCGAGGTTTAAATCGGCGATTCGAAGGTGATGATGGGCCAGGCTTGCGGCGAGCAGCCGAATTTTCCGGCAATGTTGTACATCTATTTGGATAATGTTGACGAGACCTACAGGCGCGCGCTCGAAAACGGCGCTACTACCATGCGCGAACCGGCTGATCAGTTCTACGGCGACCGCACTTGTATGGTCAAAGACAAGTTCGGCAATGCCTGGTGCTTTGCCACGCACACGGAAGACGTGAGCGAAAAGGAAATGGAGAAGCGATCGAAAGAGTTGGCTAAAGCCTAACGTCCTGCGCCGCCTCGACGACAACGTGAACGACAAAAGCAGATAAGATGCGAAACGATTCGACGGATGAATTGTCATGGCGCAGCCTCCCCTCTACCCCACTCAGTTCCCCGACTGCTGGTTCATTGATCCGCGAACCGCGCAATCCCAAACAGAAGAAGACGTGCTTTGCGCCTTTGAGGGGCTCGATGGATGATATACTGACGCTGAATCCAGTGAGCGGACAATATTGCTGAACCTTCAGACGTCCCGACTTTCGCGGAAAGCATTGGTACTAATTTCGGTGCCTTTGATCTTCGAGGTCGTTTTTGTTGCGGTTCTGATGCAGATGGTGCTGAATTCAGAACGTGAAACAGCACAAGCCGAAAAATCTCGCATGGTGCTCGTTTATTCTGAGAATCTAATGCGGCGCCTGTACGAGATTGGCATCGTAACGTTCTCCATGAATAATATTGGCGGACAGTTTTTTTCAAACGAACACGACCGCGCAACCCGCAAAGTAGAATCCGATCTAGATCGATTGGAGCAAGTTGTAGGGACTGATGCAGAACAGAAAACGACAGTCGCTGAGATCAGGAATAAGGTTGCTCAGATCCTCTCCGTGCTGACTGCTTCCAAGTCTGCTATTGGACCGGATGAGCAGGACTTTCCACTGCGCTATGAGAGTTACGACTTTCGAAGTGAACTGGAGCCCTTACTGAAGGACTTGGCTCCGCTGGTTCGCAAGTTAACCGACAGAGAGCGCGACATTCGGAATCTGCGACCGAATGCTGAGAAGAATGCGCGTGAAAGCGTACGCCTGTTTGTTGTTATTGGCATTGTAGTAAACATAATTCTGGCCGTTTGGCTGGCGATCTTTTTCAACAAAAGTACTATCAATCGCCTGTCGGTCGTTGTGGATAACACTGAAAAGCTCGCAACCCAAAGACCGTTGTCGGATCGCCTTGTTGGAAGTGATGAGATAGCGCAGTTGGACAATGCTTTCCATGACATGGCTATTGCGCTGGAACGCGCTGCGCAAAAGGAGCGCGCCATAATTGACCATGCCATTGACGTAATCTGCTCGGTCGCTCAGGATGGCCGGTTCCTGATGGTCAGTCCGGCCGCAAAGGCTTCCTGGGGATACGAACCAGCGGACCTGGTTGGCAAATCAATCCATGAAGTGCTGGCAAACAAGGATGAGCTCAGGGTCAGATCTGCTTTCCAGCGAATGAAGGATACTGCCAGCAACGAAACACTCGAGTGTGAAGTCACCACCGCTGCCAATGAAACCCGCTTCGTTGCCTGGTCTGTGAATTGGGTCCCATCTGAAGCGAGCTTCTTTTGTGTTGTTCGTGATGTGACGGACCGAAAAGAAGCAGAGCGAGTTAAGCGCGAATTTTTCCAAATGATCAGTCATGACATTCGTACGCCGCTTGCGACGGTCGAGTTCTTTCTGTCGGTTTTGCAGTATGGCACGTTCGGCGAAATTACGCCGCGTGGATTGAAGTCGGCTGGTGGTGCGACACATGCGCTTCAGCGTGTTTTGGGATTGGTCAATGAGTTGTTGGATATTGAAAAAATAACCGCTGGAAGTTTTGCCCTTGAAATTCAGCAGGTTAAGGTAAGCGACTTGCTGGAAAGCGCGAGCGAGTCTGTTCGAGGCTTTGCCGAACAGAAACTCATTGCGGTGGAGGCTGTAGCGAAGGCGGACGGAGAGGTGAACGTTGACGCCGATCGCATCGTGCAGGTTATAGTCAATCTTGTCGGAAACGCAATTAAGTTTTCGCCGGCAGAATCGCGGGTCGAGATTCATGGGCAAAAGTGTGCCGATGGAACTCTGGAAGTACGAGTAACCGACTTCGGCCGCGGCATACCGGAAGAGCTTCGCGATACTATCTTTGAGCGCTTCAAGCAAGTGAGAAAGGAAGACTCTGCCAATGCAAGCGGCTCTGGACTTGGCCTGGCGATTTGCAAGGCGATTGTTGAGGCGCACGGTGGTGCCATTGGAGTGGACAGCGCAAGCACGGGCGGTAGCAGCTTCTGGTTTCGCATCGGTCCTCAACCCCTTCCCGAACCTTCCCAATAGTCCAGCTGTTTCTGCCTGCCGGGAATCTGCCAGAAATTGAACTTATTATCTGTCTAAAGCAAGTTAGCAAAAAATAGCTGCCCCCCGGGGGCGAGTCTCCCCCTCGCTCGAAGCGGCTCTTGTCAGTTGACGAGAGTCGCTTTTCGGTGTGCGTGGTTAACCATCGGCCCTGTAGCCGACTCCGTGCACGGTAGTGATGATTGACGGCTCGCCCTCAATATCGAGTTTCTTTCGCAATCGTTTTACACAGGTCATGATCGCTTCTGATGTTGCATCTGATTCGGATGACCAGACCTTGTCCAGAATCGCTGTGTGATCGAATACATGCCCGCGATTCTTAATCAAAAATGTGAGCAGAGCAAACTCTTTCGGTAGAACCTTCACCTCGGTTCCTTTCTTAAGTACTTTGCTGGATGCCGTATCGATTTCCAGATGGCGGTACTGAATCACATCCGCTACCAAAACCTTGGGACGCCGAAGGAGAGCTTGCACTCGAACCTGTAGCTCCGGCGCTTGAAATGGCTTTGTCAGGTAATCATCTGCGCCCGTGTTGAAGCCCTCGATTTTGTCGGAGAGTTCTTTCTTTCCTGTTAAGAATAGAACGGGGGTTTGTCCATTCGATTGTCGATACTGCCGCGTGACGTTTACACCGGTCATCCCTGGCAGTTCCCAATCCATTATCACTAAGTCGTAGCTGTAGAGTTTCAAGCGATCAAGCGCTTCGCTTCCGGTGAAGACTTGCTCGATGGTGTGTCCGCAGTCGCCAAGAAAATCTGCCACCATATCGGACAGAGCTTGCTCATCTTCAACTAGTAAAATCTTCGCCAAGCTTTTCCCCTCGGTCTATTCCGCAAACAAGCGGGCTCGGTCTTCTTCCTTCTTCGCTTCTTCAACCTTGCCCATGGCTCTGAGTACAGTACTTCTCAATTGATGCGCCTTGCTGTATGCAGGTTCTAGCCGCAGCACCCGTTTAAGGTCATCATCTGCTTCCTTTAACTTGCCCCACTTATAGTACGCTTCTGCTCGTCGTACGTAATCAATTCCCGGAAACTTTGTAAGTTTCACTGATTCGGTAAAGTCGCGGACTGCACTTTCATAATTGTTAGATTCAAAATGTAGTTTTCCGCGCGTCTGGAAGGATCTCTGCAACTGGCTTTTATCTTCAGCAAGAAGCGGAATCAGTTGGTCTAAATCTGCTATCGAATCTGTAAGTTTGTGCAGCTTGTAAAAAGCGTATGCTCGTTCCTTCAATGCAGCACTTCTTACAGACTGATCATTCGCTATTGCGGAGAGCAAGGTGACCGCAATAGCGTACTTGCCGTCCTCAATCGCAAGGGCACCTTCTCTCAAGATCTTCTGATTTCCGCCTATCTGAAGAGTTTGCATGCGGTCGAGCAAGCGACGACATTCTGTATAGGCTTTCCCGGACCTATGGTAATCGAATGCCACCAAGTATCCCTCCGAACTCTTGGGTGCCAATTCGATGAGTGCATTCGCCAGTGCTAGCTTTTTCGCTTTCGATTCTTCTTGCCAGATTAGCACTCCCAGCAAGGCTGAATTGCCGAAGCATCGCTCATATGCGCTCCGGCTGAGATTGTATGCTTCCTGGCGTCTGTGCTGGCGATGCAGGAATCCGACGTATTGTCCGATCGCTCCAATATTATCCGGGTCCATTGTCAGGGCCTGCTTGAATGATTGCTCTGCTTCGGTCGATCGATCTTGCTTTTCGAGAATGCGCCCCAGCAGATAGCGGGGTTCGGCGCGCCCCGGCGCGAGCGCGATAGCCTCACGTGTGAGCTTTTCGGCATCGGACAGGGCTCCTTTTCTTTCGCGCGCCTCCGCTAGTGAAAGCAGCAACCGATCATCTGTTTTGTCCAGCTTTAATCCTTGGCGAGCGGTTGATTCAACTTTGTCGAAGTTTTGGAGCCAACTAAAGAGATTGATGTATCGCAAGTATTGCGATGGAGTCGTGCAGAGCTGCAAGCCTTTGTTGAGAGTTCGATTGAAATCCGGCGCGCCAACGCGCCAGCAATAGTTCCCTAGGGTCAGGGCATGTTCGGGGCGTGGTCGTAGTGCTTGTGTTTTATCGAATAATCTTGGCATATGCCTTAATGCTGAGTCCGAAAGCTCATAGAGGCGATTTTCCTCACTTGATGGATCGCAGGCAAATGACCAGGCGAAGTCATCTTCGGCCTGCGCATGGTGTCCTGCGTTCGCCAGCGCCAGCCCTCTTGCCTGTCGCAAGGCGAAACTATCGAATCCCGCGTCGAAAATCTTGGTGATAGTCTTGCTATCGGCCTGGAGTGAACCAATTAAGGGGTTTTGTGGATCGACTGCACCGGCGCGGGTGATCAGGCTCGCTACTTCCTGCGATGCGGCTCGATCGCTCTGTATCTTTATCTCTTCAAGGAATAGTCCCAGGTT
Organism: Candidatus Obscuribacterales bacterium; assembly: GCA_019752635.1. GTDB lineage: Bacteria > Cyanobacteriota > Vampirovibrionia > Obscuribacterales > Obscuribacteraceae > JAKFUT01. Next base: position 74,234 of record JAIELX010000046.1, on the reverse strand, counting down.
GTGCGGACTTCTTTCTTTTGCGTCACGCAAGAGCTTGATTGCACTGGCTCGGTTCAAGGATTGTTGAGCGAGATTCGCTTGACAGATGGACAGAATTTCGGACCCGGGGCATAGTTTTGCCGCTGTATCCAACAATGCCTTCGCTCTAACAATATTGCCGTACTCAACCAGGTAGAAATCCGCAGCGCGAAGCAATAGAAAAGGGTCTTTGTCCGCTGCGCGGACTGAATCTTCGTACGCTTTGCGAGCCAAACCGACTTCCTTAACCTGCCGAAGTGCTTCCGCTTTCAGCAGGTGCGTGTAGCCGTTGTTTTGCTCCCTTTTAATAGAGTCGTTCAATGGTGCCAACGCCTTAGCCAGCGATGAGGGATGCGAAGAATTTCGTTTGCAGTAAAATTCTTGTGCAAGAAGCTCAATGCTTGCGGGATAAAGTTTGAGCCCTGTCGTCGCAGCATCAAGCGCTTTGTCATAGTCGCGGTATGCTGCTAAAGCTTTGGACAAACACAGATAGCTGTACGCAGATTTTGGAAAGGTTTTGATCATGGTGTCAGCGCTCTTAGTCGCCGCACTCGTTGCGCCCGTCTCTAAGTAGATTTCACAAAGCAGGGCGTGCCCTAAGAACTCTTCTGGCGCTTCTTTGAGCAGGGACTGACACGTTCGCAAGGCCGACGCAAAGCGTTTTTGCGCTATGGCAATCGAGGCGGAGAGGTAAAGACTTTCACGTCTGTTGCGACTGATCGATGCTAGCGACAATGTAGATGCTTTCTCTGTTTGTCCTTCGCACAATGTGGACCAGGCGTCCGCTATTGAACGTTCGGCACCGCGACCTGACTTTGCCGCGTTCATATAGAACTGGCGCGCTTTCCACTGTTGCCCAATTAGAAAGTGGGCATGCGCGCGCGCGAGTTGATCCTCAAATGATGTTGTCGCTTCATCTTTGTGACTTTGACCGGAAAGTTCCAGCACTTGCCCATTCTTTAGGAGCTCTTTCGGGCTTGCGATACCGATAGGCACTTTGTTCGCTGCGTAAGCGATACCAGGGACACTGGAAGTCAAGTCGCCGCATGGTCGAAGCACTGTGAACAACAAGCCCGCCACTAGTCCTGCTGCGCCTACTGCGCTCACTTTTGCGTTTCTGATGCGACTTGGTTTCATAAACTTGAGCGTTTTGAGGAAAACAGGAACCCGCCCGGAGATTTATGATCATACAGCAGCTTTGACCTGTGCTGCTTTCCTTTGCAGGATGCACGGTTATCATTGAGCAGTTTGTGTGCTATCTTCATGTCATGCTTAGGGTGGTGCCTGTTGAATCTCAAGCTTGCTCACAAAGTCTTGCTGTTGGTCACGATACCGATCGTTTTCATGATTGGATTTGTCGCCATTCTGGCAGATCTCCAACAGAAAGCTGAGCACGCCGTGCGCGTCGAACGCCATTGGCGCGACATCAACTCGGAATGCAATGTGCTAATGAATGATTTCCTGCGCGCAGGAATGGTGCTCTACACTTACAAGTTAACCGGTGAAGAGCTCATGCTTCAGCGGTTCGATAAGTTGGTGGAGTCTATACCCGAGAAACTACGAAGCATCAAACTCATGCTTCGCGATAGTCCGAACAAGGCGGTGGCGATTGCGGAGATTGAGCAAGCGAGCAACGAAGCTCTTCGCTTGATGACAAAAGCGCGCACAAAAATGGGTTACAACTTCACGGGAGACGATAGCAAAGCTGATCAACGTGTTCTGGTTGTCACTGCGGGCATGGTTAATCATCTGAGTGATTTCATCAAACAGATGAAAGAGACGGAGCACGTCGACCCCCACCTGGAGGAGCGCGCGCGTAATATGATCAGCCAATGGCTGATTGGTGGCGTCGCGCTTAGCATAGTGCTGGCTGTCATTTTGGCTGTGACGTTCAACCGCAACACCACTAAACGCTTGCTGGTAATAGTGGAAAACACTTTGCGGTTGTCTAAGCGCAAGGCTCTGCACGATCGGCAATCCGGCGATGATGAAATTGCTCACTTGGACCACGTTTTTCATGACATGGCTGAGTCACTTGAAGAAGCCGCGAAGAGAAAAGCAGAATTGCTTGCGATTGTCAGTCACGACTTGCGCGCTCCGCTCACTTCTGTGCAAGGCGCTCTGACACTGCTTTCTGAAGGGGTTATGGGGGAACTTTCGCCAAGGGCGTCAAAGACTGTGGCTCTTGCGGAAAACAATACTCGTGCATTGATCACGCTGATTAATGACTTGTTGGATATTGAGAAGGCCGAATCCGGCAATATTGTGATTGTGCCTCGAAAGGTAGTTCTTGAGGAGCTATTCGAGCGCGCGCGCGACGCCGTTGTGATGATGGCCGATCAAAACAATATCGTGATTGACATAGAGGATACTGATATTGTCTTTACTGCTGATCCGGATCGTCTGGCGCAAGTTTTGATCAATTTGGTCTCCAACTCCATCAAATTCTCGCCGCCTGATTCGACAATTACTCTTTCCGGCGTAGTGCAAAACGGCAATCTTCGGCTCTCGGTGAAAGACCAGGGGCGAGGCGTTCCTGCTGAGTTTCGCGACAAGATATTTGAGCGGTATCAGCAAGTGAAATCAGAAGACGGAATGCGAGGCAAGGGCACCGGTTTGGGCTTGTCGATCTGCAAATCTTTCGTCGAAGCGCATGGTGGTACAATTGGTGTTGACAGTGAAGAAGGCAAAGGAAGCGACTTCTGGATGCTCATTCCTTTAACCCCGCCACCAAAATCCTAAAATTGCTTGTAGAAATACCGGCGTCATGCCTGGCGCTTGCGGACAAGCATTGAGACTGCGTAAATTGCTGCTGCAATAAGCGTGAGCGACGTCGTTCCAACCACAGTTGAGAAGTACTCCAGGCAACCGCCAAGAATGGCACCGAGAATATTCATTCCCAGCGCGACCTGTGGTTTCTCTGCTCGCGCAAACGCTCCTGAGAATATGATTCCGGTAAATAGGAATGGTGAGCCGATCAGCGCAAACGCAACCAGTGCGCGCATGGCGAAGGCCTCTCCTGCGAAGCTGGAAAGAGGAATCAGGTAGTTAACCGCCAGTGTGATGAGCAGACCGACATAACCCGGGGTCTCTGAAAGTTTGTTTTGATAACGGTTTACGAGCCAGTTGGAAAGCAGAGCCATTGAAAGCAAAATGCCTATTACTATGGAATTGACAATCCATGTGGAACCAAACAGTGCTGCCACCGCCAGCATGCCGCGCGTTTCGAGCAACAGAAATCCGGCGCCCAGAAAGAAAAACTGAAGGTTGCCTGCCAGTTCTGCGGTCTTCAATCGGAACCGGCTGAATACCAGCCAGGAGGACATCAGCAGCACGCTTGTAAGCATCGCGATGTAGACCATGGGGAGGTTGCGTTCTTTCTGATAGAGGAACGGCCAGTCGTCGGTCGGCAGTTCGACTGGCGTCGCGTATTCGGTGGGGCTAATAACTTTGTCCTTGTATTTCGCGGACAGGTCGCCTCTCACCGCTTCCAGCCCCGGTCCCCAGAGAATAGCTAATGAGCCGTTGCCGTGGAATCCAGTACGGAGCAATAGTGGTTCTTTGCCGCCATAAACTGATTTTGCCATTTGGTAGAGTCGCGCCTGTAACCAAATGGGTTGCGCTGAGAAACTCAAAGAAGCGATGCCGTTGTCCTTCAGATGCTTGGTAGCACTTTCCAGCGCTTCAGTGGTGTAGAGATAGTTATCCAGGCGAAGTGAAGACAGCGTGGAGAGGGCCGTTTGTGAATCGAGATACGCGAACACAATCACATCATATTTTTTCTTGTCCGATGCAAGGTAAGCACGCGCGTCATTTATGTGCGGCTGCACACGCAGATCATCATAAGGCTTCATCGGATGAATTCGTCGGCCCAGTTGCAAAATGCCCGGGTCAATCTCGACTGCATCGATTGTTTGAGGCTGGTGCTGCAGACAGACAGCGACGTCGTTTCCGGATCCTGCGCCGAGAATCAATGCATTCTCTAATTTCGGTTGCGCTTCGTAGGGCAAGTTATACGTAAAGTAGTCATTGCTGTCATACAGCTCGGGATGAAGCTTGAAGAACTCTTTGGAAAAATTGAACGGTGCCTGGTGCATCGTGTGGTTAACTTCAATAATGGTGCCTAATTCGTAGGGCACGTCTATTTTTGCGCCGTTGTTGTACCAGAAGTGCAACGGGCGCAGGTCAATCCTGTAGTAAGGTGTCCAGGTGCTTCCCGCAACTGAGAATTGCGCGAGTGCAACCACACACAGTGAGAGCACTGAAAAGATTGCTGATTGTTTTTTCGTGGCGCAAAAAATCGCTATGCTTGCCAATCCAATAATGCACCAGATTGTGGGAGAGGCGCCGAGAAAGGACATCAGCGAAAATGCCAGCACGCCTGCCAGGCTCCCGGCCAAATTTATGCCGTAGCCTTTGAGCGGCGGAAAAGCGCTGATTTGCTTTCCGAGTTCTTGCCCAAGAAAATCAAAGATTGCGACCACGAGCAGAAAGACGGATGCGAGGCAGATAATGTTGGTAAACAGGGCGGTAACTGAGTTGACCGTAAATTGCCAGTTGTAGACTTCTGTTCCGAGCACGAACGTCATATCGGTAAGCCCGATCTTCGGCGCGAAAGCCAGTATTGTGGACAGGATCGAAAATAGAACTGTGAATCCGATTGTGGAATTCTTGAAGCGGGTGCTGTCTTTCGAAATTGCGGAACAGCCGATACCCATGCCCAGCACGCAAGCCATGAGCGTCAGGTTCTTCATGTAGCCGAACATGCGAATCTCGCTCGCGACCCAACGAATCACCAGTATTTCAAAAAACAGCGTGGCAAAGCTTATTAATAGTAATTTGAGCCAACTCGGGGGCACGGATGCGGGCGAGCTGGATTCCGACGATGCTGGTGTTTCGTTCATTTCATAGCTTTCAAGAAATCATCTACATTATAGCCACTTAAGGGGATAAGACCAGGGAACTGTTGGAAATCGTCGTCGATTTTCTTGCCAAGTGCTGCAAAGCAACATTCTCGTTGCAACCTGGCAACACAGATCGTTGCACCATCGATCGCCGAGATAGAGATAAAGCGAGATAGCGCTGTTCTCATTGCACTATCGGGGAGACCTGCAAGTGATTGCCCTGGCTGATATGCGGAAATGCCCTTCGGTACCGCCGTGGCCACCGTCGGCGGTGTGGTGTTCGTGCCCGAGCCACGCTAAAACGCTGCTGCAAAGATCAACGTTGTCCTCTACAATCAGTATCTTCGCCATATGGTAACTCTAGCTGTCTGCGAATGCTCCACCAATCATATCAGCAAGCAATTACAAAAGTTACCGGCATCTTTGCTTTGCTCGGTTGCTTTGCTTTTCTTTCAGGCTGTGCACCTTTTGGCGCGGACAACTCTTTTGCCGGTCGTCAGTGGGAACGAGGGATGTTGGACGGGCGGTATTTTGCGCGTCTGCATCAGACCAAGAAAGCAAGGCGGTGCTTCTCCGATGCGCTCAGTTTCGCATCGGTTCCGGGGCTTCCGCAATTCAAGCGTGTAGCTACTTTGGCTGCTCTGGCGGAGCTTGCGTACAACGACGAGAATTTTCAGGACTCGCAGCGCTTGTATTCGCAGGCGGTCGATGAAATTGATGCGGTACTCAAACGTGTGCCGCTGCAAGCAGTCGACAGATCGCTCTATCTGGAAGATCTCGGGCGCTGCTTGACTGGCAAGGGGCGATGCTTGCTTCAGTTGCACAAGAATGAGCAAGGGCTTGAGGTTTTGCGAAATGCGGTGGCGACCTTTTATGCGCTCGGCCCCGGCAAACATTCATACGAGCAAGTTGATGCTGTTTCTGCCTTGATTGATGCACTCATGTTAAATCGCTCTTGGGGTGAAGCTTCGAAGTATTGCGATGCTGCGCTGTCCGGTCGGACTGAAGACGGTTATACGCCGCTGTTGATCGAATCACTTCAGCAGAAGCGCGTCACTATTCTGCAGGCGACAGGCAAACACAAGGAAAGCGTCAGTGAACAGAATCTCCCTGAATGGCGTGCTTCAATGTCGGCGGCTTTGCGGTTGCTCAAAGAAGAGAAACAGTTTGAGGCTGCGGCAGCAGAGTATCGTCGTGCGATTGCCTTGGCTTCGGAAATGCAGCCTAAAGAGTTGCCGCTATCTCTCGCTTACATGGGGGTGGCCGACTGCGATGCGTGGTTGAAAAAAATTCCGGACGGATTTGAGTGTCTCAACAAAGCGCTTGCCCTGAGAGAAGCCGCGCATGCGGATGATGATGAAACAACTGATCGCCTGCTGAAGCGCATAATCAATTTTTCGTTCCAGTTGAATCGTCCGGACAGCGAAATTTGGCTGAAGAAGCAATTGAAACTTCGAGAGAAACTATACGGGGAAAACAACGAGCACGTGGGCGAGACGCTGGCGTTGACTGCTCGTTTCTATATTCAACAAAAAAAATTGAACCAGGCCAAAATCGATGCCTTGCGAGCGTTTTCCCTAATGAAGGAGTCTAAATCGACGGGGCGTGCTACCGCCAGCGCCGATAGCGAACTTGCTGAGACTTTGCGCCTGTGCGGCGCCCTGGAGCAGGCAGAGTACATGTACGTGAAGGCATTTAAGACGTTGAGCCGAATTCCGGCAACTGCCGGATCGCGTCGAGCCGTTTTGATTATGCGCGCAGCCTCGATTGCGAGGTTTGACCGTCGTGAGACCGCTGCTGCAAGATATGAGCAGCTGGCGGAGCAGGAGTATCAGCAAGGGGTGACAATCGATCGCGAGAGAATTCGCACTGCCATGGTGCTGGCCACGTATGCCGATCAGGTGCTCGCCGCGAATGGAGAACGCGCGGAAGCCTTGCAGCTGCTTGCCAAAGTCAAAGAACTTTGTACGAAATCTGATCCCGCCGACGCTGAGGAAACCGCGTGGAAGAACGCTGCGCTAAATACGGTGCAAAAATATCTCTGACTCCCGGGCGCTTACTGAATGGTTTGCCCTTTTACGCCTTTTGCTTTCAGCGCCGCGACTTCTTCCAATCGTTTGAGGTATTCGGCTGATTGAACAAAACCCGGGATGCCAACTCCGGCGAGCGCGCCGCCGTTGGAGTCCAAAAAGAGACTGGTCGGAAATGCACGTACTCCCAGTTTTGTTGCAAATGCTTGGCCTTCGGCACCGTCTTCGGCATTTATACGAATACAAACAAAGTTCTCTGCCAGATATGGTGCCACTGGTGGCACGGAAAACACTTCTTTGTCCAGCTTGTGGCAGTAGTGACACCAATCGGTGTAAACGTCCACGACCGCATACTTGCCCGTGGCCTTAGCCGCCTTAAGTCCTTCGGGCAGACTTAGCCAAACCGGTGCTTTTCCGTCTGCGGTACAAGTTTTTATCTTCGAAACCGGACCGGTCGACTTGGTTGCGCTTTTGGCCGGGGGACCGGCCGGCTTAGTGCTCTTAGCTGCGGTCGGCGCGGCTTGCGCTTGGGCAGCAAACAGTAGAACCATTGCTGCACTGAGAAAAACGTTCGATATTTTGCCCATTAAGTCTATATCCATTGGTTATCTGCTTAATGTAGCACGTCCAAAACATCAGGTCGACACTTCCAGGCGTGTCGACCTGAGCTAACAGCTACTTGTGCGCTTTCAGCGTTTGTACTTGCTGGAGCTTTTTCAAAAATGCTTCAGCGGGTTTATAGCCGACCAATTGCGACAAGTTCTCTCCTTTAGAATTGAGGAAAACGCTGGTTGGAAATGCATGAATCCCTTGCTTCTGCGCGAAGGCTTGCCCCTCACCTCCGTCCTCGGCGTTAATACGTACGCAAACAAAGTTCTCTGCTAAGTATGGTGCCACCATCGGGGACGAGAATACCTCTCTGTCCATCTTCTTGCAGTAGCCGCACCAGCTGGTATAGACATCCACCACGATAGGTTTGTCGCAAATTTTTGCTTCCGCCAGACCTTGCGACAGTGTTAGCCAGGCTGGCTTGCTCACGGTGGTACTCTCATCGGTGGAAAAGCTCGAACGGGTTTGAGCGTCGGCGTTGCCTTGTGCCAGGGCCGGAGCGCCGACTGCAATCAAAGTTGCGCAGAGAATTAGGTTATTGATTTTTCTTGCCATTAGATTCTTGATTCCTGAGGGACCTGTTTAGAATTTAGCACCGGTTTCGGTGCCTAGCATTACGCGGCGAATTATACTGACGGGAGGGGAGCCTTGCGCAAGAAACTCGTCGTGGAACTGTTTCAGGCTATATTGGTCACCCTTTTTCTTCTTGTAGTCGCTGCGAAGTTCAAGAATTTGTAACTTACCCAAGGTGTACACCAAGTAGGTAGGGTCCATGGTTCCGCGCTTCGCTTCACGCAGCCCATTTTCTCTTTCCTGAAATCCTTCGTTCACGAAAAAGTCTGTTCCTTGTTCCAGCGTCATGCCTGCCGTGTGCATCTTGATGCCGACAATGTACCGGGCAACGCGCAATAAAGCATCGTGAATCTGCACCAATTTCAGTTTCTTGCTATGTTCTGCCAACCCTTCGTTTACCATCATCTCTTCGCAGTAGTGTGCCCAACCTTCTACATTGGAATTGCATCCGAGAAGCTTTGCCGTTTTCGAAGGGGCTTTGCGCTCCCACAGACCTTGAACGAAATGTCCGGGAAACGCCTCATGAACACTGGTGTTCAGTAGGTCGTACTTGCAAAACGAACGCATGTGCTCTTCGACGCGAGCCGGTTTCCAGTCCTTTTCCGGCAGGGTCACGTAATAATATGATTCCCTTGCTGTCGGCTCGAACGGGCCGGGGGTATCCATTGCCGCGAAGGCAAGAGCCCTCATAGAAGCAGGCATTTCCGCCACTTGCAGTTTGTCGTCAAACGGAATGGTCACTATCTTTTTGTTCACGCACATATTGCGTAGATCACCGAGTACGCCTGCTACGGAATCGATCAGTTTGTCCGGAGTCGGATGTTCGGATGAGATGTCTGTGAACACGTCGCGTGCTTTCTTGTGCGGGTCTATTTCCGCTGCAGTTGTCGTGAATTCCTTTTGCAAACGCTTGAGCTCTGCTTCGCCGTCGCTCAGTAACTTGTCCAATGGGGTAGCGACCATCTCTTCGTAGAGAAGCTTCTTGCTGTAGTTGTCCTTGCCCAGGGCAAAACTTCCTGTAGACTTTGGTAGAAGTTGTTCCTTCAGGTACGATTGGTAGTCTTTCAGTGCGGCAACCACCTCTTTGTTGGTGGACTCGAATTCGGCGAGCAAGCTTTTATCTGTCGCGCCTTGCGCTTTTTGAGGCACTGAGGTCTCGAAGAAATCGATCACCCCGGGTAATTGCTCCAATGCAATCTCTGTATAAATGCGGGGCGGATTTACGACATTTTTCTTGCCGTGCTCAAGTAATTGTTTGATTTGTTTCTCTCGCGCCACGATTGATTTGAGCCGTTTATCCATGGGGGCGAAGTCTCGGCTCACCAGGCAATAAATGGCTTCATTGGCGTATGAGCTATAACGATCGGGATTGTGCTTCCACTCCTGAATGTCTTCCAGCTCCAGTAACTTCGACTTGATGTTGGCGAGTATCAGTTCACGGTCGATGCTGTGGCGCTGGTCCATATTTTTGGAATCCAGCCTGTAGAACTTGGTCTGAAATTCTTTCAACGCCGAGGCTTGCCGCGCAAGGGCCTCGCTGGAATAGTCCGGCATCAACTCGTCGTATTCGTGAACGCCCCGGCTGGTGGCCCAATCCGGTGACGAGCGAAAGCAATAGTCGAAGTAGTCGTCGACCAGCTTATCCATAGTGTCACTTGTTTGTGTGGCGAGACTTACAAGCTGATTTGATGAAGCGTTGTTGCGATGATTTGCAGCAATTTTATCTCCATAAAAATGATTGAAGTGCCAATCGTTCTCCTCTGCGCAGACTGGGGCGGGGTTGAGCGCGACAGAAACTGCCATGGCCGCTTGTACCAAAGAAAGACGCTGGTTCACTTGAAGATACCCCGGAAGCTCCGAACCGCAAGATTATGCCAAATTTAGGCCACCCGTCGCGTTCTGCTCCGGATTACAAAACGAACAAAAAAATGTCAAGGCGTGCCCGAAAAAGCGAAGAAACAATTAGAAATGGCGAAATTCCGGCATTTGAAGCTTCAATAACACCATTCCGCACAATCTATAAAAGAACACAAAGAGTGGTGTCGCGTCAGTTAAGATTAAGGCGTGGCTTTTTAGGTGGTGAAATGCCTGGTCCTTACGACATTTTTGTACTGGTTAAGCAGGTTCCGGACCAAGGCTCCAAAGCGGGCATAAATCCGGACGGTACGATTGATAGAGCAAAAGCTAAGCGCATGCTCAATCCGTTTGATCGCTATGCGCTTCAAGCGGCGCTCCACACGAAAAAACAATATGGCGGGCACGTTACTGCCATATCCATGGGACCCCCGGCTGCAGTTGAAGTGCTGCTGGAAGCTCTCGAACACGGGGTGGACCGAGGCGTTCTTTTATCAGATAGACGTCTGGCAGCTTCCGACACTTTGGCTACGGCTTATGCATTGCATAAAGTGGTCCATTGGGTTGGACGATTTGATTTGATTTTCTGTGGATTGCAGACTACCGATGGCGACACCGCCCAGGTTGGTCCCCAAATCGCTGAGCGGTTGAACCTGCCTCAGGTGACCTACTGCGAAGACTTCGCGATTGAGGATAACAAAGCTAAGGCACGTCGCATCATTGAAGGAGGCCTTCAATATGTACGCAGCGAAATGCCGCTGTTGGTAACTGTCGCTAACTCGTATCATCCGCTTGAATACAAGTCTTTTCGTGGAGCGTGGAAGGTCCGCCGACTGCAAAGAGATCCTGAGGAACTCAAAAAATGCGTTACAACCGTCGATCTTGATTTGATTGGTGCCGATTTTGAGCGCTGTGGATTGAAAGGGTCTCCGACTATAGTTGCGAAAACTGACAAAGTGGGTGAAATCGGCGGTAGTTGCAAGGTTATTGAAGGATTGGCACCGCACGATATGGTGCGCGACCTGATCAAACAAAGCTCTGTCAAGGAATTTGTGAAGTCATGACGAATGAACCGGACCCAAATCTGAAAAACATGGACGAAGAACCTCCGCTGCCGGTTCACGATACCCCTCGCGGCAATGTTATGGTCGTGGCTGAACACATTCTTGGCGATCTACAGCCGGTAACGCTGGAGTTGTTAGGGGCAGCTACGATTCTTTCAGGCAAGCTCGGCACTAAAGTTCTTTGTGTGATCATGGGGCACAATCTGGGTGACATACCGCAGAAGCTTGTGCACTATGGCGCTGACGAAGTGTTTGTAGCCGATAACGAGCATCTAGAAAAATATAGAACGCTGCCTTATCGTCGCGTTCTTATAGACCTTTTGGATTCGTTGCCCGAACCACCGCACATTATGCTGCTCGGTTCCACAACAACAGGTCGTGACCTTGCGCCAAGGATCGCCGCTCATTTTGAAACCGGTCTGACAGCGGATTGCACCGAGCTTGATGTCGGACCCTACGAGCACAAGAATAAGATGGATCCGACTAAGCTCGGATTGTATCCGGACTGCCTTTATGCGATCAGACCGAGCTTCGGAGAGAGTTTGAAAGCTCGAATCCTGGGACCTTGGAAGAATCCTCAGATGGCGACTACTCGCCCCGGAGTGATGGTGCCTAACAAACCAGATCCTGATCGTAAAGGCATCATCAAAGAAATTCCAGTAAATCTTAAGCTTGAGGATTTCCGTCTGGAAGTTGAAGAGATTGTCAGAGAAGTGACGTCGGGACTGAAGCTCACCGAAGCTGATGTTATTATCGGTGGCGGTTACGGTCTCGGGACTGTCGACGGGTTCGCCCTGTTGCGTCAGTTGGCCGAGTGCTTTGACAATGCAGCCATTGGTGCTTCGCGTAAAGTCGTGGATCTGGGCTGGATACCTTACGAGCACCAGGTCGGTCAAACCGGTAAGACGGTGAGACCCAAACTGTACATAGCATGCGGGATATCGGGCGCCATTCAGCACCGAGTCGGTATGTCTAAGTCAGGTCTGATTATCGCTATCAACAAAGATCCCGATGCTCCGATTTTCAAATTTGCGCATTACGGAATTGTCGGCGATGTCTATCAGATCGTTCCCGAGCTGATCAAACAGTTCAAACAAGTAAGGAAAGAACAGGGGGTAGAGTCCGTTGTCCACTCGCATTGAGTACGATGTCCTGCTTGTAGGCGGCAGCCCGTCCAACCTCACGTTGGCATGGAGACTTTTGGAACTGGCGCAGGCGAGCGGCAAAGAGCTTACCGTAGCCATTCTGGAAAAAGGAAAAGAATTCGGCAGTCACATTGTTAGTGGTGCCGTTTCGCATCCTCACGTCATTGAAAAGGTATGGCCGAATTACAAAGAAATGGGATTCCCGATTGAAGCGGAATGCACCGAAAGCCATTTCTCAATTCTTGGCAGCGAAGGTATGTGGGATCCGCCGGAAGTGGAGCAGACCAAATCCTTCAACAAGCGCGGCTACCTGGTTCTCACCTTGAGCCAAGTCGTGAATTGGATGGGACGCAAAGTCGAAGAAAAACTGAAAGACGTTCCGAACGTCGCAGTTGATTTCTTCACTGGCTTCTCAGCTCATGGAGTGGTTATCGAAGATGGACGCGTTACCGGCGTCAAAGTTGTAGAAGACGCTAAGTCGGACGAAGATTATGTCTACGGCAAAGTTGTTTGCTTCGGCGATAAAGGCTTCACTTCGCGCGACGTGATCGATCAGTTCAAACTGCGGGATTGCCCGCAAATCTGGTCCGTTGGCGTAAAAGAAGTATGGCAAGTCAACGAAGACTATGCCGGTAAGGTCTGGCACACGTTGGGCTATCCTTTGCTCGAAGGCACCATGGGTGGTGGTTTCGTTTACGGGATGAAGGACAAGAAGCTTACTATCGGGATGGTAATCAGTTTGGACTCGAAAGACCCGAACATGAACCCCCAGCTGAAGTTGCAGGAGTACAAAAAGCACCCGTGGTTGCAGAAAATGCTTGCGGGCGGAAAATTGCTGAAGTATGGCGCTGCTCTTTTGCCGGAAGGCGGCTACTACAGCTTGCCTAAGAAGTATTACGTTCCCGGCGCCTTCCTTTTGGGAGATGCGCTCGGAGTGCTCAATATGAAGACTCTTTCCGGGATCGATCGCGCAATGGAGTGCGGACGGATTGCCGCGGAAGTTATTCATGATTGCTTCGCAAAAGACGACTTTAGCGATGCTGCAATGGCTCCATATCAAAAGCGACTTGAAGACAGTTTCGTAATCAAAGAGTCTTACCGCGATCGTTACTTCCGCTGGGTATTCATGGAAAATCCGCGGTTGTTGGGCGAGTATCTTCCCCGAATCGCAAAGGGCGTAGATGAAGGTCATCCGATTCTCGCTGCAATTGGTATTGGCCTGCCGAATCCTTTCCGCCCTGCAATGGATGGACTGCGCGTTCTCGGTTTGCTCGACCAGGGCAAAGATATCGGGCCAATTACGTATAAGCCCGACTATAAACACATTGACCCCGATTTCACGCCGCCGAAGATTGCCGAGCCAAGCTTCGACAAGGCGACTGTGTACTCGCGAGCTGATGCTGTTTTCTTCGCAGCAACCAAGTATCACGAAGGCAACAAACACATTGATGAGTTCAATGCGGAAGTTTGTGTCAAGTGCATTGATAAATACGAGTCGAAAGGCAAGACGACACCTTGTGTGGCTGATTGCACCGCCGAAGTTCACCGTGTTGACGTAATCGACAAAGTGAAGAAACACGGCATGTCGCTCGAAAACTGCGTCCAGTGCCGTACTTGCGAGATCGTCTGTCCAGAAGTGAATTTACGGGTCAAGCCGACCGAACAGGGAAGCGGCCCGGATTTCATGGGGCTTTAGAAGGTTAAGCGTTCTCTCAGAATTCACTTGACATTGGTTGGGGCTTGCACGATAGTAAGGGCACCAAGCGACAGGTTTTAGGTCGCGTTTCTCTTACCAGGCTAATCAGGGCTATCTACAAAACGTAAGATTGCTGGTATTCCGGCGTGCTTTGTCGCACGTCAGGAGTGGAGGTATTTTGATGTCCCAAATGCACGGTCAACCCTCATCCACTACCGAAGGCGGAATCGATCCGCTCCTCTTTTACGAAAGCGGCGTAGTAGGCAAGGAGTTTGACGCATTCATTCCAAATTTGAATGATTCCCGAGCGAATAACTCGCGACAAAGTGAAGTTCTAATGAAAAATTGGAGAGGAGTGCCCGGTATGAAAGAGGAAAGCAGCACAGCTATCCGTCACGGGCTTTCCGGCATGCGCGACTTCGAGTATAAGCACGTTGTGAATACCGAGCGCATGATCATAATCCTACTTACTATCATGACCGTCATCACCGGACTTGTGTTCGCTGCCTTCATGGCGAGCATGTCCTAATTTATCGTCGAGCGAATGCCGCGTCAGCCCCGGGGGCTCCGCCACTTCGAACCGCGCCATTTTCTCTATTTAGGCGCGCGCCTACCTTTGCCCGCAAATACCGCCTCTTTGTGCGAATTTTGAGCTAGAATATCTTATTCGATTACTAGTACTGGCAAACGGGGATCATGGGGCAAACTCGCGTCTACACGGTAGAAGATAAGGAGTTCTGGGAAGGGCTCTATGCTGGCGGAAAAACCGCGTGGGATTTAGGACAACCGGCACCGCCTCTGGTGACCTTTCTTAAATCACCTTATGCGCTGAAGCCTGGTCGCATGGCTGTTCTCGGTTGCGGGAACGGGCACGAGTGTTTGATGTTCGCTCAAGCCGGGTTTGAAGTGACCGGTGTTGACTTCTCTAAGAGTGCGATCCAAAGCACCACTCGAAAGCTCCACCAGGCAGGGCTTCTGGGGACCAAAGGCTATCTGCTCGAACGCGATCTATTCAAGATGCACGAGTACGATCATTATTATGATTATGTGCTGGATCACTGCACGTTCTGTGCTATCGATCCTGCAAGGCGCCAGAGCTATGCTTGGACCGTGCACGATTTGCTCAAGCCGGGCGGCAAGTTCGTCTCTCTGTGGTGGGTTCGACCGGACCGACAAGGTGGTCCGCCATTTGCACTGCACAAAAGCGAAATCTTTGAGCTCTTCGACAAGAAATTCAAAATCGAAATTGCCTACGAACCGCAAGATAGCGTCAAAGAGCGGAAGGGACAAGAGTTTCTGACCGTCATGTCCGCAAGGTAGATGCTTTGGAAAAGTGGCTGATATGCGCTGGCCTCTCCGCGGTATTCGCAGGGCTGACGGGCATATTTGGCAAAATCGGCGTGAAGGATATCGACTCCTCCATTGCCACCACTGCGCGATCGCTGATCATGTCCGCGTTTCTAGTAGTAGTTATGTGCAGTCGTGGACCGATATCGCAACTAGGCACCATTCCCGCCAAGAGCTGGCTTTTCGTTGCCCTTGCCGGGCTTGCTGGCGCGCTCTCGTGGCTCTTCTTTTTCGAAGCTCTAAAGGAAGGCGATGCTTCGCGCGTGGCTTCAATCGATCGCTTGAGTCTTGTGGTGACTGCAGTGTTGGCATGGCTCCTTCTGGGCGAGAAAGTCTCGCTAACTGTTGTTCTTGGTTTGGCGCTAATTGTCGGGGGCGCACTTTTGGTCACCAAAGGCTAAAGTGGATGCGGTGCTCTACGATGTTTAGACTAGCCGGTCAACAAGCCTATGCGCGGGACCGTAGAAGCATATTGCCGGTCACGATGGGGTCACGCTTGCTGTTGTATCGTGCAACGGCAAGGGAGTTCAACCATTGGCCGATTCAGCGGAAAAATTAGGTGATGATGTTGAGAGCTCAGCGCTGAAGAGTGCGGCCGAGCCAACCTTTGACAGTAGCGCTCTGCTCAAGTCTGTCGGCGATCTCAAAGGGAGAAGCACGAACGCCGCTGCGGAAGCTATTCTTTCGGGCTTCTCGCTTTTTTCATCAGATGACGCAAAGGCGGGCGAGAAAGAGAAAGAGAAAGAGAAAGAGGAGAAGCGCGATGCTGCCACCGCATCCGCAGGCGAAGTCCCGCATCAAAAGCGCATCTTTAACTCAACAGAGCCGACTGAATCAGAACTGAAGAGACTAGAGAAGCTTTCTCCCGAGAAAATCAAAGAAGTAAAAACAGAAATTTCGGAGCTAGGGCGCAATACGCAAGATGCCATTCTGGATGCTGTGAAAGCAAACAGAGTTACGGGGTTGGGAGAAACGCACTACGATCTGAATGGTCTTCGCGACGACACTCGCGCTCTTTTGACCAAGTTCGCCGACAACGGCGTTACGCACCTGGCCGTTGAAGTAAACAAATCGCTGCAACCTGACCTCGACAATTTTCTGTCGGGTAAGACCAGCGATGCTGAGTTCAAAGAAGCTTTTATGGGCCGCCACAACAGAGTAAGACAGAATGACGATCTATTATTGATGATGAAAGAGGCTCGCGCAGCGGGCTTGAAAGTTGTTGCCGTAGACGACGACAGGGACAACTCAGTTAGGGTCGGCAGTTTACCCGCCGAAAATGTAGCGCAACGCGACAAGCATATGGCCAACGAGGTATCCGAAGTCTTGAAGTCTGATCCCAAATCAAAAGTAGTATTTGTGGTTGGCTCCAATCATTTAGAAGATAGAAAGGTCTTTGGGGATAGCCCAACAGCAGGTCAGCTGCTTAAGGAAGAGTGGGGCACCAAGGGTGGTGTTGCCACTTTCGAAGCAAACCTTGATTCGCTAAGATCACATGACGAACCGGAAAGACTACTCGCTCGCGAGATGAAAACATCAGCGGCGATAGACATGTCAAAATCAACGGTACTGAAGGCTCTGGAAGAGTCTCGGGCATCGCGATATGACCACTTACTCCTATATCCGCCCACTCATACAATTCAGTCTCAAGAGTCGCGACTCGGAAAAGATCATCCCGACTTGATACCGACTCTTCAGCGAACAGCTGAGCATTTCGTCGAGTCAAAGCGACTCGATGAGGCAATGCAGCTACAACAACGAGCCGTAAAAATTGCAGAGCAACACAACGGCGAGGTGAGCGCTCCTAGCGTGCAAGCACTCAACGAACTCGCAAAAACGCAAGCGTTGGCCGGCAAAGACGCCGCCTCTATCAAAACATTTGAAACGGCATTCAACACCGCTAAGCAATTGCCCGAAAGCGAGCGCGGCATTCTGGCTGTAGTAGGAAGCAATCTTGCGGATAAACACATTTCCGGACGCTCTTTTCAAAAGGCCGAAGAGGCGGTTACTACAGCATTGCAAGTGCTTCAGAAAGACGAAAAAGGATACAGGGAAGCGCTGCGAGGAGGGAAAGAGGGGCTTAAGGATGCTAATCCTATTCTGATTGCTGAGAACATGGCAAATAATCGAATGGGGCGACGAGGGACCGCGCCAGATCTGGATCGCTCAGAACGCCTGCTTACTCAACTCGCGGACTTAGCGCAGGCGCACGGTAAGGAAAGAGACGACACCTTTCGTTCATTTTCTAGAGTCACTCAGTTGGCCGACTTGCACGAGACCAAGGGCAACTTTCAAAAGACAGAAGAGTTGTTAGGCAAGGCCGCAGGTCTGGCAGAGCAAACTGGCGATAAGCACTGGCAGCAAGAGAGTTTGTCTGCGACCGCTGCTTTTCTCACCAGGCGAGAACGCCACGATGATGCTGCACCGCTGCTTGAGAAGCGATTGCAATTAGCAGACGCCTCACCTAGAGGAAATTCCGTCGCAGCGCGTGTTCAATTGGCTGAAAATCTAGCGCACAGAGACAAGAACGGTGAGGCCGACGCGTTATTCAATAAGGCCCTTGGGTTGTCCAAAAGTGAGTCGGATCAACGACTAACAGTTTTGGCTTATGCCAAGTTCCTCGAGCGCAACAATCAACAAGAGAAAGCTGAGGCGCTCAAGAAGAGCCTTCCGTAATGAATTGCTTTGGTTAAGCCCCCCTCGGGAGGAAGTACTTCAACCATGGCGGGCGAAAGTTTTCTGCCTCTGGTACTGGCGGTCTTACTTCAGGAATAGCCGTGGCGTCGGTCTCTTTGTTGCGTCAATATGGCGCAAAGGGGCGCTGTCAATCGCGTATGTGCAAAACTGCCGAATATTCGGGCTACTTCGATTTGCTCTGGGTGTCCGGTGCGAGAAGTGAACGGACTGCGTCTGGCAGTGGCTCCGGCGATGCGGCGGGTGTGCAGAGCATGAGGTTGTTGCCCTTCCAGGTGCTGCGAAAAACTGGTGTCTGTTTGGCCGCTTGATCCTGCTGAACCTCATCCTCAACTTGCTTGCTCAAATGCGAATATGCTTTATCGATAGTAGTTTGCTCGCCATCCTGTATGAGCGCTTGCATCAGCCGTTTTGTGAATACGCCGTTTTCGTACCGCTTGCTTTCCCATGAGCGTTCTTCTGCTTTGCTAGAACAGATAACCGTCTGCCCGCTACCCAGTGGAATTGCCTGCAAATTGAAATTGGCATCGGTCTCTCCGCCCTTTTCGCCGGGAGTGGTGGCACCACTGTGGCACGCGTCCAAGACAAGAAGAACGCGATCAGATTGAACGCGATCTTTAATTACGTCAGAAAGTTGCTGCATCTCGATTCCACTTGCATACAAATTTCTTTTCTCGCTATCATGCGCAATCAAGAAATTCTTTCCGCGAACATCGGATCGGCTTGGACTGCCATGGCTAGAGAAGTAGATTACTACTAGGTCATCGGGCTTGACCACACGCGGTAGAAACTTGTCGCCGAGTTCATCCAGGATGCGTCGTTGTGTTGCAGACTCATTGGTGAGCAAACGAACATGATCCTTCGAAAAATTCGCGTTATTCACAAGAAACTTGCTAAAGTCTTCGGCATCCTTCGCAGCAAATCGCAACTCGGGAATGGTCTTGTCCTGAAACTTGCTGACTCCAATCACAAGCGCCCACTTATCTCTCACCGGTCTGTTCACCGGCTTCGCATCAACAGGTGGAGTCGCCCCGGCTGAAGTCGAAAGTGGTTGTTGCTCTGCTTTTTGCTTCTCTTTCATAACGGCTGCAATTTGTTGAGCGAGCGCCTGAACATCCAGTGATGGTTTGCTGTCATTGCTTGCCAGTTGAGCCTTCGCCTTTTTAACTAGTACAAGCATTTCGGTGACCAACGTTAGGGCGGGTTCTTGAAGGAGCTTCGACGACCGTTCCCACTCCTCCTCCATGGTGGGAAATTGCTCGAAGGCTAAACGAAATGCCGACTCTGCATCATTACTACGTCCTAATTCCTTTAGACATACTCCTTTGTAGAGAATGCACTGCGCTCCCATCTTTCTCCTCGTGGACGGTTCTTTCGCTCCCAGACCTTCTGCGATGAGGCCAGTGCAAAGCTCAAAATCAGTCATGGCTTGTTGGTATTTCTTTATTCCTAGATACGCTTGTCCTCGATTATAGAGAAGAAACGGGTCTTTCGGGGATTTAGCGATACGTTTGTCGAGCTGCGCTATTGCTTCTTCGCATCGACCATCAACAACCATTTGCTGGAGTTCCAAAAGGCTGCTTGCGCAGGACATAGGAGTGAAAGAACCAACCGCGAGTAGGCACAGCACTAGCGACACGGGAGATTAGACGCGCGTAGAAGGATTCATACTCCAGCGGCTCCTCCGAATCAGTCCATACCATAAAATGTTCATACGACCCTCACTTTCGGGACTCACAACGTTCGGGAGCGAGAAGTGAACGGACTGCGTCAGGCATCGGTTCCGGGGCTGCGGGCGGTGTACAGAGCATGAGATTGTTCCCCTTCCAGGTGCTGCGAAATACAGGTGTCTGCTTGGCTGCTTGATCCTGCTGTACTTCATCCTCAACTTGCTTGCTCAAGTGAGAATACGCCTTATCGATAGTCGTTTGCTCACCATCCTGTATGAGCGCTTGCATCAACCGTTTTGTAAAAACACCATTCTCGTACCGTTTGCTTTCCCATGAGCGTTCTTCTGCCTTGCTAGAACAGATAACCGTCTGCCCGCTGCCCAGTGGGATTGCCTGCAAATTGAAATTGGCATCGGACTCGCCGCCTTTCTCTCCCGGAGTGGTGGCCCCACTGTGGCATGCGTCCAGAACAAGTAGTACGCGATCAGATTGCACCCGGTCCTTAATCACGTCAGACAGTTGCTGCATTTCGATTCCACTTGCATACAGGTTTCTCTTCTCGCTGTCGTGAGCAATCAAGAAATTCTTTCCTCGAACATCTGAACGGCTCGGACTTCCATGACTGGAGAAATAGATAACAACCAAGTCATCAGGCTTGACCACACGCGGTAGAAACTTATCGCCGAGTTCATCCAGGATGCGTCTTTGAGTTGCGGATTCATTGGTAAGCAAGCGAACGTGATCCTTGGAGAAGTTCGCGTTGTTCACAAGAAACTTGCTAAAGTCTTCTGCATCTTTCGCAGCAAAGCGCAACTCGGGAATGGTCTTGTCCTGAAACTTGCTGACACCAATTACAAGCGCCCACTTATCTCTTACCGGCCGGTTTACGGGCTTAGCATCAGCTTGTGGCGTCACTTCTGCTACTGCTGAGTTTTCCTGAGCCTTTGCCTTCTGCTTTTCCTCCATGACTGCGGCAAGTTGTTGCGCCAACGCTTTTATGTCCAGTTCTTTGGCGGGAGGTTCGTTCTTCGCTGCAATCTTGTCGCGGCAGAGCTGCATTTTGATTGGGAGTTCTCCGATTACATGCTCTCCAGCATCACTTTGATAAAGCCTTAATTCTCGAAGCGCTTCCTCCCAGGATTTTAATCCAATTAGAGCCTCTGCCTTGTCCAAGTGATTTGACATGGTTAGGAAATGCTCTTCTTTGATTCCCATTTTTGCATTCGCATCGTCCAAGGCCTTTTGATACTCCTCAAGCTCCATGTATGTCTGGCCTCTGAGACTTAAGGCACCAAACGATCGCGGATGCTTCTCCAATTCGCGGGTGGCTACTTCCACTGCGCCCTTAAAATCGCCGACGTCGAAGCACTTCTTCCACTCCTTGTAGTACCGAGTCCATCCTGTAACCTCTGCACCGCATGGTTCCATCGCACTCAATGAAAACATCAGCAGCGTCAATAAACAGAGTCCCCTCACCGTCCAAAACTGCGTCGTCTGTTTCCTCTCAATTGGCATGCTAGTGCGAGTTATCGCTGCTGACGAGGAAGAAGCTCTGTTGTCAAAAGTCATAGAGTGAAGACCCCATATTCAGATTCTAATTGGTCGATGCAAATGCCTAGAGGGCAGCACTCCACCTATGATGATGTTACTTGCGTAGTGGTGTTCTCGTGGGACGCTTTTGGGTCGTAGTTGGGGGAAGAGGCGGTGCCAGAGCGGACGAGCTGTCGGGTTCAAGAATCTGTTTCACCGCCGCAGGAAGAGCCTGAGGCGCCGATGGAGGGGCGCAGAGCAAGAGGTCGTTGCCGTCCCATTTGCTTTTTAGTACGGGCTCCTGTTTTGCAGCATGGTCTTCTTGTGCTTCGGATCTGACAGCTGATCGCAAAACGTTGAATGCATCACCTAGTTTGGTATTTTTTCCATTCGATCTAAACCCTTCCAGCAGCTTTCGCGTGAAGATTCCGTTTTGATAACGGGTTGACTCCCACGATATCTGGTCTGGTTGGCTTGAGCAGATGACCAATTTTCCCGAACCCTGCGCCAGTTCCTGCGCATCAAAATTTCCACCATCCCCCATAGCCTTTGCACCATTTGTAGTGGCGCCGCTGTGACAAGCATCGAGCACCAGAAGGGTTCGGCCACTAATGACTCGATCATCTATTGATTCGACTATTTTTTGCATTTCAATGCCCGTCGTATAGAGGTCATCTCTATCACTGTCATACGCAACGATGTAGTTCTTCCCCCGGATATCTGCCTTGGCAGAGCTTCCGTGCGTCGAGAAGAAGAGCACTATTAGATCATCGGGTTTGGCCACCCGAGCCAGAAACTTGTTGCCGAGCTCAGACATCACGCGCCGCTCTGTCGCCTTCTCGTCGAGCAAAAGGCGCACATGGTCCGGCGCAAAATTCGCTTCCTTCACCAGGAAGTCGCGAAAGTCTCTCGCATCTTTCGCCGAGTATCGAAGCTGGGGAATTCGCTTATCGTGAAATTTGCTTACGCCAACAACAAGCGCCCACTTATCTCTGATTGTCTTGGTTGAAGGCTTGATCTCAGTGGCGTCTATACTATGGGGCTGGGCCGCAGATGGAGCTGGACGGGAACTCGAAGATGCCGATGCCACCATTGGAGCCGAAGACAATTGCAACGTTTCAGCAAGCGGCTGCTTGCAATTGCTTGCTAGCGGAAACGGACCGTATGCGGGTTTGACACCTAGGGCGATTAGGCGTTGGCGCGCATATTCACACTCTTGAGCGGCACTTTGGTATGACTTTGCGGAGTCGTGGCGTTTCTCCAAAAACTTAGAATAGAGATCTGCCGCTTCCTTTCGTTTGTTCATTCGATCATTAGCGATTGACAGAACCCATTCGCGGTCGCTAGTGAGCTGGCGAAACTTACTCAAGCAATCCACGGCAAGATTGGGCTGACCAAGGACAAGGTAGCATTTTGCCAAAGTCAAAGATTCTGGTTCATAGCCTTTGGGGCGAAGGCTAACGATTTCCTTGAGATCTCTTTCTGCCAATTCCTTTTTGCCCATTCGGAGGAGCAGTAGTGCTCTCTGAAGTGCGCAGGCGCTACGTCCATCAACATAAATGGAATCAAGATCATGCAGGGCAAGATCAAACTTTCCTAAACGCTCATAGAATTCCGCCCTTTGGGACACATAGGATGAGTCGTGTTTGAGTTCGACTGCGCGATTCCAATCAGCCTCCGCAAGCTCTGTCTTTCCGCGCTTTTCGTAGTAGCGAGCTCTCGCGGAGTAGGAATAACCTGCATGATATTCGCTCTTGCAGAAAAGTTGAACAGCTCTGTTGAAATTTGCCTCAGCAAGCTCATTCTTGCCCGTTTGCTCATAAAACCTCGCAAGGTTGAGAAGTCCCGATGAATTCTCAACATTCAGTGAAGAGTAACGAATTAAGTCCGCTTCCGCCAGAGAAAGCTTACCGACGTTCTCATAGAATCCAGCGCGCGCGTCAAGGCGAGACTTGGGATCGAGCTGCACTGCGCGATTCATGTCCGCCTCTGCAAGCTCCAAATTTCCGCGCTTCTCGTAAAACTTTGCTCGACGGTAGTAATCGTATTCGTCGTACTTGAGTTGCACCGCGCGATTCAAGTCTGCTTCGGCAAGGTCAAGCTTGCCAATCCTTTCGTAGAAACTTGAGCGCACGCGAAGATTTTCTTCGGGCTTGAGTTGTACAGCACGATTCAGGTCGGCCTCGGCGAGTTCCATCTTGCCAATCTTCTCGTAGAACGCTGCTCGACTCTGAAGTCTGTCTTCGGGGCGGAGTTGCACCGCATGATTCCAGTCGGCCTCGGCAAGGTCAAACTTTCCGAGTTTCTCGTAGAGCCGCGCACGATCACTGCGGTTGTAAGAGTCTTCTGGCTTAAGCTGCACTGCGCGATTCCTATCAGCTTCCGCGAGTTCCCACTTGCCGATTTTTTCGTAGAACTCGGCGCGATCATCTAGGTAGTACTCGGGCTGGAGCTGAACCGCACGATTCCAATCGGCCTCCGCCAGTTCCGTCTTCTTACCCTTCTCGTAGAATTTCGCTCGATCCGCCAGATTTTTTTTTGGTTCGAGTTCGACGGCCCGATTCCAATCAGCCTCCGCCAGCTCAGTTTTTCCAGTCTTCATATAAAATCTAGCGCGCCAGGGAAGACCCAGTGCAGAATCTAGCTGAACCGCGCGATTCAGGTCTGCTTCGGCAAGGTCGGTCTTGGCATGTTCGTTGTAGAAGTCTGAGCGAGAATTGAGCGCGTAAGCCAGGCAAGTCTCTGTAGACTTCTTCGTGTACGAGTCCGCGGATCTTAACTTGTTTTCCCATTCGACTACTTTTTGTGTTAACTCTGACTCGCTTTCGGCTGCGCAAACGTTTACGTTCAAGACCGGATTGAGGAGCAGGACCAAGCTGATCGACAATAGGCATGTCTGAACCTGGCTCCATTGTCGCGCGTTCCGGATCATCATTTCTCTCCTCTGTGGTCAATAGCTGTAGTCATGAAGTCACCACCCTCTTTGTCCGATTTCGCTGCTACGGCTGCGGATTAACGGGCTTGGCGGAAAAGACGATGTCGTTGCCTTGCCAGCGATCGTAATTTATGACGGGTGTTTGTCTTGCGCGCATCAACGAGGCGTCTTGGATTACGGTGCGGCGAGTCTCGTCGAACGCTTGCTTCAATCGCGGTTGCTTGCGCAGATTTTGCAGCAAGTGATAGGTGAATAAAGAATTGCCGTAACGGCTGTAAGTGTCGAGCGAGGTTTCATCCATATCGCAGGCGCTGACGATGATGCGTCCTGCGCCTTGAAGCACATCGTCGAGGTAGTCCTTGGTATCGAGCGACTTCGATTTTGCATTTGCGGCGAAGCAAGTGTCGAGAACAACCACGACGCGATCCGATGCTATTTTGCTCTTGATCAGATTTCCCAGATCTTGCATGAGCAGTCCCATTTGTGTCTTGCCGTCGAAGTCGTAGGTGACAATGAAGTTGCCGCCTACTGGCTGCTTATCGGTACCGTGGCTTGAGACATAGAGTAGAACGAGGTCGTCCGCTCGCACTCGTGGAGCAAGCCAGGTCTCTAGCTGGCTCACAATGTTTGCTCGCGTGGCCTCTGCGTCTACCAGAGTATGCACATGCGATGGTGCGAAATTGAATTCTTGAACCAGACTAGCGGAGAGATCCTTCGCATCTTTGGCGGGCGACTTTAAGTTGTTCCCGCCAATCATGAATTCGCCGATGCCTATGGAAAGTGCCCACTTGTCTGTGAGTGGACGATTCACACCGGTGTTCGCGGGCGGAGAAATGCGTCCAGGGCGTGGAGTCGCACTACTCTCTCCACTGCCAGTCGAATTGGCGACAGCGCCACCGCCAGTAATGCTTGTTTGAGTTTCCGATCCGACCCCATCGTGCCTGAGTCCAAAATTAATGGCGACTGAATCGGAGGGATGCTCGTTCACTACATAAGTTAGATGTCCGCCGTTGGCTGAGTCACGCTTTGCAATGTTGCGATCACTCGAAACGCTTAGTCCCTCGAGTGCTTGGTTGCCACCATTTGTGAGGGCTGTTTCCAGAACAAGATTTTTCACACTCTGAGAACTGAGGCTATCGGCGATTGGCGCCCTGGACATGAGAATGCGCAGGTTCTCGACCCCGGGCTGGTTGTCGAATCTCAGGACCCCGCTGGCAGGGATCACATATTCCTTTCCGCCTTCAACACCAAAGTGTGAGCCTTGACTTGCCGGAGGAAATAGAACCGCTCGCCTCCCCGAACTGCCGCTAGTCATTACCACGTAGACGTATCCGGGGAAATTGGTCTTGAGGTGTAGCTTGACTCCGTCGCCGGAGCGAAACTTGGTGTCGGTGTTGCAGAGCCTCGGTGCTTCTCCTTGTCGATGGAGTTCAAGACAGAAGGAAATGCCATTGTTCGCCTCTACGCCTGGCTGCTTGTCCTGGTCGAAGAAAAGGTCGCGCGCGTAGCTTGCATTTTTCAAAGGCGTAGCCGCTGCGCCGACGTTGCCTTGTAGCACAAGCATGGAGACAAGCACGAAAAATGCAATCAGTTGAGGAAGCAAAGTCCGCGCTCGATCTCGCGGGAAGAGGGATGCGAATGCGCGATTCATGGTCTACTCGTGCATCAAGGCTATGTCCACATTTAGCGGGCGATTCGGCGCATCAGATACGACAATCACCTCGCCGCCTTCCGCTGCTCGTCCCTCGGCGGTTTCAAGGGTCAAGCTCTTCGTGGCGGGCTCCTTGCTCTCGTTCTTTGCCGTCGTAATGTCTACGCTGTAGCCATTTGGTACGAAACTCTTTTTTCCGGGCTTAGCAGCAAGCATTACAGCCGTGCCGCTTGTCGGCTTAAGCTGTGAGTCCGGGTCCAGATCTTTCCGAGAGAACACCAGGCGCAAGGTCTCCAACCCGGCCTTGTCATCGAACTTGAGGTTGGCGCCTTCCGTTGGAATGACAATTTCTTTGTTGGCGTGAATTTTGTTTTCCGACGCGCCCTTAGCGGGGAAGAGTACGGAGTTATCGCCGTTGCTACCCTGGAGCATAACTATGTACGCGAATCCATCCATGTTTGGAATGACGTGAAAGCGAATGCGATCGTCCTTCTTGAACGCGGTTCTGTGGCTCACCTTTGAGGTTTTGCCGTCGCGCTCCAATTCAATCCAATACTTCACGCCTGTGTTTAGCGGCTTGTCGGGCTTTCGTGCTTGCTCTAAGTAGAGATTCTTTGTTTTGGAATCTGCCGCCACTGCCGGCAATACTATTAGGCCAACAGCTAATATCGAAAAAACTGTTCTTTCGAGAACTGAACTCATCAAATCGAACCTCCTACGGTTTCACCTGAGAAATTGAAAAAGTCATCGATGATTCAAATGAATATCTGCGCCCAGATTTTCGGATGGCTCGATGTTTATTACGGTAACGCCGCCCGGGCGCATGGCCGCAGCCAGAGGATCTGCTTGCGTGCGGTTGGGCGATCTTCGGACTGTTCTACGAGAGGGAACGCGCACCCTGCTGGTTCTTCTTGTCGGGGTTGCGGGTGCAACATAATCGAGATCTTTCGCGTATTTGGCTGAAGACTCGTCGGGGGGCTTCCCCTCATTTGAAAAGTCGACCTTGACGTTTTCAGCGTCAGGAAATGCAACTAGCGTTGATTCCCCATATGTTTGTGCACCGGAGGATGAACTCGCGATTGTTGCCCAATTGGATGATCCCGGTTCAAGCAACGCTGCGGAACTGAGTGGTTGTCGCGACAGAACCACTCGTACAAGTTCATCGCCGGGAGTACTATCGAATCTTAAGTAGCCTTTTGCCGGCAGAACTACCGTTTTCCCTGCCACCACTTTTCCTCCTGCCTCCCGTTGATTGGGAAACAAGACTTTCTGCACACCGGAAGTTCCCTTGGACAAAACAACATAGGCGTGCCCTGTAAGATTCGGTACAACTCGAAAGCGAATCTCGTCGCCAGAGCGAAACGCAAATCGATTGTCGACAAGCTTTATGACACCGCTGCGCTTCAGCTCAATCCAGTATTTGAAACCTGTGTTTACTTGCTCACCCGGGGCCTCAAGCTGGTCAAAGTACATGTCTTTGGCGCTGCGCGATGCTTCAGCCGGAACTCCGGCACAAAACAGCAGGACTCCAACGGCAGCACAAAGTTTCACCCGTTCGGGCTTCATTGATACACTCCTTTCCGGAACGCAGTCTAATTTTTCAATACGGTCGTTAGCTGAGTAGAAGTTCCCTCTCAGCCATTTCGCTTCCATACGCACTGAGACCATTATGAAGTGGCGTAGGACACCCGGCAAGGCGCGTAGGGAATCCACTTCACAGGTATTTCACGAATGTTAAATCTCGGCGCGCCAAATCCGGTGACAGGTACTTGATGAAGCCGAGTCGACGGACGAGTGGACTGATGCCAATTGCTCAGATTTTTACACTCACACGCGCAGGCAATAGCCGAGTTTTTGAATAGTCTCGATCTGGGGTGAAGTACCGTCACGCTCTATCTTTTGTCTCAACGTCTTAATGTGAGTTCTCACCGTAGACGGTGACGACTGACCTCTCCAAACTTGTCGAATCAATGTTTCAGCGCTGAACACTCGATTGGGTTCACGCATAAAAAATTCAAGCAGCGCAAGTTCTTGCGCTACGAGTTTAACTTCTTCGCCCCCTTTGAAAAGGCGGTGGGTTGCAGTGTCCAAAACCAAGTCGCCTACTACTAATTGCGCGCCAGCAACAACAATCGAACGCCGCATCAGCGCACGCACACGAATTGAAAGTTCTTGCAGATTGATCGGTTTAACCAGGTAATCGTCGGCTCCACACTCAAACCCATCTTGTTTGTCGCTGATGGAGTCTTTTGCGGTTAGCATCAGAATTCTCGCAGAACCGCCTGCTCTTCGGTAAGTTCTACAAACTTCGAATCCGTTTATTTTGGGAAGCATCAGGTCGAGCACGACAACGTCGAACTCGCTTGCCTGCATAAGCTCAAGCGCCTCGGATCCATCTGTCGCTTCTTCGATTCTGTGACCGTCCATAGCAAGCCAATCTCGCACTGACGATCGAAGATCCGCTTCGTCGTCCACAATCAAAATCTTCGCCATGTCTAAAAGGTGTCCTTTGCCAGAAATGTGAGCATCGGATGCGGTTTGGGATTTCGCGGTACCTTCAAGGTAAACGTTGTTCCCTCACCGAGTTTGCTGGATACGGAAACTTCGCCACCCTGGCTGTCAACGACCGCTTTCACTATTGCCAATCCCAGCCCGGTTCCGGAGCGCACGGTTGAGGTCTTGGAACGGTAAAACCGCTCGAATACGAAATCAACTTCGTCTGGAGCAATCCCCGGTCCATTATCTGAAACGGAAACTTCCATCTCAGTCTCCGAACCTTTGAACTCAATGCCGACATGATTCCCTTGATGGCAATAATTGAGCGCATTCTTCAGCAGATTTGAGAACACTCGTTGCCATCCTTCCTGATCACCAACTATATCGCACCGATTGTGGTGCGTTACATTTACAATGATTCCCTTCAAAGCAAATTCACTTTCTAGTGATGAAATTGCGGAGTCAACTAATTTGTCCATGCTCAAAATCGAAAGATTGCCGTGTCGCTCTACTAAACTCGAACGCGAAAGGAACCGAAGATCGTTTACGAGGTCGGACATTCGCTCAACGGCCGCGAGAATGGTCGCTAAGTGATCGCCTGGTCTGTTCTGTTCTTGAAGCTCCCGATGGAGAACCTGCAAATGGTTGAGCGCGATGGCGACTGGTGTAGCCAGCTCGTGCCCTGCATCTTGCGTAAACGAGCGAATCGATCGAAGTCGATCGTTTATTGCCGTTGTTGCCCGATGTGCTGCCAGCTTCCCCACAAAATAGCTCAATGCAGCAACAATAAAAATGGGAACGCAGATCCACAATCTATCGCTCCAGGCAGCACCCTTCCCCTCATGCAGTAAATTGAGAATCACCCCCCATCCGCAAGCGAAAATGGCGCTTATGACACTTGTCGAAGTCACGACGAAAATGATGAACCCGTGCAATTGCCGGGTTATTTCACTATCTTGTTCACGGTTGCTTGAATGCATTATCGACTTGGGGTTAGCGCCGCGAAGTAGCTCGAAGAATATAGCAACGAGGGCAACACCGCAATAATCACGAGTGTAGTAGCAAAAACGCTAGTTGGTGGTAACCCGTCCGCAATGCGCACGCATAGTGGCGTTGCGCGACATTGGGCGGAATTCATTTATGTGAAATACCTGTGAACTGCTTTTGTCAAGATTGAAACTTGAATGCGAGTGAACCAATAGTGACTGATCCGCAGGTCCAAGTTATAATCGATTCAAGGCGGTTGCTATGGAAAATCTGAATAAGTTCATATCTCGCTGTCGGTCCAGGCTTTCAATAAGGCGACCGGTCGATCTTCTGCGCCAAGAGATACGAAGTCCGAAGCAGCGTCGTGTTGATGAGATTATGCGGCTTGTGATGAATGGGTACCAGGCATCACTTGAATGTGACGCTTCCAAATTCGCATCGCAACTAAGTGGTTTAAGTCCAATGGAGCAGAATATTACGTTGGAAGGTGCATATATAGCGCTCTCCACTTCCGACCTGTCCGATACCGGGAAACTTCAGCGAGCGACGGAATTGTTTGGCTGCCTTTCTAATGGAAGAATTCCTCCTCTTCTTCAGGGCATCGGTGGTGCTCTTTCACATCTAAGAATTCCGTTTACTATGCAACCTCATGAAACGAATGAAGCGTGGGGCTGGCTTGCTATGCTAGGTTATGGCTTTCATGAAGGTTACTTCCGCTGGATGAATACTCTTGAGCGAATGGAAATTCCTCAAGGAATTTCCGGACTTGCGCAACGTGCATTTGACCAGGGCGTGGGATCTGCGACCTGGTACGTGGGCGCAGGAAATCCCGAGGCGATTGCGCGAATGATTTCAAGCTTTCCGATTGAGCGTCAAGCCGACATGTGGAGTGGTGCTGGCTTGGTAGTCGGTATCTGGGGGCTGGAGGATTCTCGCGACCTAACCAAGTTGCTGAACAAAGCTCGCCGGTATCGAGCGAATTTGCAATCCGGGGTAGCTTTCGGTGTGTGGTCGCGTATCGATATCAAGGAGATTGCCGATTACACTGACGGAGCCTCAAGCCTTATCTGCGGAGCGCCGGTCAACGTAATCGGCGATCATGTTAGCGGTTTGCTTACGAACGGTGGCGGCCCGCCCAAGGACGCCGCTGAGTTCCTCCTCTGGCAGTCCAACGTGTGCGAGCTGTTCGCAAGGAACTAGACCGCACGCTGGTGCCAACTCGGCCTCGCGGGCATTGACGAGTAGCGCGATAGTGCTGCCCAGCGAAGTTCTGCATCCCGCAGCGCTAAATCATGCGTTAGCTTTAGGATCACGAGTCTGCGCTGCGGATGCGAGCCGCTTGGTGGCCTCTTATGGTTTGGATAGCGTGTCCTTCCACGACGACACAGTCAGCGAGCCTTTGTTATCAGCGTAATCGCTGCTCCCTTTTCCATCATTGCAGAGAAATCGAACCTGGCCTGAAGCGGGGGCAACGAAACGTCCACTCACAACGGGAACGTATTTATTTCCTACTTCGGCAATGAGAGAAGCTAGGCTTGCTTGAGGGCAACGCAAGTTATCCTGCTGCTGTTTGGTCAGCACGCCACCAGCAATTCCGTTTTGTCCGACCCAGGGGAGTCCGCCGCCAGGATACCACTCTCCGTGGGACTGCACGCCGATTCGCTCTCCCTGCTTCACTGACAGCCCCGAGTTTGCGCCTGTGCTATCCGAAGCAAGTACTTGAACGGGAGAAACTTTGGATGGAATGGATATGGATCTAGTTTGTCGGCTCGTCGCTAATGTAACTACACTGACGGAGGCGGGATCTGTCCTTCTATAGAGAAGTACCAGGTTCGGCCGATCGTTTGAAAGAATCAACGGTTTGCGAACCGAGACGTCTTTGGCATCGGAGGGCTCCAGAATGGTGCAATTCGCGGAGCTGATCTGAGTTATCGTCAACTGTGGCTTATCGCCTGACTTCGGTTGCCAATCTATCGTAACGTGAAACTCTGAATCAGAAGCCGTTTCGAAGCGAGTTTGCAGCGGATCACACTTTTCCAGGCACAATTTGTATGCCTCTAGTGCCAATGGGCTCGCTACGCTCTCAATGAGGGTGGCTACTGTTTTCCAATTAATGCCACCACGAGAGTCAGTTCCAAGCACTTCAGAAATTGTATGCTTGCTCTGCCAATTTTTGTCAAAGTTGGCAAAGGCGCTAATCCCCAGTTTGAATACGGCCTCCGCGATTGGAAGCGGTATGTCAGCCGTTATACCACCGTTCCGTTTTCCGTTTTCAATTTCTTGTTCAAGCTCCGAAAACGTTCGCTTGGATGATTTCGCATACCAACTCTCGAAGCTAGCCTCCTGCGTACCTGTACGATGGTCCAGCCAAATCTGCGTAATCATGTAATTGCAGTCCGAACAGGCCACCGTTGACGAGACCGGAATTAGACCGAGTGCGAGCATGCCTAAAGTCCAGATTCCTATAATTTTTTTCGAGAACTTCATAGACCAGCCTTTTGATGTATTGGTAGTAATGCGTGATTGCTAGCTCCGACAGCAGCAATTATGATCATGCATATTTCCGACAACAAGCTGTCGCTGGAATCACTTCACAGCTATCTCACAAATGTTAAGAGTGCCGACTTGGCCCCGAGTGGAGGAAGTGATGTCGAAACTTCGGTTTTGAAAAATTGAGTTTGGGAGACAGACAGTCTCGATGATTCTGCCGGCATCTCGAGAACCGGCAAGTGTGCTTTTACTTGGTTGACCTTGGTTCCTTGGATGAAGTAGCTTTGCCTGTTCCCTGAGTAGGTTCTACCGTCCGAGTCGCTAATCCTTCGAGCGCGGCACTGCCGGCCTCTCGCGGAGACATCGACTGGACCGATAAGACAAGGTCGCGACCTTCCCAGTTGCCGCCCAATTGGGGCGTTTGTTCTCTGCTAAAGTCCCGCTTAACTTCCCACTGAACCCGTTTTTTTAGTTGTTCAAAAGTGTTACCTGCGTTGAGTTTTGTGCCGTTCTCTCTCAAGACGTCAATTAGGTTTTTTGTGAAAACGCCATTTGCATAGCCCTTGGATTCCCAGGATCTCTCACCAACGCCGCTGGAACTAAGTACGATCTGTCCTGCACCAAGTGATAATTTACTGAGGTCAAAATTGTCGTTTTCCTCTAGGCTCTTGGCACCGGGGATGCTACCACCGCTGTAACAAGTGTCCATTACGATGAGTACACGATCGCTCTTTACGTCGGAGGTCAGGCGGCGATAAATCTCCTCCATGTCGACTCCTGTAGCATACGGATCATCAGCTTCGGTATCGAATGCGACTATGTAATTCTTCGCACCTCTGTCCTTGTGGGAAGGAGTCCCGTGCGTGGAAATATACACAACGGCAAGATCATCCGCCTCTGTAACATTAGGCAGCCACTTACTTCCGAATGAAGACATGATGTTCTTCCGCGTTGCATTTTCATTCAAGAGAATGCGAACGTGGTCCTCTCTAAATCCCGCGTCACGCACCAAAAAATTTGCGAAATCTTTCGCGTCTTTCGCGGCGAAACGTAAGTTGTATTTGGGATTGTTGAACTTGCTGATTCCGACTACCAGTGCCCATTTGTCTTTGACCGGACGATTGACCGGAGCAAGTGTTGCGCCATGCGTGGTCACCCGATTTGCGACTGAGGTCTGCGCCTCCTTTGCTTTTGATTCTTCTCGCTCGCGTAATGCTCGATTCACTTCTTGTGCTAGCTTGGTCGACTGTTCCTTCTCGTCTGCCAGTTTCTTTGCTTGAGCAATGGCAACTGCTCTTGCACCGTCACGCCGTTCTCTCTTTGCTGAAGATACTCTGGTTCCGGTAATAGAAATTCCAGATGAAGCTCCAGCGTGACCATGGGTCTTGAAACTGTTTCCGTCGTAGGTTCCTTCGTAGACGAATTCTGGATTTGAGGTGTACATTATCGCGATGTTTTGACCATCGAAACTTGTCACCTTCACTTTCGCCTTTACGCGTGAATCCAGATAGTCAAATTCCTGCGTTTCTACATTCCATTTCAGTCGGTTCGAATCAGATCCAAGAGCCGAGGCGTCTGTGAACTGCCAGTTGCCATCAAATTCGTCCTTGCCGAAGGGCACGTCGATTCCTGGATGAATTGCCTCTGTCAGTTCGATTGGGTTCTTGGGCTCCGGTGTTAACTCTTCTGGATTAAAGTCGGCAAGTGCCTTTGGTTGGGGCAGTCCCAGTGTTTTCGCTATTCGTTCAATTCTGCGCGCACAATTCAGTATCTGCGCCGTTTTCATGCCGTCCTTTTTCGCAGCAAGTAGTGCCTTTGCGTAATAGGGCATCGCTTTTTGGGGTTCGTTTTTTGCAAAGTACAAATCACCGGTCAGTATTTGTATCGAAATGCTTTTCTTCGTAGAGTCTGTTCTATCGAGCTTTTTCAGAAGTGCCGAAGCATTGATCAAGTCGTCTTTCTTGAGTGCGATCCGTAGACACTGTGCCACGCTGCGTTCATATTCTGACTTTGACTCTTTCGCAGAATTCTGTCGAATCTCCAGTGCTTTCTTTGCTGCAACTTCTGCATCATCGAGTTTATCCAATTTGATGCAGGCTTCCGCCAAAAACTCATTGATTTCGGCCAGGCTGGAGTTGGTTGGAGCAAGCGTCGAGTTCCAAAAGTTGAGAGCTTTGCGAAGGTTCTTTTCCGACTCTTCAAACTGCTGTCTCTTGAAGTTCAATATTCCAAGTCGTTCATAGCACTGGCCGATTGCTATTTGATTCTCAGGAATTTTTTCGTCAAGTTCTAGGGCATTTTTGAATGCTTTCTCTGCCTCTTCAAGTTCTCCGCGTTCCAGACACACAACGCCAAGTCCGCCCCATGATTCAGCGAGCGCTTCCCAGTTAAACTTTTCCGCCTCTGCATCTTTAACTGAAAGCTCGAACTTGGCTTTTGCTTGAGCAAGGTCGTTGTTTTTGTAAGCGTTCTTGCCCTCACTTGTTGATTCTGTCCAAGCCGCAGACCCGCTGGTAATGGACAAGGCACCGGGTGAACTGATGAATGCTGCAAGGAGCAACAATGCGCCTGAGTACAATGGTGTCTGAACGCCCGCCGATTTTCTACGCATGGATTCCTTGTCTCCCTCCAAGTTTGCTAACTCTTGGTTCTGAACGGACTCGTTTGTGATCGACGGACAATACTGAGGGCGGCTGCATCCTTCTTCACCGTATTTATGCTGCGTTCAAAGTGCTTTTCGACCGTGCCCTCAGTGGTACAGGAGGAGATGGTGCTTAGCGCACTGAACGGCGAAAACTCAGATGTGAACGCGACCACTCGCGGTAGATCATTAATCGGTTTGGGATCTCGGAACGAAAGTCGATTCGAAAGCATTACATCATCAAATTGCGCAGCCTTTGATTTGCTGATAGCGAGACAATGCGAAATTGGCAATTTAACCACCCTATTTCCAATGGCGATGATTAGTGGCTTTCGGTAACTATCGTGAAGATTGAAAACGTTGGTTCGTTCATTGTCGGACACGACAAGCACACAATTGCCCTTGGGAATTTTCATAGTGCAATGTCGTGTAACTACCAACAAATCTTTGTTTTGCGGCGCATAGAATCGTCGATCGATTCGAGCGCTTGCCACCATAGGCGTGTTGTAACTAACGGGACGGTAAATGGAAGAATCGTTTTCCTGATATACCTTCAGATCCTTCTGATCGGCCCAAATTCGCTCTAAAATATTCGGGGGCGGCTTCGTCTCTGTCTTTGGTGGTTTGGGATTGACTTTGCACTCTCCGGTCGGATCTTCCGGGGTTGGCGCGATGAACGTTTGATTTGGACCACACGCTTCGGGTCTAAGCGGCTTCGGTTTGTCGGAGTCCGCTGTCGGCGGAGTATCAGGAGCGTTGGTGGGCGGAGCGGATTGATTGCCTCCCCCCGGTGTCATTCCACTGTTGGGGCGGCTTGTATCATATTGCGCCGCAGCTGGCGGCGGGGCGACTGCTCCTTTGAAAGCGTTTTCCGAATTCTTGAACTGTTCAATGTAGCCGAGCACTTGGCTAACACCCGGCACAGCCTGCCAAAACGGAGTTTCCTTGGCGGGGGGCTTCGTGTCGCCCTGTGGTTGCGGCGGCTGTATAGTCGTCGTGACTTCTTTCTCGGCTTCAGTGTACGAATAAGCTCCCTGAGATGAAGGCTCATTTATTTTCGGAGGTTGCGCTTGCGAGGCATAACCTGCGCCGTCATCATTTGCGCGTCCTTGTTCGGGGGTGGCTGTGCTTTGCTCGGTCGATCCGTCGCGACTCTGCCCCGAAGTTCCTGGAACGTCTGCAACGAATGCGATTGATTCTTCCTGATTCACTCCTGGTTGCGAACCCTGCGACGGAGTAGGCGATCCTGCATTGTTGTCAAACTGAATATTCTCTTGATCGGTTGGTGCCAGGGGCGCTGTTGATCCCGCGGTTCGATCAAGTTGCGATGCAACGTTTGAAGATTCAAACAGATCTATGTTGCTTCTGTTTTCGCTGGGAAATTCAATATCGACCGCCTCGTTTTCTATCTTCATTCCCGCCGCTGAGGGTAGGGAAGGGCTTCGAAATGTTAGCTTTGAGGCTGTACCTGTCAGACGCGGAAAACTTCCCAGCGGTAGGGTGAAAGGATTGTTTTCGGGTGTCGTCGCCGATAGCCCCGAAATCAACACCAGGTTGCCCTCAAATGCAAGAGTGATTTGCGTTGATGAATCATCCCGACCACCATTTAGCGTCACGCCCTTCAGTCCGTGAAACTCCGCAAAGTGGTTCTGTCCGTGTCGAATCGACAGGTCCTGGTCGAATTCAACGGTGTTGTCACTTGTGACAAAAATGTTCTGAACAGAGCCTAGCGACGCGTTAGGACCAAACGAGATAGAACCAGGCGAAGTTAGCCTTAATGAGCCACCGGCATTGGTTTGTCCCGTCACTCGTAATGAAGAATCTTCGCCCGCTGTAATCGATGCTGCACTGATTCTTAGTTCTGTTCCGCTTGTAAATTCAAAATCGGAACCTATCACCAGCGCACCAGCAGCGGTGACTTGAGACCCAATTGAAGAAGGAACACGAGGAGCTGCCGCTTCGAACTTGACGTCATTTCCAATGTCTATATTTGCGCTCGAAATCACTTGCATAATGTTGCCAGAGTTAATGCTTGCTCTGTCGCCAATCGTTATGGGACCACCTAGAATGGAGACCGCGAGATCTGAAGAAATAAGTTGTACATCCGCACCAAGGCTGATTGAGGTGGCATTTGCTGCTCCCGTGGTTGGGGTGTTGAGTTGGACACTTTTGCCGAGAATAGTCACACCTGATCCAATGGTTATGCCAGAACCCGACACACCAAGTGCACCGCTCGCGAGCAATGAGACCGGACCATTTGCCTTAATGGTGAGATTAGGTGCAACAGTGATGGAATTCCCGCCTATGGATAGGAATGAACCGTTAATACTCACATCTTGCACCAAATCCAGATCGCCACTTGCCTGAAGAATAAGGGTTTCGGCTGTAGTCATTGAGGGCAGATTAAAGCGCGTGTTAGTGCTCAGGAAAGTGTATGTGTTTCCAAAATCACCGGACCCAAGTACGGTTACATTATTTGCCAACTCGATATTGGAAATCGAAATACTGCCCGGAATAACTCCATTCGTGGTGACGGAGCTAAAGCTGCCTTGATTGTCAAAGCGATTTGAGGAAAAACCTACCGAGGCTGATTGCAATTCCATATGTCCACTGAAAACGATATCGGCAGTAGTACTGAATGAAATTCCAGATGCCGCCCTGAGTGTGTGGTTCCCTGAAATTGAGATTTTGTCAGACGACTGAACGAACATGTATCCTTGCAGTGATGATCCAGGAGACCCATGAAACAGCAAAGGACCATTTGAATTTACAGAGATGTTCGCTAACTTTTCCGTCTCAATTTTTCCTCCGTTGTCAAAAGTCCGAGTATTGAAGAAGACTGAATCATTGAATTTAACAGTGTTCCTTATGCCGACACTGCTCGCATTGAAAGTAATTGGACCTTCAGTCCTCACGAATTGCAGCGTTAGTCCGCCATTTACGTCGAAGGTTGCGCCTAGTCCCTGGAAGGAAGTTAGCATCCCGCTTCCCTTGATCGTAAGCCTCTCGTCGGACGTCACGAAGGCAGGGGCGAACCTGCCTTGATTGCTGATTTCTGCAAAATCACTTGGAGAGTTAAGCGTGAAGAGGAAGGTGCTTACGTCTGCGTTTTCCGGTATGACATACGAGCCGGTAAGCGAAGTAAGGTTAACGGTGCTCGCATC
This sequence comes from Candidatus Obscuribacterales bacterium, assembly GCA_019752635.1. Taxonomy (GTDB): domain Bacteria; phylum Cyanobacteriota; class Vampirovibrionia; order Obscuribacterales; family Obscuribacteraceae; genus JAKFUT01. The sequence goes on along the minus strand of JAIELX010000046.1, from coordinate 36,736 downwards.
GATAGACGGCAGAACAATGGTTCCGGAGGCCCTCAAATCGACGGTGTGGGCATTCACTTTTGAGCCTGAGGCAAATTCGATGAACCCGTCACCAGCCTCAATGGATAGCATGTACGGAGCATTGATGTTTCCTGCGCGAACGCCTCTGTCTGCTTTGAGCGTGGCGAAGTCTGCATTGATAGTGGATAATCTATCGAGAATGATGTGGCCGCTGTTGGCTTTCATTTCGACTGTGCCAGCGTTTATGACCCTGGTGGAATCATCGAGAATGACGTTTCCTGGATGACCTGATGGTCCCTGCAGCCCAATTGGCTGACCAGTTACGTAGCCCCCGTTTGATGGACGAGGATCTGGCAGCCCGGTAGAAGGATCATAAATTAGTTCTGTCGGTCCCACGACGATCTTTCCAGCTATTAGCCGAAGTGCAGGAGCGGAAATCTCAGCGCCGGACAGCCTTATCTCGCCGAATGCATAGACGTTGATATAGTCATTTGCGATCAGCGAACCACTTATAACGATATCGCCGGTAGTGCTGTAGTAAGTGGGATCGCCTTTTAAGCAAATGTCTCCCAGCCTCAGTTCGCCTGACGATACACCAATTTGAGCAGCATCACCGATGGCATTTATAGTGGCGGAAGAGGAGAACAGGTGCGCGTCGACCAAGCCGGCTGTCTCAAAGTTCAGAGTTCTCGCATCAACTGTTCCTCCTGTCCATAGTATTTTTTCGGTAGTGCTGCGCATCTGTCCGCTTGCGAAGACGTCTCCATTCAAGGCGCTGATGATTCCACTTACATTGGATACGCGAAGATCTGTCGCCGATTGGAAGAGCGACTCGGGAAGTGTGGTTCCCACTGAACTTCGTATTTGATCCGTAATGATCGACGACAGGTTGACGTTGCCCAGATTTGCTTGAAGCATCCCGCTGTTTGTAAGATTTCCGGAATTGGCAATTATCGCCAGATTTTGCTGCGCCGCAATTACAGCGGTACTAACCGCGCTACTCGCGTTAATTACGTCGCCACCAGCGATCATTGTAAGGTTGCCAGACGACGAGATTGTGCCGCTATTGATTATGTCGTGTGCGGATACTATTTGAAGATTTAGCGGATTGGATAGCGGAAGCATGGAGGCTAAGAACTGCGGTGTAACAGTAGAGATGATGCCCGTGTTAATGATGTTATTGGCCTGAATCGTTGCACGACTGATTGAACCGTCCGCCGCTACAGCGAATATTTGTCCAGCATTGTTCAAATCACCGGAGACTTGAAACGGCGAATTCGATGAGTATGTCAGAACTACCGTTTCTCCCGCAGAGAGACTAAGTGAACTGACTGGTACCGAGGCATCCATGACCACCGGGGCCGGAGGGGGCGCCACTACCTCTGATGCTGCCGCGCAGAGCGGAAACACGGTGAAAATACAGGTCACGAACAATGCACGTTTCATTGGTTTGATTCCGCAGAAGAGAGGCGCCTTCACGAGCAGGCAGTTTAATAGCTCTTCAATCGATTATAGACACTCGATGACATTGCGTAACGCAAGCGCGCAACTCACTTCACAGCGATCTCACAAATGTAAATTTAGAAACGGACGTGGTTCTGGTCCGATTATGATCAACATTGGAGTTCGGTTCCCCTCACCCAGTTTTCACATTGGCAATGGTTCAATAGATGAAGGCGCCAAGTTCAATGATATTCGGCAGAGCTAGTTACTTAACATCTTCAGCCAGACATTAGGATTCGCTTGATTAGGACAGTAAGTTCTAAGAGCGCACTACAACAATTTCAGCCACAGGTTTTTACGTATTATATGAAATCCAAAGCACTACCGATCATGCTGATCGCCCTGATAACTGCCTCGGGCGCGGTCTTACCCGTCACGGCGCAGACACCTGCCTACCAGGCAGAGGAACAAGCGTTTCGTGCGCGGCAGAACGAGGGCGCACGCCTGCACGATACTCATGGCGGCAATAGCCAGCAATTCCAGCAGTGGTCGGCGCAGGAGAAAGGAACAGTTCCTCAATCACAAGTGTACTCAAACTCCGGTTATCGGGGAAACAATAGATGGAACAGATCAAAGTATCGCTCCTCGCACAACAACAACAACGCAAACAGGTCCGCAAACTGGAACTGGGACTCGCACAACTGGAACGACCAACGAAACTACCTAAAGACCCATTGGAACCGTCATGATGACCGCAGATTGAGCGCCCAACAGCGGCAGCAACTCGACGATCAGATGAGAGCTCAATGGATGCAGTATCACAACAACAAGTGGAACGGAACTCCCACGTGGAATCAGTATTCTGATCCCCGCTTCCTCGATTATGTCCATACACGCAATCCGAGCCTGATGCAAACACTTAGGACCCAGATCGGTTTCTAACAGAGGAAACCGAAAGCTCTGTTTGCATCAAGGCAGACGGCCACATGGATTCAGAAGGTTGGATCTCACGATTGAACCACCACTCGCAAATGAAGCAAAGATAGAAAGGGAGGGCATTTGCCCTCCCTTTCTAGTTCTTTTATCGGTTTGCGAATCTAGGATTTTTCACCGCAGTCCGTCGGCTGTGAGCTATTTGATAGCTACCTTTGAGCTGTTTGGTAGGACCGTTTCGGTAGCGGTTTGTAGGCTCCCTTGCTCATGCCCATTTGATTCAATACCGCTGCAGTCTTCAGCACCTTGCGCATGATGCGAACATCGCGAGCGTCGGAAGACGATTGCATTGCGCGCAGGCGTTTCAGGCTTGTGATCGCTGATGGGATGGAGAATTCGGAAGAGAACTCTCTAACATCGTTTCCATGGTCGTGAGTTTCTACGCGGCGGTGACCGATGTTGCCGAGAAGGTTGACCTCTTCCAAGGTCGACACGGAGCGGTCCGCGAGTTGTATATGCGTACCGGGCATGATCGTCAGCTTCTTGTTGGTCAGCTTCATGGAGACATCGCCGGAGTGCGCGTCGTGCATGTTGTAGACCGCAACGGATTCCGCCGACGCCACCACCAATACTACCGCGCCTTTGGCGATCGATAGCGAACCGAAAGCGGTTTCGACAGTCATGTTCTGGTCTGGTGCAAACAATACGCTGCCTGTTCGCATCGCGAACGGATACTGCGCGAGTTGCTCAGTGCCGCTGATTCTAGTCGAGGGCGACGGTGCTACGTGTTTGTAATCCATTGCCGTGCCGTTGGCGTAGATGGCGGTTGGCGTTCCCGCCGGTCCATTTACGTAAGCGACGGGTAGCTCTGCGGCCTCTTCAACTTTCGCATCGAAGATTACAACATCTTCCGCGACGAAGTTTCCACCGTTCAGTAGTTGGCTCGGCACTCTTAGAGGGCGAGTGCCCTCGGTGACACCGGGCTGAACTAGTACGCTGGACGTTACTCCGCCGACCAGTGGTGAAGCATTGGTTCCAGTTGCTCTTGAAGTTGCAGCAGGTATGTTGGTGAACTCGCTGCTGTTGGCTGCCGCGCTGGAGACATCTGTGGCTGTCTCGCCTGCGAAGATCGAAGGCATTAGCATCGGCATTGCGCTAGGGGCGCTGACATTTCCTCCAACCGCATCCGATACCACTGCGCCCGGCGGGTCTGCCTTAATCAGAACGTTCTGATTGAGCGTTATTGTGCGCATCGCATTAGGCGTCGAGAAGATCACATCGCGACCGTGTGCGTCGACCGTAGCTGCCGATGCGCCTGCCGGACCGACGGCGATTATGCCGTTAGAGTTTGGACCGAAGAAGTATTGACCGGGGGCAGCCGCCGGGAGAACGTTCAAGTTTGCCGGAGCTTTGCCTGCCGCTATCACCGGAGCGGCTCCGATGATGACTGAGACGATGCCGTTGTTCAACGGTGTTCCCATATCAACTAGAGTGTTGATTTGGGCGCCCTTGCCGATGACGATGGAGCCGTTAACCGCATCCGTGTTCTGAATGAGGATACTGCCACCGTTCGCGGTGAGATTGCCGTTGATGGTCATTTGCCCGCCGCTAGTTTGAATCAGCGAAAGCGAGCCCGTGGTGCTATTGATCGGAGCGTTAGTTTGAATGTTGCCTGTGGTCAAAGCACCCGCGTTGGAGAGAGAGAACGCTCCGCCGCTGCTGGACGATGTGAGGGTTAGTGTGCCAGTGTTGTTGAGGTTCACCATTCCCGTTCCGCCAGTGTTGGCGGACATGGTCTGCACCGCAGTGTTCAACGGGCTGCCGGATCCGCCAATATTACCGGTTCCGCTGGTCAGTCCGAGGCTTGCTCCGGTTATGAGTCCGGCTCCCGTAATTGATCCTGCACCATTTGCATTAAGGCCAACAGCGCTGCCTGTCGAGTTGATGGCACTGTTTACTGCTATTGAGCCGTTGTTGCCGGTCTTAAGATTGACGGACCCATAGAGAGCCGAAATCGGTCCGTTCACCGAGATGCCGCCAGCACCTGATACCAGATCAACCTTGGTGTAGTATCCTCCGTTGACCGCTCCGCTATTTAGCGCTGCACCAGCGGTGATGCTGAGATTCTTGTAGCCTCCTATGGTGATGGCGTTGCCGGCAGCGTTGTAACTGCCATCAGTGATGATCGTCAAGTTGTAGTAGGTGGCATTGACTGGACCTGCGAGGTTGATTCCTCCTGTCTGTCCTGCGCGACCGACGACCAACGTTCCCGCGGTGATGGCACCCAGTGTTGTCGGTGTCAGATTAAAGCCGGCTCCACTTCCACCAATGAACACCGGTTGGGCGTTGTTGTTGGAGTTCACCGTTACAGTGTTCGATCCCGCATTGACTGCGTAACCGGTGAGGTTGAGCGCTGCCGCTGTCAGGGATACCGGTCCGTAGTAGCTTGTGACTCCACCGAAGGCACCGTTGCTGATCACTCCGACACCGCTTGTCTCTAGTGTGACGCCGTTGTAGCCGTAAGACGCAGCATTTAAGGTGATTGAGCCATTTGAAGGCGTCACGGTCTTCATCGAAAGTTTGCTGCCGGTTACATATCCGGAGGTAGTTATGTCGCCGTTTGCGTTCCACTCCAGTAGTCCGAATCCTGCCGGTCCCGATGCCGCCATGTAAGCGGTGTTGGTGATGCCTCCGCCGTTTGCATTAATCTGCAGATTGCCACTGCCGTATTGATAGACTGTACCAGCAGTGGTCACCGATCCTCCGGACGTGATGGACATACCACCATTGTATGAGCTGACACTGCCAATAGTGCTGATGTTGCCGGTAGCAGACAGGCTCAACAGACCGTTGTAGGCCGCCAGATTTCCGGCTACGTTGAGCGAGCCGTTATTCGCCGTGAGCCCCAGTGAACCGTAGGACTGTAGACTCGTTGTCGGCGACAAGTTAAGCGTTCCGCCGGCGCTGAGGTTAAGTGCGCCGCCTGTGTAATTGTAGACATATCCCGGCACTGTGATATTCGCTGTGCCAGTGGTGTCTAGCTTGAAGCCGCCGTATGCATAGCTGGATTGCAGCACTACCGCAGAGTTGGATGACACGTTAGCGGCACCACCGGAAGAGATCTTTAGTGAGGTAGCACCGACTCCCCCTGATGCAATCTTGAGCGGATTGACGGCCGAGCCGACTCCGCCCGCTCCGGCAGTGAAGTTCAACGCTGGAGCACTAATGCTGCCTGCTCCGCCCGCAGCCTGGATACCGCTTCCGTTTATGGTGGCCGAATCGCCCGCATTAACGGAGGCACCGTTGTCCAACAGAACCGCGCCCGTTGCATTCAATGAGAATTGCTTGCCGGCGCTGGATGCGCCTTGCAACGTTACTGAGCCTGTGCTGGAGAGGAACGCGTTTGTGCCGGCTGTTGCCGTAAGATTTGTTGGCGTTGCTGCGGTTGAGCCTTTTACAGCAACTGCGCCAAAGAGCATCCCGATGTTGTCTGCGACCAATGTCACCACAGGGCTTTGTAGACCGCTGCCGCCCATTTGAGTAATGCTGCCGCCACTTGCTGTGTTGAGGTCTATTCGGCCACCACTGGTGACCGTCGATAACACAATGTTCTTGCCTGCAAGGCTGAAGACGTTTCCTGCGGATGCTGTGCTCAGGTTGACGCTTGCATCGCTTCTGACATAGGAATCGTTTGCCGCAACGGCGGTCAAATTGACCGTGGCGTTGTTAGCGGCATCGCCTGCTACTTGCAACGCGAGGAGGGCTGAACCAATACTGTCTCCAGCCGTGAGCGAGATGGACGGAGCAATAACGGTGAGGTTCGAGCCTGTTTGCGTAATGGATGCGCCTGCTACGTTTGCGGCAATTTTTGCACCCACGCCTGCATCGAGCTTGGCTGCGTTGTCGAATACAACAGAGCCCTGAGTTGCAAGTTCGAATTGACCGCGAGTTATCGAGTTACCGGTAAACCGAATGTCGCCGGCACTGCCGCCCGTTGCATTTGTCTTGAGATAAGCGCTGCCTCCAGCGGAGACGTTCAATGATGCTGCAAGCAGTGAGCCGCTGCTCATCACGATAGGCTGAAAGCTGCTTCCGACGTTTGTCATTCCGGCTCCTGGAGCTGCGCCAAGATTACCGGTGGTTAGCTGGATGTTGCGTCCGATCAGCGTTGTCGCGTTGCCCATTTGCGTGATGCTGCCGGTTCCATTAGTCGTCGAGAGGCTGAGAACATTGTCGCCCTGCACGGTCACTGTTGCACCGGAAGTGAGCAGGATGTTCCCCGGAACTGTGAGGCTGAAGCCACCGGTACTGGCTAGTCCGAGTACTCCTCCTGTCCCACCTTTGCCACCAGTGCCGCTAGTGCCTCCAGTGCCACCGGCGCCGCCAGCGCCGCCAGCGCCGCCAGCGCCACCGGTGCCGCCATTACCACCGGTGCCGCCATTACCACCAATGCCACCAGTAACAGTGGCACCTCCGGCGCCGCTGGCGCCAACTAGCGTGATCGGTCCATTAGTGTTGATGACCACGTCGCCACCAGCGAGTGCACGCAGATTGGTCGCGTTCACCGCTATGGCACTACCGGCCGTGCCAATGTTCCCGCCTGCAATGAGATCTACAGTGCTTCCGGCGATCGCTGTTGTGCCCGTAATGGAGCCAGTACCGCCTGCGTTCAACGTGGTTGTGGTAGGAGCATATAGACCTGCACCTACAGAATGACTGCCCAGGTCGAGCGGTCCGTTTGTAGTGCTTAGGCTGATTGATCCGAATGGAGCTGTAATCGCTCCGGTTACTGTCAGCGAACTTCCAGCATCCATTTTGATAGAAGAATTGAAGTTTCCGGTCACAATTCCGGTATCAATGCTTCCACCAGCGGTGACTTTGAGCGACTTTGAACCGAGCGTTATGGTTTGGCCTGCGGCGGAGTAATTCCCCGCCGTTGTGAATGCCAGGTTTGATTGTCCAACCTGGTTAGCACCGGATCCCGAAACATTGAGCGGACCGACTACGGCTATTCCACCTAAGTTCGTGACACCGCCAAAGGCTAGCGTGCCTGCGTTTATCGAGAGCAGCTGAGCCGGCGTGATATTAAAGGCGCCATTAGTGGTGCCGCCGACCGAAATTAACTGCTGAACATTGTTTGTGTTTAGTTTGACAGTGTAGCCCGACGCCTGCACCGCCGTGCCGGAGAGAAAGAGCCCTGCCGCGGTGATCGACGAGTCGCCGTAGCTGTAGATTGTCGTTCCCGGAGCATTGCTGAAGGTGCCGGAGCCGGCCGTTGTTATCTCGACGCCACCGTAAGCATAGGACGTCGCATTTATCGCGACTGAGCCGTTGGAGTTGCCGACGGTTTGAAGCGCGACTTTCCTTCCTGAAACCGCAGCGTTGAGCGCAATGTTTCCGTCAGCTATGACGGTCATGTCTGCGCTGGCACTTATCTTGGCTGAGTTGCTGAAGCCGCCCCCCGTTGACTCGAATGTCATTGCGCCGTTCAGTGTGCTCAAGGCACCGGTGACGGTGGTGGCGCCGCCTCTCGATGTCACTTGAAGCCCTCCGGTTGTAGCGGTGGCTGTTCCATTCAAACTGACGGCTTGTCCGGAGATGGTTATCGCTCCTCCAGTATTGAGGAACGTTCCTGTCTGAGTCGTGACGGTGCCAGTGCCTGCTGCACTTAGGGTTGCGGTGCCTCCCACCGAGGCGTTAGCCTGTAGAGAGATGGAGCCTCCAGTGCCTGTTGTTTGCAGGACCAGATTCTTCGAAGTGATCGCACCGGTATTGGTCAGGTCGCCGGAAGAAGAGAACAGCACGGCTGCATTCGGTGCTAATATGTTTCCGCTGTTTGTCAACTTTCCATTGTTTGAGATCAGCTGCACATTCGCGCCTGATGCGTATATGCTCGCCGTTTCAGTTAGATTGCCATTCGATTTGAGGATGACGTCGCCTGCTGCATAGAGCGCCGATGAGACGCTGAGAGCTCCATCCGCCACTAACTTTATTGCGCCCGTGCCGGATGTAACAGTGGCGGTCGGACCGATGTTGATGTTGCCTGAGCTGCCTTTGGTAGTTTCCAGGCTGAATGTACCGCTTACCGTTCCACTTATTGCGGCGGAGCCGGTTGCCGTTACAGACAGAGAACCGCCCGTATAGAGGAACCCGGATGCTGCTTGTGAAAGTACAATCGGATTCTGGGCGGAAACTATATTCAGTGTATTGTTTGCATTAATCGTTCCGACAAAGTTCACCGAGCCATTCAATACGGTTTGATTTGTCGTGCTCGTGTTGGTGATGCTTACCGTAAGTGGTAGCAAGAAATTGTTGAATGTAAGCGCCACATTTTGAGGAACATTCAATGCTGATATGTCGGTTGATATATCAGTCTGCAGCAGAATGACATTGCCACCTACGGCCTGATTCTGTGCGTTGAGAGTTAGCGAACCGCCGATGAGTCCGGCGTTCTGTTGTGCTTTGACTGCGCTGGCAATTGCAGGATCGGATAGATCCAGGCTCGCCAGAGGCGCTACCACGCTCGTGCCGATCAGGCTGTTTCCGCCGATGCTGATGGAAGTTGCGTCGGCACCGCCGGTATCGAAACTGACAACAGAGTTGGCGCCCTTCGATATGACAATGCTGGTGGGCGCAATTGAAGTGATGCTCTTCGTTCCGAAGAATACTTTGCCACCGGCCGTGGCCGTAACAGACACATTTGCCGGCGCGATTGTGTTTGTTCGGCCCGACGCTGCGCCGAGATAGATGTCGACAACGCCACCAGAGGCGTTGTCAGAGAAGAGCAAGGTGTTTTTGCCTATGGCGATTTTGCCCGATAAGCTTTCATTGCGCAGAACCAGCTTGCCTCCATGGGCTACAACTTCTGCTCCATTGATTACGGACATCGTACCTGACTTAGACGTTAAGAGCAGGTCTCCCTTGCTTGTGCTGAGGCGTCCGATTGCCAGGTCGGTATCATTGGTGAAGCTGAGTGATTGAGACCGTCCGGCAAGCGAACTCACTACTCCCGTGTTGTTGACCACAGTTGCTCCGAGCGAATTTACTTCGACCTTACCGCTCGATACGTTGGTGCGCAGAGCCCCATCGCTGAGTGTAGACGACGCTCCGCCTGTCCCTGAGTAGAGATATAGCGTCTTCGCCGTGACTGTGCCTGACGTCTGTACGATGGCTCCACTGTTGGCCTTGCTAGCGCCGGGCAGGCTGTTGGTACCCTGAAGCAGAACGGTATCGCCGCTGACACTCTGATTCAAGGTGAGAGTCCCGCCGGTCAAAGCTGACAGTGCGACGTCGCCGGTAGCGTTGATGGCGCCGTTAACCGTGATGTTACCTAGTTCAATTAGCACCAAGTTCGAGCCGGTGAATCCGGTATTCAAAGTCAGTGATTTTGCCGAATTGTCATTGTAGAGGTAGAAGTTTCGTCCCGATGAAGGCAGATTGATGGTGGTGGCATTGCTGACGAGCAAGTTCAAGGCCTCCCCGATGTCGGTGGCGGCTTCCATCGTAAGCGTTGGGCTGTCGATGAATGAACTTGTCTGATAGATGCCTCCGCCGGACTTTATGGTGACTGAATCGCCAGCGACCAGGTTTCTGTTTAGAAATACTCCGGCCGTGCTTCCGCTGGCATTAAGTGTTATCTTGTTGTTCGCTTGAAGTCCACCTGTGACTGTTATGCCCGGAGCATTCAGCGTGTAGTTATTGCTGGTTGTCGGTAGCTTGCCCGTGCCGCCGACGGTGATCGCATTGGTACCGGTGACGGTGACGTCGCCTTCTGAGAGAACAACCAGACCTGTCGCGGATGTGGTTCCTACCGTAACTCCACCCGTTCCGGAGAACGCTCCAACAAACTTGGTGTCAATGTTTGTTGCCGTAATACTGCTTGTTCCTGATTTTGCATTCAAGATGATGCTCTCGGCGGCAGACAACTTCGCCGTCAATGCAATATTTCCTTTTTCCGATTGAAGGAACACGTTGTCTGCTTTGAGATTGCCGATGCCCATGCTGTCCGTGACGTTGCCCTCAGCTGTCACCGTTATCAGACCGTTGGTGCCTAATGCAGTTACCGAGCTGTTTATCGATAGGGTCTTGGAGGATAACGCGATTGCGCCGCCACGCACTCCGCCCAGAATGTTCAGGTGCCCTGTGCTACCGACAGAGAAGGCTCCGCCCTGCGATTTCAGCATGTTTGTAGTTGAAGCCAAAGCGTTCAAGTAAACACCTGCGACGCCGTTTGCGCTCAAGAACGGCGCATTTACTTTCAGCGGATCCGCAACTTTTCCAATGTTTCCGAATGCTGAGTTCAACTTAACGAAATCGGCTTTGTAAGTTCCGGTTGATGCAATATCTTGACTTGAAAATGCCAGCACGGAGCCAGGAATGAACTTACCACTAGCTGCGGATACGGAAGAAGTGTAAATGGAGCCGTAAGGTGCTTGAGGCTGATTGTTTGCGTCCATCGGACCCGCATGAGCGGATAAAGCCACCAAATATGATGCGTCAGAGCCGATTGAAACGCCTGGCATGTAGATATCGCCGCCGGTGTCACTCGGCGCGCCCAGTACCAGCCAAGACTGGTTGCCTGCAGCGCTTCCATATGAGAACTTTGCGGCATTGTCTCCCGCTGCCATAATTATGCTGCCGGTTGGTCTTGTTGTGCTGCCGCCGTTTACTATCGAACCGGAAGTGACCCCGGTCGCCACAATGTTTCCTGTGGCCAGTACTATCAGATCTCCGTTAACCGTATAGGTTCCGCCGCCTGCATTGATTTGGGTGGCGAGGTTCACATCGCCGTTTCCGTTTCGAATAATGGTAACCGGCGACGAAACAACTACAGCTCCGTTACCGCTTCCAATATTCAAACCTAGTTGCGTAGGCCACGAGAGGTTCGCGAAGGTTATGGGCTTGATGAAATAGCTAATGTCGTTGGGCTTTGTGATGAATGTGATTGAACCACCGGATATCACGGGAACTTTTGAAGCTGTCAGTCCGGGAGGCACTGTGGCACCCGTTCCTGTTATGGTGATAGTGGCGCCTTCCATTCGGATTACACCACCTTGCCCGAACGACGCAACGGGCATGAGGTTAAAGCAGGGATTGCAATTTTTTCCGTCGTAGTAGATGTTCGTTTTGTTCATGGACACGGCGGTTCCGCCGAGTGCATTGACCGTGCCACCGATATTGATGTCGCCTGAGGCCAGCAAGTGGATATTGCCGCCATTCTTCGGCGCCGGGGCCTGAAAATCGGCCGGTGCCGGCTGAGCTAGCGTGACGCCGCCGGTAATAGTGCTTGTGGTACTGATGGTGGTGAAGAGTGTCGGGTTTTGAATGCCGGCGCCGTACGATGCGCCGATACTGCCGCTTGTGCCGCCGGTTCCCGTGCTGCCGTTCGCCGAGAAGCTAATCATGCCTTGCTGGGGACCGGTTCCGATGCCGAGGTAGTTTTGCGCCTTGCCGGCAAGCTGGCTGATTGGTCCTACGAGCTCCACGCTTGCCGTTTGGCCGCCCACGGTCATTGTTACGCTGCCACTGGGATTGAACTTGCTGGTGCCAACGTTTGCTTGAAGGTTGAATTCGCTTTCGCCTTGCGAATTGTTGTAGTTAATGTAGAGCGAAAGACTCGAGATTGGCAGGTCCGGCGTAGTGGCGTAGGTTAGGGGATTAGTGAATGGCATCAGACCAAGGGTGAAGTTGGCAATTGTGATGCTGCCACCAAGCCCGAGATTGGGCCCGCTAAAGCCGCTTGTGCTTCCGTTTATGTTGAAATCCAGGCTCAGACCAAAATAAACGTTTGTCGAACCGTTTTGCCCGTTTCTTCCGTTTAGTCCGTAGTCTCCCGGGTTGCCCCCGTTGTTTCCTACCGCCAGAATGTTACCTGTCACGTTAATGGAGCCGTTTGGTGCTACCACTGCGATGTCTCCCGCAGCACCACCGGCACCACCGAGCCCGCCTACACCTCCTAAGCCGCCGCTGCCCCCGCCGGCACCAACTGTGCCGATGTCGAACCCGACGCCACCCCCGATGTTATAGCTGCCTGTTCCGAATTGACCGTTTGCGCCACCCTGAAAGCTCACGCCAACACCACTGGTGGCGCCGTCGCCGCCGTTGCCGCCATTACCGCCATTTCCGCCAGCGCCACCCGTGCCACCGGAGCTGATGATGCCGGATGGTGCAATACTGATTGTCGGGGTGCCTACATCAGCTTTAGCATCACCAACTGGAAAATATGTTGGATAGACATTTGATGTGGCGGATATAGAGATTCCGTTGGATGAGACACCGGTAATGGTGACTCTTTCCGAAACAAAGCTATTTGAGATCAGCGCTCTTTGACCAACGGTAAAACCGGTTGTCGAGCCGAGCTCGATGAACGTGTCACCAGGAGCAATGAATGCGTCTTTTGCGCCAAATGTGGTGCGACTGCCCGTGTATTTTGTAAATCCGGCAATTGCTCCACCGGATGGGCTCACAACTACATTGCCATTAGAAGACTTAAGCGAAATATTGCCGCCGGCTCCTGCTCCGCCGCCACCACCGCCAGCGCCGGCAGTGCCGCCCTTTCCGCCTGTGCCTCCATCTCCGCCAACACCCAGTCCGATGAAGCCGAATACCGCTGAGGCACCGTCTGCGCCGCTGGTGCCAGTACCACCTACCCCGGCGTGTCCGCCGTTGCCACCGTCTCCACCGTAAGAGTGAACGTTACCGTTGATAGTTAGAGTATTGAATGTTGATACGGTTATAGCGCCACCGTTACCGCCTGCGCCCGCTCCGCCGCCACTGCCAGCGCCGCCGCCATCACCGCCGGTGCCTCCGTCACCGCCGCCGAACGCACTTGTGCCTGCGCCGCCGCTGGCTCCCGCATTGTTTCCGATACCGCCTGCGCCACCGTTACCGCCTGCGCCACCAAAGGTATATATTGATCCATTCAGAAGCAATCCGCCGGCAGAAGATAGTAGCGAGACTGCGCCGCCGCTGGCTCCGTTGCCCCCTCCACCGCCCGCGCCGCCGCCGCCGCCATTTCCGGCGCTACCACCGCTTCCTGAGACCAAGTTGCCGCCGCCACCTTGACCGGCACCACCTGCGCCCCCGGCTCCACCTACGCCTCCTAATCCGCCGAAACCACCGGAAGCATCGATTGTGTTACCGGAGATGCCGCCAAGAGCTGAAATTGAGACGCTCTGCCCCGCACCGCCGGCGCCTGCCCGGCCGCCGACTCCCCCGTTGCCGCCATAGTTCCCGCTGCCGCCGCTGCCGCCGACACCGGCTCCGTAGCCGCTCCCTCTGTCGCCGCCGTTGCCGCCAGCGCCACCTGCGCCACCCGTGCCTGCCACTCCGCCGTCGCCGCCGCGCGTTACCAACTGGAGCAAACTCACGGACCCGCTAGAACTTGAGATGGACACTTGCCCGCCGGCCCCACCGGCTCCACCGTCCGCGCCAGCTCCGCCGTTGCCGCCATAACCGCCCGTGCCGCCTGTGCCAGCAGTTCCTGCGACGTACATATCGCCGCCTTTGCCACCGTTTTGCCCGCCACCACCTGCGCCACCGTCGCCACCTTTGCCGCCGGCACCTCCGTACGCGAGGATGTTCGTTGTTATATTGCCACCTGCCGCGATGGAGATGGAACCAGCTGCACCGCCGGCGCCACCGACGAGTCCGGCGCTACCGTCGCCACCGTTTGCGCCGTTGGATCCATTGCCGACTGGGAACCCTACCCCGCCATCGCCTCCCGATGATGCGCTCGTCCCGGCATAATTCGTGCCAGCCGCACCTGCAGTGCCCAGCTGACCTACCCCACCGCTTGAGTTGATGAAAGCGATGTTTGCCGTTCCCGCAGCAGCAACGCTTACTGCGCCGCCCGCCCCCCCGGACGAACCTGCTCCGGTGCCATCGTAGCCCGCCGTGGTGAGGTTGCCGACAGATATGTTGCCTTTTCCGATTATGTTGCTGTCGTTTTTAGCGACGAGGGTGATAGATTCACCGTAATTGGTTAAGCTGATACCTGACATATTGATGTTGCCGCCGCTTGAAGAGCCGGCGCTCAAGATGTTTCCGCTTCCGTCAAACGTGACTCCGGCGCCTATTCTGATCACTGCGTTCGAGCTGTTGCTGCTGGCATCGATGGTGCCGTTGCCCGTGATTGTGACGTCACCGCTGGCCAAAGCAATGAAGTTCTGACCCGAGGTCGAGAAATAGGAATTGAGGTTGCCGCTAAGATCGGTGCTGTTGGAAGGAATCGCAAGCACCAGCGAGCCGTTGCCGTTCAAGAAAACCGGGTCGTTCGTCAGATTGGCGGAACCAATGTTTAGCTCTCCGCCTTTTACTTGTACGGATGTTGCGCCGGAGTCGATATGGACTGTGCCATTCAATTGTTGAACGTCAATATTGACGCCATTTGTCGGACTGACGAAGTTGATGGCGTTAGCGGTTACCGCGCCGCCTGTCAAACCGATGCCGTCCAACACCGTTGCTCCGGTCGATTGAACCAGATTGTTTGTGAATGTGGCGTCGTTGAGTGCCGAAATCTGACCGAGAGTATTGTTGACGTTCAACACCTGCCCGATTAGCGCCTGCATATTGACCGAGCCGTTAATGCTCTGCAGAATGCCGTTCTGGTTGTTCAGCGTAGCCGTCGCTGCGTTGATGTTGCCCATTTGCGATGCGATCAAGCCGGCGTTGGCTATTGATGTCATCGCACTAATATTAATGCTCTGCATGGCGGACATAACAGCAGAAGTGCTGTTTGTGACGCTGTTTGCTGCGGTTATGGAGAGATTGCCCGCGCTGGTGATGCTTCCCTGGTTGAGAAAGTTGTTCAAGGCTGTGAACGACAGGCTTAGGCTGTTCGTTAAATAGGACGGGTTGATATTGAGCCCCGCCAGGCCGCTCTGGGGCGCCATTGACGTAATTAACCCGGACTGAAAATTGCTGATGTTGTAGGCGCTGAAGTTGGCAACGCTGATGTTCGGGTCGCTGGTGTAGGCGAATATGGTTCCGGCGTTCGTAAGGTTGCCGCTCAGAACAAGGCCTTGTGTGCCGAGCGAACCGAAGTCGATGGCCAAAGTCTGGTTTGAGGCGACGTTCAAATCCGTGGAGTTCACCTGTCCCGTGAGAACGGACGCAGTCGTTGCCTGAGCGGATTCCTCAGCCAAAGCAACTGTAAGTGGCATGCTCGTCATCGATATCGATACGATCGAGGACAACAGGAACTTTGCTTTCTTGCTGACTTTTTTGGATTTCATGGATTTCGCAACTCGCAACTAGAGGTGACTGTGGATTGCCCACGTTCAGCTAAAAAAGAGCTGAGGCGGGTAATGGACAACCTTAACCCGGGCGGCCCTATATGGACATGTGATTCTTACGATTATTCGAAGCAGAACACGGAGTCGTTACATAAAAAGAATGCAAAACACGCAAAACCTGAGTGTTGTCTACACGACTCACTCTTCCGGTCCTTCATTCGCAATCTTAGCATCTGTTCATTATTCGAGTGCGACTGAAAATAGCTACATCTGCAGGCTTCTTGTGACTGCCACTGTATGCGGTGCGCCATGATCGCTGTCCTGCAGCAGCTCCCGGCGCTTCAATCTCTCTTCGGCGATTCTGATTGCGATAGAGGAAAAATTTGAACGATTGCGGACTGCCGATACGCGCTCATCAGTAAAAATCCCGGGTTCCTCAGCCTGGCGATCTGGTAGATTAAAAGTGTACCCGGGGGGGGTGACGGGCGGAGCGAATGCTGGCTGATTTTGTCGAAAAAATGCGGGCGTTGACTTTCAGGGTGTCGCGAAGCCTTAATCGTCCTGATTTGGCAACGCTGCGCTCGCTCCGCGAGAAGATGGCTGCTGACGAGGAGCGGATTCGTATTGAACTCACCGGCCGGGCTGAAGCTAAGGAGTATCTTGGTAAAATTCCGAAATTCTGGTCGGAGTTGCCGGTTCGCCAGAAGGCTCATGCAGCAGAGCTAAAGCGCCTCGTCAGTGACGAAGTCGCTGCCGTGAAAGCTGTGACTGTTCGCGCTATTGCGGCGTTTGGCGAGAATGCGCCGACGATTGCTCTGACGACCGCAATAGAGATGGAAATCCAGAAGGCTCTGGAGCGAGGTCGCGAAACAGCGTTATTTATTTCTGAGACCGAGTCGTATTTTCTGTTGCAATCTTCAAGTTGGCGCACCACTCAATCGATGGTGCAATTTTCGCTGGCTCGCGAGGGGACCAGTACGTTGAATTCGTCTTTAATGCTATTCGCCGCAACTCGAGTTTCCGATTTTCAGCAACTGGCTGGCGAACCTGAAATCGTTGCTCGCGGACTCAACCTAATGTTGGATAGTCTTTTGCCAATGCTTACGGCTGTCACCTATCAGAGGCAATTTGCGGTGATTGCCGAAGACTTGCTCGAATGCATCGAGCGCCTGGAAAATTCGGCGCTGTTGTTGTACGAGAGCGAGCAAGTTTCAGTGGAGCATTGTAAGACACTGCAAGAGCCGCTTTCACGCGTTTTACACTTGGAAGAAACTTTGCGGCGACGCGTGCTGCGCACGTTCAAAAAAGGCAGCGTCGAGAAAGATTTGTGCGCGGTGGTTGAGCAAGAAACGCTCCTTCTGAACAGTATCTTTGCTCGATGCAATAACGCGTTCCAGATTGTGTACGATGCATTGACAAAGATTACCAACGATACCGTTGAAGGCTTGCTCCTCAGCAATGAGCTTGCCTGTGATGACGTTAAAGAGCGTACTAGAGATTTATTGATCACAATTTTGTGGTATCTGGAGAAGTTGCTTACACAAGACGGTGCCATGAAAGAGGAGCGGTTGCATCTTTGTGCTTGTTCTGAAAGTAGAAGCCCTGCAGACTCGTCGGTAGCAACGGTTTCAAGCGATAGGGTGGAAGCTGTTGCTTCCCTGAGGCTCAACGCTATTGAAATGACTCTGGTCCGTGTGCAGCTTCTCGTTTCCGATTTTAAATCGCTTCGTCGGCGTTTGTATCCTGTCATGGAGTCTTCAGGCATTCTAGATACCGAGCCTCAGTCCTACTTAGAGGAGACGCTCTCGTCGATGTCGGGCAATTCAATGTCTTTTAGTTTTCTGGATAAACTCGAAACGCCGTTGTTTCGTCTGGAGCAGTTGCTACAGCGATACGAGAAGTTTCTCGCTCAGTCAATTAACGGTCTCGAGCAAGCGCAAATGGAGATTCCATCAGCTGCGCAACGCGATGGGATTCGTGTTGCTTTAGCGGATGCGATCGAAGCGCAACGGCAGCTCTGGTCGGCAGTAAAACATTCAACTGTCGACGATCGCAAATTGTTGGAGTTATGGGCTCAGCGAACAGCGTATGCGCAATTGCTGGGCGATGAGAAACTGCGGCTGCGAGCCGCTAGGCGCAAGGAAGCTTACGAAAGACTGCTCGCTGATTATAAGTTCATTTTGGCGATCGATGCGCCGCCGGAGATTCCGCTGTTCGTGCGTAGCGCTTCGGCCCTGGCCGAACGTATCGAAGCGAAAATTGGGTTCGAGCTTCACGAGGCAGTCGGACAGAGTCCTGTTCTAGTTGCGATGTCTGTTCTCGACCGATGTATTTTTCTGGTCGAGAGCTTAGACAGTTATGCCGCAACGGCCCTCAATGCTAAAGCTCGCGATAGCATCGTCGACAATTCGGCTGACGGTGACGCCAAATAGTTCCTGCAAAACATGAGCTCAGCGCTGTAGCATGTAACTACCAATGCGAATTGAACTCGGTGCACTTTTCAGGGATTTAAGCTGCGACACTAAATCATGGAGAACCTCAACAGAAGGGAGCTCCTCAATCACCTGTGCTGCGGGTATCGTCTTCTGTAGCACACCCCAGTCTAGTTTAGAAGACCAAAGTTTGAAGTTTCTTACATCTCGTCTGTAGTCCCCTACTGCGTCTTTTGGCAGCTGCGCTCGAACGTCCATTGCTTTCTCTAGATACGGAATGGCGGCCGACAAGCTCTGCATACCCTTTTCTGTTTGAATTCCTTCCAGAATTAGTCCATTGGCTAGAATGAAGTTCGCAAGACACAATTCTTGCTTGGAGGCGCTTGTCATTTGTGCCCGCATAGTCTGCCGCATTAGTGCAATGAATTCGGCACTCTGATGCAGTTTTGCAAACACAAAGAACTGCCCGCTCCGCAGTCGCAGCAATTCGCGAATAGACAGATTCATCTCAGGCTCTCTCTTTCTGCTCTGGTCTAGAACAATCTGAACGTATTTTGGTGGCACCTTCAGTTCCTTCGAAAGTATTAAGAGTTCGCGAATGCGCGATAATGAAAGAGGAAGCACTGCCCGCTCGCGGCTACTATATGTTTTCACTGCTTGTGCATATCGGCAGAATGCAACTTCTCGTGCGTGTCCCGGCTCTGTTCTGAGCAGCAGGCGCAGATAGATTTGGCACGCTTGTTCGGGCGAAGGTTCATTCTTTAGTTGATTGACCAGGGCTGTAGCGAGTTCAGGACGCAGATGGGAGCCAGGCTTATCGCAAGCGTCAAACAACTGTTGCAAATCAGATGGTGCAAGATGTCTTAATATAGATGGTTCTGCGGATTGAGTCTTTCGTGACTGGAAGCCACGGCTAGAACACAGATATACGCCTACCAGAGCGATAATCAGCAACGGTAACCATATTGGAGTTATCTTGTTGATGCGTTTCGTTCGTCCGCCATCTATGAATTGGCCGGTCTTCAAACCGCTAACAACCTCGAGCATTACCTCCGCACTGGCAAACCGATCTGCTGGTTTCTTTTGTAGAGCCCTGCGCAGGAAAATATCTAGCTGATTCCAGAGCTTCCCGTCTCTTATATCTGGGGGACGAATAATCTCGGGACTCGAACCAGCGTGGTGCGAAAGGTAGGCCCAGGGCGTATCGCATTCGAATGGTGCGCGTCCAGTAATCAGCTCACAAGCGACGCAGCCAAATGCATACAAATCGGACCCCGGCCCGGCGCTGCGTCCTTCGCACTGTTCCGGTGACATGTAGCGAGGTGTGCCGACAAGCGCCCCTGTTAAAGTATCGGCAGTCCCACTGATCCCGTCGGGATTCTTAGATAGACCGAAGTCAATCAATTTGACGCTGAGTCGCCCATCACTGCAACTAGTAATGATGTTATCCGGCTTCAAATCTCTATGTATCAATCCTGCAGAGTGAACTTGAGTTAGGGCTCTGAGAATTTGTTCGCAGATATCGAGCTTCTGGTCAACTGTGAGCGATCCCGCCTGCATAACCTTGGACAGCGTCATGCCTTCAACAAACTCTGTAATCAGGTACGGATGTCCCCCGACCATGCCCACGGCGAAAACCCGAAGAATATTCGCGTGCTCTAACTGTGCAAGCGCCGCGGCCTCTTTTTTGAGCGCTTTGAGAGTGTTTGTGTAATCTGAAGAGAGAAACTTTAAGGCTACGTCCCGTCCGAGTTCAATGTCTCGTGCCCGGTACACTGTGCCAAGTCCACCTTCCCCGACCAGGCATTTAACCTCGTACTTCGAGTCAACAACATTGCCAGCCGTTAGCTGAATCATAGGATCTCAATCTTCCAGAGCCGCAGGGCAGCCTGTAAGCCGCAACACTCCTACCTGTTCCCGACAAAGAGCTTCATCAAACTTCATGGTGAGGAGGTACCCTCATTCGCGCTGATTTAGGTTCGATTTACAGACCCTGGCTACGGTACTGCCAGGCCGCTTAGATTCGACGTTGAACTGAAGTCGCCATGCATAACCTGATAATGGAAATTTGCAGAAATGAACATACATGATAATCCAGGTAATGAAAGAAACTGGTCCGGTGATGGAGGCTTTCGCGCCGATCCTTTGGTTACGGCGAACCTCTCCTTACTTGGCATTGCGCAAGAGACCGACTCTGCCAGATCACAGTTCGTCAGCGCAGAAGAACCAGACGGGAGCCGCGCGGAGACGCCTGACGCCAGCGAAAACCGAAAGGACAAAAGTAACGAAGTTGAACCCGTTCCGAAACCCGTGCAAGACCCCGGACTGGAGGAATTTCTCCGTGAATTGCTTAAGGGCAGCGATGCCAAATCAAATGACGGGAAAGTTCTGCTTGAACGGGCTATTCGCTACGCCAGGCAACTAGTCCCGCAAGCAGAATCGCGAAGTATCGCCGGTACGCAGGGAGCAGAAGGGCAAGCAGCGGACGTTCTGCGGCATCTTAAGCAGCGGGTTCAAGAGGACATGGAGCGACTTGGGTATCGAATTGATAATGCTGAGTTCGACTTGCTCAAGGCATCGCTTTTATCGCACATGAGCGAGTATCAGAATTTGACGCCGGAGGTTCGGGCGCGGGTCGCCGCTGTTATTGAGCAATATACTAAGGGACCCGACTTAAAGAAGTTGTTCGAAGGCACGAGCCCTTCAACGGGCCCGGAGTCTCTCACCTTGAAGGGCAAGGACGCTAGACTGCCGGAGCCACTTTTTCAAGGTCCCTTTGATGATCCGTTCAACGTGGACAAGTCGCCTCAGAGCAGACGCGGTGCGTCCAACGAACGCGCGACGACTGTTTTTGATTCCAAACGATTTGCAGAGAACATTGCAAGGCTAGCTTCGGAAACAACCAACAGTCTTACGACGAAGACGGACATTGAAGTCTTCGAAAAGGTGTCGGAGATAGTCAAATACGAGGCTGATCCTGTATTACGTAAAGCCTTGAACAATATGAAGATCGTCACGAAGGACTTGCCCGGTTTCGATTCTAATCTGCTAGTTTTTCATGAAAGCGAGCAGATTAAGGTGCTCTCTTCGGATGGGCAGAACTTTTTCACTGAGAAAGGCAAGGTTCCGGTTGATAACTGCGTCTTCGCTCTGCAATTGGAGCCTGGTAAAGATACTCTGCGTCAGGTTCTGAAAGGTGTGGGAACGCTGGAAATGTTGTTGCAAAAAACGACTCAGACCGCGCCAGAAGCCACTCAGTACAGAAACGAAAATCTAGATCTCCGGGTCAAAGAGTTGCTGTCGGGAGAACGAGTTGTTTCGGCTCCTTCGTTGTTGGAACCGGTCGTGACTCGGCCGTCCGCAAGTATCGAATTTGGTGATCGTTCGTACCAATTGCTGGAACTTGTAGATCACAGCATGAAAATGAAAGAGGCTTCTCGCGCTCAGCTGAGCGAGGCGGAGCGAAAACAACTTGACGCGGAATTGCAAAACTTGAAACAACTTCGGCGGGGAATTTTAGCAAACGATCCCGTGGCCATTTCCGCATTGTACAACTATCTTCGCATCGAAATACAAAGGGGACACCAGCCGATTGAGAAACGAGCGGCGGTGATCGAAGAGTCTCGACTATCCGGCGGTCGCGTAACGGCGTACTTGATAGTTGCTGCGGCCGCCGCTGATTTGTGGGCTAAACGCAACCGACCGGAACCACCACCACCAATCCGGGGCAAGTAGGACACTAACTAACAGTTCATTACCTGCTCCGTGGATTGTACTTCCTGTACTTAGCGCTACAAGCGCAAACTTAGGGGGACCGCCATGTCTTGGTCTGCAGACAACTATAAGGACACTAGCGGTGAACAGCCGTTTTTCGATCACGCCAAAAGTTTCTCATTCATGGAGTCAGGTGTCCATCACTACGACCAGTCTCCATGGGAGAGCTCCAGTCAAAATGCTGATCGCGGGAGTCGCGACTTTGCGTCGAAGAATGCCACGGAACTTCCGGGGCTATTTCTAGTCGGAACTGCTGAGCCTGACGAGTCCACAAGTTCGGCAGGCTCTGCAAATCCGGTCGAAGGTGATAGCGTGAACTACAAGGGAAAAGAGTTCACAGTGCAAGGCGTTGAGAAGTCGTATCTCATTCTCGTCGGTGCACTAGAGCCTGATCGGGAAATGCGTATGAAGGAAAACTTCTTTCAGCGCGACATGGTGGCACTAACAAACCAGTTTTCGGAAACCGGACAACAACTCTACTACAATCGAATCCGTCCCGAGGACGGCGCATTCTTTATCGACGGACAAACCGGCAGCGGCGCAGAGAGAGAGTACAGGCTGGTTAGAGATGTTCGCGTAAAGCTGGTGCCAACTCAAGATGTTTCTGTTCAGAGTTTCGATGGCACCAAGGGTGAGATAAACGCCCATTGGATTGATCGCGACAATGGCGAGAAGCTCCATTTGGAATGTGTTGAACGAACGCGAAAAATAGGCGGTGACCTCATCAGAGTTCAGACCCCACTCGACCGCGACAACAAAGATCGCCGCAGGGTGCTGATCGGCGATCGCGAAATCAATCTTGAACGCCGTAGCGGCTGGTTCGCCCCCGATGGTACTAAACTCAATAGAGCACCGGAAAACGTCAAAATTCATATTACATGTCTTGGTCCGACAGATCTCATGAACCTTCAGCGCGTATTGCTCCCTCTGCTCGAGGACCTTCGGGCACAGGGCAAGGTCGCACAGTACAAAACAATGGATCCCCGGTGGATAGACCCGCAGTGGGGCCAACAGGGAGAAACCATATTGACCCCTGGCGTCGGTCAGGGGGCCAAAGGATTTACTGTTTACTTGAACCCCGAAAATGTGGCAGAAGTAGCCAAGATTCTAGATCAAAGCCTCACGCGTAGCAGGCTCGCTGCGGAAGCAGTCCAAACAGGAAACGTTGCAGACCGCACAGCCCGACAAAGCGAGTCGGGCCGTATAAGCATCGAGAGAGCGAGGTGGGAGGCAACCGAGACCTTAAGCGGAACGCCGGCTGTCCTGATCGAGCAGTGCGTCGTTGACAAACTAAGAGCCGGAGAACCTCGTCTGTTCGACCAAAAGACTGAACGATTAACCGTTGAAGGCTTGCGGCAGCTAGAGCGCATGTGCGGCATGTTAGCGGACTCCCTCGCGCTAGATGCAAAAGGCAGGCTCTGCTTTGTCAATTTTAAGCGCCCCGGCCAGCAGCAGGACGAATACTATGTTGAGGAAGGAACCGGACGTGACGGACAACAAAAAACCGCGCGCCGCGCGCTCTACGAACTCTACAACATGGTCGGTCTCGATCCTGCGACGGTCTACGCCAGCAGTATTGAAACCATGGAAAGCGTTCTGCAAAAGTTAGCGGAAGGCGATGCCACCGCCGGAGAAGGCTTGGAACGTCGGTTAAAACAGGATCCGAATTTTAGGGATCACCAGGGTCGCAAGGAACTTACTCCAGAGTCCATAGAGAAATTTCAGAAGGCCGCGAACGCAATCGCCGAAAAATTCGGTTTGAGCGAAAAGGAGGGAGCGCTCCATGAGAAATACAAACCAGCTTTAATGCAGCTTTCGAAGGACATTTTGGCGAAGGTGAGTCAGCTGATTATCGAAGGCACCACCTCCGATAATCTTTACAGTGGAAAGCCGGCAGATTGGAATTCATTGCGAGTTCTTCTGAAAACCGGTCTGTTGACAAACTTGGACAAGACGCGAGAGACACTGAAAGCACACCCGGATTTGCTCGAACAATTTGAAAAGTTCTTGTTGCTCCACCCGCAGGCGCCCGTGGTGCAAGCGAAAGTAGCGGCAATTTTATCCGCGCTCCAAGTCGAGATGCGAGCATTGGGCTCAGCCGCAGGAGTTCCGGCTCTAGACCTCTCGTTACGCGATCGTGATACTGCTCTTGGGGGCTACAATCACGAAAGAGGAATTAGCATTTCGGAACAGTACTTAACGAAAGCCCAACTGCGGTCTCCAGACTTTGTTAATACCATTGTTCACGAGCTGGCCCACGCAGAGCATGATGTTCTTGTCTTACGGTACCTCATGCATGAACTCGGTATCACCAATGGTGAGCAGTTAGCTGAAATGTTGCCAACGCTGGATCACAGATTCAGCCAGGCTAACAAGAATCTCTCCGATAAATTTGCAGAAGAGGTTTTTGCACGGTTCGGAACCGAAGCGCTTTCGCCTGCGGAAAGGGTCCGCGCTCAATTGCTATTGCTCGACATGGCAAGGAGCAAGATTCTGGAAGAGCAGCGAATTAAGATAGAAGACCGCGCAGCAAGTCTTGCCGAACTTAGCCAATTAAACGAGCTGGCGAATAAAATTGCGCGCGCGCCGAACGCCGAAACCATCGACCAACTTCGTGCCGAACTTGTCGAGCTGGCCGGTCGCGAAGTAGAGGTCGATGCTCTACTAAAACGATTCGATAACCTGGCGAAACTCTATAAAAGCGGCAAATCAGGGCAGGATCCTGCGGTTACACTTGCAATCGAAAAGCTGAATAGTGCATGTTTGAAACTTGCATCAAAATTGCTTGATCATTGTGAAAGCCAATACATGACTTTTTCCGAACAAGACGCGCACCAACAAGGCGAGCGAGCTGAAAAAATTGCTAAATCCGCGATCAGTACAGCTTCGGACCGCTTATTTCAAGCGCTGTTCGGGGAGTCGACCGATTCTCACAAACATCGCTCGTTTCGCTCACGCAGCAGTGTGGAGGGGCAAAGATCGACAAAATCCGAAGGCCGCGCATTGATTTATCGCAATAATGACACTGATGCGGTTCCTTCAATTGGCGAAGCCATAGGCTTCAATTCAGATAATGGCAATGGGCTCGTGAGAACAAACGAGAGACTTCCTCTAGTTGAACTGGGACGATTTACGCGCACAGCCTCGGGAACCGTAATACTCACCGAAGGTAGCGACTCAGCTCGCGGGCAAGAGCTCGTACCGGTAAAGTTTGGAGACCGCACCGTATATCAAGACGTGCAAGGGCGGGTGATGCTCATTGGAGGGAGCCCGCAGAAACTAATCTATGATCCCAATTTGAAAACAGTTGAGCGCGGTTCCATGCTAAGCCTTCAGGAAGGCACCACTGTGCGTCTGAGCACGGCAACAGCTGAAGCAATTATTACATGCGACATTATGCTCAAATCAGGACGGGATGCTAAAGAAAGATTTGCACTGCTGCTCCGGACAATGAGCAGTGAAGAACGCGCGAACTTTGAAAAATGGCAAAAACTTGCGTTTGCAGTTGACGCGGCTCTGAAAGATGAAGGTACACAGAAAGAGCTGAACAAATTCTTGCTTTCTGCGGAACAAAAACAATTGGTGGTGCGGATGGCGGCAACGATCGAAGCACTGTCTTTGAACGGAGAGCTGAAAGGTTCTTCGCGAATGAGATTCATTGTCGACCAGCTTTGCAAAAATGAAACGTTGCAGCAATTGTCCATCGCCTATTCCCTTGAGGCAAAAGAATTGATGGCCGGTGAGTACTTTTGCAAGTTTGGGGACAAGGACGTCAGACTTACACTGGCAACGCCTTTAAACCAATCTGTTGTCGATGAGATTTTGCGCTGGCTGGCTACAAAAAACGGAGGAGCCACGCCAAGAAATATTCGCGTCTCAGCACTGGGAAGCCCGGAAGGAACCGCTACGCCACGAGTATTGGAAATATCTTTAGACGGAGCGACCGATGCTGCTACGACGCGACTCCTTTATCTACATGAAGAGGGACACCTGCTTCACGCACAAATAAGCGATCAAGATGCTCGTTCGCTCGACCAGTTGCGCAAGTCCTGCCTTGAGCAGCAGGGGGTGAAAAAGATGCTTGCAGCAAAAGGCTTTTCTGCTCAGGAAATTGAGACGGCCATTGCTGACGCTCTAAAGTGCGAGATCTACACTAAAACACCAGAGACTCGTGCGGAGTATGCGACCTATCTGCTCTCTGGTTCTGAAGTCTTTGCCGACCTGCACGCAATCTGGGCGAACGCACGTATGCAAGGAAAAGAACTTACTTGCACCGAGGCGATCCAATTGGCGAGAGAACAGCACTTGCTAGGTGATGTGTCATTGCGCTATGACCGACTGCAGAACTTTGAGCCAGTCTATCGTGATGCGCAAAAAATTTTTCAGAAGGTGTATGCAGCATCGGAGACTACAAGAGGAATTCCGGCAAGAAAAGAAGGCGTGCCAGTTTCAGAAGAGACACTTCGCCTATCACAAGAGATCGGCCGGCGAGTCAGAGAACAAGTGGAGAAGAGCGGTTCAACTCTCGAGCAGGTTGACCGGACTCTTCTGGCAGAACTTTTGAGAGCCGAACTAGATGCGGTGACCAGCGGAACGAAGAACCCGGATCTCGAAAACTTGATCCAAAAGTGTGTAACAGGCGACCGCGCGTCGAGCGATTTACTGTTCGGCAAGTCCATAGATTCGGCCACACCCGGTCAAGAAAAGATTGAGACGCTTGTGATCCTGCGCCCTGAAACAGCTTCAGTGGAACTTTGCGGAGAGACCCTGCGGATGCATGAATTGGTAAAGCGCATGATTCAGCTGAGAGAAGGTCAAACTAAGGAGTCGGGAACCACACCGAAAGAGATGCTGGAGCTTGCACTACTTCGCGACCTGGAACACAAAATTCGAACAGGTGACAAGGCCGCCGTCGATGGTCTTTATCGGTATCTAAACGCTGAACTCACTGCTTCGTCGGCCAGATTACAATCTCGCATCGGCGTTAAGAAAATCACTTCTATCGAAGCAACGACAGGTAAAGTCACGGCGTATGCCATAGTTGGAACATTCATACTCCAGCAGGTTGCCTCTTCCGCCGAAAAAGGCAAACCCGGGCGATAGTCCGAAAGAACAATTCGGCGTTGCAAACTAACGCAGTAAACCTAGTACAGGCGCCATGCTTTCACAAGAAGCAACGAGTAGATCTATGAGCAGTGATTTCTCTACAATTGAAAGTTTCGAAATAGACCCCGCACTTGAAGACTGCTCGCACCGGCTGGGCGACGAAGGCGATCAAGAAAGCGCACCGGGTGAAAGAAACGGCAAGCAATCGGTACCCGAGACCTTACTACCAAAAATTGCGATACAAGATGGTAACGGACAAGGGACTAGTACTGGAAAGATTCAGCAGATTGAAATCGACAATGTTACCAGCCCCCCTCGCGTACAAGAGGGTGTCGTTGGCGCGGGAACTGTTGCTTACAGGGTTGAACATGCCGGGCGCGAACACTTAGTGATCATAAAACTCGAAGTGCCAATCAAACAAGACATGCTACTGCAGTTTCTGAGTCAAATCTCCACCGGCATTGATCTTCCACCGCGTGAATTGCTCATCAGTAGCGGATACGGTGGAGCCGCGGGACGCAATGCCAGAAGTATACGAATCCAAACATCTACCAATCATGAGCAAGCAAAATCGATTCTGTGGCACGAAAGTGGACATTTTATCGAGTTTTCCTTAGATGAGAATACTTCGCTGAGAGCAAGTCTGCGAGAAAAGCGCACGGAAGGACTTCACCGCCTACAAAAATCTGGAATAACGGATGAAGAGTTTGTTGTGAAAGCAACCACCAAGGATGGTTATGACAAAGCACCAGTTACCAGGGAAGAGTTCGCTCTCTATTACATGTCTACATCAGAACTGGTTGCCGAAATGTTCGGCGTTTACATGCACCTAAAGGAGAAAGGCGCACCACTTGATTTGGAGCGCGGAGCAAAGCAACTCGCGGCGATACACCCAACAGACAAGTTAAGATGGGAGATAATAGAACAGTTTCCAGAGTTATGGCAGCACTTGCTGGACAACGTTTTTGAACCGCGGTATCTGAGCGCTCGGGTTAGTGAACGGGTCATCAGCGCCAACGGGGGCATATTGAAGGAGCTGAAATCGTCTGATGTACCGGCATCGATTTCGCAGCGAACACAAATCGTAGAAGCGGAACTGGAGAGACTGAAGCCATCAATAGTAGACGCAGTAGTTCGCGAATATCTGGCTAACGAGTACTCAATTCCGCTCGATCAGCTTGAGCATCGCATGCAAGGTGACTTCGCCACGCAAGCGCGACGGTGCAAAGCGCTGGTGCTACAAATATTAGCCGGTGACAATCCCCGCGTTTCTTACGGAGAAAATCTCACCGTTCTAATAGCAACAGCAAGCAGCGTGTTTAAAGGGCTGGAAAGCCATCTTAATCGCAAGGTAGCAGGTGGAGCGTTCGACTATCAGTCCTTGCTTGCGGAAAGGCTCACAGAATCAGTCTCGGCAACAGGTCCGAAAGCCGCCCTGCTATTGGAGACACTATTGGAACAGGCGCCCTCTCGCGCGCACAGGTTACTGATAATTGACGAGTTGAGCCTGCTCGTTGAGTCAGTTGAAAGGCGCTCCAGGGAAGTGGAAAGAATTAATCCCTTGATACCTCTAACCCAAGAAGCACTGGTTCGATTGATCAGACAACGTGAAAAGCTCTGGTGTGCAGAGCTTGAACCACTCACGAGTGTTTTACGGTCTCTGGAGAACTGCTCAGGAGTAGAACAGGTCCTTTTAGAAAGTACAAAACTGTTGACCGCGTTGAAATCCGAATCGGCAAGTTTTCTTTATCGCGAAATCTTGTTTGGATGTATTCGAAAAGCTCTAGGGCGTTTCGAAAGATTGAGCCCTTCGGAATTGGATCTCTTTGTCGGAGAGCTTGACTCAGCGATCTCGAAATTGGAAGTACCAACTGAGTTACACGCAAGTCTTAGAGATTCCCTTACAGAGCTGAAAAAAACTATTGCTGCGTCCGCTCAAGACCATGACCGGTCTGATAGAGGAGGAACGGCACGACAGAAAGAGTCCATGCCCGAAATCGTGCGCTTATCTCTAAATTCCGAACGCCCGAGCGATGCCGCGGTGTTCGGACCTGAGACCGGGTCGGCTGCTCGATTAGTGCAGACAGTCATAAAAGCGAAGCAGCAAGAACTCCAGTCGATACAGTCCGATGAAGCGACAACCAGGAGGCTGAGGTCCGAAATAGAAACATTAAAAGGACTCGCCGTCAAACTTCGTACCGGGGATCGAGCCGCAGCCGCGGAAATGAGGTCGGTCCTGGAATTTCATCTCGCTTGCAGAAATGCGACCGCGGGTAAGCACACGATTTCCAGGCGAACAAGTCTCCTCGAACCAGCCCATGGGAGAGTGGCGGCTTATGCGATACTGGCAAACTTTTTGATTGCAGAAAGCTTGAATCGAAAGAAACAGTGAGCTGGCTTGCCGGTGAAATTTATGCCTGATTTACGATGGTAGTTTTTTATGTATGAGTTGGCGAGGAAGACAGCTTATGCATGCATTCAATGGCGAATTACAAGATGAATTGGCAGCGGCGAAGGTTTTGGAGGCAGAGATTGCCGAAAGCCAAGCGATAAGTACTGATCCGCCCTTCTTTAGGACCGTCACTACAAATGCAAACACAGTTAGCCGCACTTTCCTTCCTCCGATGGAACTTGATGAGCAACAAGCAAGCACAGTTGCCGCGTTGCAGGAGCCGGACGGATTACCCGACGCAACCGAGCGGCAACCGGCAATTGCCGACATGGCGGAACAGAGAGAGTCCGCGACGGTGAGCATCTCCCCCGATCACGCTGCGGCGCTATCCAAACTACTGTTGGAGATATTGAGAACTACGCCGGAGTTACACGCGCATTTGGAGAAAATCGGATTTGACCGCGTTGATGGCGCGAACAGCGAACTTGCGTCATGCAAATTTGGACCATCAACCAGGACATTATTTAATGCCGTGGCAACCTTCCTAAAAACCAGGGCGGAAACTGTCGCAACAGAACTTGAATCCTGGAACAAAAACCTACCGCCTGGTGCGCCTTTCCCGATTTCAACGCCAGGGATGAATGCTGCTGTTGCCATGGCCGAACTACGTAAAAACCTAGCTAAGTGCCGCATTGGTACCGTAGAATTTGATCGCGCTCCAGATGCTCGAACCCTGGAAGACTTAGCAAATGCGCACAATTGGGTCGCAGACGCCAGGGGCGCCGTACGCGAAGCGCAGCTCCGGTGGCAGGCTTTAAACACCGATGAGCTAGTGCGAAGATACAATGCAACAGGCCAGTTGGAGCGGTGGCTTTCAAAACCAACCATGAGCGCGAAAGAGCTTGCCGACTTCGAGGCGGCCAGAGGGGAATGGCTTGATACAGTCACCAATGTTCGGCGCTACGCAGAAAACATCGCAAGGTTTCATGAACTGACCAGGCAGAAGGACTCTTCAAGCTTGCGTGCTTGGACTTTAAGCTATGCCGGCGGGCTTTTTCCCGACGATGCAATCAAGGGAGCAAACTTTCCCGGCAAGGTTATTCGAGATCTCAAAACAGGGGAAGTCACGGACGTTGAGCTAAGCCTGCCATCAGATCTTGAGCGAACACCGGAAAACATTGCGAAAATTAGAAGACTTCAGGAGTGGCTGGAAAAAAACGCACCGGAAGTCGATAAGGTTGTGAAAGAACTTTTTGAAGCGAAGGTAAGTCAAGAGCGAGTCCTGACGTTCATGGACGTGCCTGTTGATGACGAAGCAAAGGATTACAACTTCATCAGAAAAAGATTCGAAGCTCGCGAAGTCACCATTGGCGACAAACCTTTGATTAAGGTAGTCACCAGCGACCAAAAAATGTACGCCGGTACATTTTCCTACCTCAAACAGTTAAATGTCAGCAAAATTGGTCCAGAGGACTCAACGGGAACCATCAAGGTCGGCGAATATCGAGTAAAAGAAACGGAATACGGTCGCCCCATCTCTGTAGGATCAAAGGGCTCAATAAAGATCGAGGGTACCGGTATTGCAGAAAACCACTGCGCGATAATTGCTAAAGAAGACGGGCGAGTCTTCATCCGCTCCAGCAAAGACACGAACACGTTTGTCAAAGGCAAGAAGGTTGGTACGGAAGCAATTGAAATAGTAGATCCCGTAAATGAGCCTGTCACCATTGGCGGCATCAGCCTGCCACCACTGTCCGAACTGGCAAGCGGCGTCAAAGAATTCGACAAGGAGTATTCACTTGGAAGCAAAGGTGAAATACTCGGTGCGAACGCCAATTCCAACGACGAACAAGGCACAGTCAAAGTCACTAAAGACGGACGAGTCTTTCTAAGGGCAAACGATCAATTCAGTATCTTTATAAACGGCAAGAAGGCCAGTTCTGCGGACTTTGTAGAAGTAACCGCTACCGATAGCATTACGCTCGGTGGCGTTAGCTTGCCGTTGTCCTCGAATTTTCGCTTGTACAGTCCGGAAGACTGGGTACCGGTATTCCTGGACGGAGCCGTGCATCTTGTTCAAGCAAGAAAGTTGCCGAACTTTGCAAATGAGTGCTGGCGATGGTATGCCGCCGGCAATAGTGCGGTAGCTGCCATGGATGTCGGAATGATTGTCTCCGGAGGCATTGCACTTAAAGTAGCCACCAGACAAGCAGGCAAACTAATCGCCGCAAGACAGCTAGTTGCCAACACGGCCATTGGAACGGGAGAAGCATTCTTGCATTCCTGGAAGATGGCGCCGATACGGAACCTGCATTCAGTCTTTGGCATTGGACTTGGAGTGACCGGTTTGGCACACCAATCTATCGAAAATCTGGGACCGACTGGTCACACATTTCTGGAGTATCGCGGCTATGCGATGATGCTCGATATCTTTGCCAGCACTGTCGTGACCGACGTCATCTCCGCTTCGCGCAGTTTAGCCGGGCGGTTCGTTGCCAAAGCTGGCAAAGCCGCAGAAACAACGACCGAGGTGGCAGAAAAACTGACCCGTTGGGAAAACCTTGCAACGACTTTGAATAGCAAAACCATGTGGCTCTGCAATGCTTACTTTGTCCACGACATAATCGCTCGGCAAGCGCCATCGATTATTGCCAAATACTACGGTTATGACTCCGACGCTCTTGTTGATACTTCGCTAAGAAGCGCTTTCGCGGTCTCGGGAAGCAAGTCTCAGTTATTGAAGCGGTTAATGGAGGAAGTGAAAGACGACTTTATCAAAGCCGCCAAACCGGAAGACCAAGAAGTGTTGAGGAAGCGTTTGCAGGAAACGGCGCGCATCGTCAGCGCAAAAGAGCAAGGAGTGGACGTTTCGAATTTTGTAACAGAGCGCTCCGTCGTTTATCTTACCGCCAGCGGGGTGGAAAAGACTGCAGCAGCGTTGTCGTTGCTAATGCTGTGTCGAGATGGTTCGGGCCAGCTTCCCGGAGTCCTTGCGCAAGTTCGCATCGACCATTCGCAGGAGTTGCCCGTCAGCCTCAAGGGCGTTGACGTGGTCAAATATCTGCGAGCGGAAAGCCCCTTGAGGAATCGTCACTTTAATGGACCGGAAGCAATCTTGGGTGACGCTTTTCTGGCCAAGGCCGAGCGACTGAGAAATGCTCCCCCGGCACAAAGTCAAGGCGACGGGAAGTTGTGGGCTACGTTGTTCGCCGCTAATGGCGATAGAAAGGTAGCTGCGGCACAGGCGCTGCAGCGCCTGTTTGAAAAAGAAGGACGACTCCCTGAAGAAATCGTTCGTATTCAGACAGCGGACGGGAAGCCTCGCACAATCACCGGAGCGGAAATTGAACAGTGCCTGGCGGAGACGCGCACAAAATCTACTCTGCTATCTCTTGAGTCCCTCTGCAAAAACAACAACGACAAGGGCGCCATCTCACACTTGCTGGAATCCACCAGACAGTGCGTGAACAACTCAGTTTTGGCAAAAGGCGAGCAAGAGAAAGCGACGGCAGCAATGCATTTGCAGCAACAGGCACGGATTCTCACGCGCGCTATCCACGACACAACGGACGATACAGCCAAGTGCTATCTGCATATGGCACTGATTTTGGTCAACCTTGATGCTAAGTCGGGCATGCTCCCGGCCCGCCTTGGGCAAGGGAAGGAATCGGATACAATCACCGCGGCCGGTGCGTTAGACTACTTGCAGCGAAAGATCACATTGCTCCCGCCTGGAATGAGGCTGGAAGCGGCGGGTTTGCTCAACCAATACGGATATTCGGCCATGGGCGGGACGTCGACGCGCAATGACTGGAATGCTCTTTTTCTTACGATTTTGAACGACAAAAACTCATCGGTAGATGAGATCCGCCGCGCGATTCTCGGAGGCAATACACCGGGGCTAGTCCACACTGCAGGTTCTCTCTGGCAGGAAAGCTCCGCCAAGCTTTCACCGGAAGCAGCTTTAAAAGGGAACGGCGACCTAACGGGAAGAGATAAGGCGGCGATAGAGAAATCGCTGCGTTCGTTGGCAGACCATTCCGCTCCTGAGGTGCGAGCGCTGTCGGTAAGACTCTTACTGGCACTATCCAATCTGAACCCGGTGGCTCGAAACCTGGAACTCGTAGAGTTAACAAGTAAGCCCAAAAGCCTGGAAGATTTGGCTACAGAGGCTAAGAAGACGTTG
The DNA here is from genome assembly GCA_019752635.1 of Candidatus Obscuribacterales bacterium. Taxonomy (GTDB): domain Bacteria; phylum Cyanobacteriota; class Vampirovibrionia; order Obscuribacterales; family Obscuribacteraceae; genus JAKFUT01. The sequence goes on along the minus strand of JAIELX010000046.1, from coordinate 3,235 downwards.
GAGACCGTTGGACTGGATAACTCTTCCGGTGGTCCTGCCGGTTCGAATCGCGCAGTTACAGTTCGTCAGCTCCGAAATGCCTTGCTCATTTCCCAGATGCCGGATGCGGCGGAACTCCTTCCCAAAATGGAGAATCGGTCTGAGAAGTTGACGAAACTTCTTATATTAAGCTGCAATCCCAACGACGCTGCCTTGTGTTCAGAAGCGGTCCGGAATGTGACAAGTCGCTTTCCATCTCTGGCGCCAGCGCAGCAAGTTGAGTTGGTTGAGCGAATGACGGACTTCATTTGCCGAGCGTCGTTACAAGACTCTCAATTCGAAACTGCTGCTCGCTTAGAAGTGCTGAAGCAGCTTGCTCAACTGGTAAAAGCCAACCCCGATATTCTGAACTTTCAAGTTGCAAAAACGAGTTCGAACCCCGGCGGGGGCATTATGCTCAAGACCCGATTGGCAGGACTGTTGGCACCCGGGGCCGGACGGACCGGGGGCGGCATCGAGATAAGAGTGGCAGTGGCAGAACTGTTTGGAGCCTGCGGAACGCTAGACTCAAACTGCCGAGCGACATTGACCGAAAGCCTTAAGAGCGACAGACAGCCAAAAGTGCGAAATGCGGCATTCGACGCGCTGAAAGCATTACAAGATCCGTTTCTTTTGGAAACCGCAAGAGAGGTTATGCGAAAAGAAACTGATATTGAACTGCTTCGCAAACTGCAATCTGTCACGGAACGTGTGGGACCGACGGAGGCATCACCGGCGGAACTTCAGGCGAGATTTGAAAGAGCGTGTTCGCGTATTACAGGCTCTGCTCTCACGAATCTCAACGGTGCTGAGGAGTTTCTCAAAGTAAACTATCCGCTATTGATTGGGACAAATGTCGATAAGCAAAACGCACAAAAATTCGATGCGGAATACGCTGGCATCCTCGGTGGACTGCGATGGGCCCTCAGCACTAATCAGAACATAGACAATCAAGCTGTTGAAACAAAACGCCAGACAAAGGATCAACTGCGTCGACAAGTCGTTGAACTCTGCCGCCGAGCCTGCACTTCTAACGGACAGGAGGAGCTCAAAGCGCTGGGTTGGATTCTAATATCCAACGGGGTGTCTATCAGAGAAGAACACAAGAAAGACATGCTCGAATTAGCAGTCCGAGGTTTGTCCGACGCCTGCAGATCGAACGATAAGGGAGTTAGAAACCAGGCCAGTCAAATTCTGCTCATGTGTATAGCGACTCAACCCGAATTGCCAATTGACATAAAGCGTCACTTGCTTTCGACGTTGAACGTGCTCCCAAACAGCAGCCTAAGTAGTGGTGACGCATCTGTCGCTCTGCTGCTTGCGCTCCGCTCACACTTGCACAACATGCCGCAGGACCCGTCAGACGCCGACTATGAAAGTGCCCGCCTTTATCAATCAAGCTTGCTGCATAAGCTTGAGCAATTCCCCTGCGCCGAAGCCATACCGATACTTAGAGCCATTAGCGAAACCACGTACCAGTTCAAGATTGAGAGAACCGCATCCGGGGCAATCCACGCCATTAACTACCCGGACCAGGCGAAGAGATCATTCCGCTATGATGAACTGGGCAAGCTCAACTTTGTTTGCTTTGAGAAAGGTCGAGAGAAAATTACCTGGCGCCGCGATGGAGAAAACAAATGGCTAGCAAGCGATGGTCGAGATGCAGGGGCAAATATCGAACTCGACTCAAAAACCGGCAGATTAAAGATAACATTCCAAGACGGTAGATTCGAATGCAAAGATGCTTGCGGAGCGACGATCTCCGGTCGTAATCAGCGCGTAGAGCGGGTTTCGTATCCCGATGGCAGCAGTCGGTCCCTCGAATACATCCAAGATAAATGCGTAGCTTACACCTACGCATCCTCGGATGGTAAAACCGAAACATGGAAACTCTCGTCCGAAAGGAATAAGTGGTATCGAAGCGATGATAAGACGCTCAAAAATCCATGGAGAGGAGTCTTCTCGTTTGACGCATCCACCGGCTACTTCTGCTGTGCTAGGGATTCCGTCGAGACAAGAACTCCCAACGGAACGTATCTGAAAAACACTTCTAACTTTGGTGCACTGCTGGAACACCGCGATGGTCCTATGAGCAAATGGATCAGCAAACTCGACGGACAGACTGATAACAATTATTCTCTTTTGATTTGCCCGGACGGAAGCTACGGAAGGCGATTTGAGTCAACCTTTACGATGAAAACCAATGATCAAATCGACGGACCGTCATACGCAGATTCTAGTCCAAACAAGAGTGAACGTAACCGTCAACAAGCGGCGTCCTTACTGGAAGAGCTGCAATCGGGAACAAGGTGGCTCATACGGCGGGCCGAACGCGAGACCTGCGATTCGCCACCGGTTCAAGACAAAACGAAGACCGCCAGGGACCTGGCTGATGGCTTAATCCTTCAGCTCGAACGCTGCGGCACAAAAAATGGACCATCCGTCGAGCAGGTCGCCGGTTCTATTCTTCTTGCAGGAAAAGCGCTTCCAATCGAAGTACCCGATGATCCAAGAAGAGATCTCTATCGCAAGTTTTCCGCATTTGAAAATGAAAGAGTAAAATTTGCGGCGGCTTACTCGCTCTATCACAGTGCACTAAAGGAAGACCAAATTCTCTCTATCGAGATTCTTGCGCGGCTGCGGGGGGGGGCTTCTCTGCAAGCAGAGATTCAATCCCTTCTGGAATCGACTTCATGTCCAACTGCGCTTTCATTGGCAGAAAGAGACCAGCTAGTTTCGCAAGCTAAAGTTGCTAGGAACTCGGTCACGCTTGAGCCACCATCGATAGAACAATATGAATCATCCACGGCCTACGCTCTGGCGAAAGTCGATATTTTGAGAAACGCTAAGCGATTGCTAAGACCGGCAGATGACTGTAACTGGTGGAAGGACAATGGTTACGAGTTGCTGCATCAGTATCACTTCACGGCGAAGAGCACACGGCCGTCAGCGCCGGAGAAATTATCCGGTCTGCGACAACGAGAAGAAGAACAATTCAGGAAATTATTGGAGGACGCACGAAAAACAGACCAGATTGGTGAAGCAGCTCGAATCGCGCTTGCCTACATTGTGCTCAACAATGGTGCACCATTGAATATTGAACGCAAAAGTGAGTGGTCTGGCAAAGCTTCCGATGCACTTGTATAACGTCAAGCCTTTTTGCCGCTGACGACAGTTTAAATCTTCCGCTTGCCGACGAGGCTAGATCATAGAATTG